>JBKQWB010000060.1:0-8389 GCA_052139735.1 Smithella sp. | reverse complement strand
AACGCCATAGCTCACAACACGCGGCTTAGTTCTTCAAGCGTCAATCCAAAATTGAATCAACGCCTCTAATCCGAATCTCTTCGTTTGCTAACTCAACTTTGGATTGACGCTTATTCGAAAGGTGCAATGCTCAATTTAAGGCAACAACCTTAGTTGTGTTCTGGAAAACCGTATTTCCCGCTCTGCCCCAGTTGCATGGACCAAAAACTTAGCCGAGATGTCAAAGCAGTTCTTATCTTCAATAGAGACCCTAATAGCACCGTTCAATTCTTCAATTTGCTCAATCATGGAACCGCCATGACCAGCCGAGGCATGAAGCTCTTCAATTGCTGAGATAGCCCTGATAATTTCAAAGTTCCAATCATTTGGAATATGAGTAATTGCCTCAATGTGTCCACATGATACAGAAATGTCGATCTGGTCTATACGTTCGCCAGACTTGAGGAGTGGGTTGGGAAAATAAAGTCCGTAACTCTTAGGGCCAGCAGCAGAAACGATTGACGATATAAATAAAAACGCTAAAGCCACCAGGATCAATTTAATATTTGCTTTCATCATCTATTCATTCAAAATTGTTTATATTGATTAGTGCTAATACTCAAAACTCTAACGATTGCAGATTGCAGCCTAACATAAAATTATAAATTTGGAAATTGAGGAATATTAAACTGTTCCACAAAAGAACGAAAATAAAAATAATCTTTTGATGTGTCTTGACTCGACCGGAACAATTATGCACAACAATAGGAGAATTGAAATTATAAATGGTGTCGTATCTCTATCCTGCTTCATTAATCCTGTTTGTGGACAAGGGATTATTTATGAATAATTGGGGAAGGAATCCTTGCGAACTGCCGGGATTGCGAATAGTTCGTTTCAGGACAAAATCAAACAACAGCGGATTATAGTCGTAAATTTCTTTCAGTGCTTTTTGTTCATCTTTGGTTATATAACCTTTCTTAACAAAATTGCTCGTGTGAATCAGAACATTGATAGCGGGAAGAGGATAATCGCTGCCGTTTACCAGACGGGCTTGAATATCCGGGCGTTTCAACAACACCGGAAGAGTTTTGTTCATGCGGTTGAATTGAGTGGTTCCGGAAATGTCCGCATAAAGCAGCCCTTCATATTTTTTCTCTCCCATCAGACGCATGAATAAATCAAAATTATGAACTTTTCGTTTTCGGGGATCATCCAGATCAACATTTTTTCCAGAGGAGGCGCAGTGGGCGATAATAACCTTAACGCCGCAATCGAGAGGCCTGCGCAGCAAAAGAGGATTTCCCAGATACTGCTGGCCGTGAGTTTCCAGCGCCAATTCCTCTCCGGAGTGAACCAGAAGCGTCATGTTGTATTTCTTCATGGCAAGATAAAAAGGAACAATACGTTCATCGGATGGATCGATTCCCTGAACATTGGGTATCCATTTAACCATTCGCACACCTTTCTTTGCCCAATGCGCAAGTTCCTCGACGGCGTCACGGCGATAGGGATGCACGGAAATAACCGGCTCGAAAATATCGGGATAGGTATTGGCCATCTTGAATACGTATTGGTTTGAGATGTAGCAATCTGTATTCTTCATTACAATGTTGCCCGATTTATCGTAATATTTATCCAGGGCGAGCAGATACAAGCGAACGGGATGTCCCATATTACGCGCCAGCTTGACTAGATGTTCCATGTACTGTTCATCAATGGAATTAATATTGTTCACCTTTCCGGCGCTCAGATAGGCTTTCAATCTTAAATAATGAGTTATATGGGCAATTTTAACGTTTTCGGGATTGATATAATTTCCGTTTTCTTTTTCATTGTTTCCGAATGCATGCACGTGAAGATCGTAAACAGTCTGATTAGGGTAATCACGCCATGCCCGTTCCACCAGTGCAAGTGCTTGCGGAGAGGCTTTGGAAAAAAAATCCGCCGGATCTTTGGAAGACGATCCGTAAATTTTATCTACAAAATTCCAGTTGATAGAGGCTAGGGCAAGCAGCAATATTGCCAGTAAATAGAATGATGAGAATTTCTTTTTCATATTAAATCTCCCGCAATTATTTCATCATTAATTTTTTCTTCAATGTATTTTACCGCTTCACAACTATTCGTATCAAATATCTCTCAAATTATTTTTTTTAATATTGCATTGGTTAACGATTATCGTTTGTAACATAGAAGCATAAAATGACAAAATATAAAATTGAGGAAGAAGGAAATAAAAATCCGATTTCCGAACCGGCAGGGAATTCCGGTCAACAGGAGAACCGGGTAGAACGTTAGCCGACTAAGCGGCAATTTTCAGTTTAACGTGCATGCCGGCTTTCGTTACAAGAATAATCAGCATCTCCAAACTGAATTTTTCCCATTTGCCGGTAATTAAATCGGAAACCCGCGATTGGCTGACGCCGAAAATTTTCGCCGCTTCTGCCTGGGTAAGCTTTTTGGTTTTGATATATTTTCGTAAATCAGCCATCAAATCCGCCCGCATTTGCAAAATCGCGGCTTCGTCCGGTGGATATCCCAAATCACCAAATACATTGCCTGATGACGCTACAATGGATTTTTTCATAAATCATTCCCCTATTTGTTTGTATCTTTTATGTGCCAATTCGATATCATGTTGGCTGGTTTTCTGCGTTTTCTTTTGAAACGCATGCAAAACGTAGGGAAATAGGGAACAACAGCGCCCTATTTCCCCTATTTTCATTCAGGACAGATGATTATTTAACCTCTTTTTGGGCCACAATAATCCAGTCATTACTTAAGAAATGAACGGTTCTCCAAACAGCAACTTTCTTAACAATATTTTTTGTTCCGGGAGTCCTAAAAGTGTAAAATCCTTTTCCTTCTTTCTCTTTGATCATACGTTTTCCCAGTGCAAGCAATTCAGGAAAATCTTTATAGAGCGGATCTGTAAATGTGTTATGTCCTATCTGTGTCTGATCTGTTTCATAAAGAATAAGGCCGTCCTTTTGCATGACCATACAGTTTACACCCAACTCTTTTTCAATCGTTGCCGCGACAGAACGAATCAACTCGTCATGTTTAATCAGTATGCTGACAGAGCCCAGAAATATTTTTCTATTTGAAAAAACAGGATATTCAATATCGATTGATTTTATGCCCTCGACGGAAACAAATGCATTCCCCATCCGTGGTTTTTGTGTTTTAAGCATCATTATAATAGCTTTCTGTTTGGAGATATCCGAGCCTTCATACTTTCTATACTGTTGGGGTTCGATAAACCGCATAATGCCCTTGTTATCAATGAATGTTGAATCGACCACATAAGGCCTGCCGGTATTACAACTTTGCAGAAGTTTTCTTATTTCAGATTCGTGCTGGAGTCCTAGTTTTCCTGTCTCTTTTGCGGCTTGATAAATCGACTCTTGCATTCCATTTAGACTATTTGAAATCCCGGATTCGATTTTTGAAGCTGCTTTACTTAAGTTATCTGCTGCAAATGCCTGTCCTGCGATGAAAAACAATAATGCGGTAATCACCAATACGAAGCGTTTCATAAACCCTCCTTAATTCTTTATTTGAGTTGAACGGAATGGTTTCTTTCGATACGTCTAAATATTTATTTACTTAATGCCCCAGAGAATAATCTTGCAGGCATTGTATACATTTATAACACCAAATTTACAACCCCTTCTTAAAAAAGATGTCTTATTGATGACAGTTTGTAAACTGGCATAAAATTAATTTTTTGAAAAATAATGATTTTGAAATTATCAATAGTCTCTTGTCTTGACATTCGCTGTCAGATCAAGTTTTGTTCAGGGCATATAAAATCTATCAGATAACGCGTGTGATTCACTTAAATCTTTTCCTTCATGTAAACTGTTCTGACAGGAAAGGGAATTTCAATCCCTTCTTCCTTGTAACGTTTATGCAGTCTCTTGATAAACGCATGTTTAATGGTGTATTGATCGACAAACTTTTTTACATGAAAATTCACATTTAAGTTAATGCTTGAATCGCCAAACTTGTTGTAAGTAACAGAAGGTTCAAATTCCGGGACGCCCACCCCTGTTTCTTTCAATACATCTGCGGCAACCTCAGTTGTCACTTTTTCAACCTTTTCAAGGTCACTGTCATAGCTCACGCCCACATCAATAGATGTTGATATTATCTCGTCCGGTATATTAAAGTCTATAACAATTGCCGACGCCAATTTAGAGTTCGGAACAATTATCGTGTTGTTTTGCATCGATATAATAGTCGTGTATCGCCATGTTATGTCTGCAACATAGCCCTCTTCGCCACTGCTCAGCCTTAGATAATGGCCGGGTTTTAAATGGCCTGATGCAATCACCTGTATGCCGGCAAATAAATTGCCAAGGGTATCCTGAAGGGCAAGAGCAACGGCAAGACCGCCGACCCCCAATACCGTAAGTATATGTATAGTAGATATTCCAAGATACTGAAATATTATTAAAATACCAATAACAAAAATCAGTATTCTCGTTATGTTTGTGAATATGGATGTCGACGTGAAAGCCCCATCGACTTTTTTGCTATACACATTTACAAAACCGACTGAGATTCTTGATACAACCACTGTCACAAAGAAGATAACAAGGACAAGCAAAACCTTATGAATAAGATTTAAGATATGAGGACTTAAATCTGTGTCCTCCAGTGCCAGGGAAATACTGGCAACAAGGAATAAAACGGTGGTCGTTCCGCGAAGCGCATTAATAAATATTTCATCACTTTCCCATTTTGTTTTTGAAGACAGCTTTTTGATTTTTCTGAGAATTATTTTTTCAACGATGACACCTACGATAAATCCGACAACAATGATTATTGCAGGCAGCAGCATCTTCTCTATAGCCGGAATATCAATATACATATTTTTTCACTCCACAGGATTTGCAAAATAGTTATAATATCAATTTAGCGGTCGGGGTATGACCTGCCCGGCAGTCTTTGCCGCGTCAAATTCTATTGATTATCTAATAAAATTCGTCCTTATCTTATCTTCTTTTTCAGGCATGATAACACCTGCCTTTTTGCCCGCTTCGATTGATTTTAAAAGCCATGCCATATTCCGGCCAAGCGTCCGCATCGTCTGTAATCCTTCAAGATCTTGTAACACTTCTTCCGGTGTGTTGCCGTGCACCATATTCCAATACTGGGATGATACAATTGGCATATTATTGATGGAAAAATATTTATTCAGTTGATCAAATGCAGATGTAGAGCCAGCTCTGCGACAACTTACGATTGCTGCACCCGGCTTATATGCAAACACATCACTGCCTGAGAAAAAGCATCGGTCTAAAAATGATTTTATAAAACCGGAAGGTCCGGCATAGTGAACAGGAGAACCAAAAATAAACCCATCGGATGTATTCGCTTTATCAAGCCCTGCGTTAACTACATCATCAAACACGCATTTCCCAGTCTCAGCACACTTTCTACATGCCGTACATCCCCTGATAGGTTTCTTTCCAAGATAGAATATCTCTGTATCAATATTATACTTATGCAATTCCTTTTCCACTTCGCAAAGGGCTGTGTAAGTACATCCTTTTTTATTCGGACTTCCATTTACCAATAATACTTTCATTTTATAAGCCTCCTGACAACTGATTGGGAAATAGGGCGCTGTCCCCTATTTGTCCCCTATTTAAGAAGCAAATGACCCAATAATCTATTTGCCTGAACGCACCGGTAGCGCCCTGATGTAGCTGCCGTCGCTCGACTGGATATACCAGTTCCTACTGCCATTGTCGAAACGGAAAAAGCCGGCAAATAAATTATCGCGCGTTTCTGAAGTCCAGGGTGCGGTACAAGTAATATCAATTAATTCCGTGGCAACATGAATATTATATTTCGTATCACATGCTTCCGGCCGCGATTTGCTGCTGTCATACAATCCCTCCAGTTCAGCCAGAGTAGGCATTCGCCAGTCTGAATAGCCGCCCCCGCGATAGTTCTCACAGTAACTCTTGGCGGCGCTCCAGCCGATATTATACCCATTGTCCTTCGCTGCCCACATTAAATTCGTCTTCGTGTCCAATACCGTGCCGTTGTCATAGGCGATGAAACGGCCGTCTCTCGCCTTCTGGGCGGCAAAGGTGAAACCCGCATACACAACCAATACCAGCAAAAGAACAATAACTTTTTTCATGCAATCCCCCTTAATTTCCAGTCAAAGAACCCGGTTTCTCAAGATATGGCGCGTTTTTATTTCAGTTTATTTCGAATTCTTGTAAAAATCCTCTAACATACGATTGTTGATACTGTTAATGTAGTCATATTCTTCTTTGGTAAGGTAATCCGTATTGTATCCTTTGGGCGCTATGGGAGCCTTTTGCTGTGCCGGGGTATACTTTCCGAGATATTCCCTGGTTGCTTTGAATGGTTCCAGCAATTGACAGTTCCTTGCGGCAATCCGCATATACAGATCATTGCGGCCTTTTTGGTTAAGCTTCGAGATGACGTCGACATCGGCCTGTTCGACATGGCGCTGTTGCGTGAGGAATTCGATGTCCTGTTTTGTCAGTTTGGCTGGCTCTTCGGCGTATACAGCAGGCAGTATAACGGTTATCAGCATAACGGATAATAACGCCACGAAACATATCCTTTTCATCGTTCATTCCCCCTTCGGGATATTTATTTAGTAATTGAAGTCTCCCATTTGAATAATAAGTAATAGCTCATAAGGCGTTTCCTTGTCAAAAGAATTAAGTAATATTTGAAAATCCTGAAAAACAACTTAATCATCAGTATGAAATAGGTGACAAAAGCGGATATTGAAAGATGTAAGCTCTTTTTCAAATCCTTTACAAAAAATTTTAGCCAAGAGGATTATTATGTCAGAAACTTAGCCCTTCGGGGAATGCGTTTGAACTTTATCGCTGAGTGTGTTCACATGGGAGGAGGAAAATTTGAACAAAGATGGCCATTCCTTATTAAAACAGACCTTCAATTCTTCAACGTACCGAAGGCTGATATCCAAAAAACGATCGAAAGGATCGCAACTGTAATCAATGAGAAATCCTTTGCGATATTCGGGCTTACAATATAGACAGCTGATTTGACCCATTTCACGGTTCATTTCAGTCCGGGCTTCGTATAAAAGCGATGGGATCACAATAAATAGAGTATCCCTAATATAGAGATATTCTTAAAATGCAGAAACGCATTTGCCTTTATCGCATATTGTACCTTTTCTGCAGATAACACCCTCGCAAAGATCAGAGATACATTTTCCTTTATCGCAAACTTTTCCGGTACTGCAAATAACTTTTTGGCAACGTCGGTCAGGAATACAACGGCCTTTATCGCAAACATTACCGGTGCCGCAAACAACCCCTGCGCAGAGCGGGTCAGGGACACAAAGGCCTTTGTTGCATATCGTTCCGACACCACAGATAAGGGTCGTACACGGATCAGGAATACAACGGCCTTTATCGCAAACATTACCGGTGCCGCAAACAACCCCTGCGCAGAGCGGATCAGGGATACAAAGGCCTTTGTTGCATACCGTTCCGACACCGCAGATAAGGGTCGTACACGGATCAGGAATACAACGGCCTTTATCGCAAACATTACCAGTGCCGCAAATAACCCCTGCGCAAAGCGGATCAGGGACACAAAGGCCTTTGTTGCATACCGTTCCAACACCGCAGATAAGGGTCGTACACGGATCAGGAATACAACGGCCTTTATCGCAAACATTACCAGTACTGCAAACAACCCCTACACAGGGGTCCACGTAGCACGTGCCATCCGGATTGCACATTCCTGAAGGGCAAGTAATACAATCCATATGATAACATAAACCGTTGAAACACTTCTCTCCAGTGGGGCAAGTGACACCTGCACAGGTATCTGCGCAGGCGTGATTAATTGCAAATCCGGCAATTCCAAGTAAAACTAATGACATCAAAATACTTATTGAGCGCATAATACCCCCTCATAATTATTTTAAAGATCAATTCTCACCTTTGTCATGGTATATTTACTCCGCTGGGAAATAGGAGGAAATAGGGAAATAGGGGACAGCGCCCTATTTTTTAACTACTTGCTGTAATTTAACCTTCCTTGGTCTGCCAACTTTCTTTTTCCTTAACTCCATCCCCAGCTTTTTCTCCAGTTTAATCATAAAACCATCTTCACCATATGGCTGGCCTGCTTTTGTCTTATTTCGTATGCCTTCAACTATCTTATTATCCTCGCCTGATTTTAAATATGATAACCAGTTTTTTATATCATCATGCAAAAATGACTTCTTGCATAGTATTGTATCGCCACCTTGTCTGATGTGTCCTTTAGCGCTTGACCAAGGGTATTTGATCTGGTCAAGTAAAAACGGACACTCGGTTAAGCTGCTTTAACCAATATAAAATTCTTTTCAAAGTCATTCGGA
>JBKQWB010000059.1:0-4657 GCA_052139735.1 Smithella sp. | reverse complement strand
TTCTCAATGATATTCAATTTGGCCGCGAGCGCAAACATTTTCGCGAGCTTTGAGGTAATTGGCGAATATTGATTAAGAATTAGAGATTCTCTGCGGCTTGCCACGGAGAGTTTCAGTAATCGCGATTTATCATACTAAATATTGGGTATAAAAAAGTTGAAATTAATGGTCAGTTGTGCGAAAGTTTTTAATCTTAAGATTGAAGATTGCTGTAAATAGTGTTTTTTATAAATCCTAAGTTTGGGCTATTTTTATGATTGATGTTCCTGATATGTCCGTTGTTGTACCGGTATATGGAAGTGACAGTACATTGGAACCTCTTTATGAAAGGGTTGCCGCCGCAGCAAGCCAAATTCCGGCCAGTTTCGAGCTTATCTTTGTTGATGATTGCGGACCGGGTAATCCTTGGGAATTAATCAACAAAATGGCGCAAAGCGATCCAAGAGTTATAGGCCTGAAACTATCAAGAAATTTCGGCCAGCACAGCGCCATTATGGCGGGTGTCGAAATTTCGCGCGGAAATTGGCTCGTGATAATGGATTGCGATTTGCAAGACCGTCCAGAGGAAATTCCTCGCCTGTGGGCAAAAGCACAGGAGGGCTTTGACGTAGTTTTTGGACGCAGGGTTGAAAGGCATGACAGGTTTTTGAAACGATTGTCTTCCCGTTTATTTCATTGGTTTTTTGGATATATGACAGATCAGAAAAGCGACGCAGCCCAGGCGAATTTTGGAATTTACGTTCGTAAGGTTGTCGATGTGGTTAAAATGCTGCCTGAACAGCCCCGTGTCTTTCCTCTTCTTGTTCGATGGACAGGCTTCAAGATTGCAAGCATTGATATTGTACATGACAGGCGCGCTGAAGGCAAATCCAGTTATACCCTGATCCGCCAACTGTCTTTTGCTGCCGATACCATTATTTCCTATTCCAATAAGCCCTTAAAACTTTGCGTTCAGTTCGGATTCTTCATGGCTTTTGCGGCTCTTTGCTATGGAGCATGGTTATTTATTCGTTATTTTTTATTTGATTATATACCTACCGGTTGGACCAGTATGATGGTTTCATTATTTTTCTTATCAGGGACCCTCCTTCTCGGGATGGGAATCCTGGGCGTTTACATCGGCCGGGTTTTTAATCAGGTAAAGGGAAGACCTCTCTATGTTGTAAAAGACCGGACACAGTTATCTGTTAAAGACGATTCTTTATAAAATCCTATCGCAGCGTTGCTTTGCAGATTACGAAGAATCTGGGAGGAAGAATGAAACCGAAAGATTTGCCGATTTTCCTTTCTGCAATAGATGAGGAGCGCTTTGGAATTAAGACTGCCAAGGTGGAGAAGGTGGAACTTCACAATATCCCGAATATCATGAGGTTTTGCAAAGAAAATGAGGTGCGTTTATTGTTGGCTCGCTGCCCTACCGGCGACCTGCCGGCGGTGCAGGAACTGGAACGAAATGGCTTTTTGCTTATGGATACGCTCATATATTACTCATGTAATCTAAGGGTAAATCCCCCTCCGGAATACGTCTCTGAGATCAGGATCGGGTCCTTCATACCCGGTGAAGAAGAAATTATTAAAGCCATAGCTGCTGAAGCCTTCGATGGCTATCTTGGGCACTATCATGCAGACAGCCGGCTGGATAAAACAAAATGCAATGAAACTTATGCGGACTGGGCATACAAATCCTGCCTTCACAAAGCAGTTGCAGATCAAGTGTTTATTGCTGAATTGAAAGACAAAGTTATAGGGTTCGGTACGGTTCGGGAAAACAGTCCTGATGAAGGGCAGGTCATACTTTTCGGCGTTTTGAAGGCGTACCAGGGCATGGGCATCTACCGTATGATCCTAATAAATTGCATGAAATGGTGCATTGACAGAAACATGGAAAAGATAATAACCTCTACCCAGATCACCAATCTGGCAGTTCAGAAGGTATGGATTCGCCTCGGCTTCGAGCCAAGCCGTTCCTATTATACTTTTCATAAATGGTTTGCTTAAAAATTCATAATATATCATTATGTTAATATTTTGCAGGGGGATTGCCGCGCAGGCGAAATTCATGAAAGTCGAATATCTTGGAGAGAGGGAAACATTAAAAAACTTTCAGGCATAATAGCAAGCGGCATCATCTTTTTTATTTGCACGTACTACATTATTCATTCCTTTCAGTGGAGTGCTGTTATTCCACTTCTGACACATGCGGATTGGAAATGGCTGCCCTGCACGGTTACGGGAACGATTCTTTGTTTTTGGCTGTTTCGAACTATGCGTTGGTTCGTTTTGTTGAAGGCTTCGGATATCCATATTGATTTTTATCATTTGTACATGGTGTGTTCCATGTCAGTGGCCTTTGCTTTAATTACGCCATTTCAGTCCGGTGAAGCTCTGAAGGTGGAACTGTTAAAAAAAACCGGTTCTCTGGAGAGGATTCCCGGTTATGGTATATTTATGACAGAGAGGATTCTCGATTTGATGGTTGTTTTGCTGATGGCCTTATCAGGAATAATCTTCGGCGCTTCGAAATTACTGGATAAGAAAGTGATATTTACTGTCGTGGCTTTAATGATTATTTGTTTTGCATTTTTTTTCGTAATTATCCGGCACATCCCTCCGGCTAATGTCGTTGGGCGTTTTTTCCAACCGCTTAATCAGTGCGTAAGAAGCGGGAAGATTATGGCGACAGTCGTCATTTTGACAATCGGAGGCTGGTTATTTATTGTTCTGGGCTGGTATGCCAGTTTGCGCAGTATTTCCATTTCAGTGAATCTTTTGGATGCCGCTGCGATGACTGCCATCACTACTCTCATAGGTATTTTTAGTTTTATCCCCTTGTCGCTTGGCATTAATGAGGTAAGTATTTCTTCTTTTCTCGTTTATTTCAAGCAGGATATTCCTGTTGCTCAGGCAGGCGCTTTGATAATCAGGGGCTATAGCGTAATAACTTTGATTATGGGATTTGTTATGTTCATCATCTGGAAGATAGTCCTGCGTCGGAAAATGGATTCCGATTACAATTGATCGATTATTTTTATAGGAATAATAATAATGCTCCAACAAGAGGCTGCTATTCAAAATAGAAAATAAAAGAGAGGATACATGGCGAACAATAAAAATAAAATTCCCTTCAATAAGCCCTTTATTGCCGGCAAAGAACTTTTTTACATTGCCCAGGCCGTTATTGAGAACAACCATACCGCCGGTGATGGACCCTTCACCAAAAAATGCCAGGCATGGCTTGAGGAACGCCTCAGTTGCCGCAAGGTGCTCCTGACACATTCCTGCACGGCGGCATTGGAAATGTCGGCGATTTTGGCTGATATTGAGCCCGGCGACGAAATCATTATGCCTTCATACACTTTTGTTTCAACTGCCAGTTCTTTTGTTTTACGAGGAGGTGTTCCGGTATTTATTGATATTCGCCCTGACACACTCAACATCAATGAGAATATGATTGAGGCGGCATTAACTGCGCGTACAAGGGCTATCCTGCCGGTTCATTACGCCGGTATTTCCTGTGAAATGGATATCATCATGGATATCGCCGGGAGGCATAACCTTTTTGTAATTGAAGATGCCGCGCAGGGCATCATGTCCACCTACAAAGGGCGTCCGTTGGGATCAATCGGGCATTTCGGCGCGTGTTCATTTCACGAAACGAAGAACATCATTTCAGGTGAGGGCGGCGCACTGTTGATCAATGACGAAAAATTTATTGAACGCGCTGAAATAATCCGCGAAAAGGGCACCAATCGCAGCAAATTCTTTCGCGGGCAGGTTGACAAATACACGTGGGTTGATATCGGATCATCTTATCTGCCCAGCGATATTATCGCTGCGTTCCTTTATGCCCAGATGGAGAATGCCGATCAGATTATTGCCAAACGGAATTTACTCTATGCTTTGTACATGGAAGATCTGCGGCCTTTGGCTGAAAAAGGTTACATTCAGCTTCCTTTCATTCTTAATGATTGTTGCAGCAACGCTCATATATTCTACATCATAACCCGGTCTTTTAAAGAAAGAACGGAACTTGCCCAATTTTTGAAAGATCAGGACATAATGGCCGTGTTTCATTACGTGCCTCTCCACAGTTCTCCTGCGGGGAAATTATATGGACGAACGAACGGGACATTGGAGGTTACGGAAAGGGTAAGTGATTGTCTTTTGCGTCTGCCGCTTTACTATGAAATGAGGGATGATGATGTCCATTCCGTTACCGGGAAAATAAGAAATTTTTATAAGAGATTCTGATTAAACGGGAGGAATCCGGCAATAAATTAACATTTGTTAAAAAACCGGAGAAGTTAACGCATCTATGAGCGAAAAAGAAGAAAAAGGGAATCAAACTGCCACTACGCCAAATGATGCCGCTAATACAACAAGCAATCGTCCTTCAAAGACATCTTCCTTTTTTGCCTTTTCGGAAAGGCTGTCATCTTCAGGATACCTGAGATGGTTGATGATAGCGCTTTTGCCGGCGCTGATTCTGTTGGAATATAAGGTGGACGGAAGTGATTATGATTTGTGGTGGCAAATGGCGCTCGGCAAATATTATATTGCTCATCACACCCTGATTATGGATCATTCTGTTTTTTCCTGGACACCCATAGATCCGACCTGGATTTATAATACTTGTCTGGGAAGTATAGCTGTTTAT
>JBKQWB010000058.1:0-14868 GCA_052139735.1 Smithella sp. | reverse complement strand
CGAAGATTTTGCTTGATCAACAAGCGCTAAAATAAATCCTTGCTGAATTTATAGGGCTTGGTTTATTATGTGTCTCTGGAAAAAAGGCGATGGAATGGCTACCGCGAAGCGGTTTAGTTCTTCAAATAATAATTCTCAATTCTGACAAAGGACCAACACTGAAACTTAAGAGGTGAAACAAACAGTTCTGCCGATTTGGAAATTGGAATTTTCTTTCTTCCTCAATCAACACCATTCCACTATGCTCAAAGATAAAGAGCATACACATATGTATGATTTCACAAAAAGGTTGCTGGTTCTTTTTCTCTTGACGGTATGATTATAAATATATTAAAATAATCAAATAAAAGTGTTGTGCTGATTATAAATTTTTTCAGACTTGGGATTTCAGAGCATGGCGGGTCTGACTTTGTTATAATTTTGGGAGGACACTATTATGACAACCAAAGAAATATCATCTAATGTTGTTCAAAATATCTGTAAGACCATTCTCTTTCGACTTTTACAAAAAATTCGTGTAGGGCACCTGACCATACGCCTACCCGATGGGCAGGAAATACATTTCGGAGACAGAAATTCATCTCCGTCAGCGGATATGACCATTTCCGATTACCGGTTATTTTCTAATGTTGTTTTGCGCGGTGAAGTGGGACTTGGTGAATCTTTTATGCAGGGCATGTGGAATACAAAAGATATTGCCGGTCTGTTTCGCCTTTTCATAAGGAACCGTGACTCATTAAAAGAAGGTTATCCCGTTGCAGCGTCGCTGTGCCGCCGGACAATTCGTCTACTTGATAGTACACGAAAAAATACACTGATCGGCAGCCGGAAAAATATAGAGCAGCACTACGATTTAAGCAACGAATTTTTCCAGAAATTTCTTGATCCGTCCATGCTCTATTCCTGTGGAATTTATTCTTCGGAAAAAGATTCCTGCGAAGCGGCTCAGAAAAACAAGATCAACAGCATCATCCAGAAGGCTCAAATAAAAGCAACAGATCACGTTCTTGAGATTGGCTGCGGCTGGTGCGGTTTTGCCCTGGAGGCCGTTAAACAAACACAATGCCATCTTACGGGCATCACCGTTTCGAGGGCTCAGTATGCGCTTGCGTTGAATCGAATAAAAAGTGAGGGACTGGAAAAAAATATTGAAATCCGCCTTCAGGATTATCGTGAAATCAAGGGACGCTATGATAAAATTGTTTCCATCGAAATGCTGGAAGCGGTCGGCCATCGGTATTTTGGCAAGTTTTTTCAGTGTTGCGACCGCCTGCTTAAACCGGGTGGCCTGCTTGTGATTCAGGTCATTACCATTCCGGATCAGCGCTATAAAGAATACCGCCGGCAAAGAGACTGGATTCAGAAGCATATTTTCCCGGGAGGACTTCTGCCCTCAGTAACTGTTCTGAGTGAAGCCGCGACAAAATATTCAAGCTTTATTATGGAAAACCTGAAGGATATAGGCACGAACTACGCCGCAACACTTAAAGACTGGCGGAAAGAATATCTTCGCAATATTGAATCCATATCGGCAATGGGTTTTAATCATATTTTCCAGAGAAAATGGGAATACTATTTATCCATTTGCGAGGCAGGCTTTGCTGAAAGAGTTCTGGGTGATATACAGGTTGTCTTTCGCAAGCCGGCGTGATCGGATTCGTGTCCTTTTCTCCGGAGCTTAAATTAAATGCAATGACATTGTTATTTAAATTAGAGAAAGGAAAACTATGATTAAATATTTTTCAGATACTCCGACTCTAGAAGCAAGGGCTGTACAAATTTGGCAAATACTAACTGGAAAGGCATATAATAGACAGATAACGACATATCGTGAGATCGCTGACATTCTAGGATATGAAGAAGCTGATGTACTTGCCGGTGCGCTTGATAGACAACTAAGACACATCATGTTTTTTTGCTCACAAAACAAGCTCCCGCCTTTAACAGTATTAGTTGTTAATGGCGATACCGACCTGCCGGGTAAAGGGTTTAAGACCAAGAATGATCTGCGCAGAGAACGAGAAGATGTATTTAAATATAATTGGTTTTCTATTTATCCGCCAACCGCTTCGGAGTTTGCCAAAGCATATGAAGTCGCAAGAAAGAACAATTGGAAAATATAGCTCTAACACAAAATCAATCCAGCCGATCGCTTAAGCTTGCAGGCAGTAATATACCCAATCTCCATTCTGTATGCCTTTTCTAAGCGATGGTTACCATCGATTACATTGTATCTTCCTGAACTTATTTCAGCCAAAATAATGGGGCATCTAATATTTTCATTGACAAAACACGTCGCATTTAAATATAGAATCACACGTATTGTTAAAATCTCTGCTTTTGTAGGTATGATGAAGGTAAATGGACCAAAAGATCAGAAGCGGCCGTCACTCCCGCCAGGGCATATTAAGATCTCCAAGGCGATGATCTCGCTTTTGAAGGAAAAAAGTTTCGATGTCATTACCTGGACGGAAATTGCCGAAAAGGCCGGCGTCAATGAGGGCTTGATTTACAAATATTTTAAAAACAAACGAAATCTACTGCATTGTGTTTTGCAGGAATATAACTCGGATTTCCTGAAGATTCTCCGTAAAAATCTTCAGGATGCCGAAGGGACGTTTGATAAGATTAAAACGTTCATCTCTTCAACACTGAGTTACTATCAGGAAACGCCGGTCTTCGCAAAAATCCTGATCATTGAGGTACGTAATTTCCCGGCATTTTTTACGAGTGAAACCTATGAGCAGCTGAGAGATTATACAAATATCCTGTTGGATATTCTTGAGAAAGGAGTAAAATGCGGAGATATTCGCTCGGATATATCTCCACGTTATATTCGTCAGATGATCAATGGCGCCATTGAACATCTGTGCTTGCCGAAGATCATATTCGGAACCAAAGTAAAAACGAAAGAATATACGGAAGAAATCTGCAAATTAATTTTTAACGGCATTGAAAAACAGGCAAAGACCGGCAGAAGAAGAAAATCCGCAAAATAACAGTAAACCAATCCTGAAATTCCATTTGTTTTACCTCCACGCAAAACCGGCGCATTTTAACCACAAAAAATACTTGACAGCCAAATAAGTATGTGTTACATACCTGCCACAAAGGTAAGTAAGTGTTACATACCTTAGCTCGGGCAGGCTTTTGTGCGGAGGTAAAGAGAGAGGTAAAGAGAATAGAAGGTATGGTTTAACCAATCGCCAAGTTTCATAGTCACGATCTATCCTGATAATAAGTTTCAAATTTCAATAAGGCAACAATGAAATTTTGAAAAATAAACAAAGGAGGTTTGGATTATGATTTTTGCTTCCTCGGAAAGTGTTCGCCAGTGGACCCAAAAAGGGCTTTGGGGGACAAAAACCCTGATAGACTACTTCAAAGAGAATGTCGCAAAAACACCCGACATGATCGGCCTCTCCGATCCACTTAACAAAGAGGCGCTCCTGGGCCTCAAGCCTGAATCGTTGACCTTCCGGGAAATCGATCGCGCCGTTGATGCCACAGCCGAAGCGCTGATCACTAAGGGCATCAGGAAAAATGACATCATCATAGTGCAGTTGCCCAACTGCTGGGAACTCGCCATGCTTTATCTGGCCATCACCCGGGCAGGGGCTTTAATATCACCCATGCCCATGCAGTGGCGTCAGGTAGAAATCGAGTATATTGCCGGCTTAACGGAAGCAAAGGCATTCATCACCGTCGAGGAATTTGGCGGCTTCAAACACAGGGAGATGGTTGAAAAACTTCAGCCTGAATTCCCCTCCATTAAAAATATCATCACCTTGACCGAAGTCCGGCAAATGACGAAAGGGAACATCACGGGAAAGCTGGATGGAATCAAGATCGATGCGAATGATGCCTTCACCCTTTGCTGGTCATCGGGAACCGAAGCCCAGCCAAAAGGTTGCCCCATGAGTCATAACAATTGGCTGTGCGAGGGTGTTTTCGAATACGAGTCGGCGCCTATTCACCCGGGATATAATTTAATTACAGCCGGCCCGCTGGTCAACATGGCTTCCATCGGAACCATCTTTATCCCCTGGTTAATGACGGGTGGGAAGCTTGCCCTCCACCACCCCTTCGACGGTCCAACCTTCATCATGCAACTTTTGACTGAGGATATCCATTACACACTTCTTGTACCGGCAATCGTCAACGCCATCTTGAAGCACCCGAAAGTGGATGACTTCAATTTAAGCAATATGAAGGCCATCACGATCGGCGCTGCCCCTCCATCCTTATGGTCTGTACAGGAACTCAAGAGGCGATGGGGCATTGAATTTGCCAATATCTGGGGACAGAATGAAGGAACAGCCAATGTAGCCGGACCCAATGACATTCCTGATCTTGAAATGCGTATCGATCATTTCCCGCAATATGGGAAAACGGGTTCAAAATGGGCCAGGGTTTCCTCAACATTCAAAAAAAACCTGCATCTGAAGATACTGGATCCCGTCAGCCATGAGGAGATTACAGAAATTGGCGGCATTGGAGAACTCTGGTACCGCGGCCCTAATGTCATTCCCGGTTACTTTAAAAGGCCGGATCTGACGCAAAAGGCTTTCGATAAGGATGGCTTCTTCAACACCGGCGATCTTTTCCAGATCAAAGATAATGATTGTATCGGATTCTTTGATCGTACCAAGGATATCATTATACGCGGTGGTTTTAACATCAGCGCCCAGGAAGTCGAAAATATGCTTCTCGGTCATCCCAATGTCCTTGATGTTGCCGCTGTCGCCATGCCAGACGAGGCTCTGGGAGAAAAGGTCTGCGTTTATGTTGTCCCCAGAACCGAAGAAAAACCAACCGTTGAAAACATCAGGTCATTTATGAAGGATAAAGGTATCGCTGTTTACAAAATACCCGAACGTGTCGAGATCATCGCTGCCATTCCCAGAAACCCTGTCGGGAAGATCCTCAAGTCGGTTTTGCGCGAAGATATCAGGAAGAAACTTAAGTCATCATAAGAAAGGAGGAATCATATGAATGTAAAAAACAGTGTTGCCGTTGTGACCGGCGGCGCCTCGGGATTGGGGGAAGCTTGTGTCCGGAACCTGCTCGCAAGCGGCGCAAAAATAGCCATCTTCGATTTTGCGGCTGACCGGGGAGAAAAAATTGCCACCGAGTTGGGCAAGGATGTTATCTTTGCCCAAACGGATGTAGCCGACGACGCGGGTGTTCAGGGAGCCATCAACAAAACCATGGAAACCTTCGGTGCGATTAACATCGCCATCAACTGTGCCGGCGGCGCTGTCCCCATGAAAGTTTTATCCAGGAAAGGGCCCATGCCTCTGGCCGCCTTCAACAAAACCATCCAGATTAATCTTGTCGGCACATTCAATGTCATCAGGCTGGCCGTTGAACAAATGGTCAAAAACCCGCCAGGCACGGATGGAGAAAAAGGCGTCATCATCAACACCTCTTCCGCGGCTGCTTTTGACGGTCAGATCGGTCAGGCGGATTACAGCGCTTCCAAAGGCGGCATTGTGGCCATGACGCTGCCGATTGCCAGGGAGTGCGCGGATTACGGGATTCGGGTGATGACGATAGCCCCCGGACTTTTTGACACGCCCCTGCTCCATGGTTTGCCGGAAGCGGCACGCGAAGCCCTGGGGAAAATGGTGCCGTTTCCCCAGCGATTGGGACATCCTGAAGAGTTTGCCGCACTGGTCAGACACATCATCGAAAATCACATGTTGAATGGTGAAGTGATCAGGCTCGACGGCGCCATCCGGATGGCGGCTAAATAGCGCTGCATTTACTTAACAAAACATAAATAACAGATGAGGAGATAATTCAATATGCAAAACAAAGATGATATCGTTATTGTCAGCGCCGCAAGGACGCCTTTCAGCAATTTTACCTCGGCCATGGGGGATATCCCCAGTATCGATCTGGGGGTCATGGTCATGAAAGAGGTTGTCAAGCGCGTTGGAATCAACCCCGGTGAAATAGATGAAATCAACTACGGCAGTTGTGTTCTGGCGGAGCTTGCCCTGGAAACGGATGTTCCGGCAAGACAGGCTACGCTCCTGGCCGGATTCCCCGCAGAAAACATCTCTTTGACCCTTGATCGGGCGTGCTGCTCCTCGCTCACTTGTCTACGCCTGGGTTTTCGGGCCATCCGGGCGGGTGAGGCGGAAATCGTCATGACGGTAGGAGCTGAAAATATGTGCAGGACACCCCATTTGGCGCCCGGTTTGCGAAAAGGAGTAAGGCTGGGGCATATCCAACTCATAGACGGTCTTTTTGAACTGGGCTACGCCGCCAAGGGATTTAACGCGGTAGCCAAGGACGCAGGGGAAGTCGCACTGGAGCATGGGGTAACACGGGAGATGCAGGATGCATGGGCGCAGGGCAGCCAGGAGAAATATGCAAAGGCCTTTGCTGCGGGAAAGTACAAAATCGGCGAAGAACTCATACCGGTGATCATTCCTCAGAAAAAAGGGGACCCGATAGTCATTGAAAAGGATGAGTCACCCCGTAAAACCACCATGGAGGCCCTCGCCAAACTACGGCCTATTTATGGAAGCCCGACAGTTACAGCAGGCAATGCGCCGCCTCTGAGTGCTGGATCCAGCGCGATATTGTTCATGACAAGACAGAAAGCAAATCAGAAAGGCTTAAAACCGATGGCCACGATTGTGGCTACCGTTGCATCGGCGACGGCGCCCAGAGCGATTGCTGAAATTCCGGCCTATACCATTACCAAAGCGTTGGACAGGTCAGGCCTGACCCTGGACCAGATGGATCTAATCGAGATCAATGAAGCGTTCGCTGCCGTTACCCTGACGGCCACAAAAATGCTGGCCAACGATGATGACAAGAAATGGCAAAAGATTCTGGAGAGGACCAACGTCAACGGAGGCGCCATTGCTATCGGTCATCCCGTGGGCGCGAGCGCCGCCAGAATCACAATGCATTTGGCCTATGAACTTCAGAGACGGGGCGGCGGCTATGGTGTGGCATCCATATGCGGCGGTCTGGCGCAAGGTGAAGCAGTTATCCTGCGGGTGGATTAAGTAAGAATATTCCAGAAACGCTAATCAGGAGAAAATACAGGAACAGCGTTTCTTTGACCCCCATACAAAATGAACAAGAAAGGATTTCTTCATGGCGAGAAAGATATTCATTCAGGAGCATCATATATTTCGTGAAAGCTTCCGTAAATTTTTGGAAAAAGAAGTCGTTCCTTTTCTCGAAAAATGGGAACACGACGGAATCGTGCCCAAAGATATCTGGAGAAAAATGGGCGAGAATGGTTTCCTCTGTCCATGGCTGGAGGAAGAATACGGCGGATCAAACGCCGGTTACGAGTATTCCGTGGTCATCAACGAGGAATTGGCCACCATAGGCGCAACCGGCCTTCTTGCCGGTCTTCACAGCGACATTGTCGTTCCTTATCTTCATAGTTTCGGTAATGAAGAACAGAAATATCGATGGCTTCCCGGATGCGCCTCGGGAAATATCATTACAGCCATTGCCATGACGGAACCGGGAACCGGGTCAGACCTGGCAGCCATCCGGGCAACCGCTGTAAGAGACGGCGACGACTATATTATCAACGGGCAGAAAACATTTATTTCCAATGGCATAAACTGCGATCTGGTTATCGTTGCCGTTAAAACGGACACCAAAGCAGAACCTCCTTTCAAGGGTATCAGTCTCATCTGTGTAGAAGACGGCGCACCGGGATTTGAAAAAGGCCGTAACCTTGATAAAATGGGGTTTCACAGCCAGGATACGGCGGAGCTGACCTTTGTAGACTGCCGTGTCCCCGCGGCGAATCTTCTGGGCAGGGAAGGGCAGGGGTTTTCGTTCCTGATGAAGAAGCTCCAGGGTGAAAGACTCATCGCTTCCGTCATGGCGCAATCCATGGCCGAGGCGATGCTGCAGATGACGATTAAATACTCGCGTGAAAGGATGATTTTCGGAAAACCCATCAGTTCTTTCCAGCATAACACATTCAAGATCGTTGAAATGGCGACGGAAATAGAATTGGGCAGAGCATTTCTTGACAACCTTATTTGCGACCACATCGCCGGCGAGGATATTGTCATGAAGGTATCCATGGCCAAGGCCTGGATACCGGAAATGGCGAATCGCGTCGCTTACCAATGCGTCCAGTTGCACGGGGGCTACGGATACATGGAAGAATATCCTATCTGCCGTTTCGCCCGCGATGTAAGAGTCATTCCCATTTTTGCGGGAACGACGGAAGTCATGAAAGCCATTGTCGGAAAGATGATGGAATTGTAATTTCAAATTTATCTTAAGGAGACGAACCATGACCGATCGGATCTTTAGTTTAAAAAAAGAAGGCAATATAGGTATCGTAACATTCAATGTGGCAGGTGACGCCATGAATACGTGGACGGAAGCAGCGGTGGTGAGTTTTCGTGAGCTGCTTACAGAGATCGAAAAAGAAAAAGGCCTCTCCGGCGCTATTATTATTTCCGGCAAGGCTGACAATTTCTGTGCCGGAGCCAATTTGAAACTGCTGGCGGATATGACAGAGGCTGACGAAGTCAGGCGAATACTCAACACGCTTCAAGACTCTTTCAATCGCTGGAACGACCTTAAAATTCCCACTGTGGCGGCAATCAACGGCGTCTGTGCAGGGGGCGGACTGGAACTGGCGCTGGTTTGTACAGCCAGGATATCGACCGATGCCAGGTCATCGCTTATCGGCCTTCCCGAATGTAACGTCGGCCTTTTTCCGGGAGGCGGAGGCACACAGCGGCTGCCGCGTTTGATCGGCTACCCGGCTGTGGAGTTGATTCTGAAGGGAAGCCTCATCCCGGCGCTCAAGGCTCATGAACTGGGTATTATCGACCGGCTCGTGCCTGCCGGCGGGAACCTGCTTGACGCCGCGAAGATATTTCTACAAGAGATCATTATGGGTAAGGCTGATTTGAAGAGACCTGTACAGGACTTCTCCCAGATCGACGCCGTTGCCGATATGGCCCGCCAGGGCGTTCTCAAAATGACTAAAGGGCGGGAACTTCCCGGACCCATGCTGGCTATCAAGTCCATGCAGGAAGGTCTCAAAGTTCCGCTTAAGGAAGGGTTGGAACTTGAGAAGAAATACTTTATCCAAACGGCCCTCTCCCCCGAAGCAAAAGGCAGTATTAATACCTTTTTCATCAAAACCATGACGGATAAGCCAAAAGGGATGATGACAAAAGGCTTTTCTCCAAAGCCGATCCGTAAGGTAGCAGTACTGGGGTTCGGTACCATGGGGCGAGGCATAATCATTGATGTGCTGCGTAATATGCAAATTCCCGTAATCGTCAAGGACTTTCCGGAAACGTTTGAAGCAGGCAAGGCATTCATTAGAAAGATCCTGGAAGGCATGGCCGAAAAGAAACGCCTGGCGGTCCCGGTTGATCAGCTCATGGAACTGCTAACGACAACCGCCTACTACAGCGCTGAGTTTAAAGACGTGGATTTGGTGGTCGAAGCCGTTTTCGAAGATATCAAAGTAAAAGAGCAGACCTACCGCGAACTCTGCCTGGCCGTCCGGGATGATTGCCTGATCGCCAGCAATACCTCCTCCCTTTTAGTCACAGCCATGTCGGGCTTTGTAACTCATCCGGAGCGATTTGGCGGAACCCACTTCTTTTCACCCGTTTGGCTGATGCAATTGGTTGAAATAGTACAGGCGGAAGCTACAAGCCGGGAAACAGTTGATAATCTCCTTAATTTTTCCGCTGCTATTCGAAAGCGCCCGATTGTCTGCCGGGATAATCCAGGGTTTGTCGTCAATGCACTGCTCATGCCCTATTTTCTAGGCGTTTTAAACTATCTGGAGGCGGGAAATCCTATCGAAAAAATCGATGGCGCCATGTTGAGCTTTGGTATGCCCGTGGGGCCGATTCGCCTCATCGATGAAGTCGGGATCGACATCCCCCACAAAGTACTGGCCGGCATGGGTATCAGGCAGGATACGTTGAACCGGATAGTGGCCTCGGGCCGCCTTGGTCTTAAAAAATCCGGGAAGGGCTTCTTTTTGAAAGACGGGACCGTGGATCCTGAAGTTCTGAAACTTATTGCCCATAAAGCGCCGCAGGCGGCTGCGGCCGGGGAAATTCAGACCGGTATCCTGACTGCCATGGTCAAGGTAGGGAAGGATCTTATGGAGCGGCATATCGTGGAGGATCCCAGAATGATTGATGTGGGAATGATCTGGGGCACCGGATTTCCCGTCGATAAGGGAGGTCCTATGAAGTGGGCGGATATTACCGGCCTCAGCGATAAGCTTTACGGTAAAAACTTTTATTAAATCGCATTGGAAAGGAGAAACTCCATGAATTTTGATCTGTCTGATGAGAACAAAATGTTGAAGGAGATGGCTTACAAGTTTGCTGTAAACGAAATTGCGCCCATATCTTTTGATTGTGATAAAGAGGAAAAGTACACCCCTGATATACGCAAGAAGGCTGCTGGGCAGGGTCTCGTGGCGGCGTGGGTGCCGGAAGCCTATGGAGGGGCGGGTGTCGGTATTATGGGCAATGCTATTATTACCGAGGAACTCTCTCGCGTGGATATGGGGATCGGATTGAACATTGTGGCGGCTTCATTCGGATGTGAGGCGATTTTTTATTTCGGTTCGGAGGAGCAAAAAAAGAAATATCTGCCGCGTGTCTGCAGCGGTGAATGGGTTTCCGCAGGGGCTTTTACCGAACCCAATGCCGGCACCGATGTTTCCGGTTACAAAACCAGGGCGGTGAAGGATGGAAAAGATTTTGTCATTACAGGCAACAAAATGTTTATCACCAATGGAACCGTTTGCGATTTCATGATAGTGCAATGCATCAGCAAGCCCGAAGAAAAAAAACACAACAGCTTCAGCCAAATCATTGTCCCGGCCGATGCAAAAGGTGTCATCCGTAATAAGCTGCATGGAAAGATGGGTATCCGGGCGAGCGACACAGCTGAGATTACTTTTGAGGATGTTCGTGTTCCGCAGGAAAACCTTGTGGGAAAAGAAGGCCGGGGCTTTCATCAGTTGATGCTTTTTTTCGACATTACAAGAATCCTGGTTTCCTGTCAGGCCGTTGGACTCTCTTTGGCCTGCCTGGAAGCAGCTGCCAAGTACGCCAGGGAAAGAACATCCTTCGGAGCGCCCATCGGCAGTTATCAAATGACCATGGCCAAACTCACAGAGATGGCTATTAAAATTGAATCGCTCAGAACGCTTACCCACAAGGCGGCATGGCTTGCAGACGCGGGCAAACCGGACTTCCATCTGGCCGCCATGTGCAAGTATCTGGGAGGACAGACAGCCGTCTTTTGCGCCAATGCAGCTGTTGAAATACATGGGGGATACGGCTATATGGATGAATATGCCGTTCAGAAATGGTATCGGGACGCCAAGATCCTTGAACTCTATGAGGGGACAAAGGAAGCGGAGATCATGACGCTTGGGCGTGTGCTGCAAATGTAAGATTAATTCAAAAAGGAGCTACTATGCCAGGTGCGCTTGATGGACTCAAAATACTGGATTTTACGACATTGCTGCCCGGACCCTATGCGTCAATGTGCCTTGCCGATATGGGAGCTGACGTGTTGAGGATCGTTTCCGGTTCACGTCCTGATTTGGGAGATCTTCTGCCCCCCTTTGTACCGGGGACCGATATTTCGGCCGGGTCGGCATTTCTGGGACGGAATAAACGCTGTATCACTCTGAATCTGAAAGACCCCCGGGCATTAGGGATCGTCCATCAACTTATTTCTAAAAACGGATTCGATATCATCATCGAACAATTCCGGCCCGGTGTCATGGCAAAGTTAAACCTTGCCTACGAGGACCTCAGAGCCATAAGAAAAAATATTATTTATTGCTCACTCACAGGTTACGGTCAGAGCGGTCCCATGACGACACGGGTTGGCCATGACATTAACTATATCGCCCGTTCAGGGATCGCGTCCTACTCGGGCACAAAAGAGCAGGGTCCCTGCCTGATGGGGATGCAAGTTGCCGATGTGGCCTCGGGATCGAATAATGCAATTATTGGCATTCTTGCCGCAGTGATATCCCGGAATGCCACGGGAAAGGGCCAATCCATCGACATCTCCATGACCGACGGTATGATTGCGTTCAATGCTATTTTCGGCGCCACCTATCTGCTGGATGGAATAGAGCCCCGGCCCGAGGCAACGGTTCTGAACGGTGGCTCTCTTTATGATTATTATGAAACCGGAGACGGCAATTACATCAGCTTCGGAGGTCTTGAACCTCAATTTTTCGCTAATTTTTGTCAAGCGATCAACCGGCCGGACCTGATTCAGGAGGGCGTGACGCCAGGAGACCTTGCTTATGTGAAAGAAGAGGTCCGCACTATTATAAAGAAAAAAAGCAAAGACGAATGGTGCGAAATCTTCAAAGACGCCGACGCCTGCGTGGAACCTGTGATGACATTGAAAGAAGTTTTCGAGGATTCGCTGGCTAAGGAGCGGGGCATGATTGTGAAGCTGCCGGTTGTCAATGGCGTGACGGTCAAACAGATTGCCAACCCCATCAAGTTTTCTGAAACAAAGCAAGTTTATAAAAGCGCCGGAGTGACAGCGTCAACAGGTAATCATACCAAAGAGGTCTTCCTGGAATTGGGATATACCGAAGACGAGATAAAGGCATTTGAAGAGACAGGGCTGTTCAATTAAAGGCAAACCCGATTGTGTAAAAAAGGAAAAATTTTATGGAAAGTGTATTTATTGTCAGCGCCGTCAGAACGCCGGTGGGAAGAAGTAAGGGATATCTGAGGAATTGGACAGCGCCGGAACTCCTGGGTGCCGTGTTAGATGAAGTCGTGAAAAGAATAAATCTCGATCCGGCGCAGGTTGAGGATATCATAAACGGTACCGTTTATCAGGTTGGCGAGCAGGGTTTTGACCTGGCGCGGACAGGGATATTGGCAGCGAAATTTCCCATTACAGTTCCCGGAATTTCCGTAAACCGTCAGTGCGGGAGCAGTCTCAGCGCTATCCAGCTTGCCAGCGGTTTGATTGCATCGGGAACGATGGATGTCATGATCGCCAGCGGGTGCGAATTGCTGTCCAAGTATACGATCACATCAGACTTGAACGGTACATTGTTCAACGGCAAACCGATGGGCAATCCCTTCGGACCTTATTACACAAACAAATACGGCCAGCCGGACCAAATGCTTGGCGCCCAATTGATTGCCGATCATTGGGGAATTACAGAGGATGAATGCATCGCCTTTGCGATCTCAAGTCACCAGAAGGCCCATCATGCGACTGTGAATGGATATTTCCGAAACGAGATTATGCCCATGAAAGGGCTTAACAAAGAGGGGAATGAGATCGTCATGGAGAATGACGAAACCATCCGGCCCGATACCACAACAGAAAAACTAAAAGCCCTCGATGTGTTGCCCAATACGAAATTCATCACCGCCGGCATATCGAGCGCCATCACCGATGGCGCTTCAGCGGTGGTGTTAATGAGCGAAAAGAAGATGAAAGCACTGAAACTAGAGCCACTGGCCCGGATCGTCGCCAGTGCGGTTGTGGGTTCGGATCCAAAGCTGATGCTTACCGGTCCGATTTACGTTACCCCCAAAGTCTTGGCGAAAGCAGGGCTTGCCCTGGGTGATATCGATATTTATGAGATCAACGAGGCCTTTGCACCAATACCGCTTGCCTGGGTAAAGGAACTCAAGGCGGACAAGAGTAAATTGAATGTAAGTGGCGGGGCCATAGCCCTCGGCCATCCTGTGGGCAATTCCGGTTGTCGCCTGACAGTAACGGCCATCAATGAACTCAGGCGCAGAGGCGGTCGCTATGCCCTGGTTTCGCTTTGCACGGGCGGTGGCATGGCGCCGGCGACGATTCTGGAACGAGCGTAAGCAAAAACGCATTTCACAGAAGATCAAGTGGGCAAAAAAACCGGCCAGGATTGACGTATAGAGGGAGATGGCACAGCTAAATTTCTGTATGCAGTTATAATATGGAAAGTAAAGATATTATGATCACAGAAAAACCGGTAATCCCTGAAAAATTAAAAGAACGTCTATATCCTGTTGTGTTGAGGCAATTTTCCCTGAAAGATTTCCATGCGGTCAATATACGTGATATCTCAAAAGAAAGTGGAATCAGCACGGGAACCATATACAAATATTTTTCATCAAAAGAAGACCTTCTTTTTTCAATAATTGACGAAAAATTACGCGATCTTGCATCATTGTTGAGGATGCATCTTGCGGGCGCTGATGAGGATATACGCGAGATGTTTAGAAAGTTATTTTGGGTTACGATGAATTTTTTCGACGACAATCCTGAACTTGCCATTACGGCTTTTATTACAGTTCCATTGAAAAGCTTTATGGCGAACAAGTCTTATAAAAGGAAGACAGAAATAGATATATTAAACGAGATAGTCGTAAAAGCCAAAAAAAGAGGAGTGGTTATTTCGGATATGGAAAATAATTATTTTGCCGACCTTTATATAATGATTATGCACAGGCACATACAAAACTGGTATGTCTATGGCATGAAATGGAAACTGGCCGAGACAATAAACAATTTATTTGATTTTTTCTGGAAAGTTGTGGCTCCTTTAGGTGTCAAAGAATCGAGATAATATTTCTGTTTCTCACGAGGAAGCGACATTATCTTGCAGCTCCTTGACAACTTTCCTGAAAATCTCCCGATTCTTGTCGCTCAACTCCGGGAAAGTGATTATTTCGTTACTCTCTTTCAATCTATAAGTGCGCCACGAGGCTGCACAAAAGATGAGGGGTGAGGGCCCTCGGAGCCGGTTTGCAGGAACTGGCTTCAAACCACCTTGAGTTGCAATGGTAAAGAGCCGTTGTGATGAGCGTTAAGGAAAAG
>JBKQWB010000057.1:0-23049 GCA_052139735.1 Smithella sp. | reverse complement strand
ATTCGCGAAGTATCGGCCAATATTGCCGTGGCTGTAGCAAAAGTCGTCTTCGCGCGGGGACTTACCCAAATGCCTGAACCTGCTGATCTGCCCGGCCATATCAAATCAATCATGTACGATTCGGCCTATAAAGAGTACGTCTAAACGCGACGTTAGTAATTTTTAACGATTAGCCATCCGATGACAAGCCTTAAACTGTCTGTCGTTATCATATGGGTTACCCAAGAAAAAGTCCCCATGACCGCAAGATCATGGGGACTTAAAATCTTTTCATGATTCTGAAATTGGTTACAAAATTATTTCTTCATCGCCTTGATAACAGCTCAAACCCTGGGAACATGCTTAACATGCCTTTACCTTAATTTTGTATTTTGAAGCCTTGCGGACGATTGTCGGTTGGCTGATACCTAAGGCAAAAGCAGCTTTTCTTGATGTGCCATGATGGTGCAGCGCTTCCTGAATGATGTCTCTTTCCAGATTTTCCACGGCTGTTTTTAATTTCAATGCCGGTAGAGGCTCCTTGAATGCCGTGTCTGTTCGGTATCTGTCGGGTTTGTCCTCTCCGAAGTCCAGATTTTTGATCACATCTTTTTCGGAAGTGATCATATTTCTTTCTATCAAATTTTGCAATTCCCGAACATTACCCGGCCAGTTATATTGCATAAGATTATGGACGGCCCTTTCATCGAATCGTTTATTGATATTGTACTTCTTGTTGAACAGTTTCGTAAAATGAGAAACGAAATCGGGAATCTCTTCTCTCCTGTCTCTCAGAGGTGGAATGTTAACGGGAATTACATTGAGTCTGTAGAACAGGTCATTGCGAAATTCCTTTCTCGCTACCATGTCCAGCAGATTTTGATTTGTAGCGGCAATGATTCTTACATCCACTTTCAACGGTTTATTGCCTCCCAGGCGGGTGATTTCTTTTTGCTGAAGAGCCCTAAGCAGCTTTGATTGGAGATTAAAGGGCAGCTCACTTATTTCATCCAGAAAGATGGTCCCACCGTCGGCTAATTCGAATGCGCCGATTTTACCTTTCCTGCTGGCCCCTGTAAATGCTCCGGCTTCGTATCCGAATAGTTCCGATTCCAGGAGGTTTTCCGGTATGGCGGCACAATTAACGGTAACCATCAATTTATCCCGCCGGTCGCTGTTCTCGTGCAGTATCTGTGCGATGATTTCTTTACCGACTCCGGATTCACCCGTGATGAGGACCGTCGTATCCACAGCGCTGAGCCGCATGACCAGTTCAATCAAGGCTTTGGAACTGCGCGCCTTCGCAATGTATTTATTTGATATTTTTATTTTATTCAGTTGCTCACGGTAATGCTGGCTTAAGCTTTCCGCCTGTTCCAGTTTATTCTTGAGATTGTTTAGTTCCGTGATGTCCCGTGCATTATGAACGATGCGTGAAATGTGTCCGTCCGCATCCATGATCGGATTACTTGTCACCAATATGGTTTTTCCGGTTCTCACTTCCTGAGAAATGGTGACAGGCCTGCCGTCCGCCAAAGCCTCAAGAGGTATGGCCTGCTTGAAGACGCCCCTTTCCACAAGCTCATCGACGGTTTTGTCGAGAAGCTCTTCGTTTCCTATGCCGGTTATTCGTGTAAAGGCTTCATTGACACGCAGAATTCTTCCGATGCTGTCCGTAAGATAAATGCCGTCAAAAGACGACTCGATGATGGTTGCCAGTTCTTCTTTCAGACTCTTTGTATAATTCAATTCTTCCGATATCAGCTCGAAATCGGAAATATCCTGAAAGACGGCAACGGCGCCGATAATATTATCCTTATGCGCCAGAGGACTTTTATTCGTAACCAGGATCTTGTCTTTGAATTTTATTTTTTGTCCAAAGTCGGTTTTACCGCTGCGCACGACATCGTAAAGATTGGAATCCGGTAATATCTGGGATAGGGGACGCCCCAGAGCATCCTTTTTCAGCATACCCAGGGTTTTCTCCGCTGCTGAATTGATAAGACGGACATTACCCTCAGTATCGATGGTAATGATGCCGTTATAAGCGGAGTTGATGACTGTATCCAGTTCTTCCTTCAGATTTAAGATTGAACTGAAATAGGCTCTGACAGTGTCGGACAGGGTAACCATGCCCACGACTCTTCTATCACTGACAACCGGAAGGCATCCGACATTGACGGTGATCAGAGTCGATATATCTTCGCCGGGTTCCGTCACGATCGGATCCGTTTTCATGATTTTGCTGATATTCTGTTGGAGATCGTCGCTTTTGTTGATTTCTCTCAAGGCCAGGGTTTTTGTAACGAGGCCTACCATCATGTTCTCCTCGTCGACAACGGGAACTCCGTCTATCTTGTTATCAATGATGATTTCAATGGCATCCTTCAAAGTCGCGGTACTTTTTATGACTATGGGGCTGGGTCTCATAAAATCGCTGACTTTTTCATTCATTTTCAAGGTCTTTGTTTCAATCAAGAGGTTGTTTAACTGATCCAGAAAATGAGCCGCCTTAAGATCATCCATGGCATATCCTCCCAGAGAAATAATATCTCGACACGATAAATTTTCATTATCTCTATTACAAAGTGATTCAAAAATAAATCAAAATCTTCAATGATTCAAAAATAAATCAAAATTGGCACATACGATTCATATATGAATCAATTTGGGGTGGCGATTTTGATTATTCATTTGGAAGATTAAAGACGTATTACTTCATCTAATTAATATAATTTGTTTTTATATTTCGTCTTTTAACATACATTTTTGTGGCACAACTATTGCTGCAAAGTATTCTAAAATCATTAGAGATTATCAAGGGGCTTGCTCCTATGATGATCAATTAGAACGAATTTAAGGGAGCAAACAGGATATGGAAATCAAAACCATTGGTGTCGTAGGGGCGGGAAATATGGGTAGGCAGATTGCTCTTCAGTGTGCTCTGTCAAGATTCAAAGTATATTGTACTGACAGCATATCTCCTGTTTTGAAAAGTGCCCAGGATTTTGCCGATAAATGGCTGGGCGATCACATGGAGAAAGGAAAGCTGCAGGCATCGGAAGTTGATGATATTCACAAACGTCTTTGCTTCACTGAAGATCTCGCAGTTGCAGCCGGGGATGCCGATCTGATTATCGAAGCCATCATTGAAATTCTGGAGGCCAAACGATCCCTTTTCAGCGAGCTTGATAAAATTTGTCCGCCCCATACAATTCTGGCCACGAACAGTTCCTATATCGTCAGTTCTAAAATAGCGGATGCGACAAAACGTCCGGATAAAGTACTCAACATGCACTTCTTTAATCCTGCGCTGGTTATGAAACTGGTAGAAGTTGTTCAGGGTCCCCACGTGTCCGCCGAAACGGTCGATACGGTTATGGAGGTAAGTCGCGCGCTGGGTAAATCACCGACAAAGGTGAATAAAGAGATTTACGGTTTTATCTGTAATCGCATGTTCAGCGCAATTACCAGGGAAGCCTGCTCTCTTTTGGATCTCGGTATTGCATCCATCGAAGATATCGATAATGCCGCCCGCAACGGACTTGGACATCCCATGGGACCTTTGCAGCTCCTGGATATGACGGGAATCGACCTGGAATATTTTGTTACCATGGAAAGATTTCAGGAAACCAGCAATCCTGCTGACAGGCCGAGTCCCAGTATTGTTGAGCGGTATGCACGCGGGGACTATGGCCGTAAAACGGGTAATGGCTTTTATCATTATGGGAAGAAATGATGTTGTCATTTCATGACAGAAAAAATAATTAAATGAAGGAGGAAGAAAAATGGCTAAACTGAGTAAGGACAGACTTATTTTCGGAGTATTGCTGATTTTCCTGGTTGCATTGGGAGAGATCGTTCTGGGACATTTCAAACTTGCGACATGGCCGGCGTTCATGGTTATGATCTTTTTCTTTGAGGCGCACATGGATATGAAAAAGGCCGCCAACATACTTGTTGGGGGGCTCTTCGGAATCGCCAATCTGATCATTATCAAGATCTTTCTTGAGGCCGCGGCTCCTTCCTTGGGGCTGGAACCGGCAAAATTGCTGTACATTCTCGTTTTTGTTTATGCCATTGTGGCCTTGGGAGAGGTTGTTCCTGTTTTATTCAACAACTACACCTTCATGTATTTTCTGGTGGCTGCATTGGCAGCCAAGGCCCCGGACCCCAATGTTTTTTCATGGATGGGTGTTGAAGTCGTCGGTGGCGCGCTGTTCATTGCAGGAATCCTGGGCATAGTGAAGATACTGGAGTCACTGGCTAAGAAAAAGGCTGTTAAAGCGTAATGATGCTGTTTTAAAACAGTCAATTACCAATCATACTTTTTAGTGCAGAGGAGGAAACGTCATGGCCATCCGAACCGTAGACGAATATAAAAAAAGCCTGCGTGACGGCAGACGCGTGTACATCATGGGCGAAAAGGTGGAAGATGTCACTGCCCACCCGGTGCTGGGTCCAACCTGCGACACCGTGGGAGGCGCCTATGAGCTGTGCGCATCCAAAGATCCTGCTGTGCGGGATCTCTATGTAGCTCCCCATCCGGTTACGGGTGAACCAATCAGCCGTTTCTATATAACGCCACACACAAAAGAAGATCTTGCCAACCGCTCCAAGATGATCAGACGTTCCATCGAGATTCTGGGAGATCTGCCTTTCGGACGCGATATCGGCACGGATTGCCTTAATGCCGCTTTTGTTGTGGCCGGCAAGATGGGCAAGAAAGAGTATCAGGACAATGCCGCAAATTTCCTGGAATATCTTAGAACGAATGATCTTTTTACCTGTGGTGCCGTTACCGATGTGAAAGGTGACCGGTCGAAAGAACCGGCGAACCAGAAGCACCCGGACTACTATGTTCATGTGGTGGACAAGAACAAAGACGGTATCATTATCAAGGGCGCCAAGGCGCATATAACGAGCGGACCAATCGTAAACGAGATAGTGGTCATCCCCACCCGTCAGATGCGGGAAAACGAATCGGAGTATGCAGTAAGCTTCGCTATACCGGCCAATACCAAAGGGATAACCTTTATCTGCCGTGGCGGAAGGGGAGCATGGACTGAGCATGACTTTCATCCGGACACTCCTATCAGGACTCTGACCGAAGCTATTATCATCTTCGACAATGTATTCGTTCCTTGGGAGAGGGTCTTCATGTGCGGCGAGTGGCAGCATTCCATGCTTCTTGCGTATACCTTTGCGACCTTTCACCGCTTCACGGCTATCAGCTACAAGATCCCTCTGGTGGAAACCGCTGCAGGATGCGCCGTGGCCATGGCTAAATACAACGGACTGGAAAAGGTCGGGCACATACGCAATAAGCTCGCCGACATCGCGGCCTATGTGGAGACGCTCCGCGCCCTGACCAATGCAGCGGCTTTCGACCCTGTCATGTACGGCGACATCGCGGTTCCAAACCCGCTAATCGCCAACATGGCCAAGCTCCACTTTGCCAGCAAATATCACTCTTTCATCGAACTCATCCAGGATATTGGTGGGGGCATTATCGGTACAGCGCCGGACAAGAAGGACTGGGACCATCCGGACCTCCACGGCTACCTGGAACACTACCTGGGTGGCGCGGCAAAGTTCAGTACAGAGGAACGTATGAAGATGATCCACGAGACCATGCGCCAGACTTGCTCCCATGAGTCCGCCTTCCACGAGGTAATTACCGTGCATGCGGAAGGCTCCATGGAGGCACAGAAGATGATGATCCTGGCAGAATCTCCGCTCAGGAAGTACGAGGAGATGGCAAAGCGTAAAGCGGGAATTATTCCCTGGAAGGGCATCGATGACAAGTAAAAAAATTAACCATTAACGAAAAGTTAAATGGTGAAAATACAGCGGAGGTTTTACTATGAAAAAAGTCAATGAGGAATCGCGGTGCACGTACACTGTGAATGGCACAGGCGTAGCCCTTATGAAGATCAACAATCCGCCCATGAATGCGCTGAGTTGGAGTGTACTGGATGAGATTCGGGACACCCTGATCAAGGCCATTCATGACGAAGAAGTGCGGGTCATCGTGTTTACCGGTGCAGGAAAGGCATTTATCGCGGGAGCGGATATCAACGAACTGAACGACTTTACAACCGCCAAAGAAGGGGCGGAGTCTCTCATCAATGGTCAGGAGCTCTCGAACCTTATGATGCATTCGGACAAGCCCATCATTGCTGCTATCAACGGCTTCTGCCTCGGCGGTGGCATGGAAATGGCTCTGGCTTGCCATATCAGACTGGCCGACGAGACTGCCACTCTGGGATTGCCGGAAATCAAGCTAGGCATCATCCCGGGCTACGGTGGCACCCAAAGGACGCCGCGCCTCATCGGCAGAGCCCGGGCTCTTGAACTCATCCTTTCGGGAAATTTTGTCAACGGTAGACAGGCCGAAACATACGGATTGGTCAACCGGGCGGTGCCAAAGGGGACCGTCGTCCCGGAAGCCATGAAGCTTGCTGACACCATATCATCAAAAAGCCGTATTGCTGTTGGGGCCGCTATCCAGGCCGTCGGCGAAGGATCGGCCATGGATCTTCACACGGGAATGAAGCTTGAACGCGAGATGTTCGGCATATGTTACGCAAGTGAAGACAAGAAAGAGGGCGCAGCAGCCTTCATGGAAAAACGCGTACCTGAATTCAAAGATAAGTAGGAGATAATAAATGGCAAGCAGTATAGTAGATAGAAGGGACATGGATTTCGTGCTCTATGAGCAACTCGGCATTACAGCACTGACCGCATCGGAAAAATACGGCCATTTTTCGAAGCAGGAATTCGACATGGTTTTGGATCAAGCGGTGAAGTTTGCCCAGAACGACTTGGCCCCCACTAACGTTGACGGAGACCGCATCGGAGCCCAGTGGAAAGAGGGAAAAGTTACCCTACCGCCATCTTTCCACGGACCCTTGCAGCAGTATGCCCGGCAGGGATGGGTGGCGTCCGTTGAAGAGCCGGAGGTCGGTGGACAGGGATTGCCGCTTACCCTGTTTACTGCGGCGTATGAGGCCTTTGTAGCCGGCAACATGGCTATGAGCCAGTATATGACTCTTACCCACGGCACAGCCCTGCTCGTCAAGCTCTTTGGCACCCAGGAGCAGAAACACCTCTATCTGGAAAAGCTCCTCGGCTTTGAATGGGGGGGAACTATGTGTCTCACCGAACCCGGCGCCGGGAGCGATCTTGCTCGCATCATCACCAGGGCGGAAAAGATTGATGACCGGTATTACCGGATCACAGGCCAGAAATGCTTTATTACCGCAGGGGATCATGACGGCAAACCCAACATTATCCATGCCGTGCTGGCCAGAGTGGACGGCGATCCCGAAGGAATCAAGGGGATTTCCCTTTTCATCGTTCCCAAGCACCGCGTGAACAACGATGGTTCCCTGGAAAAGTCCAACGACGTTTCCTGCTCGGGCATTGAGCACAAAATGGGCATTCGGGGTGCTGCAACCTGCTCGCTTATCTTTGGCGACTTGGGCGATTGTATTGGTGAACTGCTCGGAGATCGCTGCAAGGGTATCCCGGCCATGTTCTACATGATGAACGAGGAGCGTCTCGTTGTGGCCATGCAGGCCCAGGGCCTTGCCGGTACGGCATACTTGAATGCAAGGGATTACGCAAAGGAGCGCATACAGGGAACAGACATTACCCAGAAAGGGGCTGCGGCAAAACCGGTTTCTATCATTGCTCACCCGGATATTCGCAGATCGCTCCTGTGGATGAAAGCTTATGTGGAGGGACTCAGGGCTCTGAACTATTATACCGCTTTTTGTATAGACAAGCGCAATTCCACTGCTGATGAACAGGAGCAGAAAAAATTGTATGGTTTGATCGAATTTCTGACGCCCGTCTGTAAATCATACACGAGTGATATGGGATTTCAGGTATGCAATGCGGCCATACAGGTATTTGGCGGATACGGATACTGCCAGGATTACCCGGTGGAACAGAATACTCGCGACTGCCGGATTACGGGCATATACGAGGGAACCAACGGCATTCAGGCCATTGACCTGCTCTCCCGGAAGATTCCCATGTCCAAGGGAGAGGTAATGAAACACCTGATAGCCCAGATCGATAAGACCATAGAGACCGCAGACGGCATACCTGCCCTGAAAAAAAATTCCTCAGCAGTCAAGATGGCCCGGACACAGATGCTCGATGCAGTTTCCCATCTCACCTCTGGGATTCAAGCCGGTCGGGTTCATGATGCATTCATGAGTGCCACCCCCCTGATGGAGATTGTGGGGGACACGCTGCTTGGCTGGATGCACCTGTGGCAGGCGGTCATTGCAAACAAGCGGCTTAATAAATTTTTTGAAGAGAAAGGAGCTCGGGACAATGAGCAACGCCGCAGTCTTGTGCTCAGTGATTCTGAGGTGGCATTCTACAGCGGCAAGATCCACACGGCCCAATTCTTCATCTCGCGCGTTCTGCCCGTGATCCAAGGCAAGGTTATGGCCTTGAGTAACGATGATTTTTCGCTGGCAGATGTGGACGAGGCTTGTTTTGGATAATATAACACAAGACCGACCACAGCAGAGGTTTCGCCGTCAAGGACGGCGGGCGCATGTTCGACAAGGAAGAAAAGCCCGGCAATATCTATCATTTCCGTATAGACACCGGAAAGACCATTGAGCATACAAAATGAGGAGGCAACCATGAAAGACATATCAGCAGCACAAATCAAGGAACTTGATAAATATTATACCAGTCCAAACAACCTTATAGATCTCTTTGAATTCAGCGTGAAGAAATGGCCGGACAACAGACTCTTCGGTGTAAAGAATCCCGCGTCCGGACAGTATGAATGGGTGACCTACAAGCAGGTAGCCGACAGAGTTGATAACCTGCGGGGTGCCTTGAATAAACTTGGTTTATCCAAAGGCGAGTCCGTAGGCGTCATTCTCAATAATTGCACGGAATGGTTTATCTGCGAGCAGGCTGTCCACGGCCTGGGCGGTGTTTTCGTTCCCATGTACCTGCAGGAACTTACGAAAGTCATGCAGTACATTGTCGCCGACGCTGAAATTAAATTCCTTTTTGTCCGTGACGCCGGCGTTTATGAAAAGGTCAAGGATTTTAAAAAAGAAATACCCACGTTAAAGGAAATTTTTATCATTTACGGTGAGGGTGAGAATTCCATGAATGCTTTGGAAGCAATGGGCAAGAAACACCCTGTGCCGTCCATCAAGCCTCACTGGTCGGATATGGCCAGCATCATCTATACCTCCGGCACCACCGGTGATCCAAAGGGTGTCATGCTTTCTCACGGGTCTCTTACCTTATGCGGATGCGCTGGCGTGGACATGTTCAGTTTGGATAAAACTATGCATGTGGTGGCTATTCTGCCCTGGGCACACGTCTTTGGTCAGGCCGCCGATCTCCATGATTACATACATTGCGGCGGCGGTATCGCATTTGCCGAATCCGTGGAAAAACTGATTCAGAATTTTCAGGAAGTCAAACCCACAGGACTTTCCGTCGTTCCCCGCATCGTCAACAAGGTTTATGATACCATTCAACAAGGGGTTGCCGCCGATCCGGTTAAAAAGCAATTCTTCGATTTGGCAGTAGCGGAAGCTATCAAAAACAGAGACTTGAAGGAAAAAACAAAAGAGTTTAACGATTACGATGCGCTGGTTTTCTCTCAGGTCCGCAATGTATTCGGCGGCAATCTGAAATTTTTCGTGACCGGCAGCGCGCTGATGAAACCGGAAATTGCTCTCTTCTTTAAAGATATCGGCCAGCCGACATTTGACGGTTACGGTCTGACGGAAACAGGGCCCACTATCACCATGAACTCACCCAAATACGGCAACAAGTATGGAACCGTCGGCAAGGTTGTGAAAAACATGCATGTGGTGATCGACAAATCACGCGTGGGCAAGGACAGCAACGATGGTGAAATCATCGCGTACGGTCCTCATATCATGATGGGCTACCACAAAAAACCGCAGCAAACGGCTGAAGTTATGATGCCGGATACATGGAACGGTTTTCCCGGTATTCGCACCGGCGACCGCGGCTGGCTGGATGAAGAAGGTTACCTGCATATCACCGGCCGCTTTAAGGATGAGTACAAGCTGGCCAACGGCAAGTATGTCCACCCGGAAAGTATTGAAAATGAAATAAGGCTACTGCGCTATGTCCTTAACGCGATACTTTACGGCGAGGGTAAAGACTACAATGTGGCCATCATCGTTCCAGACTTTGCCGCACTGAAAGCGGATCCTAACGCCAAGGCCTGGTTGAAAGATACATTGGAAGAATCCCTGAAGAACAAAGATTTGCAGGATTATCTGTCCAAAGATATTGTTGCTCATCTGCGCAAGACCTATGGCGGCTATGAAGTGCCGCAGAAGTTCCTGTTCATCGCGGAAGACTTCACGGCGGATAATGGAATGCTCACCCAAACAATGAAACTTAAACGAGTCAATGTCATGAAGAAGTACGGAGACATGCTCAAGAAGCTCTATGAAGACTAAACAATTTCATGGCATCAAAAGGTGTTTTTAATGAAGGAGGTCAAGAAGGCCCTGGTTGTTGAAGGCGGAGGGATGCGAGGCATCTTTGCTGCCGGCGTACTCGATGAATTTCTGCAGGAGAAGTTCAATCCCTTTGATCTATTCATCGGGGTTTCTGCAGGGGCTGTAACGCTTGCATCGTATCTTGCCGGCCAGTATCGGAGATACTACCGGCTCAGCAACGGGCCAATGAACCAAAAGGAATTCATCAGCCTTCCGAGGTTCCTTGCAGGCGGTCACTTCATGGATCTGGATTGGTTGTGGGCATATGCTGCCGCTCATGATCCTCTGGACGCAAAGATGGCCACCTCCCAAGAGTCGCGTGAGTTTCTGGTGGGCGTCACGGATGTGCATACAGGAGACGCTGTTTTCATAAGGCCAGATGCCTCTACTCTGCATAAAACCCTGTTGGCATCGAGCGCCCTGCCTGTGATGTACCGGGGCTTCGTGGAGCTTTCAGGAATGCTTGTTGCCGACGGCGGAGTGGCGGAACCGTTGCCCGTGAAAGAGGCTTATCTGCGTGGCGCGCGGAACATCGTGGTGATTCGCACGCGGCCGGCAAACAAATCCAAGGGATGGTTTCTGGACGCGTTCATAGCCACATTGTTTCTCAGAGGGTATCCTGCGCTCTCCTCACGGATCCGAATTCTAAACCGGATATATAAGGAAGCAGTCCGGTTTATCCATAACCCGCCCGGTGATGCAAGAATTTTTGAGATATCACCACCGCCCCAGCTCCGCTCTGCCAGGCTTCGATCGGATGATGAGACTTTGAATGCCGATTATGAACTGGGCAGACAAGCGGGAGCGCAATATATCATGAAATACCGGGCGGTTCAAAAGCAACCTATTCCCGAATAAGGAGAATGGAACATGAAGGCAGAATATCTTTTATTGGATGTTGACGCGCATGTGGCAAACGTCACCATCAACCGCCCTGATAAGGGAAACTCTTTAACCCCCGATGTCCTTGATGAGATAGAGGAAATGTTTTCCGACCTCTCAAGCAGGAAAGGGGTGAAAGTCATCGTATTGACCGGTGGTGAAAAATACTTTTCCGCAGGGTTTGACCTTAACGTCATCAGAAAGCTGAAGAAGGTTTCCAACGAAGCCTATACAGCCTTGTTCCAGAGGGCCTACCGGTCCATACTATTCTGCAGCCAGCCTGTCATCTGCGCCGTGGGAGGGCCTGCCATTGCAGGCGGTTTTGATCTGACCCAGATGTGCGACATCCGGTACGCTTCAGAACGGGCAAAGTTTGGGCAGCGGGAGATTGTTCTGTCATTGACCCCTATTATCGATCCTCTCTGGAGGATCATTGGTATGGGGAACGCCCTGGAGGTAGCCCTTACCGGGCGGATCTACGATGCCCATGAGGCCATGCGCATGGGGTATGTCACCAAAATCTTTCCCGAGGGAAAACTTCTTGAGGAAGTAGGTGTCATTGCCCGGGAGATGGCAACGTACGACAGAGGCTGTCTGAAAGATACAAAACAATTGACACACAATCTCATGGGTTCTGGCCTGGATGATGCCATGAGGGTCCAGGAATGGCTCTTCAGGACATATATCGGTTCAAATGACAATCACAAACGCATAGATGCGCTTCAGGCAAAATTGGCGGCTATGAGAAAGAAAAAATAATCCGCCTTGGACTGCGTGGCATCTTTTTTAGAACATGATTTCACGATGACAGGGCCGGAAGAAAATGAAGGTAACGGAGGATCAAATGAGCAAACTTATGAATGCCAAAGAATATGAAGAAAGTTTAAGGAAGCTGAAGCCCAACGTGTATATGTTCGGCAAGAAGATCGATAATGTGGTGGATGACCCCATTATCCGGCCGTCCATGAATTCGGTTGCAGCCACTTACGAATTTGCCCAGAAGCCCGAATATGAAGACATCATGACGGTCAAATCCCACCTTACGGGCAAGAAGATCAACCGGTTCACCCATATCCACCAGAGCGTGGATGACCTGGTGAAGAAGAGCAAGATGGGCAGGCTCCTGGGCTCGCTCACCGCGTGCTGTTTCCAGCGTTGCGTAGGCATGGACGCCATGAACGCTCTTTCCATCACCACCCATGCCATCGACGCCAAGTGCGGCACTCAGTACAATAAGCGCTTTCTGAAATTCCTTGCATACGTCCAGGAAAACGATCTCGTCTGCGACGGCGCCATGACCGACACCAAAGGCGACCGGTCACAACCTCCCCACAAACAATTCGATCCGGACATGTTTCTCCACGTGGTGGAGGAGAGGAAAGACGGAATCGTAGTCAGGGGTTCAAAGGCACATCAGACCGGTGCTGTGAACTCCCACGAGATCATCGTAATGCCCACTATCACCATGCGGGAAGAGGATAAGGATTATGCGGTGGCCTTTGCGGTGCCGAGCGATACAGCAGGCATCACCTACATTATGGGCAGGCAGTCCTGCGACACCAGGAAACTCGAAGGCATGACCTTTGACCGGGGAAACATGTACTATGGAGGTCACGAGGCCCTGGTGGTCTTTGAGGACGTGTTCGTGCCCTGGGAGCGGGTGTTCATGTACAAGGAATTTGATTTTACCACGCAGCTGGTGGAGAACTTTTCAGCCTACCATCGCCAGAGCTATGCCTGCAAAGTGGGCGTGGGCGATGTCTTAATTGGCGCGGCCCAGACTGTTGCTGAGTACAACGGCGCGGATAAGGCCTCTCACGTGAAAGACAAGATCATCGAGATGAATCATCTGAACGAGACACTCTACTGCGGATGCCTCGCGTGCGCATCGGAAGGTCATAAGGAGGCGAGTGGAACGTACCTGGTGGATATGCTTCTGGCCAACGTGCACAAGCAGAATATCACCCGGTTCCCCTATGAGATCGCCAGGCTTGCTCAGGATATCGCAGGGGGTCTGGTAGTCACCTGTCCATCGGAGGCGGACATCAACTCGCCAGAGGTGGGCAAGTGGGTGAAGAAATATTACCAGACCAAAGCCGATGTCCCGACAGAGTACCGGATGAGGATATTGAGGCTCATCGAGAACATCACCATGGGCACCGCTGCCGTGGGTTATCTCACCGAGTCCATGCATGGGGCAGGCTCACCACAGGCACAGCGGATTATGATCGCCAGATTAATAAACATGAAGAATAAGCAGAAGGTTGCCAAGTACCTGTGCGGGATCGACAAGGGCGACCAGATACGATAAAAAGGAGCACTATATGAAAGATAAAAATGATGTTGTTATTGTAAGCGGAGTTCGTACACCCTTTTCAAAGTTCGGCGGGGTGCTCAGGGAGATGCACAGCACTGACCTCGGTGTCATCGTGATGAAAGAGAGTCTGAAACGGGCAGGTCTCGAGGGTGAAGATCTGAACGAGCTGTACTACGGCATGTGCGACCAGGCCGAGGCCGCCCTTTATGACAATGTGAATGCCCGGCAGGCGCTCCTGCGGGCAGGGCTGCCCAATACCCTGGTATCCCTTACCATAGACCGGGCATGCTGCTCGTCGCTCTGCGCGATTCAACTGGGCCGCAGGGCTATACTGCTTGCCGAGGCGAACACCTGCATGGCCGTGGGCGCCGAGAACATGAGCAACACCCCGCTCCTCATGAACGGGCACCGCTGGGGCTCGGGCATGAAACCGCTTCTGGTGCAGGATTACCTGAACCCGATTACCTACCGGGAATATACCCCGCTGGGCAAGGACGCCGGAGAGATCGCCATCGAGTATGGCATCTCCCGGCAAGAGCAGGATGCATGGGCGGTAGGATCGCACAGAAAATGGGCACAGGCCGATAAGAATGGCTGGTTCGATGATGAACTGGTGCCTGTTGAGATAACCCGGAAAAAAGGTGAGCCTTTTATTTTCAAGAAAGATGAATTGCCCAGGCCGGATACCACCATGGAGGCTTTATCCAAACTAAAGACCATCTACGGCAGCCCCACGGTGACTGCGGGCAATGCCCCGGGCCTTGACGCAGGTGCCGCCGCTCTGATCATCATGCGGCGGTCTAAGGCTGAGGAACTGGGTATAAAACCTCTGGCTACAATAGTATCCGTGGCGAGTGGGGCAAGCGAACCAAGACGGATGGCGGAGTTACCGGGTTTTGTCATCAGAAAAGCCCTTGAGCGGGCATTGCTCACCATCGACGACATGAAGATCATCGAGATCAACGAAGCCTTTGCCGCGGTTACGCTGGTATCGACAAAGATACTGGCCGATAAGGACGAGAAGAAGTGGCGCTCGCTTCTTGAGCGGACCAATCCTAACGGCGGGGCCATTGCCATCGGCCATCCGGTGGGAGCGAGCGGAGGACGCATCCTGATGAACATGATGTATGAGCTTAAGCGCCGGGGTGGCGGCTACGGAGTCGCAGGCATCTGCGGCGGCCTGGCCCAGGGAGATGCAGTCGTCATTAAGGTTGATTAAACCCATATTCTTATAAAGAATCCTAGTTCTCATCAACATTTGCTATGATGATGACCCTGCAAACAACAGAACTCTTTCGAGTTCTGTTGTTTGCATGCTGGGAGGCCTTGATTGTTAAGCTTGGATTATCAACGGTGCCATTTTGGCCACTCTGGCAGGCTCTATTTCGGGTTAGGCAGGTTGCGTTGAGCCAGGATGGAAGTCCATTTGCTTACGTCTGTCGTAATGCATCGCAGTGACTGCAATCCACGACTTCCGACGCCTCAATTCCGCATAGCCCTAATGCACTTTAAGCCGCAGCAGGGATGCATGATGTAGTCGAGAAGTAGAGATATTCTTAGTAGCTATCGATAGAAAATATGCACTCTTTCTTTTTGTAATGCTCAACATCAAGACTTTTCAAAATCGTTTGTTTGTAGTGTAACAAATAATCGACTTCTTCCTGACAGGTATTGGTTATCAGTAGGTAGCCATCACCTGCTGCTTTTTTCTGTCTTGACCAATGTGGCTATGGTTATTTTTTCGGAGCCATACTTGTTCCTTATTTTGTCCATAGCTTTGTCAATTTGCTTATTTTTACCGGCTTGAACATTTCCCTGCATCGGATCAAAAAGTGACAACTGTTCAGAAGAGCCATCTTCATGAAACTCCGATATGCTTATTCCGATCAATCTTACCGGATGCGACTTATTCCAATTTTGTTCAAGTAGCCTGCAACCGGCCTGGTATATTTCCCTAGTAATGGATGTTGCAGAAATAGTCATTTGTCTTGTTACAGAATGAAAGTCGGAATATTTAAGGGTAATATGTACAGTGCGACCTTCTTTGCCCTGTTTTCTTACAGTCATGCCAATATCATCGGCAAGCTCCATCAGAACAATTTTTGCCTTTTCAATATCTGCAATATCTTCCGGCAATGTTTTTTCGCGTCCTATTGATTTAACATCATCATCCACGCGAGCCAGAACAGGAGAGTCGTCTATTCCGTTTGCATGCCGATGAATTTCAAATCCACCTTTACCAAAAGTGTTAATAATAAGGTTTTCTTTGGATGTAGCAAGATCACCTATCGTTTTTATTCCCATACGGTTTAGCTTTTCGGTTGTTTTAGCGCCAACACCATACATTTTTTTAACTGGAAGCGGCCAGAGCTTTACCGGAATGTCCTTTTCCCATAGTTCGGTGATGCCAAGAGGTTTCTTCATTTCAGCCGCCATTTTTGCCAGGAATTTGTTTTCAGCTATTCCAATGGAACACCAAAGCCCAAGACTGTCTTTTATTTCATTCATTATTCGTTGTGCAGCATCAAAGGGTTTGCCAAACAGTCCTTCACTCCCTGTTATATCAAGCCATGCCTCATCAATGCTGTTTTGTTCGAGAGCCGGAGTGTATTTAGATAGCAAGTCCATAACCTCTTCTGATTTTTGCCCATAGAAATGATGATCCGGGGGAACAATGGTTAATTTAGGACAAAGTTTCAAAGCTTCATGAAGAACCATTGCCGTCTTTACACCAAAGGATCTTGCCTCATAATTAGCCGCGAGAATTATTCCTGTGCGCTTCTTCGGATCGCCGGCAACAGCGGCCGGTATTCCGACAATAGAAGGGTTTCTTGTCATTTCACAGCTGATAAAAAAGGCATTCATATCTACAAGAAATATATTTTTTCGCGTAGGACACCTCTTTTTAGTAAAGACATGTAATTGTTTATTGATCACTTTGGTACTTCATCATTTCTCTAATTAAATTGATAATCCTCTACCGTTGACTTCAGCAACTTTAAAAAACAATCAACATCCTGCAAACATAAAATACACAGACTCTTGCGTTTTTCCGATTCTATCACATTGACATTCTCCCTAAAGAACCTTTCAACCCATTGTTCGTATCTCTCCTGCGCTCTATAGGAAACCACTTCATCCCTGGACTGAAGGCATTGCTGGAGATCAAGAATAGCTGATTGTATTTCATAAATTGATTCTATTGGTGTCATTGAAATGTTTCCTTATATCCTTCCAATAATTCCCGTATAACTGGTTTTATATACATCTTGGTAAGGTCAAACTGATGCAGTGCCGCGATCATGACTTGAATTTTCTCTTTCACCGTAGCTTTGGAATTAAGAATAACAACATGTTTCCCTTCGACACGACACAGACCTCCGGAACTGGAAAACTCTTCAATGTTTATATTTTCATCACGAACTAATATATCAAGTTTTTCGGCCAATTCTTCAAGGCAACTTAAAATAACTTCGTCATTCATCATACTTTCTTTCCTTAATAATTATCATACCCGACTCTTCTGCCAGTCTCCATATATTTCAATATATCGTTAAACCGTTTGATCATTTCATTGAAACAAATAGAAAAAACGGTCATTTTATTCTGTCATTGCTAATTGTCACTTCTGTTAATTCATATTAGATATCATCATCTTACAATCTTCTTTGTTTCTTTTGAAAACTTGGCACGCTAATTTCATTATAATAAAGGCAAATAGACACATTACTTAAGGAGGTAACAGATCATGAAAAAGACATTAGGAACAATGATGGCGGCAGCGGCAGTAATTCTTTTAACGGCAACTTTCAGCTTTGCTGAGTATGCCACGGCAGGAGTAGCCAATTTCCCATTTTTCCAACTGGGGTGCTTAATCGTTGGCGGATTGATCATCGTTTCCCTTAAACGCAAGTATGAAAAGATGTATGTTGGCGAAGTCGTTGGCGTGTTCGCTCTTTACACAATCCTGATGGCTCTTTTCACCAGCCCGGTTATTGAAGCAGTAAAAACATTTGTAAGCTAAGAAGTTTAATAAAAGAACCAAAACAGGCAAGGGGAGTAAGGTCGGCTGACAAAACAAAAAACATGATCTGTAAATATAGTCTCCACACGACCCCCACACATACCCCTCAAGGCTTTTATGGATTGAGGGGTTTCTTATTATCTTTAAGAACTATCTTTTTACAAAGTATCCGTAGTGGATAGTTATTTAATTTAAGGATTACTGGTGAAAATCTGTTATCTATCCATGAGCTTTATTCAAGTAATCAGCATGGTAGCAACGATTCTTTTTTTTAAATTGTCTTCAGCAACAACGTGTCCAGATCAAAGCGCGGTCTCGCCTTTGGTATTTGATCGGGATACCCTACAGGCAGAAGCACTACCGGGTAAATACTCTCGTCAAGTTTCAGGTATTCTTTTAATTTATCCCGGTCAAACCTCCCCAGCCAGCAACTGCCTAGACCAAGATCAACAGCCTTAAGAGCGATATGTTCTACAGCAATTGCCACATTCATCGCGAGGTAGGCCTTAGCCGCATCGGCCTCCATAACGGCGCTGGTGTATGGAGCCGCAATATCGAAATTCACATCTACTCCCTCGAAAGCGCCTGCTTCCAGCAATTCTCCCACACGTTTGTCTCTCGAAGAAATTGCCGTCAGATCGGCACAGCAAACAAAAATAACTGAAGCTTTGATAATGAATTTGTATGGCGTACACTGGCCAAGAGCCTCTTTGGCAGCCTGTGATTGCGCAACAATAAAGCGTGATGGTTGAAGATTTGATCCTGAAGGAGCGAGCCGTGCGGCATCCAGAAGGCGTCGGACAGTATCTGCTGAAATATCCCCCTGCCGGAATTTACGAATGCTCCTGCGTGAGACGATAATGTCTGATAATTCCACTGTTCACCTCCATTACAAAATCCTGTTATTTCTTCTTCAAAGAAATTCCATCCCGGATGAATGCCAGAATTTCCATAAATTCTTTATTAAAAAAAGACTCACTTGATTCAGATTGTTTTCTTTCCTCAATAGTTTTCCCAAATGCATTAAAATGCACCTTGTCTATAACCTCTTTTAATTCTTTATAATCGAAAATATTCAAAACTCTGGCCGCAGCCATATAACCTTTAATATATTGCTTCCGTTCCTCAGATACAGAATTGTTGAGTTTGATTTCTTTGCAATATTCCCACACAATATGGGATAATATATCAAGGTAGCGTTCTTTATTGATCATGATTCAAATAACTCATTTGAGGAGGTTTTATTCTTCCTCTATATATCTTTTAATTCAATATCGTCTTGTTTCGTTTGTTCCTGTTTTGATCTTGCCTTGTTAAGTTCTTGCACCAGTTTGTTTGAATGATTTAACAATTGTGAAGCTTCTCTCTCCAGTTTTCTCATCCTCTTTTCCAGGGCATCATCTTCCAGTTCCAGTTCGGCTACATCATCTTCAATTTCATTGCTGGTCTGTTTTGTTGCAAGTTGATCCGCCATTTATTATCTTCCTTCATACTTCCCGGAATGTTCCTTATGCTTATACCAGTTATCAATATAAATCTCAGCCAATTTCTTATTCCTGATTATCAACAAATTCTCTACATTATTTTCTTCAGCAGCTTTTGTAAAATTGAAACTTCCGGTTATTACAGTTTCCTTATCAATAATTACCATCTTGTTGTGGGTGATGGCGTGTTTGGGGATCGGAGTTTTGTGGGATTTTTGTTACATTTGATATTGCACAACACCCATTTAAACTAATTAATATAAAAAAAGCATAGTTTTGTGTTGAAAAGTAAGACGAATAATTTATTAATAATTTTTACTTTTTTTCTTGACAAGGTGAAAGTCTTTCTGTAAAGGGACGTTCATTCCTCGTTAGCATGAGGCGTTTGCACAAACACAGGCTGCTGCCCGGAAATGTCGAAAGACGCCAATGGGTAGACCAGGTATTGCCGGATTAAGGCTTTACCCAAAGTAGCTGGTCATAAAAGACCTACGTTGTGCACTGCCGAAAATCAACGAGAGGGGATTCGAGGCATTCTGCATTTATCGGCCATGGTATCCCCATGGCCTTTTTTTATGCCCAAATTATGAATCAAAAAGGTGGTGGTTTCGTTCATGGACGGCGACAGTAGTAGTAAACATGACGGATATTTTATAATTTACCCGCTCTCCCCGAGATAATCGGCTACAAGCTTCTTCATCTTCTTCCTTGCTTTGGCTGATTTTCTGAACTGTTGAGCGGAAAACAACCAGTAGCAGGGATTATCTTAATCTTCAAAATTACCCCTGTAAATTTGTCCAGTAGCACTAGACGAAAGGAAGGCTTTTCCTGGGATTGGCTACGTAAAAGGAGGTTTTTAATGTATTTGATTTCTAAAAGCATTCACCAATTGAATCGCTTCCGCAGGCAGCTCATTGTTTTTTTTGCCGTGCTGGGACCAGGAATAATCGTGATGGTGGCTGATAATGACGCCGGGGGCATTTCTACCTATGCCGTAACGGGATCCAAATTCGGGTTCTCCCTGCTCTGGATGTTTATATTATTAGTATTTATGGCTTACTATGTCCAGGAAATGACAGTTCGTCTGGGCGCTGTTACCAAACGGGGACATGCAGAAGCCATCTTTGACGCTTTTGGTCCTTTCTGGGGCTGGTTTTCGCTTACAGACCTTGCGATTACGAATTGGTTAACACTGGTAACAGAGTATGTAGGGATGACCGCGGCAATGAGCCTTTTTGGTGTACCCGCATGGATCACTTTCCTTGCGGTAACGGCAATTCTCTTTGCAATCGTTGTCACCGGCAAATACTGGACCTTCGAGAAATTAACATTGTTCTTCTGTTTGTTTAACCTTGTTTATATTCCGGCTGCTCTTTGGGCAATGGCTATGCCGTCTTCCCCCTCATGGAATGAAGCGTTCAAGGGATTTTATACTTTTAAAATGGGCGGCATGACCACTGAGCTGATTTTCATTATTATGGCCAATATCGGAACAACCATCGCACCCTGGATGCTATTTTTCCAGCAAAGCGCCGTAGTCGATAAAAAACTCGATATTCATGACATCAAATTCGGCAAACTGGAGACCTTCATAGGATCTGTCTCCACCTGTGTTGTAGCCGTGTTTATTATAATTACGACAGCCGCAGTTTTCTTTTATCATAAACCTTCCATTGAAATACAAGACGCCCGGCAAACGGCGGAAGCCATTGTTCCTTTCCTGTCGCATGGAAAAGGGGAATTGGCCCGCAGGCTTTTTGCCATTGGCCTTTTCGATGCGGGGTTCCTGGGAGCACTTTGTATTTCACTGTCCACATCCTGGGCCGTAGGAGAGGTCTTCGGCTGGGCTCATACCCTGAACAAAAAAGTCAAAGACGCTCCCTGGTTTTATTTTGTTTATCTTTTCATGCTGTTGACTTCAGGCGCTGTAGTCCTGATCCCTGGAGCACCATTAATAATGATCACCATGTTCGTACAGGTCGTGGCCGTTACGCTGCTTCCCGCAGCACTGGTCTTTTTGATTTTATTGCTGAATGACGAACCGCTCATGGGCAAGCATGTCAATACAAGATGGGAAAATATTATGAACTGGTCGATTGTCACCGTTGTCGTTGTAATGTCGACACTACTGGGCGTCAGCACCCTTTTCCCTGAACTGTTTAAGTAAGGATGGAGGATCCACAATGATAATGAAAGAGAATGGCATGAAAGAGTCCAAGCCGCAGAATGGCTATCAATTCTATTATATGTCAGAGCTCATCAAGAAGCCCGTTTGTATAGACAAAACCGAAAACCGGATTGGAAAATTAACCGATCTGGTGCTTTCTCTCTCGGAGCCTTATCCGGAAGCTGTCGGGATATATATAGAGCATGGCTGGGGAAAGCCGACTGTCTTCATCCCCTGGGAAAAGGTCATCTGCCTGAAAGAGGACGCCATTATTATCCAACCTCCTGACAATTCAACTTATCCACCATTCGTCGATCAGGCTGGTTGGATTCTTCTGGATAAACATCTGATGGGAAGGACCGTGGTGGATATGGACGATCGGCGTACTGAAGTTGTCAACGATATTCATCTATTAATGTCAAAGGAGCGGCTTTTCCTGGCGCATGTCGATATTTCTTTTGCTGGTCACCTGAAACGTTGGGGATTGGGAAAACTCAAATGGATAAAAGAAGATCTCATCTCCTGGAAATTTGTTCAGCCATTGTCAGTCGAAGATGTGGTTGCAACAGATAAGGTTTCTTTATCGGTAACAAAAAATCAGCTAACCAACCTTCCCGGCGAGGATCTGGCCGATATTCTGGAGGAATTACCTGAAGAAGAACAGCAGGCGCTCCTCTTAGGACTTGATTCGGAAAAAGCCGCCGAGGCACTCTCAGAAGCTGAACCTCGCGCCCAGCGGCAGATAATCGCCAATATTCGACAGGAGAGAGCCCGGATGATCTTCAGCGAAATGTCGGTGCCGCAGTTAGCAGCTCTTTTTTCTGTTCTTCCCTACGATCAGGTATCTCGGTTTATAAATTTACTTGAGAAAGAGCAGGCTGAACGGATCCGTGCTATTTTATCGGAACGAGAGACAACTGCCAGTAAGTTGGCTTCCTCAGAGTTCCTGGTCATGACGAAAGATGTCCGTGTCTGTGATGCCCTGAACAGGGTTCAGCATTCCGGCCTCGAATACCATAACATCTCTTATCTCTATATTGTTGATCACGATGGTCATAAACTCTTGGGAGTTGTCGATTTACGCGAGCTTATAATCTCTGATCAAAGCAAAATGCTTGCCGATATAACGACATCGCCTGTAGTTACAGCAAAGCAAGATGATATACTTGAGGATTTGGCTGAATTGTTTGCCAAATATCATTATCGGATGATTCCTGTGGCCGATAGTGTGGATAACATCCTGGGCGTCATTCTCTATAATGACGTCATGAAAAACACAAGGACAGGCATAAAGATATAAGGAGGAAATATTTATGGCGCGTATCAAGATGACTAAAACGACCAGAATTGCCCTGTTATTTTTGAGAATCTACATGATAGTGCTTTTGGGGCTCGTTCTTGTGAAATTTATAAAGACTTTTTTATAAATCACTCAAATCAGCCATTTCATTTTATAAGAACTGAAAGTGACACATTCAGGAATTTACATACGATCTGATCTGGACGTATTGAAAAGAGTTTCGATTACGAATGTTTTATAATGAGAATACGAAATTTTTATCTGATAATCCTGCTTATAGCAATACTGAATGTGTTTGCCTGTCTGGGATATGCTGATGATTACAAAATACCCGATTGGATGCCTAAAGTACTGG
>JBKQWB010000056.1:0-4096 GCA_052139735.1 Smithella sp. | reverse complement strand
TGAGATATCGCCGCTCACAACAAGATTATGATAAGGACGAACTGATATTCAGCATACCCTATAACCACTTCCATTCGATAATTGAAGCCATTCCGCATTGTACGGCAGGGACGGCTCCGTTTGTCGAATTTGGCGAAACGGTATAGGTATTACTCGAATTGCCTGTTCCATTCCAGGGCTACTATGCGCTGCCCCGTTACCCCGTCCGACTCGTTGCTGGCAAGGTACACAGCAGGTGGAACGATGATCTCCGGCCTAAGCAGGCTGTGGCGGATCTGTTCCGGTGTGCCTTCCGGAATCATTCTGGTGTCTGTGGCTCCTCCAGGGAGGATGCGGTTGACGGTAATGCCAGTGCCCTCAAGTTCCTGGGCCCAGATAATACTCATCGATTCCAGCGCTGCCTTGGAAGGGCCGTAAGGGGAAAACCCTTTTCGCTTCATCGTTTCGTAGCTCATGGAAACGTTGATCACTCTGCCCCAACCCTGCTTGAGCATGTGGGGAACCACGGCCCTCGTCATCAGGAACACGCCTGTGACATTGGTATCAATGATCATCCTCCAGGTTTTCGGGTCTATCTCCCAGAAGCGGGTGGGTTCCACCATGAAACTGGGGCTCACATATTTCATGCCCCGGCCTGCGTTGTTGACCAGGATGTCTATGTGTCCGTACCTCTGTAAAGCGGCCTGGACGACCTTCTCCACATCCTCTTCCTTGCTCACGTCCGCCAGGACGCCCAAGGCATTTAGAGCCTCCGCCGCTTCGTCCAGTTCCTTTTTTACACGGGCGGCTGTGAGCACCAAAGAGGCGCCTTCACGGGCATAGCCCCCGGCAATGGCGCGGCCCATCCCGCGGCCGGCCCCGGTGATGATCGCCACTTTCCCTTTCAGCTTCATGCCATATCCCCCCTGTCATGACCATAATAACCCATGAAAGAGTGTCCCGCAAAGGCTTTCTCTCCAGATCCGCGTGTTTATATAAGACAAAGAAATTTGTGGTACTGCTATAAAATAAAAACTTTCGTCAGAACGCGGATCCATATTATGGCGTTCTTGCCACTCCTTAAGCTGCCATTTTCGATCATTTTGTTTTTCGCTGGTTTTCTTTTTTTCCTGTTTTGGTATAGAATTAAATGTAGATTTGCAGACCATAACGAATGCGGATTTAGTGTTTAACAATACCAGAGATAATTGGAGAGTAAATTGAATAAAATAGATGCTTTTAAACGATATCTATTGAGCTTTTTTAAGCAGAATAGCAAAGAGGTATGCGAAAAAATTGGTGTTGAACTTGAACATTTTTTAATTAATCAAGTGACAATGTCTAGTTATCAATATGATGAACCTGGTGGTCAGCATGCATTGTTAAAAAAGTTAGTGCATCGAGGATGGCGTGTACTGACTGAGGAAAGGGGAAAGTTGCTTGGTGTTGCAAAAGATTATCATACTATTACGCTTGAACCAGGTGGACAAGTTGAAATTAGCCTTCATACCGCAAAGACGGTCAGTGAAATCAATAAGATCTACCAAAGTGTTTTAGGTGAGATCAAGCCCCTGCTTGTTGAAAATCAAGTGCTTATATCGACTGGCTATCACCCAAAGACAAAAATTAAGGAATTGCCCTTATTGCCTAAGGCAAGATATCAAATGATGTATGATTACTTTTCAGATAGGGGTATTTATTCTCACAATATGATGAAAGGAACTGCTTCAACTCAAGTTTCCATCGATTATCATGATGAAGCAGATTTTATCAAAAAATTTAGAGTAGCCAATTTTTTATCACCTTTTATTGCTCGCATATTTGACGCAACCCCAATTTTCGAAGGAGAAATTTATAAAGGTGATAATTGTAGGATTATGGTTTGGGAAAATACAGATATTGAGCGTTCAAAATTGATTGAAGGCAGCTTAGACAAAACATTTAATTTTGAAGATTACGCTGATTATCTTTTGAGAGTACCACCGATTTTAGTGAAAATAAAAGGTGAGACTGTTTTTACCAAAGATGAAAAATTAGTTGATTTGCTTGAACGATTTGATTTTAATGAGAGTGATTATGAACACCTTACCAGTATGGTTTTTCCAGATGTCAGAGTCAAAAAATTTATAGAAATCCGGATGGCAGATGCGTTACCATATCCTTATAATATGGCTGTGCCGGCGCTTATAAAGGGAATTTTTTATAACCAGGCCAATTTGAATAAATATTATGAAATATCCAAAGCATTTTCAGATGACGATATAAAAACGCTTAATAGTCAATTGACGAAGGCAATTGCATTTAACTATAAAACAATTGAAATGACCACATTTGTATTGGCATTATTAGAAGATGCCATGGCGGCGCTTGAGGCGTGCGATGAGGCATCATATCTAATGACAATGAAAGCATTAATATTAAAAGAGGGATCAATGGCTAGAAAGCTTAAATCTCTTTATAGGAATCAGCAAGGCGAGTTTATATCGTGGATAACTGTATAAAATGCATTTAAAGAAAGGAGATAAGGAGTCGTCTATGAGTACGGTTGAAGCAAGTAAAGCAAGAGAGATTATGAGACAACCGGAACACTATTTTGAAGATTATCAATTGACGATTGACAAGGTAAGTCAATCCGGTGCTATTTATGACGGAAAACCAGTGCCTTTTTTATATGTGCCTAAAATATTCACAAAGCAGGATCTCCATAACTTCGATGAGGCAGTGAAAAATGTTTTTAAAATTGTCAACCGCACAATTGATCTATATATGAAAGAAGCAAGAGTCAGGGCTTTATTTGGTTTTGATTCCAGGCTTGAAGAACTAATCCTTAGTGCCGTGAACGGGCATGGCTATCAAGCGAATGTACCAATGGGTCGATTTGATCTATTTTATTACCCGGATGGCGGTTACAGGTTTTGTGAACTTAATGCAGATGGCGCTTCTGCCATGAATGAAGAGAGCGAATTGACGAATGTCTTACTTGGCACTCTTGCTATGCAGGAAATCGCTAAGGATTATTCCGTCAAAAGGTTTGAACTTTTTGACAGTTGGGTTGAAGAAGTAAAGCACATTTATAATGAATACCTGGTGTCAACTCATGAAGTGCCTATAAGTAGTCAGGAAGATTATGCGAATAGAACCGTTGCTATTTTAGACTTTAATGATAAAGGGAACCTACTTGAATTTAAGGTATTCAAAGATCATTTTATGAAAGCCGGTTTTAATTGTATCATCATCGACCCGCGAGATCTAACTTATAATAAAGGCAAATTGTTTTACCAGGATCACATAATTGATATTATCTATCGACGGCTTGTGACAAAAGATCTCATGGACCGCTATGAAGAAATTCCTGAATTGATTCAGGGTATTTTGGCAAATCAAACATGCATCATTGGGCCGATTAAGAGTCAGGTTATTCATACCAAGCGATTTTTTGAAGTGCTTTATCAACCTGCTTTTAGAGCATTTTTATCGGAAGAGGAAATTGCTTACATTGACGAGCACGTGCCCTTTACAAAACCGCTTCAAGACAAGGAAGACTTGAACGCTTTCTCTGATAAGAATCAGTACATTGTCAAGCCGGTTGATAATTATGCTTCAAAAGGAGTCTGCGCCGGTAAAGATTTCTCGCAAGAAGCGTGGGAAGTCCTACTCAAAGCAAAAATCAAGGAAGATTTTATTATTCAAAAGTACTGCCCGCTAGCGCTTAGTGAAAATGTCATATATGATGATGAAGGTAAAGCGACACTTTATGAATTTCATAATATAACTGGCCTGTTCGTATATAATCAGAAACTTGCCGGCATCTATTCAAGAGCAGGTCTAAATGCTATTATTTCAGGTCAACATAGCGGGTACACAATGTCATCTGTTTATTTGGATTAGACCCACGCCGCCTGCGGCGGCGCTCTTCAGGGAGCGGGTACATCACATTCTGCCCGTCTGAAATGCCTAGATTTGCAAATTTGTTAGGAATTGCTCCCCTATTGGGAAAAGCCGGCATCCCGGATTCAAGATCCTCTTTAGTTTGTTCAATAACGGCGTTAAGCTGCGGTTTACCGGACAATAGACACCGATCCCCCGTTAATGCTTCTCCTGCAAGGGGGGCATCGGG
>JBKQWB010000055.1:0-47587 GCA_052139735.1 Smithella sp. | reverse complement strand
TTACTGGTTATTGTCTGATGTTTATCACGGGAAAACATTTGTTGATGGAGTTATGAAACAAAAAAACAGAGGAATGGAAAGGTTGGCTGCCTGATGTCTATTTACACTCCTATTGACAGGACTCCCAATTATAAATCTTATTACTTTGTTTGACCTATCTATATCTATCATTATTTCAGAATCATCAATCCCCAGTTTGACATGGGAAACGTAAGTTCTTTCTTTATCACCTAATGCCAACTCCATTTCTACCATTAAAGTTTTATTAGCTATGCTATCCAGTCTTTGTCTAAAATACCTTCTTGGTATTATCGACTCAATGTCTGTCTGTGATATTTCAAATGAAAACGCTAGCGTGATTTTACCATTGTCAGATTCTTTTCTTAATGCATCTTTAAAACTACCATAATCAACATATTGGCCATACCATAACAACGGACTTCTAGTTCTTGACTCAACACTTTGGCGAAGGAGAGAGAATAATCTGAGGAAACTACTTTTACCCGAATTGTTTTTTCCGACTAAAATAGTTATCGGTTTAACTTCTATATCACTAGTGTCTAAAATACTTCGAAGATTTTTAATTCTTATCGTTTTCATAATTAAACCTCGTTTAGTCAGTGATACATCATACTTGCCCTTTTTCTAATGAAAATAATTACAAACTTATTTTAATGAAATGTAGAACCATAAATATTATCGATAACTTTGACTTATTTAAAATATTGTATCACAAGTCAAGTTATAATTCTACTTTGTTTGATTAATATTATTTGAAGCATAAAATTACATTTATGAAAATTGAGGAATTAGGAAATCAAATATTTTCCGAAAGTTAAATTTGTTTCTTTCACAAATCCGCAGATGTTGGTTTTAAAATAACTGAGCATTATAGATTGAAAGAGAGTAACGAAATAATCACTTTCGCGGAGTTGCGCGACAAGAATCGGGAGATTTTCTTCGAACGTTGTCAAGGCGCTGCGGAGTTGCGGGATAAGGCCGCTTCCTCGAAAGAAACAGGATCATGCCTGATTGCTTGCGGTCAGGACTGAGACTCGATATGTTTTCCCACAGCTACAAAAAAATCCGTGCACTGGGAAATGATATCATCCAGAGGCGTTATAAAACCACCGAGGACCCACTCATGAGCGATCATGATGATTGCACCTGCCAGACCGGTCGGAATCATGCTCTGCTTGAGTATTTTTTCATGAATATGCGGGAACGCCTTGCATAAAAAAAGCCTCACCATGTCGGCAAGCAATCGCATGGCGTTCTGGTATTCTCTATCTATATTCTGGCTGACTCCCAGAATTTCAAAAAGCTGTATCTGCGCCCTGCGGGGATCTTGCTGAAGCCGCTTATAAAACATCATTAATGCCTGCGAGGCTGTTTCCAGCGGGGAACCCTTACTATCTTCCAGCGCCGCCAAAGCATCGCGCTGCCCTTCATCGATCAGCTCCCGATACACGGCACACAACAAATTCTCTTTATGGCGGAACGATTCGTAGAAATAACGTTCTGTCAGACCTGCGATCCCGCAGATCATCTTGATATTGGTCTTTGCGTAGCCTCTGGTCCCAAATGCCTCAAGCCCCGCTTCGATCAGTTTTTTCCGCCGCTCTTGTTTTCTCATGTCCGCTTTGACACCGCCATAGATCCGGCTCCGGGTTGTTTTCTTTTTCATGAAAACAATTCTGACAATATATCTTGTCAAAGTCAAGAAGATCTGGTATAAAACTGACAATATTTAATGTCAGATTGTGCGACGCTTCGGATGGGGATCTCACATGGAAGACAGACAGGATATTCAATTCATTTCGGAAGGGCTTAAATGTGCCGGTTGGTTTTTCAAAGCCTCCGGTGTGAATAACGCTCCGTGCGTTATTCTTGCCCACGGTTTCTGCGGGGTCAAGGAAATGCGCCTCGACGCGTATGCAGAAGCCTTCGCCGGGGCCGGATACCATGCCCTGGTTTTCGACTATCGGCATTTTGGGAAAAGCGAAGGCGAACCCAGATTAATTCTCGATATCAAAAAACAACAACAGGACTGGCGCGCCGCGATACGGTTCGCCAAAGGGCTGCCAGGGGTGTATTCACACCGTATCGCTCTTTGGGGAACGTCATTCAGCGGAGGCCATGTCCTTGAGATAGCAGCAACGGATCAGGACCCCGATATCGCCGCAGTCATATCGCAGGCGCCGCACCTAAACGGTTTTGCGACGGCGGCGGCGACGGGCTTTTTGCAAAACATCCGGCTGGGGACAGCCGCCTGGCGCGACATAGCAAATATGATTTTGCGCCGAAGCCCTTACTACGTGCCTGTTGCCGGTCAGCCCGGCGATCTTGCCGCCATGACGGCCCCCGATGTGGTGGAGGGGGTGAAAAGACTCTACCCGCAGGGGTTCACACCGGACGAACGGGTTGCCGCGCGTATTTTCCTTTCTGTGCCTTTCTATTCTCCGGGACGGCTGGCAAAACGCCTTGGCGTCCCCTGGCTGGTACAGGTTGCAGCCAATGACCTTACCACCCCCATAAAGCCGGCAATCAAAGCGGCAGGCGAGGCGCCGAAAGGCGAACTAATCGTCTATGAGTGCGGACATTTCGATGTTTACGTTCCCCCGCATTTCCAACAGACCGTGGGCGATCAGATCCGTTTTTTGAAAAAATTTCTTTAGCGATACGCATTATCCCGATATCAGCGCCATGGTTCATCTCCTGTGTGCTGGCTCAGACCCGATGGGGACCCGATGGGGACCCGATGAGGAATAAGTAGGAGGATCATATGCTAAACAACTCAGAAGTCGCCTCGGCCTGCGCCGGCATTATGAATGTCATCGGCGTTCATTATCTGGCTGTGACGGGTCTGACCGCTTCGGGCAACACCCGGCTGGCCAAAAAGATTCTGAGAGAAGTTGTGGCAGGTGAAAGATCCGGGAAACCCTGCACTCTGGCTCTAGCAACGACGGAACCGGGCGCAGGCACCGATGTGGAGGAGGTCGATCTTGTGGATAAGGGCAAGGTTACCTGTCAGGCCAGGCGTGTCGAAGGCGGCTATATTGTCAACGGCACGAAGGTTTTCATTTCCATGGGGCATGTCTCGTCATGGACGGTTCTTTACGCTTATGAAGACACAAAGCACCCATCCGAAACGACCATCGGCTTTGTCATCAGGACCGGCACGAAAGGGTTTTCCTTCGGCAGCCATGAAAATAAGATGGGACAGAGGGTCTGCCCGGCCAGTGTGCTTATCTTTGAAGACTGCTTCATCCCGGATGACCAGGTTCTCTTCAATTCCGGCATGGTGAAAAAAATTACAAATAAGCCTGCCAGAGATATTTCCCAGCGCTACTGCGACTATGTGGTGTCGGCCACACGCCCGGGTGTCTGCGCCTTCGGCATAGGCGTTGCGCGCGGGGCGTTTGAAACGGCTTTGCATTATGCCTCCACCGCCTGCGTCAACGGCCGCCTGTTGATTAATCAGGAGTGGGCGCAGTGTATGCTCGCCGAGATGCATAAAAACGTTATTCTGGGAAGGCTTGCTTATACCGAGGCCAACAACGCCAACGGTCATCGCGGTTTGTATAAGCTCCTGCAAAGCAAGCCGGTTTATTATTATCTCAAGGCTATGCCGCGGTTCTGGTTTGACAAGGTTATCTCGCCGATGCTCGATTGGGAGATCACATCAAGAGGCATGGGCAAAATCTTATTTGACGCAGTAAAACCGGAAGACCAGCGCTGCTGCTCGGGCTTGGCGTCGGTGGCAAAAATCACCGGGACTGATCTTGGCGTCAAAAATTGTCAGATGGCCATAGAGATGATGGGTCAAAAAGGATTAAGGCAGGATGCCGGCATCGAAAAGATGCTGCGCGACATCAAACTTTTGCAGATTTACGAGGGAACAAATCAGCTCAACAGGCTCAACGCCTTCAAATGCCTCATAGCGCCTCAGGTGCCGCAGGCACAAGTCTTTGAAGAGTAAGGAGGACCCTATGCTTGCCTCATACAGAAACGACCTGAAACCCATTGCCGATCTGGCGCAATCTTTTGCCGCAAGAGAACTTGCCGGAAAGACCGGTGAACACGACCGTTATCCTTTCGGCGAATTTTACGATCATGTGCTTCACAAGGCACACGAAGCAGGATTTCTGAGCGCCATACTGCCGGAATCACCGGGCGGCACAGGTAGCGACATAGGCGGCGGCCCCGGTGGCAACATAGGAGGCGACATAGGAGGCAGCCCTGCAGGCAACATAGGAGGCGGTATTGCGGCGCTTTGTGAAATTCTCATACATATCTGCGAAACCGACGCATCCCCGGGCGGCATCATTTTTACGCAGGCGCTTTCCCAGAAACTTCTGCTTGCGGCCGGAGCGTGGAATCTTACGCAGATTTCTCCCCCCGAAGCCTCATCGGCAGCCGCATCGGTAAAGGATTTGCTTATTGCATGTCCTGCCTACACCAATCCCGCGCAGACCGATTCCCTCCCGCTTGCGCAAAAAACGGGCAGCGATTACAACCTCACAGGGCGGCTTGAACTTCTTGTTTTGGGCAACCTCGCGCGGCAGGCCATTATTCCGGCGCGCTTTGGCATTGGGCCGTCTTACAGTTTTTTCCTGGTCGATCTCGACGATCAAAATGTGAAAAAAAGCGAGCCGGTCTTCACGCTGGGATTGCACGCCTGTCCGGCGGTGGATGTAACGTTTTCGAGCGCCCCGGCCCGTCTTATCGGCGAAGAAAATGCGGGGCATCAATATTTTGAGAAAGTGTCGCCGGAAATGAACGCCGCCGCGGCCGTGATGAATGCCGGAATTCTGCGCGGCGTTTACAACGAAGCCGTTGCCTATTCCCAAAATCGTGAACAGGGCGGCAAACCGATTATCAATTGGAGCGAGATCGGCATGATGCTCGCTTCCATATTAGTCAAGGCCGATGTCGCCGCGATGTGCGTTTGTCAGTCCTGTCTGGAACTGGAGCAAAAAAAGAGCGGTTATGAAACCCGCGTATCCGCGGCGGCTCTGCATATCGCGGAATTATCCTGCGATGCGACAAGCGACGGCATTCAAATTCTTGGCGGATACGGCTACATGAAAGACTACGGCCAGGAGAAACGCTACCGCGACGCACGCATGGTGCAGGCGCTCCTCGGCGCAGTACCTTTCAAGAAACTTGATATCATCCGGCAAGCGACGAACACAAACCCGAACAATGTGTGAAAAATACAATTAAGGAATAGGAAAACATGAAGATTCTGAAAAGCAAGACAGCGGCCGTCACCGGGGCGGCATCAGGCATCGGCAGGATGCTTGCCGTGAACCTCGCGAACGAGGGATGCAACCTGGCGCTTGCGGACATCAATGCCCCGGGCCTGCAGGAAACCGCAAAACTCGTCGGCGACCGTGTGAAAGTGACGACCCATATTGTGGACGTGTCCCGGCGGGAACAGGTCTTCCAATATGCCGATGAGGCGGCCGGACGCCACGGCGGCGTTGATCTCATCATCAACAATGCCGGCGTAGCCGTGGGTGATTTTCTGGAGACTATTCCCCTGGAAGATTTTGAATGGCTCATGGGCATCAACTTCTGGGGTGTTGTGTACGGCACCATGGCCTTCCTGCCCTATTTGAAGAAGCGCCCGGAAGGGCATATCGTCAACATATCCAGCATCAATGGCATCATGCCGAATCCCAACAACGGCCCCTATTGCGCGGCAAAGTTTGCAGTCAAAGGATACACGGAAACCCTTGCCCAGGAGATGCACGGCACGAGCATCTCTGTTAGCTGTGTTCATCCCGGCGGCATCAAGACCAACATTGCCCGCAACGCCCGTGTAAACCGGGCCATGTTCGATCTGACCAGGAAAAAGGGCGAAAACATTTACGAAGAGGTGGTCTTCCGAACTACGGCAGACGATGCGGCAAAGATCATCATTTCCGGAATCAGGCGCAACAAAAGGCGCATTCTGGTGGGGCTGGATGCAAAGGCGCTGGATCTGCTCACCCGATTTTTCCCGGTGACCGCCGTAACCTTGAGCAACGTGTTCAGCAGGCGGACTGCCCGAAAATACGCCAACAAATAACAAATAATGAAATAGGGCGCTGTCCCCTATTTCACCAAAGGAGGTTCTATGAATAGATGTGATTTTTTTAAAGGGATTATCCAGTGGGATATGATGACGAAGGACATGTCACTGGATGGCAAGCTTCCGGTTTTCTATTATGACAACACGTCCATGACTGCGATCTACACCGCATCCACCGAAAAGGTAAGGAAGCTTCTTCCCCTGACTGATATGCACCCGGTGGAAGCCATGAACGGCAGGGCGCTGGTTGCCTTTACCGCTTTCGAATACCGCAAAACGGATATCGATCCCTACAATGAATTCTCCATCTCCTTCCCTATCACCTTCCGGAAAAGGTCCATTCCGGGCATTACCGTCCTGGCAATGATGCTAAGGAGATACTTCACGGCATACGTCTGGCAGCTTCCCGTTACGACCGAAAGAGCGCGCAGGGGCGGCGTGGAAATGTACGGGTATCCCAAATTCCTTGCCGACATCACGTTCGCAAGTGAAAACGGCATGTTGGGATGTACTCTCTCCGAAGGCGGAAATAAAATCCTCACCCTGAAGGGACAAAAACTCAAGACGTCCGTGGAAAAGGTAAACCGGTTCAAGACCTTCTCCGTGAAGGACGGCGTGCCCCTGGCGGCGAATGTTTATATGAATCCCATCGAATTTGGCAAATCCATGAGCGGCAAGGCAGCCGAACTCACTTTGGGCACCCATGACATCGCCCGGCAACTTCAGGAGATTAAACTTAGCCCCAAACCGCTCTTTTTCCAATATATGCCCGTTATGGAAGCCATCCTTTACGGAGCGCGAAATCTGACAGACGATTAGACAGACGATTAGATATGATTAGACAGCGGATTCCTAATCCGATGCAAAGCGGAGCGGATTTATTATAAGAACTTGCATTGGGGGAAAGGGAGTGTCGGAAAAGCCGATTTGTATTTTGAAAACCTTGACCACAAAATGTGAGGCGTGTTGTCGATGTTTGCCGCCTGTTTTGAATTGAGTTTTTCCGGTTAGTAGGAATACCATTTGAAAGAAAGCATCTACATAAAAAATCCCGAACACTCACTTAAAAGAGGAAGTTAGTACTTATTTCTTAGCACCTAAAAGTCAATAGATTTATCAAATTGGGAAAACTGAAGATAACCAACTAAAAGAGAGTATAACATAAAGTATGCAAGTTACAGTAATATCGGCCCACCTTTTAACAAGAATAACGCTTAGACACAGCTTTTTTATTTTCAACATTCTTCGCATGAGGATACTTTTCTACAAATATATTATACTTTGAAGATATGCGGGGGTCATGGGGTTCTTTTTTCATGAGCATTGAGAGAGTCTCAAATGCCTTGTCTATATGGTTTCTTTTGAGGTGTATTCTATACATTCCCAGGTGGGCGTATTTGTTGTAACCTGTTGCAATAATTTTCTGATAGCTTATTTCTGCGTTTCCCAGATCATTGATATTCATATAGGCATCGGCTATTCTGATCATGGCAGTTTCCCTGTTCATCCCGTACTTTATTGCATTTTCCCATGCCTTGATTGCATTTTCATACTCTCTCATCCCCCTGAGACAATCTGCTTTTCCATGCCATGCGTAAAAATTTTTAAGGTCTTTAGAAAGCACTGCATCGTAAAGTTCAAAGGCTTTCTTGTAAACCTTGAGTCTCCTGTAAATATCGGCGGCTGTGGTAATAGCGAAAATTGAATCACGATTGGAGGAAAAAAGTTTTTTAAAATATGAAAGTGCTTCGGCGTCATTCCCCTGTTGTTCGCAAACTTCTCCCAGACCCATAAGTGCAAAAGAATCTTTAGGATGAAGTTTTATGGCGGTTAGATAGTATTTTTTTGATCTCGGAAGGTCACCTTTTTTTCTAAGTGCATCCCCAGCTCGGGTAATTATTTTGTAATCACCTGGGTTGTAAGACAGATATTTAAGCCAGACTTCAACGGCACTATCCATATCCTTTAGACCGCGGTATGAATCTCCAATACCTGCCAGGGCATAGAGATTAGTTTCTTCAAGATCAAGGCAACGCTGATAGTAATGCAGAGATTCTTTAAAACGTTTTGTCTTACATTTGAGATTTCCGAGGCCTGTAAGGGCATGCACATTATCCGGATCCAGATCAAGAATCTCAAGATATTTAGTCTCAGATTCGATGAACTTGCCTTCGTTCCTCAGCTTGTGGGCAACCCTTATTAGATTATCCACTTCTTTATTGTATTTAGAATTAGTCATGAAAATTCTGATAAGAACCTTCTTTTTGTATAAGGCATTATAGTAAACGCGGTTTTGTATGTCAAGAAAATCGTGACCACAAAATGTGAGGCGTATTGTCGATGTTTGCCGCCTGTTTTGAATTGAGTTTTTCCGGTTAGCAGGAATGCCATTTGAAAGAAAGCATCTACATAAAAAAACCCGAACACTCACTCAGAAGAGGAAGTTAGTACTTGTTTCTTTCACTACTAAGTTTCAGTAGAGGGCAGTTAAAATAATAGAGGATTATTATTCAAGCTGTTCATGATGTTATTATTCGGAACAAATCCTGTCTTTGCCTTGTTGTTTCGCCTGGTACATGAGTTTATCGACTCTATCAACGAAAGCCCTCATATCTTCTTTCGATTTGTACTGCGCGAGACCGATGCTCATCGTCACAAAGACATCTTCGCCCGGCACAGGTGTAAAGGATTCTGTTCTGAATTCCTCTTGAATTCTTTTCGCCGTTACAATTCCATTCGCGGCTGTTGTCATCGGCAGCATGATCATAAATTCTTCGCCGCCGTAACGATAGGCTGAATCGGGATCACGCACGCATCGTTTGATAACCTGACCGAGTCGGGATAACACATTGTCTCCCTTGATATGACCGTATTTATCATTGAAATCTTTGAATGTGTCGAGATCCAGCATCAGAAGGGTCAGAGGCTGTTCATAGCGATTCGACCTTTCTATTTCTTTTTCAAGCTGGGAATAAAAATGCCTTGAGTTGTAAAGTTGAGAGAGGTCGTCGATTATACTCAGTTCCAGGTACTTCTTTTCACTTTCCCTAACATCAGAAAGTGACTTGGCGACTTTCATTCTTAATTTGGTAATGTATCCGCCAACCATTGAAAACCAGGGAAGAACCAACGCGAGAATCATGATATTCAATACATCAACGCTCTTATTGACGGATTGGGGATGGGTTTTGTAAAGCATAAAGATAACCACCGCGTAATTGACCACGGCATAGGCAGACAGAAAAAGAAATTGCCGGACATTCAATTTGAAAAGTCCGAAAACAAAAACAACCATAGAGCCAAGCAGAACTAAACCCCTCATGGAGTCCGCGTAATACACAATAACCATGACCCAGTATGTGGCAAGAATCATCTGGAGAAGTGTCAGGCTCGGATCTTTGAACTTTTTATTTAATCCGCTTCTTATTATCGCGTATATCAGAAGATTACAGATAATAATTTCCAAAAAATTGGTGATAATTTCATTTAACGTCTGTCGTTTAATTTGTAACTGTGAATAAAGCACGAAGGTAATCGTCATCCACATTATGTATGATCCGAATGCCATTAAAAATCGTTTGATTCTTAAAGTCTGTTTGGGATCGTCTTTTGGAAAAATGCTGTACATACATCATTTCCTTTCTTTTATCGTCCAAAAATCACCGATTGTTTGTTTTACCTTCCAACCTGCCCCATATACTTGTACCACATATGAAGTTGGAGTTCAGCCATTTATTGATTGCCAATTGTAATGTTGAATATTTTTCTAATAGGGGACAGCGCCCTATTTAATTATTGACTTTGCAGATGGAATAAAAATAGGGCGCTGTCCCCTATTACCTACGGTATTGGTTTCTCCATTTTATGTAAACCGATAGCCTTTCTCTCGAAATAATCTCAGACAGGCATCTGCGACAGCATCATCGTAAAAGATTCCTTTATTCTTTTCGATTTCGGCCAGTGCCGCATCGATTCCCAGGGCAGGACGATAGGGACGGTAAGAAGCCATGGCCTCCACCACGTCGGCCACAGCAATAATACGGGCCTCCATAATAATTTCATCCCCTTTCAAATTTCTTGGATAGCCTGAACCATTCATCCGTTCATGGTGTTGATAGACAATTTGTGCCAGCGGCCAGGGAGATTCCACATCCTTCATCATTTCGTATCCAATGCGAGGGTGTTCTTTAATAAGGGAAAATTCAATGTCTGTCAGTTTTGTTGGTTTGGACAATAATTCTGCCGGGATGGATAATTTACCGACATCATGGATGGAACCGGCCATGCGGATTCCTTCTATTTTCTCCTGATCTAATTCCATCTCGGTGGCAATGGCGCGGGCGAGATCCGCAACACGTAACTGATGACCGGCTGTATAGGGATCTCTCGCTTCCACAGCGGACACCATAACCTGAATAGTTGCGCCAAACGACTTCCTGAGACTTTCGAGGGTCTTTTGAAGTTCCTCTTCCGACTTCTTCTGCTCAGTTATGTCGCGGGTTACACCCATAATGGCTATCGGTCGCTGATTTTCATCTCTTATAAATGAAAACTTCACATCCGTCCACAAGGTGGTCCCGTCTTTTCGCTTCATTTCCAACTGCATCGTCAGTGACAAGGGTATTTCTTCTCTAAGTCCGGATTTTTCCAACTCCATAATCTCGGAAAAAGTCTTCATGACGAGATTATGAGATGATGGTGTCAATGTCTCATCAATGGATTGTTTTAAAACTTCTTCCGGTTCATATCCCCTCATGGTTTTTACGGAAGGGCTGATATAGGTGTACTTTAGATTCATATCCAAAACGAAAATGACGTCCTGGATATTGTCGGCCAGCAGGCGATATTTTCTTTCACTTGCCTTTAAATCTTCCTCAGCATTCTTTCGCTCGGTAACGTCACGTGCAACGCCTCTAAAACCCATCGGCCTGCCTGATGAGTCTTTTTTTAAAGATATAGACACTTCAACATACCTTTTAGTCCCGTCTTTTCTTACAAGCTGCCAATTGAATCCTTCAGTCGATTTTCCTGTGTTGTATACTTTATTAAACGTTTGAAAAATTTTTCTTGCGTTCTCTTTATCTGTATATTGACGGTTATTCATTCCCATCAATTCCTCTTTGGTGTAGCCAAGGAATTGACATAAGGAATTGTTGAAAAAGGTAAAGTTTCCGGCAAAATCAACCTCAAAATAGCCTTCCTGAATGTCTTCAAGAATGGTTCGATATCTTTCTTCACTCTGGCGCAGTGTGTCTTCCATTCGCTTGCGGTCTGTGATGTCGCGGGTTACACCCATAATGCCGATTGCCCGCTGATTTTGGTCTCTGATTAAGGAAGCCTTCACCTCTGTCCAAACGGTGGTCCCGTCTTTTCGACTCATTTCCACCTGAAACGTCCGGGATACGTTAATATCTCTATGTTCTGATTTTTCCAGCTCCATGATCTCAGATAGGATACCCAGGGCCAAATTCAAGGAGGATGGCGTCACTGTCTGGGCAGGTGTTTGTTTCATAGCCTCTTCCGGTTCATATCCCCTCAGGAGTTTTACAGAAGGGCTGAGATAGGAATATTTCAGATCCATATCCATAACGAAAATGACGTCATGGATGTTATCGGCCAACAGGCGATATTTGCTTTCACTTTTCTTCAACAATTCATCAGCACGCTTGTGCTCCGTAATATCCCTGGCAATCACCTGGATTGCTACGGGTTTTCCTTTAGACATGACGATCGATCCTTGAGCCTCCACGTATATCTCTCTGCCGTCTTTATTCCGCAACCTGATCTCATGCAGGTCTGTTTGAATACCGGTTTTTATAATCTCCCGGATTGTTTCTAATACAAGCGGAAGTTGATCTTCGTCCACGAGCGAGTTAACATTAACGGAACGGATCTCTTCTCTCTTATAGCCCAACAGATCCAAGGCGGCTTTGTTAGCATCGATGAATTTACCATCGAAATTCATGACGTAAATAAGGTTGAGCGAACAGTCAAAAAGCGCCTTGTATCGCTCCTGGCTTTCCAATAGCGCCTTGAGCGAAGTCAACCTGGCGGACTCGGCCTGTTTGCGTCTGGCTCTAACTTCTGCATCTTTTAATTCTCTGGCTATTGCCGGGCACAGACGGGACAGCTTGTCCTTCATTACGTAGTCATGCGCTCCGGCCTTCATTAATGCCACCGCAGTTTCTTCGCCGATAGCGCCTGAGACGATGATAAACGGAATATCCAGACCGCTTTGCTTGAGCATGGCCAAGGCTCCAGTCGCATCAAATTGGGGCAGGCTGTGATCTGAGATGACGATATCAAAAGACTGTTTGATCAAGGCTGCTTTCATCTCAGCTGCGGTCTCCGCCACCTCATAGGTAACCCGGTAGCCCCCTGCTTCCAGCTGTCGGACCTCCAGTGCCACGTCACTTTTTGAATCCTCTATGATCAATAACCTGAGCGGTATATCCATAAAAACCTCATATTGGCGGCGGGGCTTCGTTCAGCAGCAGCCAGTACATACCCAGTGTGCGCACAGCATCGGCAAACTGGTGGAAATCCACCGGCTTGCGTATGTAGCTGTTGGCCCCCAGCTTATAGCTGTCGACTATATCTTTTTCATGGTCGGACGAAGTGAGGATCACCACAGGGAGGAGTCTGGTGAATTCATTGGCGCGTATTTCCTTCAGGACTTCCAGGCCGTCTATCAATGGCAGTTTCAGGTCGAGCAATACCACGGCAGGTAACGCCCTGACGTCCCTGCCTGCGTACTTGCCAGCGCCTAAAAGGTAATCCAGTGCCTCCCTGCCATCCTCGGCTACAACCAGTTTATTCGTAATTTTATTCTGATCCAGTGCCCTTTTGGTCAGCATGATATCGCTGGGATTGTCTTCAACCAATAGAATGATTTTATTCATGTTGCCTCCTTCAAGGTAAAGTAAAAGGTTGCCCCCTCGTTGTGCTTGGCCTCGGCCCAGATGCGGCCGCCGTGCCGGTTAATGATACGCTGCACTGTTGCAAGGCCGATACCGGTGCCGGGGAACTCCGATGCTTTATGAAGGCGTTGAAAGGTCCCGAACAGTTTATCCGCATTGGCCATATCAAATCCCGCTCCGTTGTCACGTACGAAAAAGGCCTTTCCTCCCTCAACTTCAGCTTTGCCGAACTCAATTCTTGCAAGTGACCGCTTACCGGTGAACTTGACGGCATTATCAAAAAGATTGGTGAGAGCTATGTTGATCAGATGATTGTCTCCATCAGCTCTCAAATCCGGTTGAATTATAAATTCTATCCGGCGATCCGGTTTCTCTTCCTGTAAACGGTCGGCAAGGCTATGGGCCATGGCGGTGAGGTCTAAAGGCATCAACTGTGGTTCGATACGGGTTATGCGGGAAAGATTCAGCAGATCGTTGATCAGCATTCCCATCAGCTGTGTCTCATTGCGGACACGTTCAATATATGTACGGGCCTGATCATCGAGCTTGTCGCCGTAATCCTCCAGCAGCGCCAGGCTCCATCCGTCAATACCGCGCAGAGGGGCGCGAAGATCATGAGAAACGGAATAAGAAAACTTCTCCAGTTCTTTGTTGACTTCATTCAGCTGGGCGGTGCGCTGCAATACCCTTTGTTCCAGCTCCTCGTTTAGTAAGCGGATCTCTCTTTCAGCCTTCTTGCGTTCGGTGATGTTGCGGGCAATTGTGGACGCACCTATAATTTTTCCTGATGTGTCCTTAATCGGAGAAACTGTCAGCGAAACATCGATTATTTGACCGTCTTTTCTCATGCGCCGGGTTTCATAATGCTTTATTTTTTCATCGTGCGTTATCTTTGCCAGGATTTCTTTGTACTCATCAGGCTTATCGGGCGGCATTAATAACGATATCGGCTTGCCTATAACTTCCTTTGAATTATAACCATATTCAACTTCTGCCCCGTTATTCCAACTGGTAATGATACCCTTTAAGTCCTTACTTATAATTGAATCATCGGCAGATTCCACAATTGCAACCAATCGGTTCTGAACTTCTTCTATTTTCCTGCGGTCGGTGATGTCTTCGATAATTCCAACCCCTCCGGAAACCCGTCCACCTCCAATATCCATGGGCGCAAAAAGACATCTGACCGGAGTAATTTTTTTTGCGGTTGTTGAAGAATAGTCACCTTCATAAAATCCGTGACTTCCGGTAAGCGCTTTCTGAATAGCTGAAACAATATTTTTATCGGGCAATCTGAGCATGTTGAGACCGGTGAGCTTTTCCCGCGAAGATCCGATAATTTTGACGAAATTGTCATTGCAGGCAACAATAACGCCTTTTGCATCAAATGATAAAAGACCCAGCGGCGAATACTCGAAAATCAAACGATATTTTTCTTCGCTATGCCGCAGCGCATCCTCCGCCTGCTTGCTTTCGGTGATATTCTGGATTATGGCAAGGAAGTACATCAAGCTGCCCTGGTTGTTTCTCACGACGTTGATGGAGAGGTCCCCCCAGACGACCCCGCCGTCTTTGCGCACATATCTTTTCTGCACAAAGAATTTCTTATTCTCTCCCATCGCAATAGCCCGCATTTCTGCCATACCTATGTCGGCATCGTCGGGAAAGGTAACGTCGGCAATAGTCTTCTGTTTTATCTCATCCTCGCTGTAGCCCAAAAAGTCGCAGAATGCCCTGTTGCAACCAAGGAACCGTTTATCAATATCAACCATCACTATGCTCACTGGCGCATGATCGATGGTGATCTGCAGTTTTTCCTTGCTCTCTTGCAGCTTTTCTTCCGCCTGCTTGCGCTCGGTGATGTCCTCAAATATGACGACGAAATATTCTTTCGCCGGGCTATATGCAGAAGCCGAAAACCATTGATTTAAAGCATTTACATAAATATCAAATTTCTCATTGTTTCCGCTCAAAGCCACCCTGCCCAAAATGTGAAACAACTCCGGGTCCGATTGCAGTATGCCCGGGAGAACTTCAGATACTTTTCTGCCGATAACATCCTTTAACCCGGTCAATGATTCAAATGCTCTGTTAACTTCAAGATAAATGTAATCCACCGGTGTTTCCTGATCAAATATCATTTTAGAATACTGAAACGCGTTGAGCATGCCGTCAAACAAAGAACGGTAAAGTTTTTCGCTTATCAGTAATTTTTTCTCTGACTCCAACCCCTCCGAAAGTTGCCGAGTCAACTCCTTTTTTCTTAAATAAACCAGTAAACCGATTATTAATATAAACAGCAGCAGGGAAATCACCGCTATCTGGATATAGTACGCCAACCCGTCCATCAAGATTGTCCTGCTATCACGCCCTATGAAAATGGACCAGCCGATATCGGCTACCGGGGCATATGTTATGTATTGATTTCTCCCTTCCAGATAGGGGTCTTTAACAAGCACGGCATTATTCTTTGCAGAAATAGTTTTCTCTTTAACGAAATAGAAGGGATAAGGTCTTATCTCCTTTTCATAGGCAAAACGGCTGCTAAAGACAAGATTGCCTATCCGGTCGGTAATGTTGACATAGGTGCCGGGATCGAGATTGATCTGCCTCATGATTTTGGAGAGTTCGATGGCACGCTGAGTATTCACCATTATCCCAATCACTTTGCCTGATTCGTCAAAAATTGGAACGGCTATCTGGAAGGCGGCATCCTTCTCCGCAACTATCCTTAAGACCATATTAGACACATAGACTTTCCACTCTTTACTGATACCTTTATACCATTCTCTATAGGATAGATTAGTTCCCGTTATTTCCGGATGTTCCTGATAGGAACACCAGAGCGTGCCTTCCTTATCTGTAATTATTAAAGTATCTATGCCGGGATCGCTCTTGATTAGACTGACCAGATGAATCTTCGCCTTTTCGGAATTACGTTCTTTAACTGCCTGGACAAGCAGGGGACGAGTGCTGAACGAATTCATGGTTTTGACGATCTTCTGGACATGCTGATTGATAACAAGGGCGATCAGATAGCTGGAGCTTTGGTCCTCTTTCAAAGATTGGACCTTGGAATCCTGATAATATTTGTAGGACAATAAGATGGTCGTTCCAAAAAGGATAATAAAAAGGGCAAATCCTACTAAAATAATGTTCAGGCGTGTGAGCGAAGCAGTTGGCGTTGATGGCTTAGATTGCATTAAAGTCACCTTATATGCTTATAAGAATGATCTTCTGCCAATAGCATTAAAAACGATTAAAGGTTCACGAACGGTGTTGATGATGCTCTCGGCGTACTCGAGAGAATTTGATTCTTGAATTAAGGCCTTCTTTGTCTTGCGTTGATCATTCATCAGGGTTTCCCCAGTGTATTGAAATGATCTGTCCGGTTAAAAAATTAACCAATGACTGCCATAACCGCTTTATGATTTTTAATAATGGAGATATGAATTTATCTATCTGATAATATGCATTTATTTTTATATTATGTCAATGGGATATTGTGTATCCGTGGTTAATGCGTAATGCCGCCTTTTATAGCAGGATATGAATTGTGTTGTTTCTTACGGGAAGAAAAATGCATTTGCCTAATCCACAGTCATTGGCTGTCGGTAGAATTAGGAAATAGGGGAATGATAAAAACCAGTATGGATGTTCACGGATTTTGCCCGGTGGATTGGCTTGTTATGAGGCTTTTGGGTGTGGTTTGCCAATTCCTTCCAACCATTCCTTGATAACAGGCCTGACTGCGGGGTTAACGACCACGCCCATGTGCGTTACATTTGGCACCAACTTGACTTTCACCTTGGTGAATTGAGATATTACCGGTTCGAACTGATCAGCGAAGAAGACTTCATCGGATGTGCCGGCAACAACCAACAGCGGCTGCGTTATGGCTCTGAGATCCTTCTTGTAGTCACGGGGAGCGTAGCCCGTGTTAAGACGATAGGAATAGGAAAGAGTTTCGGTTCCATCACGTACATCTTTCGGCATGTCAAAGTTGATAACAGTTAAGTTATTGAACCAACGAATTCCGACATTGTTGAGCATCATCAGCCCGATTATGCGGAGAGTATTCGGCAGCGCCCATCCTCCCCCGCCAGGTCGAATTGTTGGTGCGTCATATTTAAGCCAGGGGGATAACAGCATATAAGCATCGGCCTGCCGTCCATATTTGCTTCCTGCAAAGCGTATAGCCAGTCCGCCACCGGACGAGTGGCCGCCTATAATGAGTGCTGAGCCCGGGTTATCCCTTCGGACCATTGTAACAAAATCCGATAAATCGTCTTCCAATTGGTCAATGTAGTCGATATCGCCTCGTCTTTCAGGCGTATGTCCGTGTCCCCGCAAATCCGGAGTATACACCTTGGCCAAACCTTCAGAGCTAATGAACTTGGCTAATGGCAGGAAATACTGACTATGCCACCCCGAGCCATGCAATAGTATAATAACTCTGTCTGATCGAGTTGGATAGAACCGATATGTTAGCTGCTTGCCGTCTCTGGCTGTAAAGGTTTTTAGCTGTGGTATGCTTTTGTAATCGATAAACAATTCTCTGAAGTCCAGACCACCCCGACCCGAGGTTGGCTTTACCGCTTTACCACTCATAATGAAGAAAATGGCAATTCCGAAATAAATCACAACAGATGCGAGAATAAAAACAAGTATCAATGAAGTTATCTTATTCATTTCTTACCTCACAAATATTTATTACAAAAAATGTTACATGGACTATGCTGCTGTCCCACCTGCAATTCCATAGTATTTTGCTGCCGTCCGGGTTGGGGATTACTGCTTAAAAGTCTATTTTTTTATAACCAAAATAATTCAGCAAATCCTCATCCAAATATTTATTGATTATTTCTATTGATTTTTTATTTAACTTTTCTTTCCATATTTCTTTTAGATAATAGTTTTTATAATAACTAAAATCCTTAGTTTTTTCTTTTGTTGATTCTGTTATGTTTTTAAAGTCATCAAACCTTTTCTTTAGGTGGAATTGTCTTGCTATAGAATCTATTGCCGATTTTGGATCTAATAAAATATCCTCGTATTTTATAGTGATTGCAGGCAAGTCGTTTTTGAGTTGCATGTACGATTTATTTTTTTCATTCCATAGTATTATTGGATTTTCAAAAGGTTCCGGGTGGTTTTCACGTTTTAATGTTTTAAACGGTTCTGTTAAAAACTGCTCGAAGCTTGTATTAATTTCTGAAGGACCATATGGATTTCTATATAAGGATAACAGCCACGAATAAGGGTTTTTTATCAGAGCGATAAAATGTACAGGATTTTTATATGCTTCAATTTCCTGAATGCGTTGTGGTGTGATCAGTTCATGTTTCCACCCTAAATATTTTGGTGATGATATTTTATAATATACATCCTCAAATGTTTCATAAATAAAGTAATCTTTGAACAGATTCGGCATCTTTTTTTGTATGATGTATCCAAGAAGATAAACAGGAAACGGGTATTTTCCTTTTAGAATTTTAACATCCAAATTCAGTCTTATTAAATTTTCAATATAGTTTGAACCGGTGTTTCTTTCCGCGTATATTTTTATTAATTTTTCCATTGGTTTTTGAAGTTCGGTTTTATTATATATTTACTATTATTTTAAGTTCATTATCTTTTGCGATTATATACAATGTAACACAAAACAGGCAAGGACGCCGTTTTTAGCAGTTGTCAAACAAGCGGTTAATCCTCATTTATTATACCAGTTGATAGTCATTTGCAGGCCTTCCTCGAAAAGGACTTTGGGTTCATAGCCTAAACATTCTTTTGCCGCTTCAATCGCGGCAAAAGAATGTTTAATGTCGCCGGTTCTTGGTGCGGCGTATTCAGGTTTTATTTTTTTACCCAGAATGTCGTTAATTCTTTCCACAAGATAGTTGAGAGTTATTTGTTCATGACATCCGCAGTTAACAGCTATTCCTGATACGCCGGGCCTGGTTGCAGCAAGAATGTTGCAATCTGCCACATTGGAAACAAAAGTAAAATCCCTGCTTTGTCCGCCGTCGCCATAGATCGTTGGGCGGCGATCGTTCAGCATTGCTGTAATGAATTTTGGCATAACCGCCGAATACTGAGATGCCGGGTCCTGCCTTGGTCCGAATACATTAAAGTAACGCAGGGCAATGGTTTCCAAGCCATAGATTTTGGTGAAAGCATAACAGTATTTCTCAGCGGCGAGCTTGGACACTGAGTACGGCGATGACGGCGCAAGAGCCATCTTTTCGTGTTTGGGCAGTTCCGGTGTTTCGCCATAAATTGATGAAGACGAGGCAAAGACAACGCGTTTGACCCTGGCGTCTCTTGAGGCGCGAAGAAGGTTAAGCGTTCCGATAACATTTACTTCGTTTGTTGCGATGGGATCCGATATTGAACGCTGTATTGAAGGGAGCGCGGCTTGATGTAAAACATAATCAACGCCTTCTACCGCCTGCCGGACAATCTGATAAATACGAATATCGCCTTCTATCAATTCTATGGCATCCATAAAGGATTCGATGTTATGGCGTTTTCCGGTTGAAAAATTATCAAGCACCCTTACTTGCTCTCCGCGATGAATAAGCTCTTCAACAATGTTTGAACCGATAAAGCCTGCACCGCCGGTAACAAGATATTTAGACATAAAAGCTCCGGTAAATGAATTAAAGCAGAAAATATTTTGAGATTTAAACCTGATATATTATTCCGCTATTTTTTGTTTAACCAATCCGCCACTTCTTCCGATACTTCTGCGGCGCCGTCAATAAGCTTGATCGAAAATATTTCAACCAGGCAACAGGTTTTGCGCCGAGAAGGCCGGATAACAAAATAACCCAATTTCTTACAGACAAGATATTTCTTTTCAATATGAGAAAGGAATATTTCATGCCCTTTAATCTGTTGCTGCTGAGAAAACACAATGTTGCCAGATTGGAAACCATACTGTCATAGGTCCTGGGCGCATGCAGTTTGAGTGCATCTCCATGGTTTTTGATCATGAGCTCCCAGCTTGACGCCTGATCCCTGGCGTATTGTATTGAACGATTTACATTTGGCCTGGTAAGCTGGTTTTCCGCATCATGATGATAAACGCGTAACACATCGGGGAATGACCATGCATTGAATTGTTTCATAAAGTCGAGGTGAAACGGCGTTTCCAGTGTCCTATCGTCATAGTATCTGACTTTTTCAAATGCAGCGCGTTTTACGATCTGAAATGTTTCAGAGAGTCGGCCATAGCCTTTCTCCATGCACTTGATATATTTAATGTAGTCAAAAAACTCATTTTTTAGAGGCGGATCGGGAGAAATTTCACCCGAATCCATTTGCTCCATAAATTCCAGGCGTGATATATTCTCATCAACTTCATTGCATCGTTTTGATATTAAAGACAACGCTCCGGGAAGCAATTCGTCGTCACTGTCAAAACAAATAACCCAAATACCTCTTGCCCGATCCACACCGGTATTTCTCGCCGGTCCTACACCACGATTCAATTTATGTGAAATAAGTTTAATCCGGAGGTCTGAGTATTTTCTTACAACATCGGCGGATTTGTCGGTTGACCCGTCATCAACAACAATGATTTCATAATCATCGTAATCCTGGTTAATCAGGCTGTCTATCGTACGGGCGATGAACCGCTCGCGGTTATACATGGGTATGATGATGCTGAAATACGGCAAAAAATTATCTCCTTGATAACAGGTCTGTCGGCATGAGCGGCATTTTATATTATTTCAGGCACCCGTTAAAAAACCGCCTGGTATCCGCAGTTCCTGCAAATAGGCAGGGTGTGCTTGCCCTGCGAAACCTGCTTACGGACATTTTGAAATCTTGATGATTCCCAAATTTCCTGAATTGAATTTGCGTTAAGGTTTCCCATTACATTATCTTTCGAGCCATCCTGGCAACATAGCACGACATTGCCATTTGATGATACAGCACAGATGTAAATGAAATAACAACGTGAGTTTTTTTTTATTTCCCCTATTTTTTTTGCAAGCGTTTCACTGCCTCTGTTCCAAAGGGCAAAATTTCTATAACCGTCCCGGAAGTCCTTTAATTGCATGTTTGGATATTCAGCGGCAATTTGAGTCAGCTTGAGCAAATCTTTGTCTGAAGTGGGCTGGTGAATGCTCACCATTATTTTATCCATTCCCGCACCCGCAAGTTGCGACATCATTTCTTTTGTCAGGAGATCACCGTTGGAATAGATTACTACCGGGCATTTCGGTAAATTAACTTTTACGAATCTGATAAATTCGCAGAGCCGCTTATCCAGCAGAGGCTCATTATAGCCGTGAAGTGAGATTCTCCCTTTGAATCCCCAGTTTTTCAGGTCGAAAATGATTTTATGGTAAAGCTCTACTGTCATGGATGCGCCCTGATCGGGTCTTGTACAGTACCAGCAATGCCTGTTACAGCGCCAGTCTGTTTCAATTTCTACCGCAATCGGGAGATCGCGATTGCGGTAAAATCTCAGGCGTAAATAAACGGTCATAATGGCGCGGCTGAGATTACTCAAACCGATTGCATATTTTCGCGGCAGGAAAGCAAAGGCGAGTCTTTTAGTGAATACAAATATTTTCATTCATAAACCTTATGCATACACCGGTTGCTGATAAATTCACATACATTGCTGATAAACTTTTTCATAATTCCGGGCCATCTCGATGATGGACCAGTCGATTGTTTTTTGTTTTGCTTTTAGGGCACGTTTTTTTGCGGCTTCCGGATTATCTAAAATTTGAATGATGGCATCAGCCGCCTGCCGGACATCAGATGGCGTTACAAAAAGTGCGCAACTTTCATCTAACAGCTCCCGATGAGCCGGAATATCTGAAATTACCATCGGGCAACCGCAAACCATGGCTTCCATCACCGCATTGGGACATCCCTCCGAGGGGCTAAGCGATACAAATACCGAGGCTTTTTTCATGATGCTCCAAATTGTAGACGCCGGCAAATGACCCGTAAAATGGACGTCAGCGCTGATTCTATATTTGTGACTTAAGATTTCCAGTTCGGGTCTTTGATGTCCTTCGCCGCATAAGACTCCTGATATTTTCTTCTCACGTGCGACGAGGCCCAGTGCTTCTAAAAACAAATGAGGCGCTTTTTGTTCCTTCACCATTCGACCGGCAAACAGCACAATAGGTGATTCAACTTTTGTTATTTCTTGCGGTAATGTCACCTCTGCATTTTCAATTTCATAAACGGGCAATGCGTTTGAGACGATATAACGGCGTTTATCAGGCATTATTTTTCTCCAGTATTCATCACCGCCTCTGGAATTGGAAATAACAGCGCTTGCAAATGAGCCTGTTTTTGCGCGTAAATAATTTTTCCACATAGGTATATGAATTAAACCGGAAGTTGATTCACGAAATATCAAAGTAGTGTTACATAACTTTGCCGCTACTCCGCCAAAAACTTCCATTTGCGGAAGCCATGTTTGAACGATGTGCGGTTTAATAACCTTGATAAGCCGTGCAATTTGTCCTATCAAACAAGGGTCGTAATTCGAAAAAGATTTGAGCCTGTGCAACGCAACACCTGACAGGTCCGGCCTGTCAGGGCCATCGTTGATATAAGCTATGTGAATTTCATGTCCCATGCGGATCAATTCCGGAGTCAGGTAGCTAAGTTGCCTTTCAGCGCCCCCACCGCTTATAAAATGTATAAGATTAAGAATTCGCAATCTTTTTTCCTTTTGCTATTATTTTTCTGTTCAAGAATAACAAGGAAATAGGGAACAACAGCGCCCTATTTTAGAATACCCCTTAATGATTGAGTTTTTTAAAAGCGCCTTTGTTGTTCTTATATAACGATTGATAGTGTTTATATAGCTTGTCATACACAGCTCTGTTGTCCGGATTCGGCCTATACAGGTTTCCTTTTTTCAGCATTCTTCCGATTTCGCTAAAATTCTTGTAAATCCCGAAGGAGACCATCGCTATGGTCGCGGCGCCTTGGGCGGATGCCATCTGGGGATTTATCATTTGCAGAATCGGTTTCTGCAAGACGTCGGCAAATATCTGACACCACACATCGCTTTTTGAAGCGCCGCCGATCAATCGGACTTCGTCTGTCGTCGGTTTGCTTTTTTTCAATGACATCTTTTCCACGAAGTCCATACCCCATCTGATGTTGAAGGCAACCCCTTCCATTGCCGACCGGCAGAGATCAGCCCGTGTCGTATTCATGCTGATGTTGAATATCTGACCGCGCAGGCATGGATTATTGATGGGTGATCGCTCCCCGAAAAGCCATGGCGTCAGAATGACATGGTTCGCTCCCGGGGGTGATTTTGTTGTTTCTATATTCATCATCCTATATATTTCAGCTGTTGATTTTCCTTGCGTTAACTCGGTGGGATACAGCATGCCCCTGAGCCAGTCCAGGGCTGCGCCAAGAGTTTCCTGCTTGCTGATCAAAAGGAACCTGCCGGGAATCCCTGACACAATTGCTCCAATGTAATGTTTTGTATCGATGGCAGTCCCGGGGTGGTGTGTGGCAACCCATCCGGCCGTGCCGATATTAACGTGCATATGACCCATCTCAATGGCGCCGGAGCCGATCGCCGATGCCAGGAGATCACCGCAACCCGTCACCACGGGAAGGCCTATCGGTACACCGGTTTTTGTAAAAAAATCCGCCGTGACATTGCCTGCAATTGCAGTTGAGTGTTTAAGCTCCGGCATTTTGCGTGAATCAAGCCCATACATTTTATGTATATCTTCGGACCATGTCCACTTCCCCTGATCTTTATTCCGCGTATCCATGAGCCAGGTGATGTTTGCCATGTCGTACGAAGTCACATAATTACCGGTGGCAAGAAAAACGGCATAATCCTTTGCGTCAAGAAATTTATGGACGGCATAATACAAGTCGGGCTTGTATTTTTTCATCCAGGCGAGCTTGCATACGGTATCTTTCCCGTTTTTTCCAGGAGCGCCGCCAGTTATTCTCATGAATTTGAGAAGCTTCATGACGGGATAGCCCTCAATTTTGATAAGTCCCTTGAACATCTCTTCCTGGGTGAAACAGGCTGCACGCTCATCCATCCAGGATAGCATGTTCATAAGAGGCTTCCCGTCATTACCAACAGGAACCGTGTTTTGCATCTGGCTTGTAAACACAAGTCCGGCAATCCTTCCGACTAGATCGGGATGCGCCGCTAAAACATTCCTGGTGGAATTATAGATTGCATCCGATATTTCCTTTGGAGATTGCTCAACGCACGACTTGTCGGGATACAAAAGGCTGCATGTTGACTGATAGGAATCTATGTATCCGTCAGGACTTACGAGCACCGCTTTGGTCTCAGTGGTGCCAACATCAACAGCAAGTATGAGATTTTTTTCTTCCATAATCACCTCCCCTTGTCTCGGATATATAGATATATAAAAATCCGGGGACCATACTGGTTTTTTGCGCTGATAATCCGGAGAAGGATAAAAACCCGCATGGTGTCCCCGGATTTCGCCCGGATTTCGCTTCAGAAATTCTACTGGTTACCTGGATTGCGGGACAGGGCTGCCTCATATCTGAGCGCTTCATTTACTTCTTTCAGGACATCGATCATTTCCAGCGGACCAAGTGCATGAACCAGGAAGGGATACTCTTTAAGAACCGCAGGAATGCCCAAGGCCTTCAGTCTTAACACACTTTCCCGGTCTTGTTCGATGCGAACGACGGGATCCCGAACACCGTGAAAGGCATGGATGACGGGTTTTTGTTTACCTGCCGGCCATGTTTCCGGAATAAGAGGTGATGGAAGCATCCCGCTCATGGGAAGGGCAATGCTCAGTAGATCCGGTTCCTGCACACTGATCGTGTAGGTTATGATTGCCCCTTGAGAGAACCCAACGAGGATCGGCTTGCCAAGGGTGGGCTTCTCGCGCATGAGACGATGGATGAAGACCCTTATCCGCCGGGAGGCTTCGGCGTCAGCAGCGGCGAAGGATTGCTCGTCCGCCAGTCTGGTGTGTATGGACCACCACCCATAGTCATGATTGAACGGACCAACCGGAACACTATCAAGAGGCACGCCGCGGGGAGCAATGATACGTGCCGGTGTATGTATATTGGCAAAGGCCCGGAGCATAAACGCCGGAGTACTGGCCTTACCGTGCAGAAGGATTAGCATGGGCAGGGGGTCTCCCAACTTTGCCCCGCCGCTCACGCGTTCGATGTAATCAGGGCTATCAGATACCATTAAATCAGCGCCGGCGTTTTGACGCTGAGTCTGGTCAGGTGCCTGTGCCGGTGATTGTGCCGCCGCGCTATTGAGGCTGCACAAGAGGAACGTACAAAGGATGCAACTGAGACATTTTCTTATAATGTGAGACATATGGGCCCTCCTTCCATGCTATTTCAAAGGGATCAAATCTTAAAAATACTCTCCCCCTTGAAGATCGGGGTGTTAATACCGCAAACGCTAACGATTGCATGTTGTAGCCTAGCATAAAATCAGAAATTGATAAACTGAAGAATAGGTGTATTGGTTCTTGCACGACCCAAGCCATTTCAAAAATCATTGATCGAATCAATAAGATTTCTGAGCCTGCCGAAATACCTGCGGTTGAAATCTATAACCAGCCGCGGCAGATGGATAAGATCAACATCATCCCTTTCAGCTTCCAGGGCCTCGGATGCCTTGATACTTCCACCGGGAGAGAGAATGTCATGAAACTGATCTGTCAGCTTTATGATGTCATCCGGATTGAGCTGCGAGCTGAGCCGGATCACGAGTTGGCCATGCACATACCGAATGCTATGATAGCGACGATAGAAATGATGAATCTTTTCTACTGCATCATCCACGGAACACACCCTTTCAAAGAGCGAAAAATCCGACGGGTCTATATATTTGCGGGCCAATAGCTCTTCCTCGAAAAGTTTGATGATTTGGGACCAATATGAACATTCGGGATCATCCACGAGTACCAGCGGCATGGGATTGCGTTTACCGGTTTGCAGCAGGGTGAGCGTCTCCATCGCCTCATCGAGCGTGCCGAAACCTCCCGGGAAAAGCGCCACGGCGTCAGATTCTTTAAGAAAAGCAACTTTGCGATTGAAGAAATATTTATACATGATGAACCGTGGATTGCCCTTGATCACGGCATTCGGCTTCTCCTCGAAAGGCAAGCGTATGTTGACACCGAAGGAATGTCTGGAACCGGCTCCCTCGTTTACAGCCTTCATGATGCCGTCTCCACCGCCGGTGATTACCATGTAACCGGTCTCGGCGAGCTTTTTCCCAAAGAGCTTCGCCATCTCGTACAGCGGATCGCCCGGCTGGGTGCGTGCTGAACCGAAGACCGTGACCTTCCGAACGTTCTGGTAAGGGCCGAAGACCTTGGAAGTGAATCGCATCTCTTTAAGCGTTGTGTTCATGAGCTTGAGGTCTGCGCTCTTGTCGTCCTCCTGCCCGGCTTTGAGAGAGGCGATAATCATCTCGCGGACATATTTTGGCCTCCGGATTCCGTCGACTGTCTTCATCAATTGCTCGATGATCTCATCGATGGGTCCATTATCTTTGTTGAAATAAATTTTCACAATTTCTCTCCGTTTATTACTGAGCTAGTACAACAGCGCCCAATTTTTATTCCATCCGCAAAGTCAATAATTAAATAGGTTGCTGTCCCCTATTTCTGCCTATGGTTAGCCTGAACGTAGTTATTTTTTTATTTTCCGTCATACGCCTTTTGCAGGGCTGCAATGTCAACCTTCTTCATCTTAAGGAATGCTTGAGTTACGCGCGCCAATCTCTCAGGATCTTTCGATTGCATCATTTCGTACATAATTGCAGGAACGATCTGCCATGACAGACCATATTTATCTTTTAGCCAACCGCATTCAATTTCCTGGCCGCCATCGCTGGTCAGTTTATCCCAGTAGTAATCAATTTCTTCCTGTGTATCACACTTGACAATAAACGATATCGACTCATTGAACTTGAAAAGCGGACCTGCACTAATAGCCATGAACTCTTGCCCAAAAAGTTCGAAAGTTACGACATCCACTGCTCCCGAAGGGGTGTCCTGAAGCGTTGAAGTGCTTATGATCCGTGAATCCTTGAATGCAGACGTGTAAAACCTGGCTGCTTCGATGGCCTCCTTATCGAACCAGAGGTGCGGAACAATTTTGTTTTTAATTGTTGCCATAGTGTTTCCTCCTATAATGCCAACGATAGGCTTCCGCCGCGCTGTTAGGGAAACAGGGTACAACAGCAGCCCTGTTTCTCCCAAATATGCAGAAACTAAGATTTGGGGCTGCATTATTATATTTTGCATGCGAAGAACACACCCATAAAATAATTCTTGTATACGCAATCCACATTCACGAATCCAGCTTCCTTCAACCATTGAATCTGATCCGCCAACAACGCATCCTGATCATACGTTTTCCGGCGATTAATACTCTCGCGTATATGCTCCTCAGAAGCTCCCATACGCTTCACTTGCGCTAACCAATGGTCCCTGTATAGGTCGCGTAGATAAGCTGTCTCGCCACGCACTTGATCAATGTTGATAAATACCCCGCCTTTTCGTAATACTTTATAGACTGAACCAAAGAGGAGGCTTTTTTCGTTATCCGTTAAATGGTGGATGGATAAACTTGAAATTACCAGGTCAAACTCCCGGGTTACTTGCAGGGCTCGATAATCACCGATTACATATTTGAATTGGAGATGTTGTTTACAAAACCGCTCTCGTGCAACTTCCATCATCTTATCGGCCAAATCATATAACACAAAATTGGCCTGGGGATATTTGTCTAACACATGTTTGGAAAATAGTCCTGTCCCTGCCCCTAAATCCAATACATCAATTTGCGCTGTTCTGTCGAAGGGAATCAGGTCTGTCGCTGTGCCAAAAATGTCACCATAATTGGGTAGGGCTTTTTTTATCCAATCGTCGTAGTATTCCACAGAAGCATTGAAAGCCTGATCTATTGTCATTGTAAACTTTTCTCCCTTAGTTTTTACGACCTAGTTTTTCAAGTTGATGATTCCCTCTTTAGAAAAAGTGAATTTATGGTTTATAAATACTGTGCTTACATCGGCTGTTCCCACTATCTTATAAGGCAAATCATTCCCTGTAAAAATTGTCTTTATGCTGCCGCTCAAATCCTTAAATTTTGCAACAAGAGGCACCTGTATCTGTGTTGTTGATGATGAGGGGATCAAGAGTTCCTTTTCCAGATGGCCATTTCCGATTTCCTCATTATTAAGGTAAACAGTGTATTCAAAAGATTTGAGTTTAAGGTCAAAATGGTTTGGATTTTGTACATCGAGATCGAGGAGAAGATTTATCTCTGTGAAGGAGATCGGACTGAGACTGACCCTACGAAGCGTAAAGGACGGATTATCCAGTATCCAATTTGTACAAGACATAAGACAAATGGAAAGGGTAAACAATACTAATATTCTATTTAGTCCTTTTGCCAATAATTTACTCATTATTTCCCAACGCCAAATAATTCCTGTTTATTTTGTTCGTCCTTTTTTTTCGACGGATAAATTACAGCCTTAACCCTTTCCTTTTTCTGCGGACTGCATGGTTCAGCCTTGCCCCGGTTTTCATTCAGATAAACGATTATTCTGCATCCTTTTATAGTATTTTTTCCTTCACGGAGTTCAGCGTTGCCGGTCAAAATAAACTGACCGGTATCCTGAGAATAGACCGCCTCATCACCGGTGGCGAGTCTTTCTCCCTGTTTTATCGAAACAGTTCCCTTTGCTTCAATTTTTTCCAGCTCACTTTGTTCTTCAACGTTCTTTGTTTCGATTTGAGCTTTTTTATAATATACCTCTATACGATTGCAAAATATTTCAACAGGTTCATTCTTTTTATCTTCTTTAACGATGCTATTATCCTGAGCATACAGGCTGGCAGGCACAAACAGGGCAACAAATAAGACTACCAACAGATATGTTTTTCTATTAATCATTTCATTTCCGGACTATTTTATTTTTGCTTTTACTATTCAGGCGGCCACTCCCATAAATTCATGGTGTTCGAGATATGAAATCAACGACCGCTCCGGCGAATTCTTCTCCCCTATTCTCCTGGAGAAAATGTCCCCCGCCTTTGATGATCGTGTGCGGTTGACCTTTCGCCCCTGGAACCAGTTCTTTGAATATCCTTTCACCGCCGCGCGTAATAGGATCGCCATCACTAAACATGGTTACAAACGGTTTTTCAAATCGTGAGAGTACTTTCCATGCTTCGCGATTAGCATTCGATGCGGGATCATCCGGAGTAATGGGCACAAGCGAAGGAAATGCGCGGGCGCCTGCCTTATAGGTTTCATCGGGAAAGGGAGCGTCATAGGCGGCGATAATGTCACTGGATAAAGGATCATTCGGATTAGACATGGCAATAATTTCCCCGACTTTAAATTCAGGAACCTCCTGCGAATATTTACGCCAACTAAGGAAGGCATCCGATATAGGATTATCGCCTGTAGGCAAACCGGTATTGGCAACAACCACCCGTGAGAAACGAACCGGATTTTGGGCTACCAGACGCAAGCCGATTAATCCGCCCCAATCCTGACAGACAAGGTTAATTTTCTTTAAATCCAGTTTATCCAATAATGCCTGCATCCAGTCGACATGCCGCTGATAGGAGTAGTCTTTTCTGTCAACCGGTTTGTCCGAACGGCCAAACCCTACCAGATCCGGAGCAACAGCGCGAAAACCGGCATCGACGATGATCGGAATCATTTTCCTGTACAGGTAAGACCATGAGGGCTCTCCATGCATAAGCAATACCGGATCAGCTTTTGAAGGCCCTTCTTCAACATAATGAACTCTCAACTCTCTGCCTTCACCATCCGGAACATTTAGATAGTTGGGTTTAAACGGGTAATTGGGTAAATTCTCAAATCGGCTATCTGGTGTTCTCAAGATTTTCATATTTCACCCTCCTTTGTAGATAAGAAGAAATTTCTGGGTCAACCCCATACTGGTTTTTTGCGCTAATAATCCGGGGAAGAATAAATACCAGTATGGTGTCGCCTGACTTCTGTCAAACTTCATGGAAGTAAAAAACCGTAAGGCTAAGATGCCTCACATCTTCCTGAACTGGGCTATCTGACGAGAGATCGCAGCAAGGTTTCCTTTTTCATCCCATAATTCGCCATCAGCCTCAAGTAGTCCGCAAGTGATGAATCGGGTTCTGAGGCAGCATTTAAGTCTATCGGTCTGCGGCAGGTTTCTGATATTCACGGAAAGCTCTATGGTCGGAACCCATGCAGTCAGGCCCTGTGTGGCAAAGGCGGCGGGAGGTATGGAATCGATGATCAGAAAAAGAGAGATTAAATCGATGGGCCGTCCATCACGAAACCTGATATATCCTTTGTTCTGAGATAAATCTGTCAGTTTTCCTGTCATCCAGCCGGCGCAGGTCGGGTCAAGCCTGAGTTCGAGATTTTCGAAAAGTGTGTATTTTGGCATTACAGGCATCTGTACACATTCTTCGATCGGGGCAAGATCAGGTTCCTTTGTTTCATAACGTTCAATTTCACAGACATTATTTTCTGACACGAATGTGCCGAGGGCTCTAATTTTTTCCTCCCCCTTTTGTGAGAAACGCGCCTCAAAACGGTTGAACTGCCTTGAACGGGAGATTTCTGAAATGTGGATATCCACTTCACCGGGGACACACCTGGAAAGATAATTCGCGGTAATGATGGGTGTATTCTTCTTATCGCTCTTTTGGATCATCGCGTTAGCGATCAGCGCCATGAGATATCCGCCGTCAGGGTTACCATTTACAGACCAGTTATCCGTAATAACGCCGGCAAAGTGGGAATTTCCAAGATCATTGAGCTGTATGTCCTTATCAAAAATATTCATGAATGTTTATATACTAAAGAGATTCACAAGTGTCAACCGGCTTAGCAATTTTTCATTGATAATCATTTGAAAGAGAATATGTCTGTAATCATTGTCTGAGTATTTCTTTCATCGGATCAGCTTCGCATCATCCGTTGCAGAATGCTTTTTTTCAAATAAATGGCCGCTTCCTGACAGGTTTCCATACAGCAGAAACACCTGATACACTTCCGGTAATTATACATGGGCACCTTGGCTTTATCCGCTTTAGTTATCGCGCCAGCCGGACATACTTTCATACAATTGTAGCAAAGCGTGCACACATCGGCCCGCGGCACCGGCTTTTCTATAAAAACATTTTTTATCGTCGGTGATGTTAAAGGCCATATTATACCGCCCATCACAGAACTCCGTGATGCTTTAAAATCAGTTATTCGCATATCTTTTAGCGTTTCGCCTTTAATCTGGATGTCATCAGGCGACTTCACGCCATATCCGCGCTTGAATCCTTCCGTAATCGTGAAAACTTTTTTCAGATTAAGACCCACCAAATTGACGGCGACATAATCCAATGCCACAGCATCGTCTCCGACTATAACCGCGCCTATCTTTTTCGGCTTCCCTGAAGGGCCTGGCCCCTCCCCTTCCATTCCCACAACAGCATCCATGATATGGATAAATTTTTTCGGTTTTTCAAAACCATTCAGCAGACCGCCATACAAGTCGAGTAGAAATTCGCAAAATTCCATCTGTGACGGCGCCTTCATGTGCATTTGTGCTTTGCTTAAACCGGGCATGGTTCCGAATAAATTTTTCACCGCTCCGGTATAATGAGTAAATCCGTGTGTTTTGAGCTTTGGCATGTTGATGATATAATCGACATCAAAGAACGCTTTGGAAATATCAATGCTTTTATAACGATGTGCCAATGGAAACAGCAGAGTTTTTGTAACGGTTATATCCGCAACCTCGATCTCTAAGTCGTTTACTGTTGCTGCAAGTCCGGCTTTTTTTATAGTTGATTTCAAGGGGAAAAAATTGGGCGATTCGATTAAAACGATATTGCGTGTATAATCATGTACAATTTCCGCAACCGCCCGGAAAAGTTCAGGATGCGTTGTCACGGCCCGCTCAGGGCTTGATGGCATAAGCAGATTCGGTTTCAGACACACGCGTTTATCTTTTAAGTCTGTTAAATCAAAATCAATCTGTTTCAATCCCGCGATAATTTTATCCTTGAGTAATTTGTTATCGTACTGAGTGCATTTTTGCAGCGAAATTACAGACATATAAACCTCTCATTTTAAAATAGATGTGAAACATATTCAATTCCGTTGACCTGCCCCAAGTACTTGTATCACAAGTTAAGTTAACGTTCAGCCACTTTTTGATTATTTCCGACTGAAAGATTTGATGATTGTCATTATTGGCAATTTGAGGATAGCAGGTAGAAAGAAACAAAACTTCAATTTCCGAACCGGCGAAATTATTTTTTTGACCTGCAAAGTCTCAATCATGGGCAGTTGTAAAAATTGATTAATGATGGAAAGAGAGTAACTCCACCCATGATGGTAATCATGCCTGGTATGCGGTCATCATGCCCAGTCGCATCTTCAGATCTTCGGGGAACTCTTTGTTGGCTTGTTCAAGAATAATCTCCGGCACACCGCCAAAGACCTCGCAGGCATGAATGAGAACCCGATCATCCCAGATGTTATTGAGATCGTTTTTGGTTAGTGTTTCTGAGGCCAGAGCCGTTCCCCACCCGGACAGCCAGTTGACTACCGCATGGTTGCCAAGCCTGGCAAACCATTGACTGTTGTCTCTGAAATCATGTTTTTCCGATTGCGGGATATGGTTCCTGTTTTCCAGAAGCCAGGCCAGTGATACCATGTCGTGGGCCACCACCGACTGTGACGCAATCACCAGGCCGTTGGGCGGCTCGAAAACATAACCATTATCCGGACCAAAAACGGTAAGGATCTTATCTGCAGCAGAAATCACCAGCCGCTGCTTTGTGCGCAGGGTTTCAACAGTGTTGCCTTCTGCAGTCTTCTCTTGCAGGGTGGCTGCATCCCGATGATATTCCAGGCGAGTGTCATGGCGCCAGTAGCCCACTGCTGCCTTCATACCCAGTGTGCTCCCTGCCAGCATGTGTCGGGCACACCGAGGCATAAGAATGATGTGCTGAACCTCCTTGAGAATATTAGGCATCATCAGGGGCCGCTTCCAATATGTGCTTGTAGCCGGAACGTCTTCATAGAATGAATCCCATCCTGATTCCTCAAAAAAATGAAGCTCAGCCCCTGCAGCCTGAACGACTTTAGCCATACCTGAAGATTCCATCAATTTGCGGGAGCTGCCCCGAAGGGATGTTGGTGTGAACCTCACGTACTGGACTCCTGACATATCGCCGACAATCACCCGGCCTGCTCCTTTTTCTCTAAGAAGCTCGACCATGGCTGCAACAGCGATTGGACTGGTGGTGGCCGGATAGGGATTACCCGAATTAGCGGCCGGCTTGATGAAAACACTGTCACCCCTGGAGAGCCAGGAGAAGTCAGTAGCCGCTTCGGCAGAACTACGGACAGCAAGTTTTATTTCCTTTTCCTCTGCACCCTTCTTTGTTCCTGAAAGATAGACCTTTGCCGGGCTTCCAGGTGCGAGTTTTTTCTCCTTCATGGGAATCTGTGATGCCCCTAAGCTTCTTGTACTCTGGCCAACAGCCAACACGGGTACCCCCGCTGCAACTTTTAGGAAGTCTCTTCTTTTCATAGGTCTCTCCTTTTAGTTAAGTCTTTTGAGCTTGGCCATATTCTCGTTATTATACCATGCATTTATTAAAAAAAGTATTTTCATTATTTTAAGTCTTTTAAAAGAGGGATTTCAAGCTCTTCAAAAGTTCGCTTTCTAATCTTGTGGAAAAGATATTCAAAAAAGCCCTGAGTATTAATAAATCCGCTGCGTGGCATTTCCGCGGAAAACGCCTTGACCTTCCCGGATACAGCCGGATTTCATATTTTTACCACATATTTTTACCAACTTGTTTTTTTCTTTTTAATATGGCAAAATGCCATGCAGAAGAAGTCCGTTTCCTGTTAATTTTTATGCATAAATATTTCATTTCATTCAACTGAAAGGAGGGAATCAATCATGAACATTGTAGAAAAGCAATTGTCCACCATACTTTCCCGCAACTGGTGGGTGCTACTGTTGCGCGGCCTCATCGCCATCGCGTTCGGCATCCTGGCATGGCTCCAACCCGGGATCTCGCTCGCGGCGCTTGTATTGCTCTTCGGCGCATACATCATGGCGGATGGAATCCTCGGGGTCTGGACTGCCATCACGGGACGCAAGGAGCACGAAACCTGGTGGGTACTGCTCCTCTGGGGGCTGGTTGGCATTGGCGTTGGAATCCTTACTTTTTTGGCGCCCGGTGTCACAGCACTCGCGTTGCTGTTCTTCGTCGCAGTCTGGGCGATCGCCACAGGTGTTCTCGAGATTTTGGCCGCAATTCGTCTGCGCAAAGAAATTAAGGGTGAGTGGTGGCTCATTATCTGCGGCCTCATGTCGGTAGTGTTCGGCTTCCTCCTCATGGTTCAGCCGGGAGCAGGCGCGCTCGCCCTGCTATGGCTGATTGCGACATATGCAGTAATCTTCGGCGTTAGTCTGGTGATTCTGGCGTTTAAGGCGCGCACCTTCGGTAAGAAGCTTGCAGGCTCATAAAACCGAATAACAGTGTAATAGCAAGGCACCCTATTTTAAAGGGTGATGACGTGGAGAGATTATTAAAACCATGCTTCTCCCAAATAATAATTATGCGGGACAGGAATCCCGAAAAATTCATTTTAAAGGAGGATGGATTTTATGAAAAAAAGTTTATTGGCAGTACTGGTATGCTTAGCATTTATGGCATTCATCTTCAGTTGTAAACAGGAGACACCAAAACAGGCCGAAGCACCCAATCCGGCTATGGCGCCTGCTGCAACGCCAACTTCCGCTCCACCCGCGATTGCAGGCGGAACGATCCTTGGTGTCTCGGTTTCCGAACTTGTGGCAGTGGTCAATGGGTGGAGCATCAAGAAACAGATCCTTGGAAAGGATGTTTATAACGACAAAAGCGAAAAGATCGGCAAGGTCGATGACCTCATCGTCAGCCAGGACAAGGCAATCACCTATGCTATTATAGGTGCCGGCGGCTTCCTGGGAGTTGACAGGCAAGACGTAGCCATTCCGGTTAATCAGTTTAAAATCGCTGACGGAAAGCTGATGCTTCCCGGCGCCACCAAGGACGCCATCAAGGCAATGCCTCCATTTAAATATGCCAGGTAGGACCGCCGTATAATCATAAAAAAGGGCTTGCGGCGATATGGACATCCATATCGCCGCAAGCCGCTGCCGCGCCACGTTACTTTGTGTCGATACGTAATCCTTCTGCCATGAATTCTTACTCCGATCTCACACTGACGAATTAAGGAGAATTTGAAATTGTTGCCCTTGCCCTTTTCCCCAGATACGAAGTTCCTGCTTATCTGAATATATCACCCCCAAGAGTTACACATTACAGCATGTGTGTTCCCGCTCCCTAAGACACCTCATTCACGTTTATTTGTCTTTTTCTGTTTGGCCAGCTGATATCCTCGATAAAGAAGAGTGAGGCCTCCCCAGGCGCCTAAGGCAACCAACGGGTAGGCCAATGCCTTTGGAAACAGCGCGAACAGTACCGACAATACAAACAGCAGGAGACCGGTAATAGCTGTAAGACGGGCTCCAATCGGGCTGAATACACGGCGGCGATTGATAAGCGTTGTGCCGAGGGTGTTTCCGATTCTCAATACACCGGCAGCAGCACGACTGGCGCTACCGGCGCCGGCAGAAAGTTGTTTGCGGGGAAACTTGACGGCTGCATGCGGTCGCCGGCGTCGATCGAGAACGATTTCAGTTGCGTGGGCAAGATCCTGTTCGTACATCTCTTCCATCTTATCTCCGAATGACTCATCTTCGACGATCACATCCAGTTCGCAGTTTCCAATCCAACTGGCGATATTCAGGTTGGTTGATCCAACGCGCGCCCAGGTTCCGTCAGCGACTGCCGTCTTGGCGTGAAGCATCGTTCCATTCCACTCAAACAAGCGAACCCCCGCTTCGATCAGCGGTCGATAGCCCGTGCGAGATAGTGGCTGTAGCAGCGGAATATCAGTCGTATTCGGCAACAGCAGGCGGACATCGACACCGTCATTGGCAGCGGCTCTCAGCGCTTCCATATATGTGGCCGTACCGCCGTAATAAGCGTCGGTCAACCACAGACGCTTACGCGCAAGGGCTGCGATGAGTTGGTCCAAACGTATCATGCCCGTTGTTGCCGGTTCACTGGCCACGATTCGCAGGCTCATCTCGCCCTCGGGTAGCGTTGTCTCGGGGAATGCAGCCCGGGAAAGCGGCTCACCCGTCCATGCCCATATACGCGCGAAGGCCTGCTCCACTTCTATAACCGCGGAACCGCGAATCTCAACGCCAGTGTCGCGCCACGGCTCAATCATGCGCTCGGGATCGCCGAGCCACTTTTGGCCTATGCATAAACCGGCGATAAAAGCGATTTCTCCATCAATTGCCAACATTTTTCTGTGGTCACGTGATATCCATCCGAGCGGTCTATCCAGCCGCAGCGGATTATAGCATCGGACTTCCACGCCGCCGGATCGCAGGGCATTCCAAAACCGGGGCGAAGCCTTGCCGAGGCATCCCAGCCAGTCGTATATGAGTCGGACGGAAACACCTTCGCGTGCCTTGTCGATTAAGGAATCGGCAAACTCGCGGCCTGTATTGTCATCGCAAAAAATATAGTTCTCGAAGTGAACATGGTTTTTTGCTGCACGAATAGCCTCGAGCCATGCCGGATAATTTTCTTTCGCATCCTTAAGCAAACGCACATGATTCCCGCCGATCAAATGTGCGCCCGCCGCCCGTGAGAAGGCTTGATCGGCAAGCTGACGCAACGGAAGCAGGTCATAACGTTCGGCACGTTGTTGTTTATTATTTCCCATCCAAAATTCCGTCTTAGGTAGCCAACCTTTGCAGTTGCTTTCTTAACAAGGCAATGGCCGGCACAGCCTGTAGGAAAACTTCATCAGTTTTATTAAAGTCCAGCATACGAATGCCTTGAATCTCCATTTGAACATAAATGTCGGGCTTTCTGATTTTCATCTTTTCAGCAAGCGCTGAAGCCTGCATGATATTAAAAGCGCCAAGAACTGATTCAAGAGCGCCGGGAATTTCATTTTTGCCGGGATTGCGCACTTTGCTTACATCGACTGCTATCGTGAAATCGGCACGCTCTAAAAGGCGGTCGTAGGGCACAAGATTTACAACACCGCCATCGACAAGAACTTTGTTTGCGATGGAAACCGGAGCAAAAACCCCGGGTACAGCCATGCTGGCCTGCAGAGCCGGAAGCAAGTCGCCTTTTTCAAATACGACTTCCTCTGCCCTCCAATAATCTGCGGCAATAACTAAAAGAGGGATTTCAAGCTCTTCAAAAGTTCGCTTTTTAATCTCGTGGAAAAGATATTCAAAAAAGCCCTGCGTGTTAAGAAATCCGCCGCGTGGCATTTCTGCGGAAAACGCCTTGACCAATTTCACCAGATCGCTCTTCTTGGCAACAATATCACGCCAGGTATCATCTTTGGAAATGAGTATCCTGCTGATGCGCTCTCTGATTTCTTTCCCGGATATCCCCGAGGCATAGAGCGCCCCTATGATGGCGCCCATACTGGTTCCCGCAATAATACATGGCTTAATGCCCAAATCATCAAGAGTTTCCAGGACAGGAATATGCGCCAGACCCCGAACGCCTCCACCTCCCAAAGCTAAACCTATTTTCATATTTTTACTTCACCCTATTTCCTATCGACTTTTTCAGCAACCTGTTAAAGAATGAAGACCTTGCCACTTGAAGATTGTTATGAAATGTTAACTTGCAATTGTTTTCCCAAGGCTTTGGCAACTCGTTCTAATGTTGACAGCTTAATATCCTCTGCATGATTTTCAATCCTTGAAATTGCAGTCTTCTTTGTTTTAAGACGATGAGCAAGCTCATCCTGTGTTAATCCCACTGATTCTCTTGCCTGACGCAGCATCACCCCTATCTTGAATTGTTCGTAACCTTCATCAAAGTTCGCAGAAAATGTCTTATCTTTCTTTTTTCTCTCTGATACATATTTTTTCAGATCACTCATTTTATTTTCCTCCTGCTTAAAAAATCTTTTCTGTATGACTCTGCTTTGTCTATTTCACGTTGTGGTGTTTTCTGACTTTTCTTTACTAAACCATGCGTCAATACAACCACCGAATGACTGTCAAAGAAACAGAATATCCGGTATATATTAGAACCATATTGAATCCGGCACTCCCAAATTCCCTCCGTTTGGGTAAGTTTTTTAAAATATATGGCTGGTACAATTTCTAAATCTTCCAACAGACTGAGTGTCCATAATACCTTTTGCGCCACCTTTCCTGATAAGGAATCAAGAAATTCCTGAACTGGACACTTTCCATCAATTGTTTTGTAAAAAAGTACCGTTCTCTGCATGATTGTATGTTAACCTACATGTTAACATTTGTCAAGGGTAAATATTTATTACGAAAAATGTCACATGACCTATGCTGGTGTCCACTTACAACTCCACAGTATTTAGCAATCGTATAAATTAAGGATTAACAGTTGAAAGAGAGTAATGCGTAGCTCAGCGGGAGGCGAAGCATCTTTTTTCGCCGATCCATTGATAGGTATCCGCTATGTTATTTTTTTATTTAATTTCGTCATTTCTCTCATATCGCCGTAAAATTACCGCATGAAACTTTTAATGAAGAACGATTTTTTTAACGACTACAGATTGTAACATAAAATGGGAATTTTTAAAAAGCAAGGACATGGAAGCCATCCATGCCTGTATTTCTTGATTTTAATTAATTGTCCGTAGTTTTCCCTGATTTTCAAAAATCCATCAGGACGGATCTTCCCCTGGCATAAACACCTGTACCCGATTTCTCCCCAACTCCTTGGCCTTGTAAAGGGCACGGTCGGCCATTTCAAGCAGTATGTTCTGGCTCATCCCCCTTACCGGGGTCATGGTTGCAACGCCGATACTAATGGTAACGTGGGATGCGGCGCGGGAAAAGGAATGAGGTAAATCCTCCAACTCTATGCCTTTCCGGATTTTTTCCGCGACCGCAAGCGTGTTTTCCAGAGAGGTATCGGGAAAGAGAATGATGAATTCCTCTCCCCCGTAACGGGCGCATAAGTCGTGAGGACGGTGAATGTTGCTCCGGATGACAGCGGCGATCTTCTGGAGGCAGATATCTCCCGCGTGATGACCATAATTATCATTGTAGGCTTTGAAATCATCAACATCGAGAAAAAGGACGGACAATAGTGTCCCGTTCCTGATTCCCATACGCCATTCCGTATCCAGTAAGGCGTCAAAATGCCGCCTGTTGGCAAGCCCCGTCAGAACATCGGAAGAGGACAGGTGCTCCAACTCCGCCTTGGCCTTTTCCAGGCCGCTCGTCTCGATCTCCTTGAGAAGATTGCGCAGATAATTCCAACGCAGGTCGTTTTCCATCTGGTAATTGGCAATCAGGCTGATGATAATGGCGGAAAACAGGACGATGCTGCTGTTAATCATCACCGGAGGCGGCATGGGTGTGATCCGGGATACCGTCAGGACGTAAAGCAGAAACGTCAGCCATGAAACACAAAAAGCATGCCAGAATCGAAGACGGACGACGATGTTTCCGAACATGACGATCAGGATGATGCCCGTATGGTAGTGCACGACATTGGGATGATGACTCAATTCCAGAATGAGGATGATGCTTCCGGATGTCAGGACAATCATGAAATCGATGAAATAATCGAGCAGCCGGACAAAAACGCGCCAGTGCATCATGATCAGGGCCATAATCATGGCGGGGGTGACAATCCCCAACCGGATCTTCCACGCCGTCAGGTAGATATCGGGAAGCATCGCCCTGTCCGTAATAAGGAACAGGTTGTAGATCAAAACAGCGATGACTCCCATGATGAGGAAGCGCTTCTTACGCGCATCCAGGGTGTCGGAGAGGAAATGTTGTTCAAGCCTGCGGGTGAAGATCAGGAACGGGAACCCGTTTTCCATGGACTTCTGGATTTCGGTTCCCAGATCCTCAATGTCATCACGCTTCTCGCTGGCTGGTATTTCATGGTTCATCGTCAAATCTCCGGGCGCCGCAACACACTGCGGCCTTTTATCCGTCCCGGTTCCGGAAGGTGTCATTTTCGCTCCACTTCCCGGAGCCGGCCGTTATTCCGGCGTTGTATCTCCAATGTTTCTTTAGATGGTGTATTTCTCATCCGGTAAATCCATCATTCATCACAACGAATACACTAAGTTGTTTTTTCCCGATTCTTGAATATAATTCTACACCATCTGCGCAAGAATGAAAATAATAAAATAAAGCATGATAAAATAAGAGATTATCATGTCACTTATTTAACAAGAGCGACGCGATAATTTCTGGCTGCCATTGCGTAATGACAAAAAGGAGTACGCTGTCATTGCGAAGCGCACCTCGTGCGTTGTGGCAATCTCGCTTTTACCTGTCCCCCCGCTTTTGGGGGTAGGGGGTGGAAATATTTATTGTAGGGATCGAACGCCTGCCGATCCGAGCGGCGCGTTTGGGAAACGCGCCCTACACGCATACTATTTTCGCAACAGGCCGTTTAGACCTGCCTAGCCGGCGCACCTAAAAATACGCACTACGAATACCAATATATGCCGTGGCATGATTTATTTGAAGAGGCACCACAGGCGTATATGCTTTCGTAGTCCGGGTCTTTAGACCCGCTAAAGCGCGGCAAAAGCAACGCGGTGCACTAATCAGGCAAGCCGTCCACGCCACTGTCTAATCACTGTCTAATCTTTGAATAGTGGAATCCTCCGGCAAATAAGACCAGAAGTATTGCCTGCAGGAACCAGGTTGGCATCATACGCCACGCCACAATATGCCCTGTCAGGACAGCCGCGATTTCAGTGATGACCAGACCGCAGATCACAAGCACTGTGAGAGCAGCTACGGCTTTTCTCTCCATCGGCTTTTGATACGCCCAAATCAATAACACTGTCCAGCCGAGCATGAGCGACGCGCCATAGCCCATAGCAAATTGATATGCCCCTGATACATCTTCAAATCCCCACAAAAGCTTCGCAAGAGGCGGTATGAGCATTGGCAAGATAGCCCCGGCATCAGTGATAGCCCCGGCCAGAAATGCTGTTTGAAGAATCTTTTCCTGTCGTTGCATATAATCTCCTTGCTCTAAAGTTATACCAAGTCGCATTCTTTAGCTAACTTTGTTGGCTGTGTCGTCGGCTTCCTCAACGTATTAATAATACGCCTGTGGAGCCTCCTCCTTGCCGCCGCGTTATCTTTTGAATGCAACTCGGCATTAGTATCTAACCGCGTTTATTTGTATCTGTGCTGATATTGCAAACGCCGCGAAATTTTCTGCAGAACTATCCATAAATGTAAAGAAGCGTTAGACGCAATACATTAGCATAAAATTTAATATTTGAAAAATTTGAGTCGATATTTTTTTCAGGCCAGATCAAGCTGACCAGATCAGGATAAATAGATCAGGAGGGACGGGGGTGAATCCCCCGTCCCGCGAGTAGTTGTTTCAGATTTTAAATTATAAAGGCGGCTTCAGGAGCTTCCATGATGGAATTATCGCCTTCCTTGATAACCTTCAGGGCCATGCCCACGGCGGGCAGGATGTTGTGGCAGAAGAATTTCGCGGAGGCTACCTTGCCCGCGTAGTAAGGATATTCGAAGTGTTCCTTGCCGATTTCATCAACCTTCTTCTGGCAAATCAGCGCGTGCTCAAGCAGGAGCTTCGCACCGTAAATGTTACCCGTGGCATGGAGGATGCGGGTGGCGTAAAATCCGATCATACCGAACTTGCCCTGGCCCAGATAGCCTCCCATGGTGTTCTGAATTTCTTTGTAGTTGTTCAGCGCTTCTTCTAAAAGAGCAATCTCCGCGCCAAATACGGCGTTGCATTTGTTATCCTGCACAAACTTCTCGATTTCGGCTAACCACGACGCGAAGACCTGACCTCCGCCCATCATCCATTTGCGGCCGATGAGGTCCATCGACTGGATGTAGTTGGTGCCTTCCCAGATGGGATAGATTCTGCAATCGCGGAGCTGCTGGGCAATGGGGTACTCTTCCGAGAAACCGTAGCCGCCGTAGCACTGCATGGCCTCCGAGATGGAGAGGAACGCCATATCCGAGCACCAGGCTTTAACGATGGGGATATTTACCTCTATGTAGGCCTTGGCCCGTTTACGCTCGTCTTCGTCCGTGGTGTTTTCCGCGATGTCCATACAATAGTAGGAGAAGGCGATCATGGCGCGGGACGCCTCCGTGATGGACTTCTGGAACATGAGCATGCGGCGAACGTCTTCATGATTGATGATGGGAACCCTGCCCGCCTTCGGATTGGTGATCTGGCGGCCCTGGATTCGGCCTGCCGCGTACATGCAGGCATTGTTGTAGGATACGGTTGCCGCCGCCATGGCTGCAAGACCCGTTACCGTGCGCTCTTCGTTCATCATCTGGAACATCTGGGCCATGCCCTGGCCTTTTCCGTCAACGGGAGCATCGCCTAAGAGGTAACCGCGGCACTTGTTTTCTTCGCCGTAATTCACGATAGCCGTTGCAGAGCCGCAAAGACCCATCTTGTGTTCGATGCCGCCGCAGTTCACATCATTGAACTCGCCTTTCTCGCCGTTTGCATCATGCCAGTACTTGGGAACGACAAACAGGGAGATTCCTCTGGTTCCGGGTACGCAGCCTTCGATGCGGGCGAGCGTCAGGTGGATGATGTTCTCGGTGATGTCCTGATCGCCGCCGGTGATGAAGCACTTGGTGCCCACAATATTGTAAACGCCGGGTTCACCGGTGGGAATTGCCTTGGTGGTGATGTCGCCCACGTCGGAGCCGCTGTTGGGCTCGGTGAGATCCATCGTGCCGGACCACTGGCCGTTAAACATCTTGGGAAGGAAAAGGTCCTTGACCTTCTGGCTGCCGAAGTCGCGGATCAGACCCGCGGAACCGCTCGTCGCCATGGCATAGGGTCCCAGCGAGGCGTTGGCCGCGGCCAGGTATTCATTGGTGGCTCCCATCACGCACAGCGGCATGGAGCTGGGGTCCGAATGGTCGGCGTTGCTTGATCCGAGGCCGTTTTCCTGGATAGCCCAGTAGCCCTTTTTATAGGACTCGGGTGTCGTAACCTTGCCGGCTTTGTATACGGCATGAATGGTGTCTCCGTCGTCGTTGGTGGGCGCGATGGACAGCTTGGCAATCTTCATCGCATTTTCGAGGATTGAATCGATGTCGTCGACGCTGTAGCCTCCCTCGAAGCGTCCACTTCCGAAGACCTTGGACATGTCGAGCCATTCTTTTAATATGAACTTTTGTTCACGGGTGGAATACAAAAAATTTGATGCCATGTTTCATTCTCCTTATTGATTGTACTTTATGTTGGTATTTTACAAATGTGACCGGCAGTATAGAAATTGTTATTCGTTTTGTCAACGAGTTAAATCCTGAGAGTTACGAATTTTAAAGACTGAGATGAAAATTTGATAATACTTAAGTTAATATAACATGTTCGGATGACTTTAATGAGCCGGAATTTGATAGTGTTTCATTTAAAATAAATATTTAAAAAGTTTTTCTTATCCTTGCGAAAGATCAGTGCTTACTCTTTTTATCATTTGTTTCATATCATCATTAGCATTAATCAATAATATCTCAACATTAAGATGATCGTCGGCAAAAACCCTGAAAACCTCATCTGCAAACGCTTGGCCTATCATTTCTACTTCCGTACAGTTGACTGAAATATTGTTTTTCTTATTTTCCCAATTCACTCAATAATACATCCTGTGTCTGTGAACACTTACACATTTCGTTTAAAAAAACTACACCAACATCCCTTATAGACGGAAAATTTATTTAGTGCTTGACAAAGTCTTTTTTATTAGTTATTAGCACTCATATGCAACAACATTATTTAAAACCAAACTGTATAAATTGTTCACCAAAAGGATATTGTGTTGATAAATATAAGGATATACTGCGCAATAACGGTGGAAGACTAACCAGTGAACGGTTGGCATTATTGAAAATAATTTGCGATACAGAAGGACATTTCCGACCCCATGACATCCTGATGCTCCTTAAAAAACAAGGATACAACATCTCTCTTACGACGATTTACCGTAATTTGGACATTCTCGTCCAGGCTGGCATCATATGCGAGGCAACCGTCCAGGAAGGTCCGCGATCCGGAGGCGTTTGGTACGAACATATATGGGACCACGATCACCACGATCACCTCATTTGCTCGCATTGCGGGAAGAAGGTCGAATTCTTCTATCCGGCGATCGATATTCTTCAAGAGGCAGTAGTCAAAGAATATGGATTTACGCTTGAGCGTCACCATCTCGAACTAATCGGGATGTGCCCGGAATGTCAGAATAAGCAGCATACCGATACCCTTCATAAAAAACCATTATAACAGAATCAGACAAAGGATATATCAATGACTTTATTGGAACTAAAGAGAGGAAATATTGCGACCGTAAGCAAGCTCAACGGCGGTAAATCCGTTATCGCACGGATGAGCGACCTGGGTTTTCGTGAAGGGAAAACAATCCAATTACTTAGGAAAGCTCCGTTTCATGGCCCCTTGCTTGTGGAGGATGTCAACTGCGGCGCCAAGATCATGATTAGCAGAAAGATAGCCTTAAGCATCGAGGTCCATTGTGAAGAAGCCAAATAATGAGATTGTCATTGCCTTAGCCGGTCAGCCAAACTGCGGCAAGTCGACTATCTTTAATGCTGTAGCTGGATTCAAGGTCGATACCGGAAATTTTGCGGGTACCACGGTTACATTTACTGAAACAAAGGTCTACGTTGGAGGAAGATCCATCCGGCTTATTGATTTACCGGGAACCTACTCCCTTTCCTCCCATGACACAGCCGAAAAAGTGGCCCGGGACTATCTCTTGTCCGGGAATGTCGATATCATCATCAACGTTCTCGATTCCTCACTCCTGTCACGTTCTCTTGAGCTGACCATCCAGCTTCTGGAGATGAATATTCCCATGGTGATGGCTCTTAATATGTATGATGAAGCAAAAGATAAAGGCATTGAAATCGATGTCGAAGGACTTACCGAATTGACGGGGGTGAAGGCTTGTCCGGTAGTAGGCGTACAGGGCATTGGTATAAGGGAGCTTTTTGCTACAGCATTGCGTGTTGCCGGTGAAGAATTCAGACCTGTCATACCGGTATACGACAGGGATGTTGAAGAATGTATTGCCGGGATTGCGAGTCGTTACCCCGCTGCCTTACGGGAAGTTCTTGCCATGAACGACCGCTTCGTGATTGTCAGACTCCTTGAGATGGATGAGGAATTTGAGAAAAAAGTAAAAGAAATAGATGGCGCTTTTATGAAGTTTGTAGGCGAGAAAAGACGCCTTCTGGCTGATCTGCACAATTGGCCGGAGGCTGGAGTGCTCTCGTCGCATCGCCACGCTATCGTTTTAAATCTCTTTGAGCAAATCGCCAAGGTAAAACCTCGCACTGGAATCGATTATAGAGAAAAAATAGATCATTTCATCATCAATCCCCTCGGAGGTTTGCTGACTATAACAGTCCTGCTCTTTTTGATGTTTTATTCCTCGTTCTGGCTTGGCGATATCATCTCACGCATGATCGATCAGCCTCTCGACAATCTGGGATCTATCATCAAGGGCCTGACAGGAGGGGGGCTTGTTGCAGTTGCCATATCGGGTCTTTACGATGGATTTGTCGCCGGAATAGGCATTGTTATACCCTACCTTATTCCCCTTCTTATACTTTTGGCCATCATGGAAGATACGGGACTTCTGCCGAGGATCGCCTTCATGGTGGACGGCATCCTTCACAAGTTCGGTTTGCATGGAACGGCCGTGGTGCCTATTATTCTCGGTTATGGCTGTAACGTTCCTGCAATTATGGCAACACGGGCTCTCGAAAATGAACGGGACAGGTTCATCACGATGCTGATCATCCCTTTTATCGCCTGCTCCGCGAGAACGGTTGTGATTCTGGCTTTGGCCGGTAAGTATTTGGGAGCCCTTTATACGACTGCCATCTATATTGGAAATATCGCCATTGCCCTTGTCCTCTCATTTTTGTTATCCCGTTTTAAAGTGGACATGGCGCAGGGTATTATTATGGATGTTCCTCGACTCAGACGCCCTTACATCAATATCGTCGCCAAGAAGGTCTGGACGAGATTATATGAGTTTCTTGCATTTGCCTGGCCGGTGATTGCTGTTTCCAGTGTCGTCCTTGCCTTTCTGTCTTATATCGGCATTGACAAACTGATTAACGGGATTCTTTCACCACTTACTTCAGGTATTCTGAAACTCCCTCAGCAGACGGGAATAACACTTTTCCTGGGAGTCTTCAGGAAAGAACTCACGATCCTGATGCTAAATGCTTCGCTTGGCACCGCGGATATATCAACCGTCCTGTCCCACAGCCAAATCCTTGTGCTTGTCGTTTTTGCGGTACTCTACATTCCCTGTGTGGCTACCATTTCAACATTGTGGAAGGAAGGAGGATGGAAAATTGCGTTATCATCGATCTGTCTTAATACAGTCGTTTCTCTTGCTGTTGCCGGCGCATTGGCTCATTTGTCTGTTTTGTTCTTGTGAAACTTATAAAGACCTTTTTATAAATCATTGAATTAATCATTTCATTTTGTAAGTGCTGAGAGTAACGCGTTCCGGAATTTACAAACGATCTGATCTGAGAATATTGAAAAGAGTTTAGATTCCGGAGATTTTTTAATGAGAATACGAAATTTTTATCTGATAATCCTGCTTATAGCAATACTGAATGTGTTTGCCTGTCTGGCATATGCTGATGATTACAAAATACCCGATTGGATGCCTAAAGTACTGGGAATGCAATTCAATGAAATTTACCAGAACATGCCCGATTTTCACAGTCCCTACGAAGGACCAAATAGTCTGACAACCGATAATAACAAAGGACACGGATCGACACAGATTTATGGACTCTATCTCGGTTCCCGGATTACCTCATCACTTCAGGTATACCTTGATATCGAAATGGCTCAGGGAAACGGCATCAGTAATGCTGTTGGTCTTGGAGCCTATACCAACGGTGATGTGAGCCGGGAGGGGTCGGCGGATTTGGGTAACGGCCCGTATATTGCCCGTCTCTATGGCCTGTGCATGTTTTCCCCCTGTCCGGGGAGACAGAAAAAGTGGAAAGGGCTATGGATCAACTCGCCGGTTCAGACTACACAAGCCGGATTGAGATAAAAGCAGGGAGGTTTGCAGCAACAGACGATTTTGATGTAAACCGCTATGCCAACAATACACGCACCCAGTTCCTCAACTTGGGGTTTATCAATAATACGGCTTGGGATTTTGCGGCAGACACCAGAGGCTACAGCAATGGCGCCCTTATTGCGTTGGTCGAGCCTCAATGGAAACTGGCTTTGGGATACTTTCAGATGCCGACCACTGCCAATGGCAATGATTTAGACAGCAACATTATCGAAGCAGGCGGCTATAATCTGGAGCTGACTGTGAAGCCAAA
>JBKQWB010000054.1:0-9117 GCA_052139735.1 Smithella sp. | reverse complement strand
GGAAAACATTTTCATCCTATGTCCTCTATAACTCGTCCATTTCGGCCACAATTTGATCAATAACTATTGATTTTTCAAACACTTCTTTAAGATTCCCTATTTGACACTTTTCTGTATCAACACCGGTCAGCGCGGGTATGGTTATAACCGCGGGAACACCGGCAAGCTTGATGATGGTTTCGGCATTATCTCTTTCCAATAAACTCCGGGTGCTTCCGTTGATGATAATCCCCTTGATTTTCAAACCAATACTGCGAGCAAAATGCACTGACAAGAGGGTATGATTGATTGTTCCCAAGCCGGCATTGGCAACCAACAGACAAGAAAAGCCGAGTTCCCTGATGAGATCATGCTGCATATACCCTTCATCATTTAAAGGCACTGCTAAGCCGCCGGCTCCTTCGGCGATGATCCATTCATAACATCCTTTTAAATATTGGAAACGGTCTTTGATAACCCCAACATCAATGGGCATCTGTTCCAGACGCGCGGCCAGATGCGGCGCCACTTCATTTTTAAAAACAAACGGGGTTATATTTCCCGGTTCCTCGCTAAAGCCGGAAGCCGTTCTGACAAATACTGCATCTATTGCTTCAGTAATGCCATTTATAACAATAGCGCCGCTGGCTACAGGTTTGAAATAAGAGCTTCGGTATTTTTGTGCCAGCATCAAATGCATGAGTCCGGCAGAAACCACTGTTTTACCGACTTCTGTATCTGTGCCGACGATATATATTCCTTTAGGCATTGAACAACCTCAATGTTAAAGTTTTAAAAGTGAAATTATACCATGTTTAATATAACTTCCAGAGGAAATTGCAGATGTTTTCAAACAGAGATATTTGCGCTGTGACTTCCTTTTTCTGCCCGCCTGAATAATCTGCATGAAATCATCCTCCGGGGGATTGACATTTAAACTCATTTCTTCTAATAATCGCCTAAAAAGATATAATAGGAATTTATGAATTTAATAGATAAAACAAAAAATGAAATTATCAAAAAGATGAAATTTGTCAGTTCTGCCGAAGCGCTGGAACTTTTCATTGAAGCTGCGGATCATCCATGGATGATCCTGGCCGCGGCATCAGAAATTCGAGAACACTTCAAAGGCAAAGAAATCATTCTCTGCGGCATTACCAACGCCAAATCAGGGAAATGCTCCGAGGACTGCAAATTTTGCGCGCAATCTTCACATTACAAGACAAATGTACCTTCTTATCCTCTGAAAAAAGCGAAGCAAATCGTTGCCGAAGCCAAAGAGGCGGCGAAAAACGGAGCCGAATTTTTCGGCATCGTCGCCAGCGGCAAGCGCCTGAATGCGAAAAAAGAATGGGTGGAAATTTTAAAAGCAATCGAAGGGTTGCGGGGAATCGGCATATCTCCCTGCGCCTCTCTAGGTATTATCGATACGGAGAAAGCAAATGAACTTAAATCCGCGGGCCTGTTCCGTTATCATCATAATTTGGAAACAGCCCGAAGTTTTTTTAAAAATATTTGCACCACGCATGACTACGAAGATGATATTGAAACAATTCGCGCCGCAAAATCGGCAGGATTATCCGTTTGCGCAGGTGCTCTGATCGGCATGGGGGAGAGCATTTCTCATCGTATCGAACTTGCTGAAACTTTAAGAGAATTGAATGTTGATTCCGTTCCTCTGAATATTCTCAATCCTATCAAGGGAACGCCTCTTAGCCACATGAAGGCATTGCCACCCATGGAAATCCTTATGACCATAGCTATTTTTCGTTTTATGCTCCCGGCTAAGGATATCAAGCTTTGCGGCGGCAAGGAAAAAAATCTGCGCCAATTACTTCCTTTGGGTATTTTAGCCGGCGCAAATTCTCTCATGACCGGGAACTATTTAACCACAGCAGGACGAGACAGTTCACTGGACCATGAAATGATTTTTGATTTGGGACTAAACCCTACGAGAATCCGGACGACATGTAAATGTGATGCCGGAGGGATTAAATCCTGCAAATCAAAAACTGGTTTAAAGTAAAAAAGGATCCATTGCCGTTATATTTGTCTTTTGTCCAGTACCCGCAAAATTTTTCCTTTCTGCCGCAAAAGACTTTTGGACTCAACCAGTCTGACATCAACATGAATGCCTGTTACCGATCCGATACGCTTCTTAATCGCTTCCAGAAAAGACCTCTGCTTCTGCAGTTCCAGAGAAAATATTTTATCCGTAACTTCAACGACCACCTCCAGACTATCCATCGCGCCTTTTCTTTCCACAACTATCTGATAGGGCGTTTCACCCTGCGCTACGCTAAAAAGTGCATCCTCGATCTGCGCCGGAAAAACATTTACGCCTTTGATAATAAGCATATCGTCGGACCGCCGAGTGATCTTCTTCATGCGCGCCAGGGTCCGGCCGCATTCACACGAAACATAATCAATACTGGTGATATCCCCCGTACGGTAACGGATCATGGGAAAGGCTTCTCTGGTCAGTGTTGTAAGCACCAGTTCACCCGTGCTTCCGGCAGGCAATATCTGGGTTGTTTCAGGATCAATAATCTCCGGAATGAACGCATCTTCATAAATATGCAGACCTTTTTTACACAAACATTCGCCGGCAACGCCGGGACCTATTACTTCGGAAACACCATAATTGTCGGTCGCGCTTAAAAACAGCCTTCTTTCAATTTCTTCACGCATCGCCTCCGACCAAGGCTCCCCGCCAAAGAGTCCCACTTTTAAAGAAAGCGATTTGGGGTCAATGCCAAGCTGCTCTATGCGGTTCGCTAGAGCGATGGCATAACTGCACGTGCTGACTAATACCGTGGTTTTATAATCCTGCATAATCATAATTTGCTTATCCGTATTTCCGGTGCCCATCGGAATAACCGACGCGCCAATGGCTTCCGCGCCGTAATGCACGCCGAATGCTCCGGTAAAAAGACCGTAACGGAAAGTTATCTGCACCACATCATCATGAGTAACACCTGCGGCAGTCATAAAACGCGCGGCCAGATTAGACCAGATTTTTATGTCATTTTTAGTGTAACCCATCACGATCGGCTTGCTGGTCGTGCCGGAGGATGAATGAATGCGTACAACTTCTCTTAGAGGCACGGCAAACATGCCGTAAGGATAATTAATGCGCAGGTCTTCTTTCGTGGTAAAAGGTAATCTGGTCAAATCGGATAAAGAACGGATATCTTCCGAAATAATGCCTGAATCGTTGAATATTTTCCGGTAATGAGTAACATTCTTGAATACCCTGTTGATTATAGCCTGAAGTCTTTCCAATTGAAGTTGCTCGATCTCATCCCGTGACATACACTCATGAGTCGCATCCCAAATGTTCATAAAAAAACCTCCCGGAGGGCTGCTGAAAAAAAACCATCTGCTGCGTTGTGCTTCGTCCGTCGTCGCTGCAACGTACGTAAAAAGTACGCTTCACTCCCGGGGGACTTGCACACCTTGCATCAGGCTATTTTTGAACAGCAAAATAAAACTTTATATTTTCACTTGCTTTCATCATTCTTATCGCTCCCATATCTCCTTTTTATCTTTTCCGAGATATGCTCTCTGAACGTCTTTATTTTCCAACAATTCGGCGGCTGTACCTTCTAAAATCAAGCGGCCGTTTTCCAGCACATAGCCGCGATTGGCTATCTTCAGGGCAGCCCTCGCGTTTTGTTCAACCAGCAAAACCGTTGTTTTTTTCTCCCGTGACAAATTTTCTATGACCCGAAAAATTTCCTGAGAAACCATTGGCGCAAGCCCCATAGAAGGCTCGTCCAGAAGCATCAGTTTCGGTCTGGCCATGAACGCCCGGCCAATGGCGAGCATTTGCTGCTCCCCTCCCGATAAGGTTCCGGCAAGCTGTTTTCGCCTCTCCCTGAGAATGGGAAATAAATCATAGACCATTTCTTTGTTTTTTTTCACATCATCCCCGCCGCCCAGTATTTTGTGTTTCAGATAAGCTCCCAATTCCAGATTATCCTCCACCGAAATCGGTTTAAAAACCTGCCTTCCTTCAGGAACCTGAGAAATCCCCATCCGGACAATCTGGTGCACAGCGAGATTATCTATCGGCACATCATTAAAAATAATCTGGCCGCTGCGGGGATGCACCACTCCGGACAAAGAATTAAGAAGCGTTGTCTTGCCGGCACCGTTGGCGCCGATAAGAGTTACTATCTCGCCTTCAGTCAAATGAAGAGAAACGTTTTTTAAAGCCTGCGCCTGACCGTAATAGGTATTAATATTTTTTATCTTCAGCATATTTTTTTATCCAACGGCTTTAGAAAAATTGTCAGAGACAAGGCGCGCTTGGGATGAGGAATGAGACGTACTTTTTTCGTACGTCGCAATGACGAAGACCATAGCGCAACGCCGTATATGGCAATTTTAATAAGCCGTCATTAGCCATCACCTAAATATGCAGCAATCACAGAGGGATTTTCCTGAATCTCCCGCGGTGTCCCTTGTGCCAGCTTTTTCCCCAGATTCAAAACTACGATGGAATCACAGATATCCATCACCAGATCCATATCGTGCTCCACAAGCACTATCGTTATGCCGGTTTTTCTGATCTTGCGGATGAGAAAGGCAAGCTCCGTGGTTTCCCTGCTGTTTAAACCAGCTGCCGGTTCATCCATCAAAATAACCCGTGGCATGGCAGCAAGCGCGCGGGAAATTTCCAGCAGTCTTCCTTTGCCGAAAGGTAAATTGCCGGCCTTCATATCGGCGTGATCAGCCATGCCGGTAAACTCCAGCCACTCCAGACTCATCTTCCTGATATATTTTTCTTCTTTTATTTGGCGGGGCAGTTTGAAAGCGCAGGAAAAAATACCGCTTTTGCTTCCGGTGTGGAGCCCTACCATAACATTTTCCAGAACGGTCATCTGCCCGAACAACTCCACATTCTGAAATGTGCGCACCAGACCAAGTCCGGCAAGCGCCTCCGTATTAAAAAAAGAAATATTCTTTCCACCAAGATAAACTTCACCTGATGTCTGGGTATAAAGACCGGTTACAATATTAAAAAGCGTTGTCTTACCCGCGCCGTTAGGGCCGATAACGCCGGTTATTGATTCGCCGGTCACTGAAAACGAAACATCTTCCAGCGCAGTCAACCCACCGAAAACTTTGGTTATGCCGTTAAGCCTGAGCATGGTCATCTTTCCTTTTTCTTATTCTGGCTGCGACAAATTCCGCTATTGCCCCAATGCCGCTTACAAGACCGCCCGGCATGAACATCGTCATTAAAATCAGCATCAATCCATAAATAACAATATCAAGATTCTGAAAGACACGCAGCCATTCCGGCAGCATCGTTAAAATTGCCGCACCCAGAAATGAGCCGTAAATACTACCCAGGCCCCCGACAACGACCATTGTAAGCAACTCCACCGAAAAATTGAATCCGAAAGACGCCGGAGCGATAAAGGTCATGATATGGGCGTAGAGGCTTCCCGCGATGGCGGAGATAACTGCGGATACCGTAAAAATCTGCACTTTTAGAATTCTGGCGTTAACACCCATCACGCGGGCGGCCACTTCCGAATCATGAATGGCTCGCAACGCCCGGCCAATTCTCGATTGGGATAAATTGATGGATAACAACATAACGGCCAGAGTGAACATCCAGACCAGGTAATAATTATTCAAATCATTGTCAAAAATCAATGAGCCGATATGAAGATTGGGTATTCCCGATAAACCTGAAGGGCCTCCTGTTAATTCAACGGTTTCGTTAAAAATAATATACATGATAATGCCGAAGCCAAGCGTGGCCATCGCCAGATAATGCCCCTTAAGTTTTAAAATAGGAAAACCGATGACAAAAGCAAGCGCACCGGAACACAGAGCCGCCAAAATCATGACGAGGAACGGATCAACCGGAAATCTGGCCGTGATTATGCCGGAAATATAAGCGCCCATTCCGAAGAAGGCGGCGTGTCCCAGAGAAATCTGCCCGGCGTATCCTAACAGGAGATTCAGCGCCACGGCCAGCATAGTATTGATGCCGACGAAAACGAGTACATTTAAAAGATAATTACCTTTTAAAAAAAAAGGCACTGACAGCGCTGCTGCAGAGAAAATCAGAAAAATAAATATCTGGCGTTTTTTTTCCGTTATCATATTAAACTTCAATTATCGGATGAGCGAGACGCTTGATCCTAAAAAGAATCAAATCTCATAGCGTTAAAATCTTTCCGTCTCCTTTTTACTGAACAAACCTTCCGGCCGGATAAAGAGTATTAACAATAAAATTATAAAGGCAATGGCGTCTTTGTAGCTGGCGGAAATAAAACCGGCGCCCAGAGCTTCCAACAGACCCAGCAAAAGCCCGCCCATTAATGTTCCCAGGCCGCTGCTCATCCCGCCGATGATTACCGCGCAAAAGCCTTTCAGGCCAAGCATGATGCCGACATCATAAGAAGTCATCGTCAGCGGAGCAATGATTATTCCCGCCATCGAGCCGATAGCCGAGCTGATAGCAAAAGAGAGCATAACCATATTTTTAACATTAATGCCGACTAACCCGGCAGCCAGGGGATTATAAGAGCAGGCGCGCATAGCTTTACCGGCAATGCTGTAATTAAAAAATATCCTGCTGCCGATAATGATTAAAACGGTTACTCCTAAAATCCAGAGGTGCTGGGGAAGAATAGTTGCGCCGGCAATATAAAGCGGATCGTTACCCGAAAAAGCGGTCAGAGCGTAAGTATCTTTCCCCCAGATAAGCATAGCTGCGCCGCGCATAAAAATGCTCGCGCCGATTGTGATAATAATCAGGCTCAACGGACTGGCATTCTTCAAAGGCCTGATGGCAAGACGTTCGAAAGAGACACCGACAATCGTCGAAATAATAATGGCCAGAATTATTCCCGCCGCCAGCGGCAGTTTAAAAACCGCCAGAAAAAAAACCGTTAGCATTCCGCCGAGCATAACAAACTCGCCCTGGGCAAAGTTGATAATGCCGGTAGAGTTATAAATTATGGCGAAACCAAAACCAATAAGGGCGTAAATGGCGCCGTTGGAAAGGCCGGATAAAACATACTGAAATAATTGCCGGAAGTTGTCCATTTGCAATTCCATTTCTAAATTAAAGCGCTGTTCTCATTGGTGGCGTCGGCATCCATAACATATCCATAATAATACGCCGCGTCGCATGGGACCTAGCCGCCTCAATATCATCTTTGATTTAGAAATGGAATAAATTTATGCTGTGGTTCTTCGATAAATATTAAAGCGGCGTGGGCGTTTCATCCCACACCGCTTACAAAGCTAATCGACTTAAATCAATTGATTACGTCATTACTTAATCAACTTCCAGTCGCCATTTTCAATCTGTACCAAAACAAAAGCATCGCTGTTCAAACCGGCATGATCCTGCGGAGAAAAACTGAAAGTTCCGCCGATACCTGCAACATTTTTAGTTTTTTCGAGCTGATCACGAATTGCCGCAGGAGAAAATCCTGCCTGCTCCATTGCTTTCGCAAGCAGCATAATCGCGTCATACGCATGACCGCCAAAATGATCGCCTTCCACCTTATAGTGTTCTCTGTACTTATTTACATAGTTCATCAGGGCTTTTTTCTGTGGATCGGACTTGGGCAGTTGATCAGCGACGATGACCCGTCCGGAAGGAAGGATAATTCCTTCGGCGCCTTCACCGGCAAGCTCAATGAATTTTTTCGAAGAAACGCCGTGACTCATATACAGAGGAATTTTTATCCCCAGTTGTTTGACGTTTCTGGCGACTATGGCCGGTCCGGGATTGGTTCCCCAGCAGACAATAGCCTGAGCTTCGCTTTGGCGTATTTTTGTCAGTTGAACTGTCATATCCTTATCACTGGGACTGTAAGTTTCATCTGAAATTATCTTTATATCAAATTCCTTAGCCTGTAATTTAAGTTGTTCCCTGCCGGAAGAGCCGAATCCATCAGAGACAGTAAGTATCGCTATTTTATTAATTTTTTTCTTCTGCAAATTCTTATAAATTTTCATGACGGCCAGAACATCGTTTTGCGCTGTTTTAAACACCCATTTCTTAACCGGGTCGGTTATTTTAACTCCCGCCGCGCAGGAAATAAGAGGTATTTCAGCTTTTTCGACCACGGGAATCACTGCCATGCTGTCGCCTGTCGTGCTGGGGCCAATAATAGCCACAACCTTATCGTCTTTTATCAGCTTGTTTGCGGCCTGCACTGCCTTGGTGGCATCGCCCTGAGTGTCATATACTATAAGTTCCAGTTTACGCCCTTTTATTCCGCCGGCTTTGTTTATTTCCGCCACCATCATTTCCGCTGTATTGCGCTCCGGTTCACCCAGAAATGAAGCTGGACCGGACACGGAAAATAATGCGCCAATTTTTACGGAAGGAGCGGCAAAGACTGTTCCGGACGTCAAAAGACTGAAAAACAACGCAAAAATTATTCTGAAAATACTTCTCGACATACACACCTCCACTAATATTTATTCAACTATAAATCTGCAATTAAAAAAATCCACTAACTCTTTTGTTTTGCTCCCATGGCTATTCATATGATCTGTTTTAAATTCGTTTTGGCGATTAACCCCATGGAAACCAGACAATGCCATAATAAATAAAACAGCTGATTCTGGGCTTACAATTTGTCCGCGGATTTTTCCGTCAGACAATTGCCAACAACTTCTTAATATTTTTGCCGATTTGTAAATCACAGACAAAACTACATGTCAAATGAAAAATGACACCATGCAGTCTGCCTGATAAAAGCAATACGTTTATGTCGGCGCATTTGTTTTGTTAAACGATCGGTATTCTTACCATAAATGATGTCCCCTTTCCCACTTCGCTTTTAACCGTAATTTCTCCTTTATGCCTCCGGACGATTTCATAGGTAATGCTGAGTCCCAGGCCTGTTCCCTTGCCTACATCCTTGGTTGTAAAGAAGGGCTCGAATATTTTAGCAAGATTCTCCTGCGGTATTCCACAGCCAGTATCGGACACATCCACCCAGACCCAACTGTCTGCCTGCCATGTCTTAATCGTGATTACTCCCCGCTGTGCGATGGAATTGACGGCATTAATCAAGAGGTTCACAAATATCTGATTTATTTGACTTGTATAACACTTTGTCAGAGGCAGATTGCCGTAATTTT
>JBKQWB010000053.1:0-59444 GCA_052139735.1 Smithella sp. | reverse complement strand
AGAAGATGACCACCAAAACCAGCGTCGCTTCGCTCCGATCAACTGGCCTTGTTTCCACCGGAATCAATGGCCGATTTCATCTGGAACACGTGGCCGATTTCACCGGAATAAAAACACGGACAAATTGGATACATGGGGATTTTCGTAAACAGTTCCAGCGGCGCACATATTCACCTTTTTATACTTGGTCAGTTTTCTGGAGGTAGGACTCTTAAGGATATTGACATCAAGAAATGGGAATTGAGAATTGTTGAAATTGTCAAAGACAAAAAAGGCGGCATGATAAAACCAATCTACGATATTTCTGGCGTGGCAGAGTATATTGTCAAGAACAAAAATACACCAGTCGGTCGGCATGAGTTTTTGACACCTTGGGGTAGGATTCTTGCAAAAACTAAAAATTCAATAGCAGTATAGGGGTTTTTGACAGATGGTGAATGCAAAAACGATAATAAAAAGCTTGGCTAGGATGTCCAACATGACTTCCTATGCAGACATTTGAAGGCATCTTGCAGGCAGAAATACATTGATTCTAAAGGCAAGGAGATTGGAAAATGGATGGAGAAACCGGAGTGGACGAGAAAATTTCCAGCAGGCGAATATTAAATATGGAAGAATGGCTTAAAATAAAATCGAAATATTTACGTGGCGATGTCATAGCGTCAATAGCCAGAGAATATCAAATATCCCGAAAGACAATTGACAGTAGGGCTAAACGTGAGGGCTGGGGGAAGAAAGGCAGCCGTAAAGAATCTTTTGACAAAAAAATAGACGAAGAAACAGAGGGTGCATTGATTGACAGCTACAAAGTGGCAGTTGACGAGGCTAATGAGAAACATTTGGAAAAAATAAACCAAATCCAGGACAATGCCATGTATGTCGGGGAATTTGTAATGAAGTTATTGAAAGATAAACAAGCAGAATTTGATAAGCTAAAGGCAGAAGGCAATCCTATCCCATGCGATTTTAGCATATACAACGAAGCCCGAACGTTGTGGGGAGCTGGAAGGCTTTTACTAAAGGCAATAAGTGAGGAACGTGAAATTCTAGGCATTAAAGACAAGCCGTATCTGGTAGACCCAACTGCTGAAAAGGAAAAGGCAGACAGGTCAAAAATCTTTAAACTGGGCGTTGACAAACTGATGCGGCTTGTAGACGAAGATGAAGAAAGAATAAGAGCCGAAATCATGGCTGAGATGACAGAAGCAAAAGGGGGCGAGCAATGGTCTTATACTTTGCAGTAGTGACGAGTAAACGCTTCAATCGTTTACTGTAGCGCCGCCCTTTGATTTAAAATAATAAGAAGCCCCTACTATGTTTTCGCATAACAGGAGGCTTACAGGGCGTTTAAATGAATATGTTTTGAATACGGTTTGAATACGGTTTTCAAAAGTTTTTCTAGGAAACAAATGCCTGATTGTGGAAATTATAGGAGGTAATGAAAAATGGTAGAAGAAGAAACTGGGACAGGCAAAAAGAAGCAAACTTCCAGCAGAATATATTTGACAATCCCAGAGTGGTTGACAATCAAAAAGAGATACTTGGCTGGCGAAAAGATAAGCCATCTTGCTCGTGATTATAAAATTACAAGGTCAACCGTAAACACAAGAGCAAAACGTGAAGGCTGGGTGCATGGTAGTGAGAAAGTAGCGCTGGAAGAAAAGATAGGTGAAGCGGTTGTTGACAGTTACAAGGCTTCTGTCAAAGAGGCGCACGTCAGTCATCTTGCTCGAATAAAAAATAGCAGCATTGTGAATCAGAAGATTACGGCTGTCATAAACTTCCTAATAGATGGCAAATTAAAAAGACTGAAAGAATACGAAGAAGCAAAAGTGGAAACTCCAGATGACTTCAGCATTATGGATGAAGAAAGAATCTTTACAGCTTCCAGACGTGACCTGATTGATTTGATAAGATTAGAACGTGAAGTTCTTGGAATAGTTGACAAGCCATACTTGGCAGAAGATTCAACTGAAAAGGGCATTGACGAAATGTCAAAAGTTATTGCGGCTGGTATTGAGTCTTTGAAGGAAATGGACGCAGCGGAACGCAAGGCTCTAATCGCCGAAATGACAGACAAAGCAATAGGGGGTGAACAAGGGTCGCATTCTTTGCAGTCCTGACAATTGAAAGTTAATATGGGGTTTGTTGTGGCATCCCAGCGTGGAAAGCCAGCAAGCCCCTTCAGTTGTCATAGGACAAAGTTTCTCTGACATCAGGTGTAAAGACAGAATTTAACCATTACTTCCTGTAGTCAAGCGCCGAACAATTTTGACAAGCTACGTATTTTCAATCGGTAATCAATATTTAATTGACATACAAGACTTACAATTTTATAGTCCCCATATAAACAAGCAAAAATCTCATCGTAAGAAGTCAAAATTCATTTAAGGCATGGAGATGAAAAATGAGTAAAAAAGATTTTGAGGATTTATTAAATAAGAATGAGAGTAAATCCGCAGCAAACGAGACTGATTGGCAAAAAGAAAAAAATGAATGGCTGGGTTTTATTCAGAGTTTTTACTCTTCCGTTGAATCTTGGCTAAAACCTTATAAAGATGCGGGTAAGCTAACTCTTAATTATCAAAAAATAATGCTAACAGAAGAAAATATAGGCACATATGATGTTAATGTAATGGTCGTAAATTTTGCTGGCAAGAAGCTTAAATTAGAGCCCATTGGAACTCTTTTAATTGGCACAAAAGGTCGAATTGATATGGAAGGCGCTAGAGGAAGTGTGCAATTTATTTTAGCTGACAAAGATAAGAAAGGAATGAATGTTAGAGTATCAGTTTCTATTAATGAAGCGCCACCTAAAAAAGAAGAGCAGCCCAAAGTTCCTGATTGGACGTGGAAAATAGTTCGTAGAGAATCTCATAAGATTTCTTTTAAGGAGTTCAATGAAGAAAACTTCTTTGATGCATTAATGGAAGTTGTCAATGGCTAGAGGAAAAATATCTTTCTCAAATACACATACAACACTTGATGAAGTTGGAGACTACTATGTTGATAGCGAGGCGTCTTTAAATTCTTTTTTTAATATTAATTTATCTGCGGGACAAATTCCGGCGAGATTCGTGGGATATTCTAAATCTGAGCTTGATGAAAAGCTTAAGACGCGCAAAAATACACTCGATAGAATGTGTTCGCTTGAAATACTAGCTGCTATTGAAGCCAGATTTCGAATTGATTATTTATTACGATGCCAAAATAAATTTAAAGATAATTTATCAATAAAACTTAGAGGGATATACAAAAAAAAGGAGAAAGGGCATCTCTAACCGGTGATATTGTATCAACATGGAGGGCTCAATATCGAGAACATAAAACACGACTTGATAATTTTGAAAAAGCAGTGGATTATAGAAATTGGCTCGCACATGGAAAATATTGGAACCCGATAAAAACACCTCATATTCACAGATATGACTATCTTTCTATTTATACTCTTGCTTACGAAATTATAACGAATATCGAGCTTATGGAATAGGAATCATAAAATTGCTTAACTCAGAAAAATTACTCATGTGTTCCCCATTTTCCAGTAAGCAAAGTGTTAATCTCTTTCAATTAGTAATTTTCAGTTTTCTCCATTTCATGAATTTATTGACTCGTATGTGAAGTCGATAACTGAGATAAGATTTAATTAGACATTGTTTGTCAAGTCAGGTAGAGGTCGGGACATAAGCGTTTTAAGTGTTCACTGTCAAGCCGCCTTTTGATTTAAAATAGTAAGCAAGCACTTACTATGCGTCAACATAATAAGCGCCCACAAGTGATTCTAACGAGTTATTTTGATTTAGGGATTTTGTTTTTCACTTACTATTCGAGAGATAACTCCATTCTTTGCAATAATGGTATATAATCCATACTTGAACAAATATTCACTGACACTATTCGGACGAGGCATACTATCTTCTGGAGCGCCAATCAATTGGGTCATTTCTGTTTGCAACATTCCAACATATATATTTTTCCCTTTTATAGTTACGTTGCTAAAATGATTCCAGTAATAATAAGGGTCTTGCTGCGTATTGAAATCACTGTAAGATTTCTTCATATACTCGCTTCCACATCCATTGATTCCAATAACAGTAACAACAACCAGAGCCACCACCACAACCGCCGCAATAAATTTTTTCATACGTTCACCTTTCATAATCAGAATTTTCCTACTACTAACATGACAAATGTATGATGTCAATATCATTAATCTTATAAGTATAAATGAACATTATTATAGTATAAAATAATAAAAGAAATACATTGACAAACGTTTATGAATAGTGTAAGTTAAATTTGATTTTGAGGTTTTAGTTTATAATCAAAGAAAGGGGAAATTATGAAGCAGAAAAAGGCTATCCCAGAAACAAAGAAAAAAAATATTGCTTACCTTAGAGTAAGCACGGTTGACCAAGACACTGAAAAGAACAAGGATGATATTCGTAAGTTTACCAATGACAAGGATTTTGGAAAAGTCGAGTTTGTCGAGGACAAGGTTTCAGGCACTAAAAACTGGAAGGAACGGAAAATTAAAAACATCATTGATGACCTTGGAGAGGGAGACCGGCTAATTGTGCCGGAGCTGTCACGACTCGGCAGGTCAATGCTAGAAATTATGGAAATTTTATCAGTTGCGAAGCAAAAGGGTATTGCTATTTACGATGTCAAAAACAACTGGGAACTAAACGGCAGCATACAGTCAAAGATTTTAGCAATGGTGTTTAGCATAGCTTCGGAGATTGAGAGAGACCTTATAAGCAAACGGACGACAGAAGGCTTACGAGCTGCGAGAGCCAAAGGAAGGCAGCTTGGCAGACCAAAAGGCGCTGGTAAATCAAAGTTGGATATTTATAAAGAAGAAATTATAGCCTTGATAAAAACAGGGTCAACCCAGACATATCTTGCTAAAAAATATAAGACAACCCAGCCGAACCTATCTAATTGGTTGAATAAGAATGGTTTGGCAGACATTAAGCCAGTGTACTAGCCGGAGAAAATATGACCCCTTATACAAACATTTATGGAAAGTTCTTTTCGCCGGAGAAACGAAACGAAAGCATTCCCATTCAAAAAGATGCCGAAAAAAGCGGCCTGCTGCCACCGATTAAAGATGTCGCTTGCCGCATGTGCGGACAAACCGAAGGGATTAAGGCTTGGCATTGCGAAAATTATGATGACCCCGTTGGAGACGCAACCTGTCTCTGCTGGCGCTGTCACATGATATGGCATAGTCGGTTTAGGAATCCTGATGCTGTTTTCCGATATGTTTATGAAGTGACAGTTTTGAAGAAACAATACCCAGGCGTCTTCCGACACAATTTTGATGAATTAAAAATAAATGGAATGTGACGCCAAAAAGAGAGGGGACACAGGAATATATAATTTTAAAAATATTGAACAGTGCCGGTGATTCTCTTGGATTGGCTGAGGAAGCAAAAGCTGAAAGACATTAAACCAGTGTATTAAAACATACAGAAGTATCGCTCAGTGCAATTCTCGCACGTTTGAGCAGGCTTTAAAAACAACAACTGGGGAATAAAAAATATATAATAAAATTATTGAAATCCACAAAAAAAAGAGTATGGTTTTAAACGTTCCTGAATTATTGTTTTAAAAGCCCCAAAAAAATCAAAAAATATAAAGAGTCGATAATGGCTTTCTTTAGTCAAATATGCCTTTTTACTGATGGTGGCTGTAAAGGTAATCCAGGACCTGGTTCCATTGGCATTGTTGTTTGTGATGAAAATAATCATGTCCTGTATGAATTCTCTGAATGTATTGGTCATTGCACGAACAACCAAGCTGAATATAGAGCCGTTATCAAAGGACTCGACCTTTGTGCCAAATATACCCGCAAAAAAATTATTACATATACGGATAGTAAATTAGTTGTAAACCAAATGAGTGGTAGCTACAGGCTCAAAAATGATGACCTTCGCTTACTTTTCCAGCAAGTTAAAGACCGTGAACGAGTATATGAAAGCGTTGTATATCAGCATGTAAACAGAGATAGTAACCAGAGAATAAAACGTGCCGACGAACTATTAAATCTAGCATATGCGGGCAGACCATATAATAGATGCATAGTCGAACCTTAAAATGTATCACGTAAAGGACTCGAAATGAATTATTTTATTGATTTATTCTCACCTGAAACTGCAAAAGCATTCACGAAATCTAATCAAGAAATTTCTGGTTTTCGTATTTCTAGAAAAACATATGTTGAAAATAAAAATATTGGCATCGGCGATAAATTTATATGTTATTGCACACGCATACAAAGATTTATTGGCTTGCTTGAAGTGAATAGTAATTATTTTATAGATAATCAACCGATTTTTGCAGCGAATGACGACCCATTTATTTTAAGGTTTAAAGTTAAAGCATTAGTATGGCTTCCTTTGGAAAAATCAATTCCAATACATGAAGATATTATCTGGAATAATCTGTCATTTACAAAAAATATCAAGAAGAAAAGTAATCAGTGGACTTATATGGTTTTTTCAAGTCCAAGATTATGGCCAAAAGAAGACTGTGTCTTTTTGGAGAAAGTTCTTCTTGAGCAAAAAGATAAACAACGGGATTATCCATTTAGTGAGGATGATGAAAAAAAACTTAAACCTTCAAAAATAAAATTATCGAACAAAAAAGAAGTATCAATAACAATTCCAGACGATAAAGATGAAAGCACCGAAGTTGTTAATGAAGATAATGCTAGTGAACCAAGAGAGTCAATAAAAACTCAGGCATCACTTGCTGTAATTGGAGAGAAATTAAATTTTAAAATTTGGATTCCAAGAAGCGATAGAAGTAGAGTTTTAGAAATATGGAAACCCAAAGATGACTCTTTACTGGACGAATTACCTCTCGTTTTTGATGATACTACCCTAAAAACTATTCAGAATATTGATATACTATGGATTAAAAGAAGGTCTATTGTTCGTGCATTTGAAGTTGAAGATACAACATCTATATATTCTGGGATATTAAGAATGGCAGACCTTCTGTCATTACAACCAATGCTAGATATAAAAATACATATTGTTGCACCATTAGCCAGACGGGACGCTGTTTTTAAACAGATAACTAGACCAATTTTTGCTGTGATGGAAAAAGGACCTCTTGCTGATTATTGCTCCTTCATTTCATACGACTCAATAGATGAATTAGCAAAAGAAAAAAGGTTGGGGCACATGACTGATACAATTTTAGATGAATATACTGAATTTGCGGAAGAAGAAACGTGATTTGAGATTGTCACAATTAATACCACACTAAAGTTTCGAATCGGGGATGCCACCTTAATTATTCTAGGCATAATCAAAAAAGGAGATTAATGGTTATGGTTACAAAAAAATCAATTAAAAAAAATCCTCTTAAACGCCCCTCACCTAAAAAAACTGTTACTATTCATCCAATGGCAGCAGCGATTAATAATTTTTTAAATGCAGTTGACGATATTAAATTTCTCTCGAAACTCTATTATCCAGCTTCATTAAAATATTTAAAGGAAAAGGGAGAAGCATTACAGAAAGATATAAATGAAATCATTGATGAAATAAAAAGTAAAAAAACAACGGACGCTATCATAGTTAAAAAAATACAAAAATATATAAATGCTAGAAATAACGAATTGAGAATTCGAATGCCTCAGATTTTACAGACTAGTTTGTTCAATAGTTTATTCAGTGAATTTGATACTTTCCAGAGTGATATTTTATCTTCATTATACACAAAAAAACAAGAATTATACTCTAAGATAAATAAATCATATTCTGTTAATGAAATTGTTTCTTGCAACTCAATTGATGAAATTAAAGCAAATGCATTAATGGAAGAAATAGAAACATTTAGAAGAAAAAGCTATGTAGAACAATTTGAAGATTTAGAAAGATGTTTTGGATTAAAATTAAAAAATTTTAAAAGATGGTCGCAATTTGTTGAGTGTTCGCAAAGACGAAATTTATTGACACATTGCAATGGTACAGTATCGCGTCAATATTTAAAGATATGCAAAGAAAATGGTCATGATTTTTCTTCTCCTGTTAAAATAGGAGAGAAATTATCTATTGATAATAAATATTTTTTGGCTTCTTGCAACATGCTTGCTGAAGTGGCTTTTAGTTTATGTCATACCTTGTGGCGTAAGGTTTTACCGGAAGAATTATCTGAAGCAGATGAATGGTTGAATAAAACTATTTTCGATACATTATCATCTGAAGACTGGAAACGTTCTCAAGTCTTTGGAGAATTCGCTATAAGTTTACCAAGATTTTCTTCAGATGTGATAAAGAAAATGGTAACGATGAATTATGCAATGTCGTTAAAATTTGATAGACAGGAGAAAAAGTCTGAAGAAATATTGAATAGTGTCGATTGTTCGGCATCATCATATGATTTTAAAATGGCGGATGCAATTTTAAGAAATGATTTTGACAAAGCAATAAAATTAATGAAAGCAATGGGGAAAGAAGGCGAACTAATAGATGAAACTAGTTATTATACATGGCCGCTATTTCATGAATTTAGACAATCTGACCAGTTTCTTAAAACATTCGGAAAAATATACAATCATCCATTCGCAAATGAATTACAAAAGAAAGCAGCAAATTAATTTTTCAAAATAACGATTAATGAGATTAAACAAAACTCCGAGTTAGGCTGTATGGCATTGATGCACCTGAAACGCCGAAAATTAACCATAGAACAGGTCAAATCAATAAAACTGGGCGACCTTATTCCACATTTTATAGTTAAGATTTCCTTGACATACAAGACTGAGGTTCTTATAGTTCAACCATGAATAAGCAATGTTCTGGCAAAATGAATAACGGAAAAAATAAAGGCTCAATATGGAGAATTTGGGATTTACATGTTCATTCACCTGAAAGTTATGGAGGCGACTATGCTACTTTCATTGCAAACGTAAAAAAATGTAATGCAGCAGTAATTGGAATAAATGATTATTCCAGCATCAAAGGATACGAGGAAGTAATAAAGCTTGGAGGGATTACTGACAAAGTGATTTTTCCAGTTGTTGAATTTAGGATGCATACTCTTTTATCTTCAAGGAGAAATCCAAACGGAGTTAGAATCAACTTTCATATAATCTTTGATAACGACCCAACTGTTTTCCCCAAAATATCTACGTGGATTGCATCCTTGAAATGCTTTGATGAAAAAGGAAATAACGCTCAATTAGGAACAGTAGCAGATTTATCAAAAGTTTCTTTTGATTTTGACAAAGTAATTGACAGTTTAAAAGAATTCAATCTTTATGATGTTCACTCAATAGTTTGGCTACCCTATGATGAATATGGTGGCATTGATGAAATAGACCCTGCAACAGACGCTTTTTTTAAACTCTCTTTAATAAACAAATCGCACATCATTGGTTCATCAACAAAAAAGCAAATTGATTTTTTTAAATGGGAGGATGAGAAATATAATACAGAACAATATGAAGAGTGGTTTAACAAACCTAAACCTTGTATCAAAGGTTCTGATGCCCACAAAATAGATTATCCTTTTGGGGATTTAATGAATCCTCAATCACAACCGACTGAACGCCATTGCTGGATAAATGCAGACACAACTTTCAAAGGACTAAAACAAATCATTGTTGAACCGGATAGAGTTTTCATAGGAGACGAACCCGATTTATTAAAAAGAGTAAGAGGAAATAAAACCAAATTTATCAAATCACTTTCTATAAAGAAAGTTGTTGGTGCAACTGTGGATGATGTTTGGTTTGACAATTTTTACATTGAACTAAACAGTGCATTGGTTGCAATCATTGGAAACAAGGGCGGTGGCAAAAGTGCCATCACCGACATAATTGGTTTGTGTGGCAACACTCATCAAGAACCATCCAATTTTTCTTTTCTGAACAACAACAAATTCAGGAAACCAAAACCTTTCAATTTATCAGAACGATTTGAGGCCACTTTACTTTGGGAAGATGAAACTCCCGTAACTAAAATATTAAATGAAAATCCAGACATGGTTTTAGCTGAAAGAGTTAAATACATACCACAAAATTTTTTAGAAAGGCTATGCGCAAATATAGAGAGTGATGATTTTGAAAAAGAGTTAAAACAAATAATTTATTCTCATACTCCAAACGATAAGCGACTTGGTAAATCTTCCCTTGATGAATTGATAAATTACAAATCAAGTTTAGTTAATGCAGATATTTCTCAAATTCAAGCAGACATAAGCAATCTGAATTTAGAAATTGTAATACTTGAAAAAAAAGCAACCGATGATTTTAAGAAATCAATACAGAATCAATTGGAAATAAAACAAGGTGAATTAACAGCACATGCAAGCATTCAACCGAAAAAACCCGAGGCAGGAAGTGAAAGTGAAAAAAGCAATGAGTTAGTTGAAAAACTTACATTACTAAGAGAACGGATAAACACGCTTGAAGAAGATATTGCTGTCTTGAAGAAAAATAAATCAACTCTCTCCATTAAAAAAGAAGAACTTGCCCGTTCACTGCAATACTATAATAATCTTGACGAACAATTAAAAAAGTTTCAAATTAAAGATAATGAGTTCGTCCAAATACTAATCAAAAATGGAATACCGCAAACGGATGTTTTCAGTTATAAAATTGACACAACAAAAATATCGACATTAATGGGACATTTAGCAAAAGAAATAACAGACATTGATGCTTTACTTGATATAGAAAGAGAAGAAAGCAAAACAAATCAGGTTAAAAAAACAAACGAGGAACTTAAACAAGGACAAGAAGTTTTGGATAAACCTGCCAAGGAGCAACAGAAATATCTTGATGATTTAAAAAATTGGGAAGCCAAGAAAAAAGAATTGGAAGGAAGTGATGAAATAGAAGGCACACTCAGATTCTATGAATCACAGCTAAATTATCTAAACGAAAAATTAATTCCTGAATTGACTAGAAAATATTCTGAAAGAAAAAATCTAGTTTCTTCGCTCTATTCAAAAAAATTGTCTTTAATTGAAATTAGAAAGGATTTATTTCAACCAGTAACGCAATTCATTAACGACTTTAAAGAACTAAAGGAAAGATACGATGTGAAAATTGATGTTGCTCTTGAACTTCGTTTTTTTGCCGATAATTTTTTTGACTATGTCAATCGGGGAAGAACAGGAACATTTTGCGGTATAGAAGAAGGTTACAAAAAACTTTCGGAGATTGTTGAAAAAACACATTTCGATACAAGTGAAGGGTTCATTCAGTTTACTGACGAATTGATTGATAATTTGAAGCACGATAAAAGAGGTTCTGGCAATACCAGCGTTGATATAAATAGTCAACTTAGAAAAGGGGTTGAATTAAACAACCTTTACGATTACATATGCAACTCTAATTTTTTACAACCGATTTATAACCTCAAATTAGGAAACAAAACTTTACAAGAACTTTCACCCGGAGAAAGAGGTGCGTTGCTTCTCATTTTTTATTTAATACTCGATAATGATGATATTCCATTAATCATTGACCAACCTGAAGAAAATTTAGATAATGAAAGTGTCTATCACATACTTGTTCACTTTATAAAAAAAGTAAAAGAAAAAAGACAAATTGTTATTGTTACACACAACCCGAATCTTGCAATCGTTTGTGATGCTAACCAAATTATAAACATTCAGATTGAAAAAGAAAATAAGAACACAGTAAAATTTTATTCAGGAGCAATTGAGGATGAATTCATGAATAAGGCAATTGTAAATATTCTTGAAGGAACTTTGCCAGCTTTTAACAATAGAGATTCAAAATATATTCGATAGCCTAAAAAAGAACTAAAGTATTATAGCAATCTCAAATACAAAAGTTTAAATGGTAATCGTCAAGTTATTTTTCAAGTAGCATCTGCGGATTTGTAACTGAAACAAAGCCTGCGCATTAGCTCTGTCTATATGGAGCCCGTAGGAAGTCGAAACACTTTTAATTTCTGTTTTAAAATTCGGTCATTATTCTTTTCAATTTCACTTGCAACAATCGCAGTATTAAAAGCTTTGGTGGATTCTTTAATTTTGCAGACTACAGACCATACTTCAGGGTGAAGTTCCTTTGTCAAAATCATTATGAACTCTGGGGGAAGTGAGTAAGCCTCTACGACGTCGGCGACTCTGCCAAGTGGAATTTTGGAAGCCCCACTTTCAAGCATGGAGATAAAATTGAAATAGGGGTAGCCCAGCTTATCGCTGATTTGCTTCTGAGATAATTTCAAGCTTTCTCTTTGTCGTTTTAACATCTCCCCAATTAAAGAAATGACGCTTTTTTTCTCAGTTGAGTCTTGCAGTATTTTATCTTTTTTTCTTGTTTGCTCTCGTCCAATTGCCTTGACAACTTTTTCTTTTGTGATTTTTTTGGTCATTTTCAAGCTCCTTAATTTTATTTACATATACTTATATAGTAAGTAATTACTTAATGCAATATTATTTTAAAAAAAGCGTGTCGCCATGCAAAAAGACAAAAAATAAAATGGCTCGTTTAAATGCCCTGTGAGCGATTATTGTCCTGCTTGTAATAAGTGATTGCTTACTATTTGAAATCAAGGGGCGGCGGCTTCACGCACGAATAAAATCATATTTCAAGGTATGTCTCAGTTAGTAGAATAAAAAATCGGAATTGTTTACTTAACAAACCATATGAGAAGGGATGTTAAGTGAAACGGAAATCAGGTTTATTATTAATAATCGTATTCATAATCTTCATAGGATATTTTGAAAAAGTGTCCAGTTCTAGCATTATAGCGACGGCAAAAGGCGATGTGCCTTTTGGTGTTGAAATCATCCAAGTAATCAACGTATCCAAAAAAAAAGAAATCACTCAAATCTTTCCTCTCTGTTTGTGCTATGCCAATGGCGGATTTAATTTTATCTTTAAGACGGAGAAATTCTATTGCACCTTCGCCGGGTTCAATAGAGGTTTCCAGAATCAGATTATCATAAACAAGCTCGTAAGGTGGTTTAGGGGGGATAGGGTCAAGCTTTGCAAAATTCAAATCCCTTTCCACTATTCTGGCGGGACTGCCTCCAATATTATCAATGGAACATTCAATTCTCCACGTGCTACCAACTTCGAGGGGACTGAACAAAACAACCGAATGAACCCTGAGTTTCGGAGGGTGCGAACTGACAAATTCTTGTCTAGTAAGGTCAACGGATTGCTTAGTCAGTTCAATGGAGTCCTTGGTCGTTTTCCAGAGTTTACGAGTAGACCACCACAAACAACCCGTGAATATTGCCATGAGTACAGTTGCAACTTCAGTAAAATCAATTTGACTAAGAGTATTTGCAATATTACAGACCATACATAATGCACCCCCACCATTAATTATTCTCTTATTTCTTCATGGTTTGTCAAGTAAACAAATCCGTAAAAAATTAATAAGTGCTGTTTCAAAAAAGCTTAATTTTTAATTGACAAAGGTAGGGGGGGCAGTTAGAACATCAAAATGGTCACATTCGTGGGCACACTGTGCCCATCTGGGACTGAAATAGACTGAAATAGGGGAAAATGGAACTTCTAAAATATTGACAGTATTAAGCTTTTTCAAGGGGTTAGGTTAGGGTAGAGAAGGTTGCCCTGTTTATTTTGAGTAAATTTACGCATAAGCAGTTCTAAAATTACCTGATTTGCGCGTATATTACATTTTTTAAAATTTTAAGACAAGTTTTCATTTATTGGAATAAATTTCAAAATATAGATGGAGAATATTGTTAATATGAAGAAAAATCTTGTTATAACCATAGACGGACCGGCAGGCGCCGGCAAAAGCACGGTAAGCAAAATATTGGCAAAGAAGCTGAACTATATTTATCTGGATACAGGCGCTCTGTATCGGGCTATGGCTTATAAAGCGCTGAAACTTAAAATATCGCCCGACGACGTTTCTACTTTAGCTGATTTGTGTTCCAATACCACAGTAATCCTGAAAAATAACGGCGGCCACATGAAAGTGTATGTAGACGGGGAGAATGTTGAAGATAAAATCCGGACAGAGGAAGTAGGTTTGGCTGCTTCCAAAATATCCTCTTTTGCCGTGGTGCGTGAAAAGTTACTTAATTTGCAAAGAGAAGCAGGCATTCAAGGCGGCATTGTTGCCGAAGGCAGAGATATGGGATCGGTAGTTTTTCCCCACGCGGATTATAAATTTTATCTTGATGCCAAATTAGAAGAAAGAATAAAAAGAAGGCACAAAGAGCTTTCAATCAAAGATTCATCGGTAAAATATAAATCAATTCAAGAAGATATGCTCACAAGGGATAAACAGGATAAGCAGCGCGAACTTGCCCCCTTAAAAGCGCCTGATGGCGCAATAATAATTGATTCGGATAACTTATCCATTGGGAAGGTTGTGGAGAAAATTATCTTTTATATTAAATAAATAAATTGAAAATAAACCTTATAAAATATACTGGATTTTATGTTGATATTTAATATTGTGTGTGTTAAATTTTAAAAATTACAGAGTTTCATAAAAAATAGGGGGTATTAGTTTAATGGTTAACAATAACAACAAAAACTTAACAAATGAAAAGGGGGTTGACGCTGACTCTTCGATGAAACATCAATCATCTCAAGTTAAAGAAGAAGAAATGGATTTTAAAGAACTTTACGAACAAAGCCTTAACCAGATTCAATATGGAGATATAACGACAGGTAAGGTTGTCCAGATAAAAGACGACAGGGTGATGGTTGATGTAGGCTGGAAAACCGAAGGCTTTATTCCAATAGGAGAGCTGAAAGACGCACGTGGAAACATTAATATTTCCGTTGGCGATGAAATAGATGTATTTGTTGATAAGAGAGATTCGGAAGGAAACCTTGTTTTATCAAGAGATAAGGCTTCCAAAGTCAAAATATGGGATGAAATAAAAGCTGCTTGCGAGAATGATACACTGGTTGAAGGTGTTGTTATAGAAAAAATCAAGGGAGGTCTTTCCGTTGATATTGGTATAATCGCTTTCCTTCCCGGGTCCCAGGTAGATATTCGCCCGGTCAAAGATCTGGATAAATTTGTTGGACAAACCCTGGATTTCAAAGTTTTAAAATATGACCGTAAGCGTAATAATGTGGTTTTGTCGCGCCGTTCGATTGTAACAACGGAAAGAGAAGCTGAGAAGAAAGATATTTTAAAATCTTTACAGGAAGGTAATATTGTCGAAGGTGTAATCAAAAATATCACTGATTACGGTATTTTTATTGATTTGGGTGGTGTTGACGGACTTCTTCATGTCACCGATATTTCCTGGGGTAGAATTGCAAAACCTTCAGAAAATTTCCATAAAGGTGACAAGATCACTACAAAAGTTCTTTCTTTTGATTCTGAGAAAGAGAGAGTTTCTTTAGGTCTGAAACAATTAAATGATAATCCATGGGAGCAAATAACAGATAGATATCCTATCGGCTCGACGATCAAAGGCAAGGTTGTAAACTTGACTGACTATGGTGTTTTTGTGGAACTGGAGTCAGGAGTTGAGGGCCTTGTACATATATCGGAAATGTACTGGACAAGAGAAATAAAGCATCCGTCAAAAGTATTGAACGTTGGTGAAGAGATCGAGGTTATGGTTTTGGAAGTAAATCCGCAAACCAAGCGGGTTTCGTTAAGTTTAAAACAGACAACACCGAATCCCTGGGAAAAGCTGAAAGAAAAATATCCGGTTGGCGCCGTTGTTAAAGGCATTGTCAGGAATATTACTAATTTCGGAGTTTTTGTAGGAATTGAAGAAAAAATTGACGGATTAATTCACGTATCCGATATTTCATGGAAGCATAGGGTAAATCATCCTTCCGAATATTTTAAGAAAGGTCAGGAAGTTGAGGCAGTAGTTCTGAATGTTGATGTGGAAAATGAGAAATTCTCTCTCGGTATAAAACAAATCGAAAAGAATCCCTGGGATGAGTTATCCGAAAAATATGCTCCCGGTAGTGTCGTGACCGGTAAAATAAAGAACTTTACAGATTTTGGAATTTTTGTGGAAATTGAAGAAGGAATCGAAGGGCTTGTTCACATTTCCGAAATAAGTCAAAAGCGCGTAAAGACTTCTTCGGAACTTTATGCTGTGGGAGATACCGTATCTGCTGTGGTTAAGAGTATTGATCCTAAAACCAAGAAAATCAGATTAAGCATAAAGGAACTGGAAGCTCCGGCGCCAACTCCTGCGGCTAATCAGTATATCAATAATACGGAAAATGTAGGATCTAACCTAAGTCATGCATTGGCGGACGTGAAGATTAACAGTCAGGATAAAGGCGAATAAAAATATGAGAAAACATCCCGTGTTTTTTGGAATGTTGATACTTCTGGTTCTTGGTTTTGTGTTTTATTTTGCTATTTATAAAGCTGGTTTTTATTCCGGTAAAAATAAAGGTTTTTCCTTAAGGGATAAAATTGGAGTTGTCAGCGTCGAGGGTGTAATTAACGATTCAATGGACATTACCGACCAATTGGATGAGTTTGCCAAAGATGATTCTATTGTTGCCGTTGTTTTACGGGTGGATTCGCCCGGCGGGGGTGTAGCCGTTTCTCAGGAAATTTATGATGCCGTAGTTGAATTGAGAAAAACGAAAAAAGTTGTTGCTTCTATGGGTTCAGTCGCTGCTTCCGGCGGTTTGCTTGTGGCTTGCGGTGCGGATAAAATTGTCGCTAATCCCGGCACCATTACCGGCAGTATTTCGGCAATCATGGAATTTGCGAATTTCGAAGAACTGCTCAAGAAAATAGGATTAAAAGCTTCTGTAGTAAAAAGCGGCCAGTATAAGGATATCGGCTCTCCTTTGAGGGATATGACTCCTGAAGAGAAAGTAATTATTCAGGATCTGGTAGATGACATTTACAATCAGTTTGTCGATGTGATTGTGAAGGAACGGAAGCTTCCCCGGGAAAAAGTTATCGCGATTGCCGATGGCCGCGTATTCTCCGGCCGTAAAGCCAAAGAGCTGGGATTGGTCGATTATCTTGGCGACATGAAGTCCGCGGCTAAATTGGCGAGTAAATTAGCGGGAAAGGACGGCAAATATGATTTGGTTTACCCGGCCCAAAAGCGGACATCTGTTTTTGATTATTTCCTGGAAAGCGCGGTAACCCACATAAGCAGTTCCTTGAAGGAAAAAATAGAAAGTAAAAGCGGTATAAGTTATTTATATTATCCCGCCAGATAAGAGACAGGCAATTCCTTGAAGGAAAAAATAGAAAGTAAAAACGACATAAGTTATTTATTCTATTCTGTCAGATAAGAGAGGGGAATTATTGTGACAAAAAACGATTTAATTAAAAAATTGCAGGAAGAGTTAAAAACTTATTCGCTTAAAGATGTAACTTATGCCGTAGATATAATATTTGATTCGATGACTGACGCGATAAAGCGTGGAGAACGTATTGAATTAAGGGGCTTCGGCAGTTTTGTGGTCAGAGAAAGAAAACCGCGAATGGGGCGAAATCCGAAATCCGGAGCCGAAGTGAAACTGAAGGAAAGAAAAGTGCCATTTTTTAAAACCGGCAAAGAACTGCGCATCATGGTAGATAATAAAAAATGAGTTATCAGACGTTAATTGTTGAAAAGAAAAATGGATACGCTGTCGTTAAATTAAACCGTCCTCATGAGATGAACGCTATTTCCAAAGAGATGCGGCAGGACCTGTACACTGTTTTTGTCGATTTGGAGATTGATCCTGAAGTTAAAGCAATCGTTCTTACCGGCGGAGAATATGTTTTTTCAGCCGGTATGGATATAAAAGAAATGTCAAGCCTGCCTAATGAGGAAAGCGATGAATTTCTCAAATCGATGATAAAATATCTGAAAAAGATTTATTCCTGCAAAAAACCGGTAATCGCCGCAGTCGGCGGGATTGCTTTGGGCGGCGGTTTTAATCTGGTTACGATTTGCGATCTTGTAGTCGCGTCTGAAAGCGCTATTTTCTGCCATCCTGAATTGAAGTTCGGATTTAATCCATTCATTTATCCGCTGAGTCAAATTGTCGGCATAGCAAAAGCAAAAGAAATAGTTATGCTGGGCGAGCCCATCGGAGCCAATGAAGCATTGAATATAGGTTTGATTAACAAGGTGGAGCCGCCGGAAAAGTTTATGGAAGTGGCGGAACAAATGGCGCAGAAACTATCAGGTTATTCCTCGAAGGCTTTCGAAGAATTGAAAAATCTGTGCTCCATAGTTCCACGCATGGACAAAATGGCCGCTATGGATATAGAATCGTCTATATGCGCCCTGCTGTTTGCCAGAGATGAACGAAAAATTCAAATGAATAAGATGTTGACTGAAAAATCACGCAAGAAGAAGTGAGATTATTCTGCCCGCGCCCCCAAAAAGCGTCACGATCATTTATTATAAACTATCCCAATCATTTCCCGGAGCTGCAAAATCTTTAAGCTGATCTCTTCTTTTTTTATGCTGAAGTTTCTTTAACGCTTTGGCTTCAATCTGGCGGATTCTTTCGCGCGTAACTCCCATCATGTCGCCAACTTCTTCAAGCGTAAACGGTCCGTAATTACAGGCGACCCATGTACAGTTCAGAAAAGCCTCGTTTTTTAAGCGCCATTCACAGGTGGTATCCGTGCATATTTCGCCGATGAGAACATTCTTTTTTTTGCATTTATATCTATTAATCATGGAGAAATCTCCTTTGTTACGAGTGAATATAATAATTTATTTTGGGAAATCAAGTAAAATATTAAAAAAACATTTTATTTCGTATAGATAAAGCAAAATTATAAAGGAAAATCTATTTTATTCAAAAACTGATCTTCTCTTTTGGCCTTCTTTCCGGAACATAACGGTGTTTAATGCTACCCTCATTCCATTCGGGAGAAACATATAAATTACAATAACAACTGCCGTATTCTTTGACATCATCCGACCGGTACCGGCAGGGGCATAAAATATCAGCATCCTTTTCGCGGCTGCCAGCCGCCAGACGGCAGGGACAGGACATATAACCGTATCTGTCTTTATTGACTAAAAGATCGCTTAAGATGCTCAGAACCCAATCCATGTCTTTATTGAAGAAATATCCCTTGGGCTCCTGAACCTTTTTCATCATTTCATAAAGTTCATCAGGAATCATTAGATGCCCAGGGCCTCTCTTATATCGTCCTCCCGGAAACCGATAATAATAGTGTTCCCGATGACAATGGTTGGGAAAGAACGATTGGGATTATATTGTTCCACTTCTTGAAGAATCCTATATTTGTCTTCACCCTGAAGCAAATCAACGTCAATATAATCAAAAGTAATGCCGTTATCGTGCATGAATTTCTTTGTCGCTTTGCAATGACTGCACGTGCTTAATGTGTACATCCTAACTTTAGCGGCCATGTTCAACTCCTCAATATTTTATTGTCTTTATTTAACCGGATTTTTAAAAAATCACAACAGGTTATTTGGGAGCGCAAAAATCAGCCTGCGTGTGGTGATCTGTTAAGTCTCATTTTTGTTTAAATTAAAAACTAACAACAATTTCGTCGTAGCTTTTTCTCCATTTAGCCGCGGGAAGGGTTTTGGTTTTATCGAAATGGCCAATTGCCAGCAAGAGCGGAATCCAATACTGCTCCGGTATATTAAAAGCTTTCCTTACGCCATCGATATCGAATCCGTCCATCGGATGAGAATCAAGTCCGGCGTCTTTTGCGGCAAGCATCAGGGACATGGCAAAAAAACCGGCATTTTTGCAGGCAAAGGCCAAATTTCTTTCAGGCGAAACACCGTAGAGCGAATTTGCCGCATTGATAAACCAGTCGTACTGCTCCTGTTTCATGCTGCCGGCTTTAACCGATTCGGCAAAGTCTTTCTCGAAACCGGCATTGCCTTTTTTAAATCCTCCACGATCACCCAGCACAATCAGGACAACCGGCGCTTCGGTTATTTTGGGCTGATCCCAGGCGACTTTTCGAAGTTTTTCTTTCTTTTCTTTATCCCTTAAAACGATTAAGTTCCAGGGCTGAAGATTAAATCCCGATGGCGCCAGCGCCGCGGTTTCTATTATTTCCTTTATCTGTGCCTGGGTTACATCTTTTGTCGGATCAAAAAAATTTATGGCTCGTCTTTGTTTCATTGCGTCTTTGAATTCCATAAAAATCCCTCCTTTTACAAGACGGTTTCTTTTTTCACTAAATTAATAATCATTCCTGATTTGTCAAAATTCATTTTTCTTCATGCCCGCGGGTTAAGTAAAAAGTTGCCAGGTCGAAAAATATGGTCATACGCCTTTGCAGTTCGAAAGTCATGAAAAGATCAAGATTTTTTTGCAGGGCATCCTGCGCCAGCGCGAAAGTCCAGATGTGCTTGCGAATAAGGCTAAGAGCGCTAAGCGCCTCACTGATTTTAAAACCGGATTTCTTTCTTTCCCTGCCCAGTCTGGTATAAAAACTCTTAATTTTGCTGATATCATCGACACCGCCCATCCACAGAGTCAAATGCGAAAGAATCCTGTCACAGATGTCATACAGCACCAGTCGCTCCACTTTATGGTATTCAACGGTGGACGGATTTACGGCAACATCTTCCAGCCATTGCTCGATAATCTTTTCTTTGTTTTTAATGATTACATTAACCAGACGGCGTGTTAAGGAATTTTTCGCCAAAGCGGCCGGAAGCATTTTTTTATCATCCGTTTGCTCAATAGAATCAAATATCGCCCAGAAATCTCTTCTGCTTTTAATATAGGCATCCAGCACTCGTTTATTGGAGCGGAAGGCAAGATGGGGCAATTTACTCACCGGCCAAAAGCGTGCTTGCGAGCAGTCGTCTCCGGCACAGAGTTTTCCGCCGCTTTGTTCAACGACAAAAGTCAAAAAAATCAGATCGCCATAAAATCGGCTTTTGTAAGAATCTACATCCTGTAACTTTATAATTTTTCCCTTAATTCCTGTTTCTTCCACCAATTCGCGCAGGGCCGCTTCTTCTATGCTTTCTCCGGCTTCGGCAAAGCCGCTTGGCAAACACCAGCGTCCTTTTGAGGGTGGTCTGCCGCGCTTGACTAAAAGTATCCGGCGTGAAGATTCAACGATCGAGGAAACCACAGGCAGAGGATTTTCATAAAAATAAGAATTACAGGAAGGACAGAAGTCCCGCCGGACATTATCTTCGTGTTTCTTGATGGTTGTCCCGCCGCAGTAAAGGCAAAACTTGCGTTTCTTTTTCATGAAGTTGCCTCCGGAATTAAGGCTTGGGAGCAAATAAAAATCCTGTCGTCCTTACACATGGTGACTAAATTATTATTCGCTGCCGTATCCCGCAGTTCAAGCAGAAGTTGATTAATGATAGTTTTATTGCGGGCATCGGTTCTCGTCAGGAAAAAAGATTTCTTAAATTGAAAGTAATCCAGGAATTGGTCAATTTCATGAGGTTTGAAAATTAGTGTATTTTTAAAATCAATTGCCTTTATCTTGCTGAAAAACGGTCGAAGAAGCGTCTCACCGTTTTCGGCGGAAAACTGGTCGAGAATAATTTCTATCGGCAGGAATTGATTTTCATCGATTAAACTATTTTGATTAAGGATTTTTTTGATCGTGCTTACAATTTCCCGCATGTTCTCCCTGGAATGGGTAATGGTGATGAAAAATCCGTCTTTTTTCAGGACACGGGCAATTTCCGGAATCATGTCAGGGAAAAAATATAAAGCGTAACTGCAAATAACCAGATCAAAGGAATTCAGGGGATATTTTATTATCTTATCAATACCGGCGGATGAAAAATATCCTGAATAACTCGCGCGACGGCATGCCTCCAGAAAGAAAGGTTTATATTCGGGAACAATGTCAATGCCCGTGATTTTTGCCTCCGGATGCAACTTATCCTTCAGGGCTTCGGTGAAAGCGCCGAAAGCGCAGCCCAGTTCCAAAACATTTTTACAGTTCGTCAGGTTAACCTGCTTCAGGGCTGTTTTTCTGATGTCTTCTTTATTGGTGGAAAACCGGCGGATTAATTGGGCAATGGCAAGATGCTTTTGCACATCCCGGAATACTTTTCGGATTTTCTTTTTATCCAGAACTTCAACCATATTTACCCGCTCTTGTTGTGTAACCTTATGGTTCATGATACCAGTTTTATTTTACAGGAAAAATGAATTTCAGGCTAGTCTTCTTAAGCCTTCGGCCAGATCATTTAGTCCTTTTCTATCAATAATCGAAATTGAGCGTGTGCTCATCTTAATTAACTTTTCTTCATTCATGCGTTTCAGAATGCGTGAGATGGTTTCGGGAATAGTGCCCAAAAGTCCAGCCATTTGATTTTTTGAGATATCCAGCTCTATTGTTTGGGAATGATTATTGCGATCATTCAAAATAAGCAGGTAGGCCGCCAATCTTCCCGGTACTTCTTTGAGAGACAGATTTTCCACAAGCACGGTAAGTTTGCGCAGCCGCAGGGATAGAAGCGCCAGCATACTCAAGGCGAGCGAAGGCTGACTCAGAATCAGCTCTACAAATTTAAGCTTCGGAAAAAAAAGGGCGCTGGTTTCGACAAGAGCCTGTGCGCAGGCGGGATAATGCCCTCCCGCGAAAACAGCCGCCTCACCAAACGGTTCCTGATCTTCCAGAATATGAAGGATTTGTTCTTTGCCATCGGTGGAAAGCTTGAAAATTTTTACTTTGCCGGAGAGAATGATATAAAAACCATTACCCTCATCGCCTTCTGAAAAAAACATCTGTCCCCGGGAAAATTTCTTTTTAAGAGCGATAGAAGCAAGATTTTCACAGTAATTTACCGGCAGGCCTTCAAACAGGGGGATAGCGGCAATGGTTTTAATTGTATTCATTAATTTCACCGTTAAAAATAATATCATTTATATTTGACTTAAGTCAAGGCACAACTCAAACAAATCGGTCATATTGCCTCTCAAATGAAAATATAAAAAATATAAATATGAAAGGAGTAGATAAATGGAAAATTTAAATATGTTTTGCTACCAGTGTGAACAGACGGCTAAAGGCGAGGGATGCATGAAGGCAGGCGTTTGTGGCAAAGACGCGGATGTTGCCGCCCTTCAGGATGTACTGGTTTACGCGCTTAAAGGATTATCGGCGGTGGCCCTTGACGCCAGAGGGGCCGGGGTTGTCGATCATGATATAAATGTGTTTACAGTTAAAGCGCTTTTTTCGACTCTGACTAACGTGGATTTCGACCCGGAGCGTTTTGTTGAACTGATCAGGAAATGTGTTGCTGGGCGTGATGCTCTGAAAAGCAGATTTAAAAAAGCCGGTGGAATTATGAATGACAAACCTGCCGCGGTTACATTCCAGCCGGAATCGACAATAGCAGGAATAGTCGGGCAGGCAAAAATAGCATCGCTCAAAGCAGATGCATCGATTGATCCGGATATTTTATCCCTTCAGCATATACTGCTTTTCGGCGTCAAGGGTGTAGCTGCCTATGCCGATCATGCGCAGATTCTGGGACAGGAAGACGAAAAGATTTATTCTTTTGTTCAGGAAGCGCTGGCGGCTATCTTGCGTGAGAATCTTGATTTAAACGGCTGGATCGGTCTGGTTTTAAAATGCGGTGAAATCAACCTGCGCACCATGGAACTTCTGGATAAGGGCAATACAGGCGCTTTTGGTCATCCTGTTCCCACATCCGTGCCGCTTGGCGCTAAAAAAGGCAAGGCTATTCTTATCTCCGGCCACGATCTGAAGGATTTATACGAACTGTTGAAACAGACCGCAGGCAAAGGCATTAACATTTATTCACACGGTGAAATGCTGCCGGCGCATGGCTATCCTGAGCTAAAGAAATATCCGCACTTTTACGGGCACTATGGAACTGCATGGCAGAATCAGGCAAAAGAATTTGCTAAATTTCCCGGCGCGATCCTGATGACTACCAATTGTATTCAAAAGCCCGGGGAATCTTATGCAGCCAATATTTTCACCAGTGGCCTGGTAGGCTGGCCGGGCGTTGTGCATATTGCCGATGCCAACTTTGAGCCTATCATTAAAAAGGCGCTCGAGTTGCCGGGGTTTGCCGCTGATACGGAAGGCAAATCCGTCATGGTCGGATTTGCCCGCAATGCCGTTTTGGGTGTGGCCGACAAGGTTATCGAGGCGGTCAAAGGCAAGGCCATTCGCCACTTCTTTCTGGTTGCCGGATGCGACGGAGCAAAGCCCGGAAGGAATTATTATACGGAATTTGTGGAAAAAGCGCCGAAAGATACCGTTATATTGACACTGGCTTGCGGAAAATTTCGTTTCTTTGACCAGGAATTGGGCGATATTGGCGGAATTCCTCGTCTTTTAGATGTCGGACAGTGTAACGATGCTTATTCGGCCATTCAGATCGCTGTCGCTTTATCCAAGGCTTTAAATGTAGGTGTAAACGATCTGCCCCTATCTATGATTTTATCCTGGTATGAACAAAAAGCCGTCGCGATCTTACTGACTCTGCTTTATCTTGGCATTAAAGATATTCGCCTGGGGCCGTCTTTACCGGCATTTATCACACCCAATGTGCTTGATGTGCTGGTGAAAAATTTTGCCATTAAACCGATTACGACAGCAGATGAAGATTTAAAAACTATTTTAGGTTAGAAGTAAAATAATATCGAAATTTAAAAAGAAAAACTCCCCGCGTTGTGAACGCGGGGAGTTTAAATTAAGATTTCAACGGACACTCTTTTCTATATCCATGATTTTTGCAACTCTTCTTGCATGCCTGTCTCCGGCGAATTTTGTATCCATAAATTTATCTATCATTTTTGTAACCGGCACGGAATATTTTACTCTTCCGCCAAAAGCAATAAAATTAGCATCATTGTGCGCTTTCGCCATTTCGGCGGTAAACAGATCATGAACTAAAGCACAGCGGATGCCTTTAACTTTATTTGCCGTAATCGACATTCCTATTCCTGTGCCGCAAAGCAGAATGCCGAAATCATATCCGCCTTTTTTGAATTCTTCGCAGGCAGTGACGGCGATATCGGGGTAATCTACGGAATCATCACTATTTACCCCCATATCCTTTATCTCGCAATTTCTGGTTTTTAAAAAGGATATAATTTCACTTTTTAAAGCTACAGCGCCGTGATCGGAAGCAATAATAATTTTATTCATTAGTAGTTCCTCCGGAGAAAATTTATAAATCCTTAACTATCTTTTTTACGATATTGCAAAATAAGTCAATAAAAAAACTTTGCTTCGCCGGCGTATATGCGTTAAAAAGCCATATGCTGGAATTATTGAAAAAATATTTAAGTTATCTTTTGATTGAACGGGGCATTGCTCAAAATACACTGGAAGCCTATGGCCGTGATTTACGCCGTTTTGGCTTATTTATGGAGGAGAAGAAGAAAATATCAGATGTGCATCAAGTCACGCCTGAGGTGATTATTGAATATTTAGTGCAGATTAGAGATGAAGGATTAGCTGCTAATTCCATGAACCGGTCGCTTGCCGCTTTGAGGGGATTTTATAAGTATATGCTTCGCGAAAAGATAATCACAGAAAATCCGCTGGCTAACATTGAACTGGCTAAAGTCTGGATGAGGCTGCCCGATACGGTAAGCAAAGAGGAAATGAAAGTCATTTTAGAACAGCCGGGCGATCAAACGGCTGCGGCTATCCGCGACACTGCAATGCTGGAGCTTTTGTACGCGACGGGAATTCGTGTTTCGGAATTAATTAATCTTACAATGAATAGTATGAATTGGCAGGTCGGTTTTCTGATTGCCATGGGGAAGGGCAGCAAAGAAAGAGTTGTTCCTGTCGGTAAAATAGCTTACGATAGCCTCAGGCGTTATGTTGATGAGGTCAGACCGAAATTAATGCAAAAAAAAATTACGGATGTGTTGTTTTTGAATCGCTTTGGAAGAAAGTTTACGAGGCAGGGTCTCTGGAAAATAGTTTCCGGTTACGCTAAGAAAGCCGGATTAAAAAAAAGAGTTTATCCGCATACCTTCCGCCATTCTTTTGCATCGCATCTGCTGGAAGGGGGAGCCGATTTGCGCACAGTGCAGGTAATGTTGGGGCATTCCGATATTTCGACAACGCAGGTTTACACGCATATAACGCGGGATAGATTAAAGGAAGTTCATCAGAAATACCATCCGAGGAGTTGATTTCCGGCAGATTGCCCGTGGCTTAAGATATATTCTTTAATTATTGAGGGTTTAAAATTTAATGATCGATCGACGCGTAAATAAAAAAGAACAAGAAGAAGGACTATCATTTCCGGTAAACGCGATGTTGATCGCGCTTGTTTTTATTATTGTGATTTCTGTATCACTATTTTTTTTCTATCCTCAATTTTTTGAATCTCTTGCTTTTCAGGCCTCCAGAGTAAAAAACGCTTTTTCCTATTACATATTACAGGATAAACCTGAATTTTATTATTTGGAAATGGAAAAAAACGGCAAGGATATCCGCGTTAGCAAGAACAAAGCCCTGGAAGTAACTTACCGTGATGAATTCGTGGTCAAATCGGTGGTCAGTGATGACCTTATGGGCAAATACACAACAGTGCAATTTGAGGGATTAAGCAAAAACGATAACGACCTCGGCGTTTTATTGAAGGGGGTCGATTTCGTCAATAAAATAATTAAGACAGGAACTGTCATTGATAATTCCGGGATTGTGCCCGATCACAAAATCCTTATACATTATGGCAATGAAATAATAGCCGCTGTTCCTCTGAAAATTGAAATTACGCCGCAGGACTGGTTCAGATTCGCGAAAGATTCGGCCAATGTCAATAAACAGATTGAATATTTGAAAAAAGCCATAGAAATGAATAAAAGCGACGTCAGTGTACGCAAGGTTCTTGCCGGTGTTTACTTGCATCACGGCAGATTGGATGAGGCAATAGGTCAATATAAGGATGTGTTGAGTATAAAGTCCGATGATTCACTGGCTATGGAAGAACTGGTTAAATGCTACATTAAAAAAAATGAATTTGACGAGGCTATTAAGGTATCAAAAGAAGTTATTAAAAATAATCCGAAAAGTGCTCAGGCTTATGTAGCTCTTGGTCTTTCTATGGCGGAAAAAGGATTATGGGCTCAGGCAGCACAAAATTACCACGAAGCGGTGCGGATCGAACCGGATGATTATTTGGTGAGGTTTAAATTGGCGGAAGCCTATAATAACAGCAATATGATAAATTCAGCGATTGATGAATACAAATATATAGCCGCGCATTCAAAAGAGGCGGAAAGAGCCCTATTGGCCCTGGGCAATACTTTTCTGAAACTCAAAAAGTATGATGAAGCAGTCAAATATTATAAGGAAGTTCTAAAAAAACAGCCCAGAAATGCCGTTGCTTACGCCAATCTTGCTGACGCGTATGCCGGGGCAGGCAAATGGTCCGAAGAGCTGGATAATTTAAAAAAAGCAGTCTCAATAAGTCCTAAGGAACCTACGATCCACTTTAATCTGGGCGGAGCTTACGAAAGGCAAAAAATGAACGCGGAAGCGGTCAAGGAATATGAATATGTATTAAAAATTAATCCTGGCGATGCCGACGCGCAGGAGCGTCTTGCTGATCTGGCGCTTAAGAATAAACAATTTGATCAGGCTGTAAAATATTACGAAAAGTTAAAGACAAGATTCCCTCAAAAAGCTTCAATTTATGCCAATTTAGGTTTTGCCTATGGCGAACTGAAGAACTATACCATCTCAGCTCGAGCTTACGAAAAAGCTATTAAATACGGCTCCAAAGACTCAAACATTCATTATAACTTAGCGTATACCTTCGATAAGATGGGAATGGAAAAAGAAGCAATTGCCGAGTATGAAAAGACTTTCCCTCTGACAAAGCAAATATTGAGTATTCTCGCTCATTATTATCTGAAAGAAAAAAAATATGTGACAGCAATCAAGTATTACAAAAAAATAGTTGAGTTGGAGCCGAAAAAAGCATCCTCTTACGAGAGTTTGGGTTATGCTTATGCGGCTTCTCAAAATTGGGATACTGCCATTAAAAACTACAGGATTGCGTTGAAATACGACAGCGAAGATTATGATCTTTACAATAATTTAGGAGAAGCTTATGAAAAAAAAGGACTTTACCCCGAAGCGCTGAAAGCTTATATCAACGCCTACGAGCTTAATCCCGAATCGGCAAGAGCCGCTCGAGCAATACCGAGGCTGAAAATTAGACTTTTACAGGAAAAAGCGAAGAAAAAAACCAGGAGTGAAGATGAATGAAGAAAATCAACATAGGTGATTTTGTTATTGGAGATAATAAAAAATTTGTTCTGATTGCCGGCCCGTGCGTTCTGGAGAATGAAAAAACGGCGATGGATACTGCCCGGTATTTAAAAAAGCTCACGGCAAAATTGAAAATCCCCTTCATATTCAAAGCTTCTTATGACAAGGCCAACAGGACTTCGATCAAATCCTATCGCGGCCCCGGAGCAAAAAAGGGATTGGCAATATTAAAAAAAATTAAAGAAGAGCTGAATATACCGGTGCTCTCCGATGTGCATCGTTTCGAGGAAATCGATGCCGCCGCGAAAATACTGGATGTCGTACAGGTGCCGGCATTCCTTTGCCGCCAGACCGATTTTGTCCTTGAAATAGCGAAAAAAGCACGAGTCATCAATGTAAAAAAAGGGCAGTTTCTGGCTCCCTGGGACGCGGCCAACATCATAGAAAAAGTAAAAACAGCCGGTAATGAAAATATTATGATTACTGAAAGAGGCGCGTCATTTGGCTACAACAACCTTGTTTTTGACGTTCGTTCTCTGCCAATTCTCAGGGATATGGGATATCCGGTAATTTTTGATGCCACCCATTCTGTGCAGCTACCCGGAGGGCAGGGGACAACATCCGGCGGCCAGAGGGATATGGTAAAGTATCTGGCGCGGGCGGCTGTAGCCGCAGGTGTGGATGGCGTTTTTTTCGAGGTTCATAGTAACCCTGAAAAGGCTTTGTGCGATGGCGCCAATTCTCTTTATCTGGACTCGCTGGAAGAACTGCTTACGATGCTGAAAAAAATTGACTCTTTGGTCAAAGCATCAAACCGGTAAAAAATCTGGATTTGAATCCGGAGGCTGAAGCAAAAGAAATAGCAGGGAAGGCGAATCATTAAATAGGCTGACCCTATTTAATAATGAAACTCAAAAAGGGTATTGGAAAAATGGAAAAAAATATTAAAGAGAAACTCAAAAAAATAAAATTACTTATTTTGGATGTTGACGGTGTTATGACTGATGGCCGGATAATAATGGATAGTGAAGGGCATGAAATAAAAAATTTTGATGTACGTGACGGGCACGGAATTAAGTTGCTTCAACGTTATGGAATCAAGGTAGCTATACTGACGGGGCGGAAATCAAAAGTGGTCGAGTATCGGGCGAAGGATTTGGAGATTAAAGACGTTTATCAAAAGGTTTTCAACAAAAAAGAAGTTTTTGAAAAGATTTTAATAAAACACAAATTATCAGCGGATGAAGCGGCTTATTTAGGCGATGATATCGTTGATATCCCTGTATTAAAAAGAGTGGGATTTTCCGCTGCCGTGGCTGATGCCCTGGATGTAGTAAAAAAATCGGTTGATTATATAACAAAAAACAAAGGCGGACGAGGCGCGGTTAGAGAAGTTTGTGAAATGATTTTACAGGCGAAGGGGGAGTGGAAGGAAATAGCCGCCAAATACGAATTTTAATGTGTAGGGCTGTTAAAAAACGCCCATCTGCTGTGTTGCGCTGCAAACCGCACCGCTCAACGTATGACTTAATACGCCTCGCGGTACTGTTATTCGCGCGCCTTGCATCTGAACATTTTTAAACAGCCTACAGCTTTTCCCGGCAATGAAGGTGCTAATTTATAATTGCGCTTCCCTAAATGGTATAGCAAGTTTCGTAAGCATTATATTTAATATATTCCCTCACTTTTCAGCCTTATTTCTTTACACGTGACAATACGAGTGGTATAATAAATTCAACGATAATGCGCGATAGCAGGATGCCACGGATTTAAAATGAAATTAAGCAAAAAAGCGATTATTGTCTCGTTAATAGCAACAGTTATTTTGGTAATTCTTATTGTCATTGCGGCCGTAATCAAGAATGATGTGAGTAAACCCAAAAATTTATTGAAGGCGCTTCAGGAAGGTGTTGATCTGAAATTTAAGGGCTTCAATTTTACGGAAGTCAATGAAGCCAACGCCAAATGGGAGGTAAAAGCCGAAACGGCTACATATAGTAAAAAACAGGACATTGCTGTTTTAGAGAAGATTCATATAAAGTTAACAACGTCCGATGGCAAAGTTTTCTTGATGAGCGCCGACAAAGGGCAAATGTTTACGAAGGAAAAGAACATTGAAATAAATGGCAATGTTGTTATAACATCTGATAATAATGACAGATTTACCACTGATCATTTGAGTTATAATGACGCTGAAAAGAAATTTTATACCGACGCGCCGGTTACTATGGAAAATAAGCGTATGAAACTTACGGGAACCGGATTAACGCTCTATATTAATGACGGGAATTTGAGTATTCCATCAATGGTTAAAGCGAAAATAAATTAATTGAGAAATTAAATGATAAATAAAAAAATTTGCATGTTTGTTTTATTCATTATTCTCCTGTCAGTCCTCCGCGTATATGCCGATAATAATCTCATTAGCAAATCCGATGAACCTATGGAAATTACTTCCAACAAAATGGAAGCTTTTAATGAAAAGAAGCTTGTTGTATTTTCCGGTAACGCCAAGGTCACACAAGGACAAAACGTACTGAAAGCTGACAAGCTGTTTTTGTATTATAAAAAGGATCCTGATAAAAAAGAAAAAATCGGAACAATAGATACCGAAAGAACAGGTGATCTGGAAAAAATAGAAGCGAAAGGGAATGTTTCTTTGACTCAAGGCAAAAGAGTGGCCACAGGAGATGAGGCAATATATTATCGGGACAGCAATAAAGTCATTTTGACCGGGAATGCTGTTTTGAGCGAGGGGAAAAACTCCGTGAAAGGAGATAGAGTAATAGTTTTTCTCAATGAAAATAAAGGAATAGTGGAAAGTGATACACAAAAACAAGTTAAGGCGATAATTTATCCCCAGAATAAGAAAAAAACAGGAGTCAATTAACCGGCGTTGTAAAATTATGAGTGATTTATCAGCAAAAGGTTTAACCAAAATCTACAGCAAGCGAAAAGTTGTCAATCAGATTGATTTGTCCATTTCGCCGGGCGAAGTAGTCGGTTTACTAGGGCCCAATGGCGCCGGCAAAACAACCACTTTTTATATGATTGTCGGGCTTATTAAGCCTGATGCCGGGGAGATTTTTTTGAATGGCGAAAATATTACCGGATTTCCCATGTATCTGCGGGCGCGTAAAGGTTTAAATTACCTGCCGCAGGAGCCGTCTATTTTTCGTAAGCTTACGGTAGAAGAAAATATTATGGCGATTTTAGAAACTCTTGATTTGATGGAAGAAGAAAAAAGCGAAAAGCTTCATGAACTTTTGGCTGAACTCGATCTAACGGGGCTGGCGAAAAATTATGCATATTCCCTTTCCGGCGGCGAAAGAAGAAGAGTGGAAATTACGCGGGCATTAGTTACATCTCCAAAATATATTCTTTTAGACGAGCCTTTTGCCGGAATCGATCCGCTTGCCGTTGCCGATATTCAGAAAATAATAGAAAAGTTAAAAATGAAGGGGATCGGTATAATTATTTCCGATCATAATGTACGGGAGACTCTTTCATGCTGTGACCGGGCTTATATTGTCAATGAAGGGGCAATACTGGTTGAAGGCGCTCCGGATAAAATCGCTGAAAGCGAACTGGCGCGAAAATTTTATTTTGGTGATACTTTCCAATTATAAAAACTTAACAATTTATGATTGTTTACTATTATGGCATTTGAGTTAAAACAAAGTCTAAAGCTATCACAGCAGTTAATTATGACACCCCAACTGCAACAGGCAATAAAATTGTTGCAGTTATCGCGGCAGGATCTTGTCGAAACAATTAATCAGGAGATGGAAGAAAACCCTCTACTGGAAGAGATTTCTCCGGATGAAGGAAATGCTGATGCCATTCATGAGGAAGTTGAAAATGATGTTGTATCTGTTGAGCGTGAAAATGTAAAAGCGATCGAACGTACGGAGGAGCTCAATGTTGAGGAAGGCGGAAACAGCGTAAAAGAGTTTGATTGGGATAATTATCTGGAAGATTCCGGCCGGGTAGGCGTAACTTATGGCGGCGGTGATGGTGAAGAAACCTCATGGGATAATATTCTTACTGAAAGTCAATCACTTACGCAATATTTGATGTGGCAGATGAAACTTTCATCTTTTACGGAAGATGAAATACGAGTGTGCACTCAAATTGTCGGCAATCTTGATCAAAACGGTTATTTATGCGCAACTGTACCGGAAATTGCTCAATTGGAGAATATCAGCGAAGAATTTGTTGAAGCCGTTCTAAAAAGAGTTCAGGAATTTGACCCTCCGGGAATTGCCGCCCGTAACCTGCAGGAATGTCTGTTGATTCAAGCGAGAATGCTGGGCGTGCAAAACAAAATTATAGAAGTTATCATTAAGGAATTTCTTAAAGAACTGGAATTGAAAAATTATGTCCAAATTGCTCATAAATTAAAAGTTCCTCTGCGGGAAGTAGAGATAGCGGTATTATTAATCAGCAGAATGAATCCAAAGCCCGGCAGTATTTATTCCGAAGAAAATATCCAGCCGATAATTCCCGATGTTTATGTTGTTAAATCGGGAAACGAATACAAAATAATTCTAAATGATGATGGGTTGCCCCATCTGCGTATCAGTAATTTTTATCGTGAAATTATGGCGGGACTAGCCGATCACGGTAACCATGAAGAAGAAGACGGGAAAAGATACATCAAGGATAAAGTTCAGTCGGCTACGTGGCTGATTAAAAGTATACAACAGCGGCAGAACACCATATACAAGGTGGCGGAAAGTATTGTCAAATTCCAGAGAGATTTTTTTGATCATGGTATCGATTCCCTCAAGCCTTTAGTTTTGCGCGATATTGCCAGCGATATAGAGATGCACGAATCTACGATTAGTCGCGTGGTGAGCAATAAATATATGCATTCGCCTCAGGGAATTTTTGAAATGAAGTACTTCTTCGGCAGTTCCATAAAAAGAACATCCGAGGGCGGAACTATTGCGTCGAAAAGTGTAAAAGAAGAAATCAAGCAAATAGTCAGCGGCGAGCCGCCCCGGAAACCTTATAGCGATTGCGAGATTGTCGATATGCTTAAAGCCAAGGGAATCAATATCGCGCGGCGCACTGTTGCCAAGTATAGGGAAATGATGGGGATTTTACCTTCATCAAAGAGAAAGAAATATTTTTAATTTGTTTCTATCAGGCGTTGGCTTTAAAATTTGAAACATAAAAAAATTGATTGACTTTTAATTTTAAAAAAATGTATGACCAGCGTCTTTATTGCCGGCTCAGTGGTAACTTTTAAAAGTCAATTGGGATGTCAGGCAGATTAATTTAATTAAGGAGGAACAATTATGAAAATTTCGGTAACTTTTAGAAACGGTGACGGTGAGAACTGGCAAAAAGTTTACGCTGAAGAAAGGATTCAGAAACTGAATAAATATTTAGATGCGCCTGCCGAAGCTCATATTATCGTTTCCATGGAAAAATTCAGAAATGTTGCAGAAATTAATCTAAGTTCCAATGGTTGGAATATAAACGCGAAAGAAGAAGCCAAAGACATGCATATAGCGCTCGATAATTGTATAGAAAAAATTGAAAAGCAACTTAAAAAACAAAGAGAAAAAGTTCGGGAGCATAAGCCCAAAAGCATTCGCCGAGGTCAGGAAAAATTAACCCGGGGAGAAGAAACGGAAGAAACTACGGTAAATAAAATTGCGGAAACCCGTAAAATTATATTAAAACCAATGTCTTTTGATGAAGCGATAATGGAAATAGAAGAAACAAAAGATCGATTTATTATTTATCGGGATTCATCTTCTGAAAACGTAACCCTGGTCTATCGTCGCGATGATGGAAATTATACGCTGATAGAGACAAATTAAGAGTCCGGCATTGTTATATCCGGATGAAATTAAGAAATAAGTATTTAGAGATTAACTTTAGGTGTAGTTAATGCAACTGAATCAAATCTTAAAAATAGAATTTATTAATGCCAATTTATCGGCCAGAAATAAAGACGAAGCTTTAGCGGAGTTAATTAATACAATAATCGAGGGCGGTATCAAACTTAAACATTCTTCGATTATTGAAATATTAAAACAGAGAGAAAACCTCGGCTCCACAGGAATAGGGGACGGGGTTGCCATTCCTCATGGGAAAATACCCGAGCTTGATGAAATCATTGTCGCTTTCGGACGCAGTATGGAAGGCATTCCTTTTAATTCCCTGGATGGTAAACCGGTACATCTTTTTTCCCTGCTTTTAGCGCCGGAAAATTCATCCGGTCAGCATTTAAAAATTTTGGCCAAAATTTCCAAAATGTTGAAAGATGTTGATTTCCGCAAAAAGCTTTTAAAAGCAAAATCTCAAAGCGATTTGTATAAAATTATTCTTGATCAAGAAAATATATACATTACTTAAATACCAGATCGCCGAAGCTGATTCTAAGACCTTGGTGAGATTTTAAAAAGAGCGCAATAAAAAAAGTTTTTACTTTATCAGGAATCGACGCCTGTGAGGCGGAAGATTCCTGCAACGTTGTATGAACATCAATAAAAAGGGGATATGTTTTCCAACGCTTTCCAAATATTAGCCATATAATAGAAACATTCAGAAAAACTTTCATCTTGTGGAGATTTAAAAATAAATCTGATAAAAATGTCAGTTAGCCAAAAAGGATGACGGTTATGAAAAATCTGAGAGTCGTAATTATCAGCGGTCTTTCCGGTTCCGGTAAAAGTACGGCGCTTCGGGCGCTGGAAGATATTGGTTTCTTTTGTGTGGACAACCTGCCTGTCATTTTACTGCCTAAATTTCTTTCCATTACCGCTGTTTCTTCACCTGAAATAAAACAAGTAGCCCTCGTCATGGATTTGCGGGAAAGAAGCTTTCTGGATAAGTACAAGCGAATATTTGCGGGGCTCAAAGAAAAAGGTTACAAAATAGAGATTCTCTTCCTTGAATCCGGTGATGAATCTCTTATGCATCGCTTTAATGAGACCAGGCGTATTCATCCTCTTTCTGAAAGGGGAATGATTATGGAAGGCATTCTGCTGGAAAGAGAAAAATTATCATCATTAAAAAAAATGGCGGACAAAATCATTGATACAACTTCAATTAATGTTCACCAGCTGAAAGATACAGTTCAACGGCATTTTTCACCATCTGCAAGAAATAAAAAAATGGTTATCAATGTAACTTCTTTCGGCTATCGTTATGGGTTGCCCGCGGATGCCGATCTCGTTTTTGATGTGCGGTTTCTGCCCAATCCGTATTTTGTTGAAAAATTGAAAAATTATGACGGCAATAATATTGACGTAAGAAACTATGTTTTGCAAAATAAAGAGAGCATGGAATTTCTGGAGAAAATATCGGATTTGATGAATTTACTGATTCCTCTTTATGAAAAAGAAGGGAAGGTGCGACTGAATATTGCCATGGGCTGCACAGGCGGCAAACATCGTTCTGTTGTTATAGCGAACAAAATAAGTTCGTTTTTTTCTTCGATGAAGTATATCGTTAATTTAAATCATCGTGATATTCACAAAAACTAATTCTGAATCAAAGTGCTATTTTTGTTGGCGTCGCCGTCGGCTTCCTCAACGTATATAAAATACGCCTCATCGCCTCCGTCTAGCCGCCTCAATATCATCTTTGATTTAGAATTAGTATAATAGCAGATTTTCAGAATCTGTCGATTTCTGACGGGTTACTGGATATTTATATTATCTTTAATCCAGTGAGGATCCCACCATTCCTCCGGATTGACAAATTGTCCGCCTGCAAGAATGCTGAAATGCAAATGATCTCCTCCCGCAAGACCCGTCATGCCGGAATGTCCAATCTTTTCACCTTTCGCCACATTTTTGCCGACAGTTGTATCAATAGCGGATAAATGTCCGTACAGGCTGAATAATCCGAGGCCGTGATCAATAATAACCGCGTTGCCGTAAATGCCTAAAGGGCCGGCGAAGACAATAATGCCTTTGTTGGACGCTTCGATGTCCGCGTGAGCAGTGGAAGCCAGATCTACGCCTGAGTGAATGGATTCACCGACAATTTTTTTGTCATACACATAATATCTTTTATCACCTAAAAGCGCCTTGGTAGCAGCATCTTTCATTCGAAGAAAAGTGCCTTCCCAAAGTTGTTTAGGAGCAGACTTCAGGCAAATCTTTTGTATGGTCAGAAAATTTTCGTTACGCAGCACAGAATTAACGTAAATATATACTTCCAGGGGAGTTTTGCCGCGCAGCGATGGAACAATTGCCTGAAACTCCGGAGCTTTTTGTTTCATAAAATCATCGCTTAAATTCATTTTGTCTGTGCGGAATTTCTTTTTCTTAATAACACAAGGCAGAGCCATATTTGTTTCGTTGCCCGCATCATCACGGGCGAAGATCATTATTCTTGTTTTTGCTTTATCCGCGTCCATAGGCACCGCAAAATAAGTGACATAAGAAGTTTTGTTGCCTGACCGTACAGGGTAACCGGGCGTAAAATAATCATTAACGTAAACTCCCGTTGAAACAATTGTTTTGGATGAATCGTAAGCGACAAAGCCTGTGCCGCCTTGATTTATATAATTCATATTTTTCAAAAGATTAATCTGCGGGGGCACAGTATCAATTTTAATTGTTTGAGATAAAATTGCCTGATTTTTAAAAAGAGAATGGTCTTCGGCTGTAATTTTAAATTCAGCCTGGCCGTCATGGAGTTTCATCTCTCCCGGATTTACAGTCAGGGATAAAATTTCCTGTTTTATTCCTCTGGCAGGGATTTTCTTATCAACAAGAATCTGGCCTTTATTATCCTGAATTATTTCCACGCTCAAATGGGAGAGGCCGCTTTTTGAATCGGAAAAAATAATCCCGACCGTTTTTTGTTTGCCGATAGATGTAATATCCTGATCAAATTTGATTACGGGTTTTCCAATTGCCAGATAATTGCCGAAAAAAATCCAGACAATTGCGCCGATGACTAAAATTGCGGCGAGAATTTCTATATATAGACGGAATCTTTTCATAATAATCTCCTAATGGTATAAAGGTACTGCCAGTGCGCGGCTTATAATAACATTTAGAACGATTTGCAAGATAAATCTGTTTACAGGCATTATGAAATATTACGAAGATATACATATAATTATGCCTTGATATTGTGAAGAAGCACTGTTATATTTCAAAGATAAGAGTCGTAGTCACGCGGCTGTTAGTCATTAAATAAGTCAAATAATAATTTCCTGGAAAGATTGGGAGTATGCTTAAAAACAAAAAGATTGTTCTTGGTATTACGGGAGGAATTGCCGCATACAAAGCGGCGGAATTAACACGCGCCCTCGTAAAGGAAGGGGCATTGGTAAAAGTAATTATGACCAAGAGCGCAATGGAATTTATTGCGCCTTTAACGATGCAGACTCTTTCGCAGAATCAAGTTTATACGGATATGTTTGTTCCGGCGGATAAATACGAAATGGCGCATATAGCACTGGCTGAATTTGCCGATATTTTTGTCATAGCGCCTGCCACGGCAAACATTATAGGAAAAATTGTTTCAGGCATCGGCGATGATCTGCTTTCCACAACAATTATGGCCGAGGCAAAGCCAACACTTATTTGTCCGGCAATGAACGATAAAATGCTGTCTAATCCGATTATTCAGGAAAACATCAATAAATTAAAAAAATACGGTTATGTCGTAATGGATAGCGCCGAAGGGGAACTGGCCTGTAATACCACTGGAAAAGGCCGACTGCCTGATATTTTGGAAATTGTAGAAGAAATAAAAACACTTCTAACTCCCAAAGATTTTAACGGTGTAAAAATTTTGATTACTGCCGGCCCTACCGAGGAACCGATTGATCCGGTGCGTTTTATTACCAATTTGTCATCGGGGAAAATGGGCTATGCTCTGGCTTTGGCGGCACATAGAAGAGGCGCTGAAGTTACGTTGATTACCGGCCCGGCAACTTTGCCTTTACCACCGGTGGAAACAATAATAAAGGTGCGCACAGCAAAGCAAATGCATAAAGCTGTAATGGATAATTATAAAAAAGCAAAAATTATCATCAAAGCCGCGGCTGTTGCTGATTATTGTCCAAAAGTTATGGCTGTGGAGAAAATCAAAAAGGATAAAAAAACACTTTCTTTGGAATTGGAAAGAAATCCTGACATAATAGCTGAAATCGGGAAAAATAAGGGCAACAGGGTGCTTGTCGGCTTTGCAATGGAAACACAAAATTTATTGGCCAATGCCGCAGCAAAGCTAACAGAAAAAAATATGGATTTAATTGTAGCCAATGACTTGAAGGAAGAGGGCGCCGGATTCCGTACAGATACGAATATCATAACAATAATTGACCGCACAGGTAAATCCGAATCTTTCGGGAAAATGACCAAAATCGAAGCAGCAGGGGAAATTCTTAATCGCGTTAAAAAAATAATAAACAGGAAAAGCGGCGGCAAAAATTAATGGAAGAATCTTTTTTGAATTTGGAAGGAAACGAACTACAGAAAGAATTACTTAAGGCAGTCAAAGCGCTCAAAGGGCAGGTGGTAAATCAAAACAGCTTGTCTGTCGGCATTGAATGGAAGAAAGCGCCTCAAACTGTAAAAAAGGATAAAACCGGTCACAATATTAATAAAGAAGAGATGTTGAAAAAAGTTTGTCGGGAGATGACAAACTGCCAACTTTGTCCTCTTGGAGGGACAAGAAAGAACATTGTTTTCGGCGTTGGCAATCCCCACGCGAAAATAGTATTTGTAGGGGAAGCGCCCGGCGCCGATGAAGATGAACAGGGTCTGCCATTTGTCGGCCGGGCGGGTCAGCTGCTGACTGATATTATCGTCAAGGGAATGAAGATTGAGCGCAAGGATGTTTACATTTGCAACATTCTCAAATGCCGTCCGCCCAATAATCGTAATCCGTTGCCGGATGAGATAAGCAAGTGCGAACCTTTTTTAAAAAAGCAGCTGCAAATTATTTCGCCAAAAATAATCTGCGCTTTAGGAACTTTTGCCGCCCATACGCTTTTAAATACTGATGTACCTATATCCGCGCTGCGCGGACGTTTTCATTTATATGAAGGAATAAAATTAATGCCTACATATCATCCGGCATATCTTTTAAGAAACCCGTCGGCGAAAAAACCTGTCTGGGAAGATGTCCAGATGATCATGAAGGAAGTAAATCTTTAAATATTCCGGAAACGAAAATGAAGAGGTGAACGATGTTAAAGAAAATAAGTTACGCATTGATTTATACATTGATTGCCGTTTCAATATTTGCCGGTGTCCTGGAAGGTGCGCAGGAAAAGAATCCTGTTTTTAATGTCATAACGATTGACGGAATAATTACGGCGCCGACGGCAAAATATATTGCCGCCAGCATTGACGATGCTCAAAAAGATAATGCCGAAGGTTTGATAATCCTGCTCGACACACCGGGCGGAATGGATACGGCGATGCGCGATATCGCCAAAAGTATTCTCAACGCGCCTCTTCCGGTTATCGTTTTTGTCTATCCCCCCGGAGCACGCGCCGCGTCAGCGGGAGTCATCATTACCGAAGCGGCTCACATAGCCGCAATGGCTCCCGGCACAAATATCGGCGCGGCTCATCCCGTTTCCATTGGTATCGGCGGTTCAATGGAAGACAAGGATAAAACCATGTCCAGAAAAATCGAAAATGATGCCGCCGCTTACGCCCGCAGCATTGCCGCGTTAAGAGGGCGCTCGGAAGAATGGGTGGAACAAGCTGTGCGCAAAAGCGAATCAATAACTGCAGAGGAAGCTCTAAAATTAGATGTTATTGATTATGTCGCTCCCAATATCGAAAAACTTTTAGCCGCCATTGATCAGAAAGAAGTGAATCTTGCCAGCGGGAAAAAGAAAATATCAACAAAAAACGCTGTAATTAATTATAAAAAGGTAGGAATGAGGCAGGGTATTCTTTCGGCTATTTCCGATCCCAATATTGCTTATATTCTTTTGTTAATAGGGTTGGCGGGACTGTATTTTGAACTATCCACGCCAGGAGCGATTTTACCCGGAGTAATCGGCGGCATATCTCTTTTGCTTGCGTTTTTCGGCCTCTCCACCCTGCCGGTAAATTATACGGGAATTTTATTAATAATTTTTGGCGTTATTTTATTTATTGCGGAGATAAAAGTTATGAGTCATGGCATACTTACTGTCGGAGGAATCATTTCATTAATTATGGGATCATTGTTGCTATTTGATACGCAGGACCCCGCTTTGCGTATTTCCTTGCAGGTTTTGGTTCCCGCGATTCTGGTGGCTTCAGGTTTTTTTATTGTGGTTATCTGGTTGGCAGTTAAAGCGCAAATGAGGAAACATTATACGGGCACCGAAGCAATGGTAGGTGAAGAAACGGAGGCGTTGACCGACATTGCCGATGAAGGGAAGGTATTTACCAGAGGAGAATATTGGAGCGCGAAAAGTGAAAAACCGATTAAAAAAGGCGCTAGAGTGAGAGTTGTCAAGGTTGAAGGATTGAGCTTAATTGTCGACGAAATAAAAAAATAAAAATAATTTTTTCAATAAGGGAGGGAATTTAAAATGCTTGGTACTTTATCGTTACCGTTTATAGTTGTTGTCGTATTGGCCGTTATGTTTTTAGCATCAGCAATTCGCATATTGAATGAATATGAGAGAGCTGTTGTTTTCCGTTTAGGCCGTATCAGGGACGTTAAAGGCCCCGGATTGATCATCATTATTCCCGGTATTGACAGGGTGGTAAAGGTTGATATGCGGACAATTACTATGGATGTTCCTCCGCAGGACGTTATCACCAAAGATAATGTCTCCATTAAGGTTAATGCAGTTGTCTATTTCCGTGTTGTAAATGCCAATGCGGCGGTGACCAATGTAGAAAATTATTTGTACGCCACATCCCAGCTTGCTCAGACTACACTCAGAAGTGTTTGCGGGCAGGTGGAATTGGATGAAACTCTCTCGGCGCGGGAAAAGATCAATATGCACTTGCAGGAAATCCTGGATCGCAGCACTGAACCCTGGGGCATTAAGGTGTCCCTGGTGGAAGTAAAACAAATTGATTTGCCCGAAGAAATGAAACGGGCGATAGCCAAGCAGGCTGAAGCGGAAAGAGAACGGCGCGCTAAAGTTATCAATGCCGAAGGCGAATTCCAGGCTGCGCAGAAACTGATAGAAGCCGCTGCCCTCATGGAAACACAGCCGATGTCTCTGCAATTGCGTTATTTGCAGACCCTCAATCAGATCGCTGCGGAAAATAATTCCACAACGGTGTTTCCAATACCCATCGATTTATTTAAGCCGTTTTTAAAATTGGCGGAAAAATAAAAATCAAAACATTTTTTGTTTACAAGGAGGAGCTAATTCATGGCTGGTTCGAAACATCACATGCTTACCGGAGGATTAATTTTAATTGCGTTGGGCGTTTTGATTTATTTATCTAAAGCGGGTATCTATTCATATTCACAGACATGGCCGGTACTCATCATTGTAATCGGTTTCGGCACGATAATTCAGAAAGCATCGGATTTAGGCGGCTGGTTTATAACTATCGCGGGAGTTTTATTCCTCATCGTTGAGTTTTATGGTTTTGATCTCCATAAATATTCTCAATATATATTGCCGGCTGTACTGATTCTGCTGGGAATATTTGTGATATTAAGACGAAAAAAAACATGAGTGATTCAATAAATTATTGAGCGGATTTTTACGAATATGACTATTGCTAAAAAAATAAAATCATCCATTGCCAATTCTTCGATGATCAGGAAAATGTTTGAAGAAGGCATCGCGATGAAAAAGAAATACGGCGCCGATAAAGTTTATGATTTCAGCCTGGGCAATCCCAATGTGGAACCGCCGGATGAATTTAAAAAAGAACTGAAAAAAATAGCGGAAGAAATTATTCATAACAAGCATGGTTATATGCCCAACGCCGGTTATCCAGAAACAAGACAGGCCATTGCTGTGAAGATTAATAAAAGGCACGGCCTGAAACTCGGCGCCGATCATGTCATTATGTCCTGCGGGGCCGGCGGCGCCCTCAATGTCATTTTTAAAACTCTGCTTGATCCGAAAGACGAAGTCATTGTGCCGGTTCCTTATTTCATGGAATATAATGCCTATATTGACAATTACGGCGGTGTTTTAAAAAAAGTGAAAACCAAGAACGATTTTTCGCTGGATATTGCGGCTATTGCTGCTGCCATCAATAATAGGACCAAAGCAATATTAATCAATTCACCCAATAATCCCACAGGAAAAGTTTACAGTAAACAGAACATTGCCGATTTGGCGCGGATGCTGACAAAAAAAAGCAGGGAATTCAAAAAAGCGATATACCTTGTTTCCGACGAGCCCTACTGTGAAATAGTTTATGATAAGGTTAAAGTGCCCAATATATTTTCGGCTTACAAAAACAGTATCATTGCTTACTCCTACTCAAAAACACTATCACTGCCCGGTGAAAGGATCGGGTATATTGCAATCAACCCTGATGTTGAAGACGCGGAAGACTTGATCAATGCTCTGATATTATGCACACGGATTTTAGGTTTTGTGAACGCTCCTGCTATCATGCAGAGAGTTGTGACCAGGCTTCAGAACACAAAAGTCGAGGTTGACGTTTATAAAAGAAAACGCGATATGCTTTGCGCCGGTCTGAAAAAAGCGGGCTATAAATTCGAAAAACCGCAGGGCGCGTTTTATCTTTTTGTCCGGAGCCCGGTTTCCGATGACCTGAAATTCGTCAAAATGCTTTTAAAGAAAAATATTCTGGTTGTTTCCGGCAGCGCTTTCGGCAGCTCCGGATATTTCCGGATAGCGTATTGCGTCGATGACGCGACAATAATAAATTCCATGCAAGGCTTTGCCGAAGCGATCAGAGAATGCCGATAGTATAGCCTTGGTATTTACTATAGATCTTTACTACAGACAGGAAGGATTGTTCTTAAACAATCCTTCTTTTTAAATGTTGTTTTGCTCATTTCCTGATACACACAATATTTCAATCGATAACAGACACTGTTTACGCCGGACTTATTATCGACACCGCTCATTCTATTTTGTGGTCAAGAGTCCTTTAGTTCAAACTGGAAATAAATGTCATCATCACCGGATGAAAGGCTCCTGACGCGTTTTGGGACAGATTTCTTTCCGAACATTTTAAGGGCCTGCTGAAAGTAACCCATAATGAGGTACTCGAAATAAATATTCTTTATGTGAAGTCCCGTGATTTTAAGATGGGCAACATTGTTCTCAAATATCGTGGTGGCCATACCTTCGTCAAAATAGGTCGACCAGAGCTTAGGCAGGACAGACTCCACAAACGGCTTTATATCCTTTGTGAGCAGATAAGACTGGTATGGGCCTCCGGGCGACAAGGCAACTTTAGCGCCTACCTTCCCAAACAGAGTGTACTGCATTTTATCATTATTGAAGAATTCCCTGCACATCTCATCAAAAAGGATGATTAATTTTTCTATCGGAATAAGGGTAATGGACATAATCATCGTGTTGAAATATTTGTCCTTCTCTACCAGCCTGGCCATAAAAGAATTCCAGCGTTCCTCGCCGAAACCTGCAATCATAGTAGCTTTTGTTAAAACATAAAAAGTGCCTTTTACATTCATATCTAAACCTCCCAAGAATGCATATGTTGATTTATTAATAGTATATTTTTTGGTGCATGAATATGCAAGTATAATATTTATTTTGCTGGAAAGGAAAAAAGCTGCCCTCCTTCCTGAGGCAGTACTTTTTTATTTCTTTATTTATTCCTATTGTCCACAAAATGTTCACTTCGATAAAAATACAAGACTTCAAATAGTAATTTGCAATATAACTGCGATAGATAATCTCTGGCTTATGAGCAGGGATGTTATGCCGATCCATATAATATCCCAAGTAAATAAATGGGAAATAAATTGATTATTGTTTAATATTAAGTTATTAGGATTAAAATTACGTTTTTTGCCATGGGGTGTTATGCGGACAGGAGAGCGGTGTTTACAGTATTAACACCGATCCTGTTACATGGGACTGCTCAGACGCGGCTCCGTTATGCTAAAAATTAAAGAGTGAAATACAACGCTCACAGGGCGGGGTATTCTGCTGGATGAATTCATAAAATCAATATTCGGGAACATCAAATGAAAAAAAAGAACATAACAAGTCGAGACAGGCAGGCTCAGGTGACAAAAGAGCGGATATACAATATAACGGTTCAACTCATTACGAAGAACGGCTTTGATAATGTCACCATCGAGGATATCGCTAAAGAAGCGGGGATCGCAAGGGGACTCTTTTATCATTATTACAAATCCAAAGCGGATATAATCATTGAAACTTATAGCGCTGTTGATGCTGATTTCCAGAAGAAACTGAATGCTCTGGATGAGAATATATCACCTGTTGACAGGATCATATTCCTTGTTTGCGAACAGGCGCGCTATGCTAAGATGGTGGGAGTCGACTTTGTCAAACAAGTATACAAAGCCCAAATGGATACAGGGACGGCTTTTTTTATTGATAAACGCAGACCTATTCAGAAAGCGATTCATGATTCCATTGTTGCCGGACAGAATAGTGGCATAATGCTTAAAGAGATTGATCCTGATGAATACACACGTCTTGCCATGAGTGTGTCACGCGGTGTACTATACGACTGGTGTCTGCATAATGGTGATTACGATATCGAAGCGGCAATGGAAATCTATTTCCGGAAAATAATCTTTCCGGAAAAGAAATAGAACACAAGAATATCCAAGACCTCTGATTCCTGACTGTAAATAACGTTAAAATCCAAACAGTTATAACATTGTAAACGACTTAATTATTCAAGGAGTTATTATTATCACTTTTTGGTTGACAATGTTCATTGACTAGTGTATTACGAAGTTGAAGTAATCGGAATAAATAAAAAGATCGTCAAGGCATGGTTTTCCGGTCTTCAATACATATAAAGAGAGGGTATAATAATGGACTTCGTTGGAAAACAGCCGGGGAAGGATACACTTACAGGCAACGGACTCAACACAATCAGGGGGCACGTTCGGAAAAGTCCGAACAAGATAGCGGTCAGAACTGAAAATGAATCTTTAACCTACAACCAGTTATGGCAGCGTTCAATAAAGCTTGCAAATTCTATGATTGGTCAGGGAATTAATAAAAACGACCTTATCATCACATACATGCCGAATTGTCCTCAATACATTGAAATTGCGATAGCGGCGGAGATGATTGGTTCGCCTGTCACACTTGGGAATTACCGGTTAAAGGGTGAGGAGATAGCCTATCAGATCAATGACTGCCGTGCAGCACTGATATTCGTACATGCAGATCTTTTACCTGCAGTATTGAAGATGAAAGAGACCATTCCCAGTGTGCGATACATTATAGTGATTGGCGATAACCCAAAAGATGACGTGGAAAATTACGAAGTGTTTTTGGAGCGCGGAAGCGTCACTGAGCCTGAAATTAAAGTTTTTCCTGATGATCTGCACGCGCTTTTTTATACATCGGGGACAACCGGTAAACCAAAAGGTGCTGCAAGAACCGTCTACAGCGATTACAACTTGGCCGTTTCAACGTGCATTGAACTGGGACTCACCGATGAAGACATGTTCCTTGCTGTAGCTCCGATGTATGCAGCAGCAACAACCGGATACATGATGAGCGCTCTGATGTCTGGCGGTGCACTCTTTATCGCCTCGACGTTCGTTCCCGAAGAGGTCTTACGGCTGATTGATGCTTTTCATCCGACATTTATCTTTATGGTGCCAATTATGTTTGACTGGGTGTTTTCTCTTCCAAGAGAAACAATCGTTAAATATGATCTTTCATCAATCAGAGTAGTTGCATCATGCGGCGCTCCTATGCACACTTCAATTTTCTAGAAAATGGTGGCGTATTTTAAAACACCCAAAATATACAATATGCTAGGATCATCGGAACTTGGATTTATGAGCCGGATCTCAGCTGATGAATGGTTGAATCAGGGAAAAGAGAACAGCATAGGAAAACCGATTTTTGGTGTAGAGTTGAAAGTTGTATCGGAGAACGGGAAAGAGGTTGAACCGGGTGAAGTGGGCCTGCTTTACTGCCGCAGTGCACAGATTCTTGACGGATACTGGTATAATGAAGAGGGAACAAAGGAAGCTTTCCTTGATCATGAATGGGCAACAGTCGGCGATATAGCCTGTATGGATAACGATGGGTATTTCTTTCTTGTTGACCGGGCCAAGGACATGATCGTTAGTGGCGGCACAAATGTCTACCCTGCGGAAGTCGAATGCATTATTCATCAGATGGAAGAAATAGCCGATGTAGGTGTTATAAGTGTCCCCGATAAAAAGTGGGGCGAACAGGTAAAAGCCGTCGTTGTTGTTAAACAGGGTTGTTCAGTTTCTGAAGAGGATATCATAAGCTTCTGCAAAGAGCGTCTTGCCGGATTCAAGGTGCCCAAGTCAGTGGATTATGCCGAGTCTATTCCCAGAAGTCTCATAGGAAAAATGCTGAAAAAAGATCTGCGGAAAAAATACTGGGAAGGGAAAGATGTGTTTATCTCCTGAGGATTATGATAAAATGATTAAAAAGTTTACCCTAAAGCTTTTTAGGAGGATGTGTTTATGACGAAAAAGGTTATTTTCTTGGTTTTGATCGTTATCTTAAGCTACACGGCAGGACATGTTGCTGCCATGTATTCATATCCGAGCAGGGAATTTAGTCGTTCTTGGAATAAGATTGCTCATGACGGCGGAATGAATAGATGGCTTCACATGAGGAATCTGGCAGATGATACATCGAAAATGATCGTAAGGCCTAACAATGATACGCTCTACTCATATGCAGCTCTGGATATGGATTCAGGTCCTTTTGTCATAATGATTCCTGCTTCGGATCGTTATTGGAGTGTGGAGTTCATGAAGGAAAACACCGATGTTTTCAACTACGTTGGGTCACGGGAATATGGCCTTAATAAGGCGGTAACTGTAATATTAGCCGGGAAAGATTATTCCGGTGACACGCGAGGATTACCGGTTTTGAAGTCCCCGTGCAGGAAGGTTTGGGCGGTGGCAAGGTTGCTGGCAGATGGAACAGATGATCTTTCCAGGATACATCAACTGCAGGACCGGATGAAGATCATATCATTGAAAGATTATCAAAGCAATTTATACGAATAAATGGAGAGAAGTCTGGAGGGTATATGAAGAAAGCAATAATCGTTACATCTCTTGCTGTCGTGTCCTTTATCGCCGGATGGACTCTTATGGCGCCATCACTGAATTATTTCGATAAGCATCACATAAGTACGCTGATTGCAGGCAAAGGAATAGTCAAGAATGGATCATGGATGACCCGACTTGATCTGGCTCAGAGCAATACGCCACCCCTGATTCGTGCATATATTGCACGCATCGGCATAGCGGCGAACCAGGCAGATGAGGCAATATACTGGAATGCCTACACTGATAACATGGGTCATTTGCTTGATGGAAGCCATTCTTACAATGTATGTTTTAAGGTACGCCCAATGGTACGAACCGATGGTTTCTGGAGTCTTACCGTATATGATAAGGACAGCTATTTAGTACCCAATAATGAAAAGCGTTACGCTGTGGGCGATCGGTCTCCCATAACAAAGAATCATGATGGATCTTTCATTATTAATATTTCGTCGCACAAGCCAAATAATGCTAATAACTGGTTGGCATGCCCTTCATCAGGAGTCTTTTCTCTTACTTTGCGTATGTATATCCCATTGGAAGAGGCGCTAAAACGAACCAAAACGATTCCCATGCCAGAGATCGTATGCTTAGACTGCACATGAGATGTTACCGATCCCATCATGATGTTGAGCGGCTTGAAAAATGATTTTATAAAATGAAGAGGTAACTATATTGGAAAACGAGGCCGTCCGGCTCTTATCGGAATACTTGCGCATCGATACAACAAATCCCCCTGGTAATGAGAAGCGCTCCGCCGAATTCTTTGCAAAAATCTTCGATCATGAAGGTATTGAATATAAGCTCTATGAACCCAAACCTGGAAGATCTTCAATAAGGGCATGTTTACGAGGCGCTGGAAAGAAGGGTGCCGTGATCCTCTTAAACCACATGGATGTCGTACCGGCAAATGCCGATGAATGGAGTTTCGATCCCTTTGGAGGTGATGTCCGTGAAGGCTTCGTGTGCGGCCGGGGTGCTCTGGACATGAAAGGGCAAGGGATCATGGAACTACTGGCTTTTCTCTCTCTGAAACGAAAAGGGGTGGATCTCATACGTGATTGCATCTTCCTGGCCACTGCTGACGAGGAGAACCAAAGTTACAATGGGGTGAAATTTCTCCTTGAAAACCATCCTGATGATTTCCGGGCAGATGTCGTTCTTAACGAAGGAGGGATCGGCCTAACCAATCTCACTCATAACAAACCGGGTATCATGATTGCTACTGCTGAAAAAGGCATATGCTGGCTGAGGGTATCCAGGCAGGGCCAGGCAGGTCATGGGTCGATGCCTCACGGGAACAATGCCCTTGAGAAAATGATCCAGGCCCTCTCCCGCCTTGTATCGATCAATCCTCCTATCACTATAACACCTGTTGTAGCCGAGTATTTCAAGACTCTGGGGAATGGCGTGGACGTGTTTAGTCGCTATCGGGATGATTGTAAGATTGAAACACTTTTGAAGATTCTGGCTGAAACCGGCTTGGATAAGTTGCCGCAGATATCTGCCATGATTCGTAACACCATAAGTGTGACCATGATGCAAGCCGGCACATCAACCAATGTCATCCCCGATCATGCGGTTGCAGAGATGGATATTCGAATCCTGCCAGGCCAGGATGCTGAAGAAATAATGAGATATGTGAAAAGCGCCCTCAGTGATGATGCTATCAGGATTGAAAGGCCTCAGATACATCTTGCGAGTGAATCTCCACGGGACACAGAATCATATCTCACTATTCAAAATGTTCTGGAAAAGGCATATCCGGGTAGCATCATTGCACCTTATCTCATGATAGCCACTTCCGACTCCCGTTTCTTCCGAGAAAAGGGGATTGCTTCCTACGGGGTGTCCCCGATCACCATACCGATGGAAAGCATGAACATGATACACGGCGTTGATGAGAAGATCTCGGTGCAGAATCTTATGAAAGGGACCGAAGTGTTTAGCGAACTGGTACAGCAATTATGTACATAACTCAGCCGTTAAACTTAACATGGTTAATCCCGGGAAAGTGTTTCTCACATAAGGAATCTGCATGAATGAATCAACACAGCTCTTCATAAGTATTTGGATAAAACTTTTTTTCCTGCTGACGCCATTCTTTGTCATGTCCGTCTTTCTATCCCTCACTCAGGATCTCTCTGCTGCCGGACGCCGCAAGGTGGCTGCATGGCTTACCGTCGATGTAATCTTCATTTGTTTCGTCCTGTACTTCCTCGGGAATGCCATCTTTTCCGTCTTAGGAATCACGCTGGATGCCTTTCGTATCGGAGCAGGTGCGCTCCTTTTTCTTTCGGCTGTAGATCTTGTGAGGGGGAGTGGAACCTCGCTGCAACGGGAAGGGTCCGAAAGTATCACTGTAGTTCCATTGGCTATACCTATAACCGTAGGCCCGGCAACAACCGGTGCGCTCCTCGTTATGGGCACCGAGGTTGCCTCAGCGTGGGAAAAGATCGTGGGATGTGCAGCTCTTTTCAGTGCAGTAATATCCATCAGTATCCTTCTTTTTCTTGCCCCCTCGATCGAGAGAGTCATAGGACGTACAGGGATTAAAGTGCTCAGTAAATTAACCGGTCTCATCCTTTCAGCCTTGGCGGCACAGATCGTTTTTACCGGGATAAAACATTTCCTCGCCTGACATTTTTAAAAAAGGTGCAGGAAGCATCCCAATAAGTGAACCATATAGTTATCTTGAAAATATTGAGATGGGATGAGAGGTGTGATGTAAACGAATCGGTCACGCCTCAGACTTTTAATTGATAATCTTCAATTTCCCTAACTTCATCAATCTATTTGTTAGGTAGGTGGACACCAGCATAGTCCATGTAACATTTTTCGTAATAAATATTTGTTGATTAACAATATTAATAAAAACTAAAATGGAGGAGTATATGAACAAAGAGATCACAGAAAAGAAATTCAGTTTAACGACAATCACGCATCTTATTAAATTGGTCATAATATTATTTTTATTATTCAGCAATCTCTATGCAGCGGATGCGCAGAATACAGCCAATTCTAAAGATAATAATACGGCAAAATATCAAGGAACTATTTCCGGAGATTGGAGCGGCAAAGCAAAAATTCGGATTTATGGAACGTTCTCGACAACCATTGCTGCCAATGGCATTGTATCAGGCACCTTCACCGGATTCTTCATGACAGGCACTATAACCGGAACCGTGAACTCTAATGGAGAAATGCGCGCCAAAATTGGCTCCGACATCGATTTCTTTGGCCAGTTAAGTGTTGAAGGTGGACGTTTATCCGGTAGCGGTACATGGGAACGTTTTAGTGACGAAAAGGGTACATGGCAAAGCAAATAAAAAAAATATCACTATAGAGAATTACCAATCGGCAGATGTGTAAAATCAAGTAAGGCTTGATTTTTCACAACGTCAAAGAACTTCGGCGATCTTACTGTTTTTAAAAAAATAATATTTAGAGGCCTGACATTATTGAAAAAAGATTGTTAAATTATTACGGGATAATACGAGGATAAAACCGGTATTAGAAAGGTAAAGATAATGTAATCATGGGTTGGTTTCTCAAATATTTTATAGAAGGTTATAAATGGTAATTGACATAGTTTATGCTTCTATGTAAAAATAATTGTTAAAAATAAATGACTCGAATCTTAGCTTTATGAGTGAATTGGCTGATCCTGTCATACTATAGAGATGAGAATGCCATTTGACTTCGATACCCCTATAAACCGCAAAGGCACCGAATGCCTTAAATGGGACATCTATCAAGGCCGTGATGTGCTGCCCCTGTGGGTGGCTGACATGGATTTTGCGTCGCCGCCAGCGGTACTCGCGGCCCTGCATGAGCGCGTTGACCACGGCGTCTTCGGATATGGTCTCACGTCTCGGGCGCTCCAGGAGACGATCATTGAAAGGCTCCGCCTCAGGCATGGCTGGGAGGTACATCCTGATTGGATTGTCTGGCTACCGGGTCTGGTTACGGGCCTCAACATCGCCTGCCGTGCAGTCGGCTCTCCGGGCGAGGCTATCCTGACCACCACACCGGCTTATCCACCCATACTTGCAGTTCCTGGACTGGCAGGATGCGAACTTATCACAGTTGAGCATCCCAATCGGGGCCATGCCTATCAGATCGATTTTGAAGCAATCAAAGCCGCCATCACCGGGCGAACCAAGCTATTCATCCTCTGTAATCCGCACAACCCCACGGGTCGCGTTTTTACCGAAGACGAGCTGCGCGCCTTGGCCGGGATATGCCTGAACCATAACCTCATCATTTGCTCGGACGAGATACACTGCGATCTGGTTCTGGATGTTCGGAAACATCATCTCTCGATTGCCGCGCTTGATCAAATCATTGCCGGGCGTACTATCACACTGCTTGCCCCAAGCAAGACCTTTAACATCCCCGGTCTGGGCTGCTCCCTGGCCGTTATCCCTGATGAAGAGCTACGCAAGCGCTTCGGGAAGGTCATGCAGGGTATCGTACCGCGTGTAAACACTCTGGGCTTAACCGCAGCACTTGCCGCTTACCGTGACAGCGAAGACTGGCGCCTGGAATTAATCGACTATCTGCGAATAAATCGTGACATGGTGGAGACCTTTATCGACAAAGCGCCGGGACTTACCATGAACCATGTCGAGGCCACTTACCTGGCCTGGATCGATGCCCGTGAACTTGGTGTATCAAATGTATACGCCTTCTTCGAACAGGCAGGCGTCGGACTCTCGAACGGCGCAGATTTCGGCGCCCAGGGCTTCGTGCGCCTCAACTTCGGTTGCCCCCGCGCCACCCTTGAGCTAGCCCTCAATCGCATGGCTGCGGCAATTGGCAAACTCAGGCAAGGCTAGAGCTTATATGCAATTTTTGAAAGACATCGATAGACAACTTCTTAAATGGGCGTACCTGCGGCCCTATAAAAATTCTTTTTTCGTAAAGGCATTGATATTTGCCGGAGAGGCTATGACCTGGATGATGGTTTTATTCATTGCAGCGGTCGCGGGACAATTGCTTGACAGCAAACCGTTAAACGAACTTGTAATTTCGCTTATCCTGGGATCGACGATGGGCATTATCGTATTTCTTCTCTGCAAAGGTTATGTGAAGCGGAGACGCCCTTACGCGAACGATGACCTTCAGAAGGATCTGAACGTGAAGATTCAGAATCGTGATCCTCTTTACGCGTCAAAGGCGCTGGAAAGCTTTCCATCCGGCCATGTTCTGTGGACGACCATATGTGTCAGCCTGATTTGTTTCCAGTTCGGGTTTATATACGTGCTTCTCATCGGCTGGTTGATTCCCGCCATGATATACCTGCGTCCTCATCTGGGCGTTCATTATCCGAGCGATGTGATTGCAAGTCTTTTTACAGGCCTCATTATTGCCGCGATTACATTATTCATTGCTCCTGCCGTCGTGCAATACACAAACAGCCTGAGAAAGTATCCCGTCTATACTTACGGCTATTGGGTGTTTATAATCGGTTACCTGATCATAGCTGTCAAAATATGGCTAAAGAGAATATAACTCACCTCTTCAGAATTTAATAGTGAAGTTATTGAATTCTCCGGTGTAAGGTTCTTCCGTAACGATTACATTTTCGACTCGAGCTGCAGGCGGGCCTTTGCGGCACCATTCCAGCATTTTATCCACACTTTTATCTTCACCTTCGAGAAGGGCTTCCACACGGCCATCGGCCAAATTGAGCACCCAGCCGGTAAGATTAAAGCCCGTTGCCGCTCTTTGTGTTTCCGCGCGGAAAAACACTCCCTGGACTCGGCCGCTTACATAAATACGCACTCTTTTCACTGTTTTACCTGCCGATAAGCTTTAAAAAATCTTTTTCGCTGATAATTTTAATTCCTGAAGATTTCGCTTTATTAATTTTGGAACCGGGATCATTCCCGGCGACAACATAAGTCGTGTTTTTAGTTACATTGGAATGGATTGTGCCGCCCAAATTTTCGACAATTGTTTTTGCTTCATTCCTTCCCATCCTGTCCATTGTTCCGGTAAAGACAAATGATTTCCCCTGAAGAAGGGCGTTATCCGCTATTTCTTTCTTCTGCGGCGTCACTCCCGCTTTGCTGAATTTTTTCATGACGTCAATATTTTTGTGCTCGTGGAAAAATTCCATAATGCTTGAGGCGATTTCCGGGCCGATTTCATTGATCGTGGTTAAATCCTCAACCGTCGCGGTTATAAGATGTTCCATATTGCCGAAACGAGAGGCCAGAATTTTGGCTGTGCTTTCTCCCACGTGCCTGATTCCCAGAGCGTAGATAAATTTATCCAGGGGCGGGTTTTTGGACTTCTGAACAGCGTCTATTAAATTTTGCGCGGATTTTTCAGCCTGGCGATCCAGCGCGACAAGTTGTTCCTTGTTTAAAAAATAAAGATCAGCCGGATCGGCAATTAATCCGGCATCAAAAAGCTGCGCGGAAACTTTTTCGCCAAGTCCTTCGATGTCCATAGCGCCGCGCGAAGCAAAATGGCGGATGTGTTCCTTTAGCTGTGCCGGACAGGAAATATTAACGCAACGGTGCGCAACTTCTCCTTCCAGACGCACAACATCAGAATTGCATTCCGGGCATTTCACCGGCATCTTAAATTCTTTTTCCCTGCCGGTTCTTTTTTCCTTAATGACCTTGACGATTTCGGGGATAACATCACCGGCGCGTTGTATAACAACTGTGTCACCGATACGAATATCCTTTTTAATAATTTCATCTTCATTATGCAGAGTTGCACGGCTGACCATCACACCGCCAACATTAACCGGTTCCATAATGGCTACCGGCGTCAAAGTGCCCATGCGTCCCACCCCGACAATGATTTCTTTTAATACCGTAGTTGCCTGCGCCGCCGGAAATTTGCAGGCGAGCGCCCAGCGCGGGCTGCGGGAAACATTTCCCAGAGTAGCCTGCAACGAAAGATCATTGACTTTCAGGACTACACCATCAATTTCATACGGCAGGCTTTCTCGTTGTGCGCCTATGGTTTCGAAATAGTCAATACAATCCTGAATATTGTTTGCCGGTTTGATAAGAGGGTTCACCGGAAAACCCCAATCTGAAAGTGTTTGCAGGATTTCCATGTGAGTTAAAAAATTTAGGCCGCGTACAAGGCCTGCGCCGTAAAGAAAAATATTGAGCGGACGCCGTGATGTTATTTTTGAATCCAGCTGGCGCAGGGAGCCGGCGGCGGCATTGCGGGGATTGGCAAAAGGCTCTTCGCCCTCTTCAATACGACGGAGATTTAACTTACGAAAAGGCGCTTTCCTGATATAAACTTCACCTCGTATTTCTATAAAAGAAGGAATCGGTTTACCTGTCGTATTATGCATTTTTAAGGGAAGCGTAGAGATCGTTTTCAGGTTTTGCGTGACATCTTCGCCAGTAGTTCCATCGCCACGTGTAGCGCCCTGATTAAAAATGCCGTTTTTATAGATGAGGTTTACAGCCAGCCCATCAAGTTTCGGTTCGGCAATATATGAAATATTCTCCGCTTGGGCCAGACGTTTGATACGGCTATCAAATTCAATTATTTCCTCACTTGAAAAAGCGTTGGCTAAACTAAACATTTGTGAAGGATGGTTAAAAGAAGCAAATTTAGCCAACGGTGCAGCGCCCACCCGTTGAGTTGGAGATTCCGCTGAAAATTCTTCCGGATAACGGTCTTCCAATTCCTGCAATTCCAGCATTAAACGGTCGTATTCTGCATCGGAAATTTCAGGAGCGTCCTGCTGGTAATATCTTTTATTATGGTATTCAATCTCTTTTCTTAAATCGGCTATTCGCTTAATATCTGCTTGTTTATCCATTACTTAACCAGTTTTAAATAAGGTTTTTCTTTAGATATTTCCGGACGTTTTGTTTTACTGGAGGAATTATTTTTTAAAATTTTTTCGTTTAAAATGACATTTTTAGTTCGTACGGCGTTTATTATCGAAAAGATAATGACTGCTTTTTCCCACTCGGCAGAGCCGGAAAATTGCTCTACCTTTTTTTTGTATTTGTCCCACAAAGAGGTGAGGGAAGCTTCATCAATATGCAATATTATTTCGGCAATTTTGTTAAGCGAATTTTCTAAACTATTCATGAACGATTAATAACTTTACTTGGTAATAAAGTCAAATTAAAAGCTTTTCCTCCTTTAAGAATATTCGAATCTAAAGGAAAAATATCATTCGTAATAGCCTGCTTACCTCATGCGCGGGTAAGGGTATTTAAATGCCAGGCAATTCATGGAAATAAAACTTGTCTTTTTGTCGTTTATCGCTAATAATTAAAAGCGGTCATCGGTTATGGAAGACAAAAAGATAAAAATTGGCGTCATTTCAGACACTCATCTGGAAGATTATGATGATAAAATGAAAAAATGCGTTGCTGAGCATTTCAGCGATGTTGATATGATTCTTCATGCCGGAGATTTGGTCGATGTTGGTGTTTTAGAGATTTTCGGGGAAAAGGATGTCAAGGTCATATGCGGTAATATGGACAATTCATCAGTTAAAGAACAGTTTCCCGAACATTTACTTTTTGATATAAAGGGGTTTAAATTCCTCCTGATTCATGGATGGGGATCTCCTCAGGGTATTGAAGATAGAATATCAGAGATGTTTAAAGACGTGGATTGTATTGTTTATGGACATACGCATAAACCGGCAAATCATACAAAAGATAACGTACTGTTCTTTAATCCCGGTTCTGCGGTGGACAGATGTTTTGCCTCTTCTAAAACCATAGGCATATTAGAAATTGACAAAAACATAACAGGTAGGATAATAAAAATATAATTAATAAAACGGCTGGTTTTAAATATGGAAACGATTTTTGCGCCATGGCGCATGGACTATATTAAAGGGGAAAAACCTGACGGATGTGTTTTCTGCAAATGTTCCGTCAGATGTGATGATTATATTATGTGCGAAGGTAAAACCGCCTACGTCATGATGAACAGATACCCTTATGTCAACGGTCATTTAATGATAATACCTCAGAGACACGTGGGAAACATCGAAGAATTGACTCAAGAGGAAAGAAAAGAAATATTTGATCTTCTGGAAATATCAGTCAAGGCTATGAAAGAAGCAATGAGTCCTGATGGATTCAACATAGGCATCAATATTGGCAAAGCAGCGGGCGCCGGCATTGAAGAACATTTTCATGTCCATGTCATTCCGCGCTGGGAAGGTGATACGAACTTCATGAGTGTTGTGACAAATGTCCGGGTTATTCCGGAAGCTGTGGCGACGACCGCGGCTAATCTTGCGCCTCTTTTTAAAAAATATCAAAAGGGGGAATAATGTAATGAGAATAATTTATTTAATTCTTGTTATAATTTTTTCTTTATTTATCGTTACTTTTTCTCAGCAAAATTTAACGTCAATACAGTTGCATTATAATATTCTGGATCATAATCTTTTGGGTAATTTAAAGTCTGTACCAACTTATTTGCTAATTTTTATATCCATTCTGATTGGAGTGATCATTACAGGTTTCTGGGGTATCGTAGAACGCTTTCGTTTGAATCGCACCATCAGACGTTTGAACAAACTCGTTCGTGATTTGCGCAAGGAACTTCACGCCAATGAAGCGCCGCCGATAATCGATGAACAAAAAATACCCAAATAATATCGACCCTTCCTTATTTGAAGATTTTAAATTTATTACCGACGCATCTTTGGGAAGGTTGGCTAAGTGGCTTCGTCTTTTAGGTTACGATACGGTTGTGTTTCCTGAAGAAGCCGGCAGGGCTTTGTTGCGACTTGCTGCCACGGAAAACAGAATAGTTCTTACCAGAAGAAAAGACATGAACCAGCGCCAATTTTCAGGCGCTTTGTTTATCATTACAGATATTGATGTTGGTAATCAGCTCAATAAAGTTATTGAAAAGTTTTCTTTGAAGATAAACAGGCAAAAGATGTTCGGAATTTGTCTTGAGTGCAACCGGAAACTAAATCCTGTGGGCAGGGAAGATGTTCGTGATTTAGTGCCGTTGTTTGTTTTTGAAAATTGCACTGAATATAATCGATGCCCCCATTGTCTTAAAATTTACTGGACGGGAACGCATCAGCGCAACGCTTTAAGGTTTATGGAGAAGCACATTCCGAATCATCTCCCTTGATTTTTTCAACAGCATGTTTTAAGCGCCGGTAAAATTACAGCAAGATTTTCTTTTGCGCCCCTGGGGCTTCCAGGAAGATTAATCAAAAAAATTCCATAAATTCCCATTGTGGTGCGGGAATTTATGGAATGTGGATCATTTTATTCTTCTTCTTTTTTCGATTCGGCGATAATTTTCTCAGCGATATAGGAGGGAACTTCCTCATAATGAGATTCGGTATAGGTAAAGTTGCCGCGACCGCTCGTCATCGAACGTAAATCAGGCGCGTATTTGAGGATTTCCGCTAGAGGAACCTGTCCTTTAATAACCTGATTGGTGCCGTTGGTATCCATTCCCTGAACCCGTCCGCGACGGCTGTTGAGATCGCCTATCACATCTCCCATGTATTCGTCGGGAACTTCGATGTCAATATTGACAATCGGTTCCAGTAGAATCGGTTGACATTCCATCACGCCTTTTTGAAAGGCCATCGATCCGGCAATTTTAAAAGCCATTTCTGACGAATCCACCGTGTGGTAAGATCCAAACGTAAGATTTATTCTGAAATCCACCACAGGGTAACCGGCGATCACGCCTTTTGCTGCTGCTTCCACAATGCCTTTTTCGACAGCCGGACGGTATTGGCCGGGAATAACGCCGCCGACTATTTTATCCTTAAACTCAAAACCGCCGCCGCGCGGCAATGGCTCGATATCTATCCAGCAATCGCCAAACTGACCGCGTCCGCCGGATTGCTTCTTGTATTTGCCCTGGACGTTGGTTTTTCCTTTGATAGTTTCCAGATAGGGAACTTTCGGCGTATTCAGATTGACTTCCACGCCGAATTTCCTTTTCATCTTTTCGATATTAACTTCAATATGCACCTGGCCCATACCGGAAAGAATCATTTCCTTGGTCTGAACATTGCGCGAAAAGACAATCGTCGGATCCTCTTCCGTCAGGCGGTGAATCGAAGATGCAATCTTATCTTCATCACCGCGGGTTTTCGGTTCAATGGCAAAAGACATGATAGGATGAGGTATTTCCACCTTGTCAAAAATGACCGGCGATTTTTCAAAGCAAAGCGTATCGCCTGTCACAGTATCCTTGAGCTTGGCCACACCTGCAATATCTCCGGGGATAAGGCCTTCCGCCTGTTTTTGTGTTTTTCCTTCGAGAAAAAAGATATGACCGAATTTTTCAGTGATTTTTTTGGTCGAATTATACACGGATGAATCGGGGTTGAGTTTGCCGGAATAAACGCGGAATAAAGTGAGCCTTCCGGCGTAGGGATCGGCGATAGTTTTGAAGACAATCGCTGAAAAAGGAGCGTCTTCGGACGGCTGCCGTTCTTCAATATCTTCTGTTCCCGGTTTTTTGCCTATTTTTGCTCCGCGATCGACAGGCGACGCGAAGGCATTGACAATTAAGTCCATCAGCATCGATATTCCAATGCCTTTAATCGCTGAACCGCACATGACAGGAATAAGGCTTCCCGAGGAAACGCCTTTTTTCAAACCAGCTTTTAGTTCATCTGCCGAGAGTTCACCGGCTTCGAGATATTTATTCATCAACTCGTCGTCGGCTTCAGCAATATCCTCCACCATCGATCCGCGCAAATTATTTACTTCTTCCTTCATATCCGCAGGTATATCTATAACTTTCCCCGCGCCTTTATTATCGGCAAATAAATAAGCTTTCATTTCGATTAAATCAACAATGCCGTTGAATTTATCTTCAGAGCCGATAGGCAGGCAAACCGGAGTTGCTTTTTTCTTTAATTTGGTATTGATGCTTTCCATCGCTGATTTAAAAATCGCGCGTTCTTTATCCATCCTGTTGATAAAAATGATGCGGGGCAGTTTGAATTCGTCAGCTAATTCCCAGACTTTTTGGGTTTGAAATTCAACGCCGCCGACGGCGTCAACTACGATAACGGCGTTTTCAACAACGCTCATTGAGCATTTTGTATCGAAGGTAAAATTAGAATCTCCC
>JBKQWB010000052.1:0-3569 GCA_052139735.1 Smithella sp. | reverse complement strand
TAATTAGAAGAAAACCGTTTTTGAATCCCCACAAGAGAAATAGGCGCCTGTGTATTAAAAAGGAAACCTTTGCTTTCTACAATATTATTATTTACCAGATAAGAACGGATGTCCGAATTCAAAATATCCTTTTCTTTATTGGTTGATGTAACGACAATCGAACTGGCCGGATCATTTTTATATAATTCCAAAATCAAATCCCTTCGGTCATCTATAGAAATTCTTTCATACAGTTTGTTATTTTCGTTGATAAGATTTACGGCATCCTTGATTTTATATTTGCTTTTAGCCAGTTCGGCTAATTTAATGGTATAGGCATTTTTTTGACGAATGCCCTGCGATAATTTAACCACATGAATGTCGCCTTTTTCCTGAGCATCTTGAAAAGCTCGTCCGGCATCTATTGCCTGCAATTGTTTCATATCGCCCAGCAGAATTAATCGGGCATTATCATCAACGGCTCTGTCAATCATGGAATGTGTCTGCAAAGAACCCAACATCGAAGCTTCATCGATAATTCTTAAAGAAATGCCGTTGTCATTCGATTTATGGAGCAAAAAAGAATCAACAGTGCTGCCTTTGGCGCCGGTGGCGCTGATAAATTCTTCGACAGCCTTGCCGGTTTTGGAATGGCCGGTCAAAGCAACAAGTTTTTCCTCACAGGCGTCGGCGACGGCTTTAAAAATAGTTGTTTTGCCGGTTCCCGCATCTCCCTGAACAACAATAAACTGATCACCGGATGTCATTACATCAATAAACAAACTTCTTTGATCTTTGGTCAAACCGTGAGGTACGATATTTTGATTATTATTTTCAAAATTGATGATGAACTTTTCCGCTTCTTCTTTGCTCATTAAGGGATTTACCTTCCCTTTTCCCGATTCCAGCATCCGTAATATATTTTTTTCCGTTTCGATCATTTTGTCCGTGCTGAAGATTCCGGGTGCTATTTCAGTAAATAGCTTATCGCTGATCATATTCTTATCAATCTCATTTGTGATGTCATTTTTGTTATATTTACCCATCGAAAGAGCCAGGCTGTGTTTCATTAAATCAGAAGTGGTAAACGTAGATTCAGTGGAGGTAAGATCATTGACAACATGACGAATAACGCTGTTTACAGAAATATCATTGACAACTTTATTATTAAACGCTGCTGTAACCAACGATGACAATTTATCCGGGGAATAACCGATATCGGAGGCTTGCTTATTCCAGGAATCGATCAAATATTCTTTTGTTAAGTTTGATTTTTCCGGCCTGGTTTCCAGCGTGGCAATTACCTGTATCTTGGGATTGGTTTCCAGAACATTGTTATTATCCATAAATTCAGCTTCCGCCTGTTTGATATTGGCTGTTCTCTTGGAAAAAGTGTCGATCAGCTCTTTTGGTACCCCGGCGATCTCGTATAATCCGTTTGGTTTGATTTCTATTGCATAACCAATCTCCGATAAGCCTTTTGCCATGCTCGCGTTATAAACGGCAGTTATCTCTTTTTGATTCTTGAAAATGTTATCATTATACAGAGCCCTGTAGGAACCGTCATCACGTTGAACCATGTTGCATATCAAAACATGAGTATGGGAATTGGGATCGTTTTCACGGCTGGTTGAATGTTCATATGCGGAAAAAATACCCCTTCCCTGAACATGAACAACATTTACCTGATAGTTTACCGTTTCGCGGTAGGCAATATAATTATCATCAATATGCTTGACAACGTCTTCAATAGCGGCTGATCTGGCAGCTTTGATTCTCTCATCTCCGGCAAGATGTTCCATGATGGAAACGCTTTTAGGATCGGAAAAAACAAAATCAACACCGGCACGATGTTCTGCTCGCCCTGCCGCGGAATAAGTATCCTGAACAATTTGTTCGCCTGTTAAATCATTCCCTCTGATGATATTGTTAAAATCATCCTTCAAAACAGCAGCGCCGACCTCAAGGCCGAGAGATTCGCAACCCCCGCCTAACCACCTGCTGTTATTTTTTTCGTAAATTGGATCTTTTTCGTAATAATATTTACTGGCCGCCGTTGCGGACTGCGATACCGGTCCCATCATAAAACTATTCCTCGAATATGGATGTGATATTTGATTTCAGCGTTTCGTAATCTTCCGGCCAGCCTTTGGAAACAAAAGAAGTGACTAACTTATGCAATTTAATTCTTTGGACATTAATTCTTTTTGCTTTATCGGCCTTAGCTTCCATCTTTATTGATTTCATTTTTTTCTTCAGCACATCCATTTGCTCATTAAAACTTGGCTTCAATTTCTTTTTCTCCTTCGCAGCATCTTGCATAATTAAACTCCTCCATTTTTAATTTTATGATCAATTACTGGGAATTTTAATAAAAGCTTGTTTCATGGCGGTCTTGAATCCCTGTCCGGAACGGTCACTGTCTCTGAACAGAGACGGAATATTATTTAAGCACGCCCTGTAGAGCTCACCGGTTTCTTCGCCCATCATTTCGCGGAATTTAATTTCGATCTCTGCCTGTTTCTCTCTTTCTTCCAATTCCTGGAGCTCACGAACCCTGTTCTCCATTTCCGCCACGATCTTGCGTTTATCTTCCAAAATTCTTTCTTCGAGAGTTTTAAACCCTTGCGGAGGCAAATAGGTTTTGTTCCGTTTGATGCAGCCGTAAAAATAGTTTACCGGCGTGTTTTTAAGGGATGCCTTTTTGTTTAGTGTTGTCAGATCGTAACTGCAGCGGGAAAGATACAGCAGCATGTCTTCAACTTTTATCGGAACGTCGCTGAATTCCTCTATCCATCTGAGCACGGTATCAGGCTTAAGCTTTTCTTCCACCCAAAATGCAAAATCCGGATGCGTTGCAAAAATTTCTGCGACTTTAGTTAGTAGTAGTTTATTATTATATATACTAATACTACTACTATATATGTCTGTCCGACTGTCTGTCCGACCTAGTGTCTGTTCTTCCGTGTGTTCTTCTGACTGTCCTTCTGTGTGTCCTTTTGTCTGTATGGATTTTGTATCCGCAGACCGATTCATACCATTCTTGTCCCATTTCAACGGCCTGCTGAAATCATAGAAAATACCTTTTTCTTTCCAAAATTGTTCACAGCGAATCTCGTCGAGTTCGTAATAAAGATATTGTGTATTGAGATGCCGGAGACGGCCTGTATTTAAAACGCAGTTGTATTGGCGAAGAGCTCTGATGGCCGTGCGGACTGAGGCAAATGTCAGACCGGTGGCATAAGCAATATAATCGAGTGTAATATACTTATCCTTGCTATGGATCATAAAAGCCAGGACGGCGCTTTGTCTTTCCGTAAAATGAGCAAAAGGAGGATCTGACCTGTCCAACGTAGTCAAAACGTGAGTTGCGGAGGAATCCCATTTTGCAGACTGTTCTTCTGTGTGTTCTTCTGACTGTTCTTCTGTGTGTTCTTCCGACTGTCCTTCTGATTGTCCTTTTGCCTGTTTGACTGTCTGTTCTTCTGTGTGCCCTTCTGTGTGTCTGTTTGACTGTCCGACTGACTGACTGTCCGACTGACTGTGTGTTCTTTTGTCTGTCCTTCCGTCTGTTCTACCGAGTGTCTGTT
>JBKQWB010000051.1:0-107927 GCA_052139735.1 Smithella sp. | reverse complement strand
GAGAAGATGACCACCAAAACCAGCGTCGCTTCGCTCCGATCAACTGGCCTTGTTTCCACCGGAATCAATGGCCGATTTCATCTGGAACACGTGGCCGATTTCACCGGAATAAAAAATACAAACAATAATTGTTTTCGTTCCTCCATCCCCATGTGAGCTTTTATATTCGTTCCAATGTGAACACGGTAATGTGTAGGATTTTTCTTATCAATACCTGTAATAATGCAAACTCTAAGTGATTCATTTTCATCTTTTTTACCAAATTGATCAAGCCATCCTTTAAAGATTTTCCTCGCACTATCTTCGCCTTTAAATAACAAACCAATGCATGGCGGAAAAACTCCGTCTTGATAAACCATAAAAAGCGTGCCATGCCATTTGGCATTATTCCATAATGGTACATCAATTAAAGAAACAACTCTTCTTTCGCTATGCTTTATATTATCTGCATTGGCGATATCTTCTGGTGCATCGCCTTCCCCCATTTTTAGTTGTTTTTCTACTTTGTTTATTTTTGTCTTTGGCTTCCATTGCGTTGTTCTCTGAAGTTTGTACGCAGCCTTCTTAATTGACTTAGATACTTCAGAAAGATTGATCCAGGCTAAACCGCCAAAGACGTTTTGACTTAACGTCATAACATCAGAAAATATCAGTGACCTACTAAAGACATTCTCTTCTTCGGCAAGATGTCTAAGATGATCGTTTATATTATTGTATAGCGCAATTTTCGGAAGAAGTTCGGCAATAAAGTGAGTGCTGAAATCTCTAAAGTTCCTGATCGCATCAGCGGATTTAAGATCGAAGTTTTCTTTATGAGCGACTTCTAATTCAAAATTAGCACTATTACTGATCAATGTTATTCCAAATTCTTCCTTTAAATCCTTATCTATCTTAATAGCCACTTTAACATTCTGTTTATAAGGCATGATACCGCCCGTTAGACTTGTTGCTAGAAATGCTTCTAATGCACTCAAAAGAGATTCTGCTATTAAAATAGATATTTGATTTGCATCCGCATATATTACTAAGTTAATACCTAATACACAGCTTTTTAGCTCTATGGTGTCTCCTGAACATAGTTCAGGCAAGAGCGGCAAATCATCATTTGCTGGCTGTGCACAGACCAACTCATAGAATTCTTCTATTTTCTCCGTGCTTTCTTTATTGTCAAACCATACATCTGCTCTAAGCTTATCTAAGTGGCCCAGTGCAAAAAGGAGCGAACCTTCGGAACAGACCAGATTAAGTTGATTTAGAAGGTGTGGTATTTTCTTTAGCGTTTCAAGTTGCGCAAGATTCGAACGTAATAGCACCATTGAGAATACTGCATCGATATGCTGAAGGAAGTCCCAATACTTTTTTTGACCTTCTTCATCTTGTTTTAAATTATTCACAATAAAGTTTATGAGATTTATGCTGAAAAGGAAATGCGGAACACGCGCCAATTTGACCTCTATCCAAGCAAGCTCACTTGCTGCAAGAAGTGTCAGATTGTGCATAAAGCCAGAACTATCAAATTCTGAAATGCAAATCGACAACGCTGCAAGTAAATTCGATCTGGCCGCCCAGTATAAGCCGGCAGACTGATAAGTACCGCCACAAGCAACTAAGCATTTAACTAACTCGTGTCGATACTCATCTTTTATGAGTTTATCTTGTGCTCTACCAAAGAGCTTTATTGCATCATAAATCTTTCCAGCTCTAAACTTCTGGATACCTCTGTTTGTTATTGCTGATGCAGCGTCACCTTCGCTCGTTCTTTCTTCTTGAATGGCTGTATGTCTTCAAATGGTTTTGGACAAACGTGTCTCGAACTAAGAGATGGTTTCAGCACTCATATATACCTTTCCTGCAATTCCAGCAAGTCTCCAAGAACGTTTTTGCTTCCTTCGTAAAAGCATGGTCTTTTGTTTAATCTGTTTGCGTCTTTCAAGAACTTCGTGATCATGCCCATAATACACATCCGCAGGTGTCACATTTTCCAATGCCTCATGGTATCGATGGTTATTATAATAATCCACAAATACGCTGACGCGATCCTCGAGCTCCGATGGACTGTAATAATGCTCCAGCAGAATGAGATTTTTCATGGAGCGGTGGTATCTCTCAATCTTCCCTTGAGTCATTGGATGATACGGTTTGCCCCGTGTATGGCCCATTCCTTCTTCTTGAAGATAGCCATTCAGAGCTTTTGAAACATAGCAGGGACCGTTATCGGATAAGAGCCGTGGCCGACTGACAACCTTTACGTTCCTCATGCCTGTAAATAAAATAGCATCATCAAGGGTCCGCTTCACATCATCAGTCGACATACCCTCACACAGCCGCCAGGCCAGAATAAAGCGGCTGTAATCATCCAGAATAGTAGACAGGTAATACCACCCCCAATGGATCACCTTGAAAAAAGTAAAATCAGTCTGCCACAGTTCATTAACTCTCTTTGTAGGTTGAGGAAACTTCTCATAAGCCGTTATCACCGTATACAGGGGACTGGTTACCAGATCATGGGCCTTCAAAATACGGTACACCGTTGATTCCGAGATATAATAACTCAGTTTATCCGTGATATACAATGCAAGCTCTCTGGGTGATTTTTCGGGATGCTTCAGTGCCGTTTCCACTACCCGCTGCTTCTCCCATGGCGGTATCTCATTCCAAAACTGTTTGGGTGGGTGGTATGCGTTGGCCAGACCATCATAGCCATGCTCACAATATCGTTTATACCAAATGTAAAACGTGCTGCGGTTGACATTGAGTTCCGCAAGCGTCTGCTTCACACTCAGCGGTGAACCTTCCACCAGCCTGATAACCTCCATCTTTTCGCCCTGACCGTATCGCATATACCGCTCCGCACTCACTCCAGACCACTCAAACTTTTTTTTAGAACCCGGTTCTTCAGGCTCAGTTCGGCCACTAATTGTTTTAACTGCTCATTCTCGCTCCGGAGATTTGATACTTCGTTACTGCTGGCTTCCCGAATGGTATCACCGTTGAGCTGCCGTTTACCTGCCTCTAGAAATGCCTTGCTCCATTTGTAGTAAATGCCAGGAGCTATACCTTCTTTTCGACAGATATTGGCTATGCTGTCTTCTCCTCGCAGGCCTTCCAGTATGATCCGGATTTTTTCTTCTGAATTGAACTTACGACGGGTTTTTCTCTTGATCTCTTTTACCACTGATTCAGGGTCTTGTTTGGTTTTAGGTACCATAACTTCTCTCCTTTCTTATAAGTTGATTATAACCTAAAACCGTCTCTTATTTTAATCCCTCATCTGTCCACTTTCCTTTGAACCGCTACACTTGAATGGCCACAATTGCATCAAAGAGCTTTTCGTAGGAATCATTATCTGCAAAAGCATTTCCTAATTCGTAAATCAATCTTTTAAATGAATCAAACGGGTATTGCCCGAGTCCTCTTGAGTTTTCAAATATCGTGGCTAGTTCATCAAAAATATTATTTAGAGCCGATAAATCCTTTTTATTTTTTAGTTGTAGTTTAACAAATCGATGAAGACAGAGCAAGGTTCGAGCATGAAGCGCATTATTGGGTCGAGTATCATCACTTGATAGTTCTTCTAATTTCTTACTTAAGGCATTACTTCTTTTAATAAGTTTGGAATACTCCTTTGTCATATTTCCATGCAGGCTCCATCCTAAATGGACAGTCCAAAGATTGTCAACCATTTCAACATCATCTGCATGTTGACTAGAGAGACCTATCTCCTCCACTTTATTATAAAGGTTATCCAAAGCTGTGATGTCATCATAGACAAAGCATGATATCCATGACTGATGATAGATAATTCTTAGAATTTGTCTTCTATCACCAACTTTTTCTGCTACACGAAGAGCTGCTGAAAAGCGACCTTCAACTTCATTCCGGTCTCGCTCAAGTTCACTTGCAAGTATTGCTGTTCTAAAACAATCTTCAGCAAGCTGATAATCTATGCCAGTATAGCGATTAGGATCTTTTATCTCTTCATCTAGTTTGTTTAATTCAATCTCTCTTGTAGCATCAAGCGGCCCAATTTGTTTACGCGCCTTTAATTGCAAGCTTTCAATAGACAAAGTTTGTGCTGCAATCTCAATGAGATTATGATTTATAATTCGGTCAACTATCCAACTACGGTCTAGAATTCTAACTTCTATGCCAAACTTTTTTGTTAGATCGTCTTCAACTTTTGCTCTCGCCTTGTCTCTAACGAACTGATTGGTTATGAAGTAAATTAATGAGTAACCACGATTCGTTTCTGTTATCTTCTTTACATCGCTCTTGACTTTTCCTAGCCAATCCTTCTTCGCACTCATAGCAAAAGCCCAGCGTTTTTTCGCGCCAGCGTTTCCTTGATACCATCGTAAAGAAATTTCTTCGGCGACGGGATAGGTCTCTGAATCAACTTTGCTATCTCCACCTCCTGTTGGGCCTGTATGGGGTAACAAATTTGGACAAAGCTCTTTCTCTGCTAAACGTCTTGCAAAATGCTCAAACTCATTTTCTTGACTTCGATTTGTAAGTGTTTCCAGGTGGTATTCTAATATATCCTTTGTTATTTGTGGTTCTTCTGTAACGATAGAGTCCGAATAACGCTCTGGTCTTCTTGAACGAAGATAATCAGAAGGCTTATAGGTTTTTACTGTTGGTTTTGATTTAGTCATTTTTTCACTATAATCTCTTCGAACTTCCATTTCGAGTTGATATATGTCACATGCTCTAGTGATACTCTGCTTTTGGGACGACGCAGAAGCCCAAGTCATAAAAAATTAGTTTTCTGCCTCCAGTAAACATTTCAAGATTCTTTAATTAACCAATACGGCATAGTTCAGCACAAACAAAATATTCACCTGTTGTTCCAACGAGATTATTTGAATTAAACGATGCTGTCATTTTCTTTTGCCGAACAAAAAAATCATCCGGAGCATAGCGATCGGGTGAATTGCTTTTGTTATGTTCTATATTTAGCCATTTCTATCTAGACCGATAACTACACCGTCACCTTCGTAACCCCATTTTTCTTTAGCCATTTTTAAAAAATTATCACGCTTTACTTTTTCATTTGGGTTACGCAGACAAAGTAAATAATCAATGAAATGTCTTTCGATTGCAGCCATGAAATATTTTGGATCTATAATAATAGAATTAATATCCCCATCAACGTCAATCTTGCCATCAGGTCTTTTGGGCAGTGTAATTAGCATATCGATTTGGTCTAGGTTTGCTAAAAAAATACGCCCTCTTAACATGCCATCGTGGAAGAACCCACACCTACCATCTTTATAGAGTATTGCCGCAACGCGTTTTAATAGGTTGGGATCATGATCTGATGAACTAAATACATCTAAAAATGCATCAATAAAATATTCCTTCGATTGTCCTTTGCTATCTATACCGCTTACATATGACCAGATTCCTTCAAAATAAGTTAAGAGTAGGCATAGAGCACTAAAGCATCCATTCTTCTCACTGATTAATATCTTTGCTGGTTCAAACAGCCAGTTTAAAGTTCGATCCTTTAAAACATCTGTAAGGTCATCTATTGTTGGTTTATCGAATTTAACCTGAGTATAATTTGGACTTATAAATGTATCCATTTTCATATTTCCATATATAAAAATTAATATACCAAGTTTGTATTTTACAATATTTTGTACAATCCTATATTAATTTAAAAAAAATAAAAAGAGAGAAGGTTCTTAAAAATCAAACGAAATTAACTTTGGCTACTTGGCATTTTGTCTTTATTACCACGAAATACCAGTTTGACAATTTATAGGAAATATGTCCAACAGCTATCAGATTGCCCTTATCATAACCTTTATAATTGAAAAAATGTGGTTAATGATTATCAATTGAATGGTTGTATGTTTACGAAGATTGACGATTTGAGGATTTCAGGAAGAAGTAAATGCCCTCGCATTTATAAAAATCACGTACCTAAATATCTCTATTTCATTCTGAAATCAATAAAATGGGGAGTGTGTTTTATTCTATCTTAGTATTTGAAGACTCGATTTTCATAAAGACAATATGTTGTCAACTGAAGTAATAACCTTGCATCGTCTTTGCAGTTGATATCAAGAAAACTCTGTCCACCGACAGTTAATTTTATACTGTTGTTTTCTTAAATGGCAATACTTTGGCTCCTGCTTTTAATCCATCAAGATAATCAGCCCAAGTCTGCATCATCTTCCGTCTTTCGTTTAGGTGTTGAGTTCTGTTATAACTACGGCCTAGTGGGTCACTGACGCGGTGTGCCAATTGCGCTTCAATAAAATCAGGTCTGACTTGTAAAACTTCATCAATGATTGTCCGCGCCATTGCCCGGAATCCATGTGGTGTCATTTCTTCTTTCGTGTAACCCATGCGGCGCAATGCCGCTAATATGGCATTGTTTGACATTGGCCGGACGTAAGTTCTACCGGAAGGAAAAGCATATTGACTTGTACCTGTCAGTTTTTGAAGTTCTTCTAGAATTTTTATTGCTTGCTTTGATAGTGGTACAAGGTGCGGCTCTCTCATTTTCATTTTCTCTGCCGGAATACTCCATAGAGCATTTTCAAAATCAACTTCTTTCCATTCCATGTGTCGCAATTCGCCGGGACGGACAAAAACAAGTGGTGATAACTGCAAAGCTAATTTTACAACATAACTGCCGACATAACCGTCAATGGCAAGAAGTAATTCTCGGACTTTCTTAGGTTCTGTAATGGCTGCAAGATGTTTTTCTTTTGCCGGTGGTAATGAACCAATTAAATCTTGCGCCGGATTGCGTTCAGCGCGTCCAGTGGCAGCCGCATAACGGAAAATCATGTTACATATTCCTCGCACACGGTGCGCTCCTTCCAATACGCCCCTTGATTCGACACGTCTTAACACTGTCAAAAGTTCAGGTGCTTTGATTTCTTTAATCGGTCGTGAACCGATCCATGGAAAAACGTCACGTTCTAAACATCGCATTAATTTATCCGCGTGACCTTCCGTCCATGTTGATTTAAATTTTTCGTGCCATTCTCTGGCTATAACTTCGACGGTTTCAGTGTCTTCAATTTTTGCCTGTTTCTGCGCTTTGCGAACAGCCCCGGGGTCAACACCATTAGCTAAAAGTTTTCGTGCATCGTCACGCCGTTGTCTTGCGTCTTGTAGGCTAATTTCAGGATATGATCCGAAGGCAAGTTTCTTCTCTTTATTGTCGAAGCGATATTTGAAATGCCAAAGCTTACCACCGGGCGGAGTAACGAAAAGATAGAGACCGCCTCCATCGAAAAGTTTGTATGCGCTTTCTTGTGGCTTTGCATTACGTACTTTGATTTCTGATAATGGCTTAATTCTTATAGGCATGAGCAATTTCTCCTTTTTGGGGGCTTGCTATTAGCTATGGGGGCTTTTTATATATAAATCAGCCCCCAAACTTTATAGATTTTATAAAATCTTATAACACGTCTTTGGACTAAAAGCAACAAAAAACCCGCTATTTCTAACGGGTTTCTGGACTTTATTGGATTGTCTTGGATTATGTTCTGGTGGAGATGAGGGGGATCGAACCCCTGGCCTCGGCGTTGCGAACGCCGCGCTCTCCCAGCTGAGCTACATCCCCAACCTTAAAATTCCTATTAGGAAAAACGTAAGGGAGCATATATTATTGATTGTCTTAGTGTCAAGAAATTGTTAATGTAATTCTTAGATTGACAAAACAATTAAGTTTTTCCTATATTGACAAATAATTTGTGAAATGAAACTCTATAAAAAATACATGCGCGGTAACAAATTTAATATTTATTAAATATTTGATTTTTTTCAAGCAGAAAAAATGGTAAAAGATGAAACAATTCGTCACAAGGAGAAAGTAAATGGCAAAAATTGATGCTTTTTTTCATCTTATGCACGAGCAGGGTGCATCAGATCTCCATCTTATTTCCGGCCAACAGCCTGCTATTAGAATCCGCGGCGATATTGAGAGAATTAAATACGATATTCTCACTAATGACGCCCTAAAAGTGCTTCTTTACGAAATTACGCCTGAGCATAAAATTAAATTTTTCGAAGAAACGGGCGACGTTGATTTTGCTTACGAAGTCCCTGGTCTCGCGCGTTATCGTGTAAATTACTTCCAACAGAAAAACGGCATAGGCGCGGTTTTCCGTGAAATACCCGATAAAATTTTATCTTGCGCAGAATTGGGACTGCCAAGCGTAATATCAAAATTAGCGACTCTACCGCGCGGCCTTGTGCTGGTCACCGGTCCAACCGGCAGCGGCAAATCCACAACGCTGGCAGCCATTATTGACGAAGCCAACCGCCTTCGCAGAGACCACGTTATTACAATTGAAGATCCTATTGAATTTGTTCATAAAAGTCAAAACTGCATCATTAATCACAGGGAAGTGGGACTTCATACCAGAAGCTTTGCTGCAGCTTTGCGCGGAGCATTGCGTGAAGACCCGGACATCATTCTGGTTGGTGAAATGCGCGATCTGGAAACAATCTCTCTGGCTATAGAAGCCGCGTCCACAGGCCATCTGGTTTTTTCCACCGTCCATACAACCAGCGCGGCAAAAACAGTTGACAGAGTAATCGAAGTTTTTCCGGCATCGGAACAATTGCAAATCCGCTCAACACTGGCAGATGGTTTACGCGCGATTGTTTCGCAGGTTCTTTTTAAGAGAATTGACACGAAAGGCCGTTGTGTCGCTCTGGAGATTTGCATTGCCACACCTGCGGTTCGTAATTTGATCCGCGAATCCAAAACCTATCAGATTCCTTCCATGATGCAGACGGGCAAAAAATATGGAATGCAGCTTTTGGACGATGGAATTATGGATATCTACAATCGCGGCTGGATAAGCGGCGATGAAGCTTATATCAAGGCCAACGATAAAACCAGATTCCGTCCGCTTTTGAAACATCCGCCAACAGACTTCACTGAAGCATAAATCATCGCGGGGATAGCTTATGAGAAAACCGGAAATAGATTATATACTGACAAAAATGTTAGAATCTCATCCGAACATTTCCGACTTCATATTAACCGTGAATAAACCTTTGCAGGTATATTCCGCCGGTGAATTAATCAGTGTTGATTTAAGGCCATCTTTCGAAAAACTAACGCCTTTTCAAACAGAAATTTTTGCCCTGAATCTGATTAATCAGGATCACCGGCTGATGCAAGCTCTAATAAAGGAAGGCTCCTGTGATATGTCTTACGAGTTGCCCGAACTCGCCCGTTTTCGTGTAAATATTTTTTCTCAACTCGGCAACTATTCTATCGTCTTAAGAAAGCTTGAATCGAAAATTCCTTCATGCGCTGACTTAGGCTTGCCCCCTGCCTTTTACAAAATTGCCAATGAAAAATTCGGCATAGTTTTGATAACAGGCGCAACCGGCACCGGCAAAACCACATCACTTGCCGCAATTATCAATGAGATAAATGAAAATAGTTCCGTGCACATTATTACTCTGGAAGACCCTGTGGAGTACACGCATCCTCAAAAACAATCCACTATAAATCAACGAGAACTTGGCAAGGATTTTGATACATTTGTCAATGGTTTACGGGCAGCTCTGCGTCAAGCGCCAAAGGTAATTTTTGTAGGTGAAATGCGCGATCGTGAATCAGTGGAAATTGCTTTGAATGCTTCGGAAACGGGCCATTTGGTTTTAAGCACCTTGCATACAGTAGATGCCGGTCAGACGATAAACCGTATTATCGGCATGTTTTCCATAGAAGAAGAGAATCAAATGCGCGTGCGTCTTGCCGATTCTCTCCGCTGGATAGTCTGCCAACGTTTGTTGCCAAAAGTCGGCGGCGGACGTATCGCTGCTTTTGAAGCGATGAGCACCAGCCTGCGGGTTAAAGACGTTATCCTGCATGGCGAATCTGAAGGAAAAACATTTGCTGATATTATTCTACAGGGAAGACCTTTTGGAATGATGAGTTTTGATGATTGCATTATTGAGCTTTTTGAAAAAGATTTGATTACGGAAGATACGGCTATCACTTATGCTTCCAACAGAGCTACTGTTGGCCGCGGGATAGACTCAATAAAAAAGACCCGCGGCGAAAAGACCTCAAGTATTGGCAAACTGGAAGTTGACAAATTATATGGAAAGCCCCAACAAAATGACCCATGGAAAAGATAATTTTCATACTGCGCAAATAATTAATTATCAGGGAATTAACATGAATAAAGAAAATTCAATGCCAGACACAATCGCAGAAGAAATCGATTATTCCGGACGCCCTTTTGATTATCGGGATACGGATAGCAACACTTCCATGATTTGCGAACACGATCCTGTCATAGGGCAAAAGATCAGAGAGGCTTTGGTATCACTTCATTTTAACGTAGTTGAGGCGGCCACATCTAAAGAGGCTCTACGGTATACGACTTTTCACACTTTTAATGTCATTGTTATCAATGAGAATTTTGACACCGAAAAAGATGGGGTTAATAAGATTCTTATATATTTAGAACGCTTAACCATGTCCGTCCGCAGGAATATTTTTGTTGTCTTAATCAGTCCAACTTTTGCAACAATGGATTATATGAATTCTTTAAATAAAAGCGTAAACTTAATAATTAATGAAAATGAAATCTCGGGGGTAGGTCTGATTCTTAATAAAGAAATGGAGGAGAACGAGTATTTCTATCATGTATTTAAGGAATATAAGCGCAAACTCGGGAAAATGGATTAAATTTAATTTTATTTTACATTATTAATTTCGCGCAAAATCATATCAGACTGATCAGCAAATCCCATCCCTTTATAAGCCGACGCCAGATTTAGATAATAAAGCCGCACAGGATCAGCGGTTATGGCCGATTTGAAAGCTTCGGCTGCCTGTGAAAAATTGTTGGCCTTCATGAGCGAATTGCCCAAACGATTATAGTAAGCTCCTGCCCCCGAATTATCACATTGCGCGGCCGTCTCGTAGGCCGTTAGAGCTTTCTGAATTTGCCCCAAGCACACATAGGTATCGCCTAATGAACAATGATACAGAGGATTAGATGAATTTACAGCGATACACTTATTTAATAATCTTTCAGCTTCTTCATAATTTCCGGCCTGCTGAAATAAAACGACTATTTTAAAGTAATAACGATCAGGTTGATCAGAGTCGATCTCGCTGGCCTTCAGATAGGATCTTTCACTCTCATTACATAATCCGGCGGCAAACAAAGCTTCGCCCAAATGGCAGTAAAAAACAGGATTATCGCTTTCGATTCCAATGATCTTTTCATAAATTTCACAAGCCCTCTTAGCCTTGCCTGATTGAAGATAAGCATTTCCAAGTTCAGCTAAAAGTCCTATATCGTCAGGTTGCGCGCCAACAGCCCTTTGGCAAATTTCCGTTAACTTTCTGAAATCTTTATTTTGCTTATATATGCGCACGAGTTCATCAAAGGCAAAGCCTGTAAAAATCTTTCGCTTAAGCTCCCGTTCCAGCAGTATATTTAAATATTTTACAGCCTGATCTGTTTCACCGCTGTCATAATATGCCCATGATAATATCAGAACAACAGATTCTTCTTCCGGATATTCTTTGTGAATTTTTTCACATAGAACAATCGCTTCACGGAATTTGCCCTGCCGGATAAGATTTTCCGCAATATCAACTTTTCTTTTTATTTCATTTTCTTCATTCATAATGTTAAAAAAAAGGGGAGGAAAATTCCTCCCCCCGAAATTCTAGCAACTGCAACATGAGCCGCAAGAGCCACTACCGGCGGCTTGTGAGAGGCTGGAAGTTAATTTAAATCCGGAACCCTGCGGAGTATCAATAAAATCAACATTGATTGGCTTCGCTTGATTATAAATATCTTTTTCAATAACAAATTTTGTTCCTTTTTCTTCAAACACTTCATCATTATTCCCGGGAGCATCCAAAGCCATACCCAAAGTGGGACCTGAACAACCCATGGATAATGTAATACGCACAGCGGAATCCGCTTTTTTATCTTTGATAAAGTCTTTGATTACTTCCAATGCCTTTTCTGTAACTGTAAACATTAAATACCCTCCTTTTTGATGAATACTTCATCTTGGGCTTAAAATAGCCATCCTTAAGAATATGTCAATTAAATTCTGGAAAAAATCTCCATCATGATTTTTTGTGTTTGCATAAATAATTTCCTGGTTAATTTTATTGCCAGCAAAAACAATGCTTTAAGTTATAATTGATATAAGAATCTCCATGGAGCATCCCTATGTTCTTTTTTTGCGTAATCAATTCCTATACGTGGAGTATTGATTATTGATTGAACCGGAATTCTCTTATAGTCCTCAACCCATAATTTACTACCGCGTGTTAAATCCCAGCCATTTAAAGATTTATCTATCGACAATGCCTGACAGAGTTTTGCGGGACCGTTAGTTAATTGGGCGCCTTTCCTCTTCCGGCGTGATTCCATCTCTTCTATTCCGGTAAGTGGCACCAAAGCTCGGATAAGAACGGCGCATGGATTTCCTTCTTCCTGGGTCACCATGTTGAGCATGTAGTGCATGCCGTAAGTAAAATAAACGTAAGCATGACCAGGGTAACCGAACATTACAGAATTGCGCGGCGTCTTGCCGCGGTGAGCGTGACAGGCGCTGTCTTCGGAACCGCAATAAGCTTCCGTTTCCACTATCATACCGGAAAGTTTAATGCGACCTGTCTGACGCACTAATTTTTTCCCTAAAAGAGCGCGGGCAACCTTTAGTGTATCGCGTTCATAAAATTTTCTGTCCAGTATCATCATAAAAATACTTGGCGTTTATTACCATAAAATGTCTAATGGATAAAATTGAATTATTTTGTGCTGTTATTTTCATATTTGGCTAAGTACTTTAGCACGTTCTTAGATTCATAAAAATATTTAACAAAAGCAATACACCCGATCGCTACGGTCCGGCTGATTTTTTCATTTTCCATCATTTTCACCCATCAGCGAAATTATCTTTTCAAATCATAAAGAAATCAAAAACTTAATTCCTTCCGAGCAATTTAATTTGAAAAATAACACCTCCGGTGCTACATTACCCGCCGCGATACTTATATAAAATCCTTTCAACGGATAACGGTGCCCACGGCACGGTTGCCGAAGAAAGCGAAATGGGATTACCGGAAGGAGAACGAGTTATATGGAATACACTCATGAAGTTGAGCAGATGTGCGTGGTTGCCAAAGGTCCTAAAAACGGCCCTGCCCCCATACCCCAGGAAGGCAAATGGACACAGGTGAAAGAAATAAAAGATATTTCGGGCCTTACACATGGTGTCGGGTGGTGCGCGCCTCAACAGGGAGCATGTAAGCTTACCCTGAACGTAAAAGACGGAATCATTGAAGAAGCGTTGGTTGAATGTATCGGTTGCACGGGAATGACTCATTCCGCGGCAATGGCCGCCGAAATTCTGCCGCGTAAAACAATTTTGGAAGCGTTAAACAGCGACCTTGTCTGTGATGCTATAAATGTGGCCATAAGAGAAATATTTCTCCAGATTGCTTACGGCCGCACGCAAACCGCATTTTCCGAAGGAGGGCTTCCCATAGGCGCTGGACTTGAAGATCTGGGTAAAGGCCTGCGCAGCGTGATCGCCACGATGTACGGCACAAAAGAAAAAGGTCCCCGTTATCTGGAAATGGCTGAAGGCTATGTTACCGAAATCGGCCTCGACAGCGATGATGAAATCATCGGCTATAAATTCGTTCAGCTGGGCGTCATGATGGATAACATATCCAAAGGCATGGATGCGGCAAGTGCTCTTGCTAAAGCAAGCGGAACTTACGGCCGTTTTGCCGAAGCCGCAAAAGTTATTAACCCACGTAAAGGATAAAGATAAGGAGTTTAAAAATGGCTTTATTTGAAGGATACGAAAGAAGAATCAAACAAATCACTCCTTTTCTCGCGAAATATGGCATTTCCTCGTTGGAGGAAGCCGAAAAAGTATGCCTCGGGAAAGGCGTTGATGTCAGAAAAATTGTCAAGGATATTCAGCCGATTTCATTTGCAAACGCGGGATGGGCCTATCTTGCCGGCGCCGCTGTTGCCATCAAGAAAGGTCAAAAGAATGCCGCCGATATCGCTGAAACGCTCGGCGAAGGACTTCAAGCATTTTGTATTCCAGGATCAGTAGCCGACGACCGCAAGGTAGGCATAGGTCACGGTAATCTTGCTTGCATGCTTCTTAAAGAAGAAACAACCTGCTTCGCCTTTTGCGCGGGACATGAATCATTTGCCGCTGCTGAAGGCGCCATCGGTCTTGCCAAATCAGCAAACAAAGCAAGAAAGATTCCTCTGCGGGTCATTTTAAATGGATTAGGAAAAGACGCCGCTCACATTATCGCCCGTGTTAACGGATTTACTCACGTTGCGACGGCTTTCGACTATAAAACAGGAAAAGTTTCCGTGGCAAAGGAGAAAGCCTATTCCAAAGGTGACCGCGCGGCTGTCCGATGCTACGGCGCCGATGATGTGCGCGAAGGCGTAGCAATTATGCATCTGGAAGGTGTTGATGTCGCCATCACGGGAAATTCCACCAATCCGACCCGTTTCCAGCATCCGGTTATGGGTATTTATAAAAAAGAATGTCTGCTGGCCGGGAAGAAATTTTTCTCCGTTGCTTCAGGCGGAGGAACGGGAAGAACGCTTCATCCGGACAACATGGCCGCAGGACCTGCATCTTATGGCATGACCGACACTATGGGGCGAATGCATTCAGACGCTCAGTTTGCCGGTTCATCATCCGTTCCTGCCCATGTTGAAATGATGGGATTAATTGGAATGGGCAACAATCCAATGGTGGGAGCTTCGGTTGCTGTTGCGGTTGCGGTTGAACAGGCCATGAAGTAAAACTTCTAAGTCAAAGCGCTATTCTCGATTTAGAAGTTTTATGACTTATTCATTAAATATCAACACTGCCCTCGCAAGCGGGCAGTGTTGATATCATCATGTCTTGGAGACAGTTCAATGACAGTTTTGCGGGCGCTTCAGGCAAATATTGTGACACTTTCAGTTGACGCAATTGTCAACGCGGCTAATTCATCGCTTCTCGGCGGCGGAGGAGTTGACGGCGCGATTCACCGGGCAGCCGGTCCGCAGTTGCTTGAGGAATGCCGAAAACTGGGTGGATGCAAAGTCGGCGACGCAAAGATTACAAAGGGATATAAATTACACGCTCGCTTTGTCATTCACACTGTAGGGCCGGTTTGGAGAGGTGGAGAAAACAGCGAACCGGAACTGCTTGCTTCCTGTTACCGCAACAGTATGGCCATTGCCGTCAAGAACATAATTAAATCAATCGCTTTCCCAAGCATCAGCACGGGAGTATATGGATATCCAATTGAACTGGCGGCCAGAGTTGCTGTCAAAACTATCCGTAACGCAATTGGGCAACCATCAAAGATTGAAGAAGTTATTTTCTGTTGTTTTTCGCAAAAAGATTTGGAAGTTTACGAATCTCTTTTGCCCTAATGGAGTATATAGAATATTTTATAAACAGGCATTTTTTTAAATGGACGGCGGCATCAATTGAAAAATGCCGCCGTCCATTTATGTTTCTAAACTAATTTTAGATAATTTTTCACCAGGTACTCCGCAGTTTGCAGAGCGCCTTTGGCCGCGCCCAGTTTGGTGTTGTGAGCCAGACAAACATATTTAATTCCGTTTTCAATAATCGGATCTTTACGAACACGCCCGACAGTCACAGTCATACCGCCGCCTTTTTCCCTATCCATTCTCGGTTGCGGACGGAAAGGATCATCAGTAACATCAATCAGATGTTTAGGTGAACTGGGAAGGTTCAGTTCAGCGAAATCTTTACCATAATTCATCATGGCTTTTTTGACATCTTCCGGCGAACAGGGTTTTTCTGTCTGCACAAATGCGCAAACCATGTGTCCGTCGATCACGGGCACACGGGTGCAAGTCGCGGTAATGCCGAAAGCGGCATTCTGAATAGACGAACCGGTAAATTTACCTAAAATCTTCTGAGGTTCGGTTTCCACTTTGGGCTCTTCGCCAGGGATATAAGGAACTACATTTTCTGTCATATCCATCGCCGATAAACCCGGAGTTCTTCCCGCGCCGGACATGGCCTGAAGTGAAGTCATCACCACCTGCTTTACGCCAAAAAGATCCTGAATCGGTTTTAAAGAAACAACCAGACCGGCGATCGTGCAATTAGGTTTTGGAGAAACAAATCCCTTCCAGCCGCGCTTTTTCTGCTGAACGGCAAGCAACGCCGCATGATCCATATTTACGCCTCCGACAAGAATGGGGGTGTCATCTTCATAGCGAAACGCCGAAGCGGTACTGATAACAGGCGTGGTTTTAGCGTACTTCGGCTCTAATTCTTTGGCGGCTCCCGCGTCCATTGTAGAAAAGATAATATCAACCGACGCAGCATCGAAAGATGCGGCCTCTTCCACAACCATATTGGCAATATCTTCAGGCAGTTCTTCGGTGCACCACCAGCGCGAAGAGCCATTGGCGTCTTTAAGCGCTTCGCTGTATTTCTTTGCCGCTGAACGTTCCGAAGCTACCAGTTTTGTTATTTTGAACCATGGGTGTCCAATTAGACTAACAATCGCCTGCTGTCCGACTATACCAGTCGCGCCGACAATAGCAATTTTCAACATTGTTTGCTAACCTCCTCTAAATTCCTTGATTATTTACTATCAATATTCTTAAGCAAAATTGACCTTGCTTTTTCCACATCCGCCGCGATTTGTATCTTCAACTTTTCGGGACTATCAAATTTGATAATGTCCCGCAACTTCTCCACAAACTCCGTATTGAGTCTTTTGCCTCTGAGATCGCCGGAAAAATCCAGCAGGTGAACCTCAAAAGTAAAAGTATAATCAGCAAAGGTCGGCTTCCCGCCGATACTTAAAGCCGCCATAAGGCGTTTTCCTTCGACATCAACAAAGGCGGCATATATACCCGCCGGCGGCAGCAATTCTTTTTCCGGCTCTATGTTTGCAGTGGGAAAACCCAGCCCGATACCGCGCCCTTTTCCCGAAACGACAATACCGGCAATATTATAATATCTGCCCAGTAAACAAGTTACCGTTTGAAAATTACCAGTGACAATCAATTTTCTTATAAGAGTGCTGCTGATGATATCCTCTCCCACTTTAAAAGCATCAACAACCTCAACCGCGAAGCCCATTTCTCGTCCTGAGGAAATCAAATAATCGCTGTTGCCTTTTTTACCCTGGCCGAAAGTGTAATCATGACCGATAATAATTTTTTTTATCGCCAGCTTTTGACCGAGGAATCCCCGGACAAATTCTTCGGCAGTTATACGGGAATAGTCAAGAGAAAAAGGGATTATCAGCACGCCGTCAATCCCGCATTTTTCCAGCAATTTCAGTTTTTCTTCTAAAGTAGTGATAAGATAAAAAGGCCGTATATCGGGATGAATAATCATCTTGGGATGAGGATCAAAGGTAATAACAAGCGATTTTGCCCCGGCATTTTTCGCCTCGGATGCAAGTTTACGGCAAATGAACTGGTGGCTTAAATGTACTCCGTCAAAATTGCCGATCGTGACAAACGATCCGCTAAAATCTTTTGCTATGTTTTCTATTCCTTTAATTACAATCATAATCTTTACTAACACTTAAGATAATTGGTTCGATACCATAACATTTTGGGCATTAAATTCAAGCTCATTTTATCTTGACAAGAAGATGTTGATAGGTATAGTGCACTTTCTCAAGTGCCGAAGTGGCGGAATTGGTAGACGCGCTAGGTTCAGGGTCTAGTGGGTGTACGCCTGTGCTGGTTCAAATCCAGTCTTCGGCACCATTTTTTTGCCCGCGTTAACTTCCCAATAATAAACATGTTATATTTCAGCACAAGCTTTTTGCTTGACGCTTAAGAGCAAATTCTTTATCGTGTCAGCAAATAAAATTAAAAATGGGCAAAGAGTGATGATTGAAAATATGGTCAACAATTTATCTTTATACCTGCAAGGCTCGGTGTTTTTAGCGTTATTGACCGCGTATCTTGGCGGGCTTATAATAAGTTTTACTCCCTGCACCTATCCTTTGATTCCGGTAACTGTTGGAATTATTGGTGCCCAGGGGCCATCATCCAAGCTTCGCGGATTTTTTCTTTCACTTTTTTATGTTGCTGGAATCGCATTAACCTATTCCATTTTGGGCGGAGCGGCAGCATTATCCGGCAGGATTTTCGGGCAGATGCAAACGACGCCCTGGACATACTTCATTATGGCTAACGTATGTCTTGTTATGGGATTGTCTATGTTTGATGTTTTTAATATTTCCCTGCCTGTTCCGCATAAGTTAGTAAAACTGACTGGTAATAGTAATAAAAAAGGATTTTTGGACAGCTTTTTAATTGGCGCCGTATCCGGCGTTGTTATTGGCCCCTGTACCGCCCCCGCCCTGGCAGTTTTACTGGGTTATGTGGCAGTAAAAACAAATCTTTTACTGGGCATGAGTCTGCTTTTTGTTTTCGCCCTCGGGATGGGAACGTTGCTGATTATCGTCGGCACATTTACCGGAGTTATTGCCGCTTTGCCTAAATCGGGAAAATGGATGCTAAAAATAAAGTTTATTTCCGGGATGATATTAATTGGCGCGGCGGAATATTTCCTGTATATTACGGGCACCTTATCAATATAGAAAACGAGGTTATGATGAATAAAAAAGTTTTTTTATTTTCGATTATCTTTCTTATCTGTGTCTTTATTGCCCTGTCATTTGGACATTCCGGAGCCGATGATTCCTTTAGACACGAAAGGATTGCAGCGCCTGATTTTTCGTTAAAAGATGTGCAGGGAAAAACATTTAAACTGAGCAGGCAACGGGGGAATCCTGTGGTAATTTTTTTCGGCGCTACCTGGTGTCCCGCCTGTCGGGCTGAAATGCCCAATTACAGAGCTCTTTATGAAAAATACGCCCGGCGCGGACTGAAATTTGTTTACATAGATATAAACGAATCAACCGAAAGAGTGGCGCGTTTTTCTAAAACAAATTCATTCCCTTATTTGGTTCTGGTGGATACGGACGGAAGTGTCGCCAGCGATTACAGTCTTATTGGAGTACCGACGTTATTTCTCATTGACAAGGACGGAAATATCATCAGTATAGGCCACCAGATATCAGATTTGTCGATTGATGCGCTTTTCCCCGCTAAAAGATAATATAACTTGTAAATCGGATTTGATTAAAAATCAGACTCTTTAAATCATGTTGAGGAAAAATAATGGTGGAAAACAACTGGCTGCGGAATTTAACAAAATCAGCTAATGACCGTTGGATCGGCGGTGTCTGCGGTGGCCTGGGTGAACATTCTCCGCTGCCTTCCTGGGCATGGCGCCTTTTATTCACGATACTCTTCATTTTTTATGGCACAGGATTATTAATATACATTTTACTTTGGATTTTTGTTCCGGCTGAATCAAAAACGGGAGATTAGCAATGAGATTAAAAAACGATATTTATATTTACGAATGGACAAATGCCTTCGATAATAACTGCAACAGCTACTTTATCGGCGGCAAGGTGCAGGCATTAATTGATCCGGGCATCACCGGCTATGTGCCTAATTTGCTAAACCAGATGTCCGCAGACGGCATCAAGAAAGCAGATATTCGTTATGTTATTAACACGCACTCGCATCCCGACCACTTTCAAGGATCCGAGGTGTTTGATCAGGCGACAGTCAAAATTGGCCTGCATAAAAAAGAAATCGAATTTTTAAAAGGAGATGGCGGCGAGCTATATGGCCTTTTCGGAATTAACGTACCGCGGATACAGGTAAATTTTCCGATGGACGAAGGTGATGTAATTTTAGGGGACCAGACTTTTAAAATAATTCTTGCTCCCGGCCATTCCCCCGGCTCGATAGGTATTTACTGGCCGGAGCAAAAAGCTTTATTTTGCGGCGATGTAATTTTCGATCAAAGCGTCGGACGTACCGACTTTCCCGGCGGCAACGGCGCTCTTTTGAAGAAAAGCATCATTTCTTTTTCTGAACTTGATCTGGAGTGGCTTCTCCCCGGACATATGGGTATCGTATCCGGCAAAAGCAACATTCGGGACAATTTTAATATTATTATTCAGAGCATATTCCCTTATATTTAACATCTGTTTTATGGAGAACAAGCATCTATGGCTAATGAAGGAAACAAAGTAATTTACTCCATGATTGGAGTAAGTAAAATTTATGAAAAAAAGCCTGTGCTCAAAGATATTTATCTGTCTTATTTTTACGGAGCTAAAATCGGCGTTATCGGTTTAAACGGTTCGGGCAAAAGTTCTCTTCTGAAGATTCTTTCCGGCGCGGATACCGATTATCTGGGCAAGACGATTCTATCGGCAGGATACACAGTGGGTTATCTGGAGCAGGAACCGCGTCTGGACGAAGCAAAAACCGTGCGGCAAATAGTGGAGCAGGGTGTGCAAAGCACCATGGATTTGATTCATGAATATAATGAAATAAATGAGAAGTTTGCAGAACCGATGTCTGATGACGAAATGGCAAAACTGTGCCAAAGGCAGGGAGCGGTGCAGGAAAAACTCGACGCCCTTGACGCCTGGGATATAGATTCCCGTCTGGAAATGGCTATGGATGCTCTGCGCTGCCCGCCCGGCGACACGCAGGTGAAAGTCTTATCCGGCGGAGAGAAACGTCGCGTTGCGTTTTGCCGCCTGCTTTTGCAGAAACCGGACATACTGCTTCTGGATGAACCGACAAACCATCTTGATGCTGAATCAGTGGCCTGGCTGGAACATCATCTGCAAAAATATGAAGGCACCATTATTGCCGTTACTCATGACCGTTATTTCCTGGATAATGTTGCCGGCTGGATTCTGGAACTCGATCGAGGTCAGGGAATTCCCTGGCAGGGCAATTATTCTTCCTGGCTGGAGCAAAAGCAAAATCGTCTGAAGAATGAAGAAAAATCCGAAGGGGCAAGAATTAAAACTCTGGAACGTGAACTTGAATGGATTCGTATGTCACCCAAAGGCAGGCATGCCAAATCCAAAGCGCGCATTAGCGCTTACGAGGAATTGCTGAGCAAAAATCTCGAAAGAGAATCAGGCACACGGGAAATCTTCATCGCGCCGGGACCCCGTCTGGGCGATCTGGTGATTGAAGCCAAAGACGTGAATAAAGGTTACGGCGATAAACTGCTGGTGGATGGCATGACTTTTTCGCTGCCGCCCGGTGGCATTGTCGGCGTGATCGGTCCCAATGGCGCGGGCAAAACCACGCTGTTCAGGATGATTACAGGTCAGGAAACACCAGATTCCGGGGACATTCGCATCGGCGAAACCGTGAAACTGGCTTATGTTGATCAGAGCCGCGACGCTCTTGATCCCAACAAAAATATATGGGAAATGATTTCCGACGGTCAGGATATTATTGCCATCGGCAACCGGCAGATAAATTCCCGCGCTTATGTATCACGTTTTAATTTTTCCGGCACCGATCAGCAAAAGAAAGTTGGCACGCTTTCGGGTGGCGAACGTAACCGCGTGCATCTGGCGTGCATGCTCAAGGAAGGCGGCAATGTGCTCCTGCTAGATGAACCCACCAACGATTTGGATGTCAACACATTGCGAGCGCTGGAAGATTCACTGGAGAACTTTGCCGGTTGTGTGGTTGTTATCAGTCACGATCGCTGGTTTCTGGATAGAATTTGCACACATATTCTGGCTTTTGAAGGAGAAAGCAAGGTGCTTTTCTTCGACGGCAACTATTCCGAATACGAGGAAGATCGAAATCGAAGACTAGGCGCAGCCGCAAGCCAGCCCCATCGCATCAAATACCGCCAACTGACCAGACGATAAGAATCGCGTTCCCCCAACATGACGGAAATATCGGCTAAATAGTGAAAATGGAGGCGGCAGTTGCAGAGATATTAGAAGGGGTAGGTGATATTATAGAGCATCCTCCACAACTGCCGTTTTTAAGATTAGGCGTTATCTCTTGTATTCAAGAATATAATTCTACTCTTTCTCAAAGAGGTCGGCGGCAGCTTTTTTTCATCAAATATCATTTCAACCTTTAGTAGCAAACTTCATTTAAATATTTTTGACCATGTCCTTTTACTATTTTCAAATCAATCCTTCCGGTACACGTAAAAACCAGTCCAACAATCAGTTGGATGATGTGAAATCAATATTAGCAGCGTCTTCGCTCGTTATAGTAAACTCAGAATATTCAGGATTAAAAGTATACCCTGACAGCGAAGGCGTCACTATATAGGTAGTACCGCCTATAACATTCGCAAAAGAATATGTTCCGTCAGAACCGCTCATCACAGTTCCCGTTGCTCCACTGCTTAAAGTAAGCTTAACACCTGATTGAACAGCCCCGGTTATTGTTCCTGAAATACTGTAAGTATCTGCGCCTTCCGTGGATGTCGCTACAAAGTTAGTATCGGTGATATTTCCTCCATCAATGATAACTACCACACTGACCGGGTCGAATGTATAATTCGAAAGCGAGGGGGTCAGCGTATAAGTACCATTCGCCATGCCGCTAAAGCTAAAATCTCCGTTTGAAGCAGTCGTTGTAGAAGATGTTGCCGAACCTGTCATATTAATTGTCACATTGTCAAGTTCAGTTCCGGTTCCATATACAGTTGCCGTCCCGGAAATAGTGTAGGTAACCGTATTATCTTTGCTGGTGCAACCACTGATTATCAGAAAGATCGTAATTATAAAACTTAACAAAAATGGAGTGAAATATTTCTCTTGGTTCATCATTGCTTATTGCCTCCTTATCTTTTCATTACAAAGACCATGCTATGTTATTATGGGTAAACAATAGCAGACAAACATGGAAGAAATGAGGAAGAAATGAGGAAATATAAAACAACCTGTTTTATGTTTCCAATGATCACATGGATAGTAAGCATATAATAATAATGAATTTTTATTAGTTTATGATCTTTCGGGACGGAATCAACCAAACCGATGATTTACCCGGTTAATCTCTATGCGCCGCAGCAAATATTCAACGGAATTAAAAAATTATCTTAATTCTTTGTCTTCGTTACAATCTGTCAGGCTATTCTTTTTACCATCTTTCCGGTCTTTTATTCATGACGCAGCGCCTCGATCGGATCAAGACGCGCGGCTTTCATTGCCGGGAAATAACCGAAAATTACTCCCACCGCGGCGGAAAAAAGAAATGCAACAATCACTATGCCCGCATTAAAGACGAAAGGAACACTTAGAATACCGGCCAACCAGACAGATGCGGCAAGAGCCAGTACAATTCCGATTAAACCTCCAAATGAAGAAAGCACCACTGCTTCAACAAGAAACTGCATGAGAACCTCGCGCTCGAAAGCGCCGATGGCGAGTCGGATACCTATTTCACGAGTGCGTTCGGTTACCGATACCAGCATAATATTCATAATACCGATCCCGCCCACTAGAAGACTCACCGCAGCCACTGCTGAAAGCAAAGCGGTCATCATTTGTGTGGTGCCGGTGAGCATAGAGGCGATTTCCTTCATATCCATCACATTAAAGTTATTATCATCGCTCGGAGATAGATGACGACGCACGCGCAGCAACTGTTCTATGTTTTTCTGGACTTTTTCCGTCGAGATGCCGTCCTGGACGGAAATCTGTATCATACCGACATCCTGATTTCCGGCAATACGCCGCTGGAATGTGGAAAGAGGGATGATAACAATATCGTCCTGATCCGTTCCCATACTGCTCTGTCCTTTTCCCTTCAGGATGCCGATTATCTCGCAGGAAACTTTTTCCAGGCGGATATTTTCTCCCAGGGCATCCTGTCCGCCGAAGAGCTTCTTAACCACCGTTTCTCCCACAATACAGACCGCCGCGCCGCTGCGCGCCTCACTTTCCGTGAATTGCCGGCCTGACTTGATTGACCTGTTTGTAACCGTGATGTACGAATTATCCGTTCCGGTGACCTGTGTTGACCAGTTCTGATTGCTGAATATGGCCTTAACGGATTGAGACGAGACCGGCGCCACAGCCTTAATCGAGTTGACCTCTTTGGCAATAGCTTCCGCATCGGATTGTTTAAAGGGAATATTACCGGTGGACTGGCCAGGTCCCAAACGTTTTCCGGGAGTGACCATGAGAAGGTTGCTGCCCATGCTGGCAATCTGCTGTCCGACCTGCAAGGTGGCTCCGCTGCCGATAGTCACCATGATAATAACAGCGGCAACACCGATAACTATGCCAAGGATTGTCAGAATCGAGCGCATGACATTGCGCCTGAGTTCGCGCAAGGCCAGAAGAAGTGTGTTCCAGAACATTATATTTCCCCCCCGTTGTGTTTATCCGATTCAACAAGACCGTCTAAAAAATGAACAACGCGTTTTGCATAGGTGGCCATATCCGGTTCGTGAGTGACCATGACGATGGTAACTCCCTGGTCGCGATTCAATCCGGTAAGCAGGTTCATTATTTCGCGGCTGCGGGCAGTATCCAGATTTCCTGTGGGTTCATCCGCAAATAGTACTTCCGGTCCGGTTACAATGGCGCGTGCAATGGCAACGCGCTGCTGCTGTCCTCCTGAAAGCTCGCCCGGCGTATGATCTTCCCATCCGTTCAAACCCACTGTTCCAAGCGCCTGCAGAGCCTGCTCCCGTCGCTTGCGGGCGGGAATGCCCCGATAAATCAAAGGAAGCTCCACATTCTCCAGCGCAGAAGTGCGGTTTAATAAATTGTATCCCTGAAAGACAAACCCTAAATAGAACCGGCGCAAACTTGTACGCTGATAACGGGTCAGCTTATCGACTTTAATGTTCCTGAACATATACGCTCCCGCTGTTGACGTATCAAGACAGCCAAGAATGTTCATACAGGTTGATTTGCCGGAACCGCTTGGTCCCATTACAGCCAGGAAATCACCTTCATTAATACGCAGATCAATACCCCGCAATGCGTGCATGGCCGCCTGACCGGCACCATAAACTTTTGTTATGCCGCGTAACTCGATTAATGGCTGGTTTTCTGTTTCACTGCGGGCTGTCATAATTACTTCACCGCCGTGACGGTATCAACTACAACTGCTTCTCCCGGCTGAATATCCCCGGAAAGAACTTCAGTCATCCCGCCATTTGCCGACCCGATAGCGATAGAAACAGCGGAAAGTTTTTCGTTCTTTAAAATCCATACATTCTGCCGTTTCTTATTGCCATTCTCACCCTGCTGTCTGTTTCCCGATCCGGGCGGATGCGGAAGTATTGAACTAACCAGACCGCCGGAAGACTTCTTTTCTTCCCCAAGAGACGGCGTAAATCTAAGCGCAGCGCTGGGTATCTGAAGGGCGTTTTCGATTTTCTTAACAATAATGTCCGCGGTAGCGGTCATACCCGGCCGTAAGAGCAAATCCGAATTATCCACTTTTAATACTGTTTCGTATGTCACAACTCCCGATGTAGTAGTTGATCCGTAATTGGCGCGAACAATCCGGGCATCGAAGGTCCGATTCGGATAAGCGGCAACGGAGAAGGTCGCGTTTTGGCCTTCCTTTATATTACTTACATCGGCTTCATCGACATTGACGTGAAGTTCCATTTTCGTCAAATCCGACGCCAGAGTAAACAATGTAGGCGCCGTCATGGCCGCGGCAACTGTTTGTCCCGGTTCAACGTCACGAGTAAGGACAACACCATTAATAGGCGAACGGATGACGGATTTGGAAAGGTCTGTCTCATAGGTGGCAAGAGTGGCTTTTGCCTGCGAAACAGACGCCCTGGCGCTGGCATCGTCAGCAATTGCACGCTCCAGTGTCGCTTCCTGAGCATCTATATCTGTTTGAGAAGGAACCTTATTATTGCTTAAGGCTCTTACCCGTTGATACTGTGCAAGTTTACTGCGGGCCTCCTTGATAGTTGCCTGAGTTTCCAGAACCTTTGCCTGTGCCGACTCCAGAGCGGCTTTATACTGTTTTATCTGTGTTTCCAGTTTAGTCGTATCGAGCGTTGCAAGAATTTGACCGATTTTTACTTTGCTATTATAATTCACTTCGACTGTTTTGATGGTGCCGGAAAGCTCGCTGCCCACACTAACCTCGTTGTTGGTCGGTTTCAACGTACCTGTTGCAGTGACAATAACCGTCAAATTGCCGCGTTTCACTTCATCGGTTTTGTATTGTATGGCGTTTGACGAATGGGATCCTCTCCAGAAGACAGCAACAATTATGATGACAGATACTAAGACAGCCGCAATAATCCACATTTTTGGAATCTTTTGCTTTGTCCGTAAATTGTCAACTTCTAGAACTTTGGCAATGTCAGTTTCTTTATCTTGTTTTGTGTTCATATCTCTTCCTGTTAAAAATATTATTCTGATGTTAATTTTTATTTTCAGAGGATGTCCATCCTCCGCCCAGAGCCTTGTAAAGGCTTATCAAGTTTGTGGTAACCATCCCCTCGCTTGTTGCCAACTCATCTTCATATGACAAAAGCGAACGCTCCGCATCCAGTACATCACTAAAATCGGAAAGACCCGCCTGATATTTTGTTTTCGACAGTTGCGCCGCCTGCTTTGCTGCCGCAGCCGCATCAATCAACGCCTGCCTTCTGTACTGTTCCTGAACATATGCGATAAGGGCATTCTCCACATCCTTTAACGCACCGAGAATGGCGGTTTTGTATGCGATCAGATACTGTTCCTGCAAAGCAGATTGTATTTCTATATTTTGAAGGGTATATCCGCCGGAAAAAATGGGTATGGTGATGCTTGGGCCGAAACTGTAGTTTCGGCTGCCCGATGAAAGCAAATTTCCCGTCGAAATGCTTTCCAATCCGATTGAACCGCTCAAAGTAAGTTTAGGATACAGATCCGCCGTTGCCACGCCGATTTGTGCGGTCTGTGAAGCCAACTCACGTTCCGCCTTTCGTATATCAGGCCTGCGGCGTATCATGTCCGCAGGTATTCCCGCCAAAATATTCATCGGTGCAGCCGGTATCGGCTCCTGCTTCGAAAGTTCTTCATAAACTCCTCCGGGTTGTTCTCCCAGCAATACCGCAATGCTGTTCATGGCGGCGTCAAGTCCGGTGCGCAAAGCCGGTATATTGGAACGTGTATTTTCAAGGTTATAACGAGCCTGCTCAACGGCCAACTCATCGCTCAATCCCGCTTGATTTCGCCACACGGTTAACTGATATGTTTCTTCCTGAGTGTTCAGGTTGTTCTTTGCTATGGCAATCCGGGCCTGATAGGTTCGCACATCAACGTAGTCTTTAGCAACTTCGGCCACGAGCGAAACAAGGACATCGCGCATGTTTTCCCGGCTTGCCTCAAGGTTTGCCTGCGCTGCCTCTACAGAACGGCGCACCCCACCGAAAATATCGAGTTCCCAAGATGCATCAAAACCGAGGTTATAAAGATCGCTGGTCATAACGCCAGCTATAACATTGGAATCGACGATCGTCGTGCCTCCCGCATTTTCGCTGCCCCTACTCCTGGTGTCACTGCCCGAGGCCTCAAGGGTCGGGAAAAAACTTGCCTTGGCCAATCCCCTGCGGGCGCGGGCTTCGCGAACACTCGCCTGAGCTTTCTTCAGATTGAGATTACCTTTCTGGGCACGATCAATTAAACTCGAAAGCATCGGATCGCCAAGAGCGCTCCACCAGTTTGCTAAATTTTCGGCACCCGCTTCTTTTACGCCGGAATCATTCTTGATCTGCGTGTTCCAGTTTTTATATACGGTTGTATCGGGACGGACATAGTTGGGACCAACTGCCGGACAACCGGAAACAACTATGATGAAAAGCACTAATAATATCAGTAATGCCAAGTGAACCAATTTATTTCTATGTAGAGACATTGATTTACCTTGTTTATCATTTTGGTTTCGCGTTTTTACGAATAGTTTTCATTCCAGCCAGTGAAAATCTTAAAACATGTTTTGCATATGCGTTAATATCTTTGATTCTCTGCGGCTCTGTTTGTGCTTTTTCTTTATCCTGCGACCTTTTACGCACAATCATCGGATTGGCACACTGGCTGATAACGCTTGTTTCACAGAACTGTACGTCCTGCTCCGAAACATGTGGTTTTAGAAACTCATGAACAATACCCTGCGTTTTCTTTTGAAGTGATGAATTTTCTGCCTCATGACTTCATCAAGCAGTCTCGTAGGATTAGCAAATTCCCTCTGCACAAACCAGAAATCCTTATTTTTTTTATCAGCTAATCTTTCAATTGTTGCTTTTACATGCGCCCGAAAACATTCAACTAAATGAAGGCGGCAGTTACGGAAGCATTTAATTTCATTAATGAGGGGTAAATGAAATTATTTGAGGATTTCCGTAACTGCCGATTTTAAAGATTACGCATTATCGTTGAAGTTTCATTCATGAAATGAATTTAATTCTTTTCCCTCTGCAGACGGCGGAAGTATTTTTGTCTCATCACGCATCATTTCTCCCTTAAAGGGCGGCCTCATCGGAGGGCCCATTAGTCTCACTTTTTTCAATATTTCACACTGCTCAGGCGTCAATTTAGCCTTCATGTTTTCCATTGATTTGATAATTATTATTTGCGTTTCGGTTTTAATAGCCGCGATCTCTTTAAGTTTCGTTTCGACTGCTTTCAGATCGACAGAATCTTTATCAAGAAGTTCCCGAAGTTCGATTTCAGCGATCTGTTCATCAGCGCTCTTTCTGATTAAGTCTTTCATAGCAGTGTTTTTAATTTCCTTTAATGTTTCTTTTTGCTTTTCACTAAGTTTGAGATTCTGAAAATGCAGCCAATGGGGATTCATTAACCCCGGCATTCCATTGCTTTGCCCTATACCACATGGCATCATCGGCGGTATCATTGGAGGCATCATTGGAAAAGGTCCTTCGTTCTGAAAACCTTTTTCCATCTTATCCATTGAAGGCATGGGTTCCGCATAAGAAAACTGCGATGCAATAAACAAAATTAAAAAACTTAAAACGAAACAACTTGATATTTTTTTCATGACGCTATCCTTTCTTTTATAGAATAAATTAATTATGAAATCTATTAATCAGTCTGCCGTCCACTTTTAGTGTCATCGACATAGCCTTCTTGTGGCTTGGCTCCCCATAACCGCTGTCGTTTTTTAACTTGTTTGCAAACACCCTTTGAGGATAACCTCGCACAAGTTATTTGTTATTTCTGCGTGTCCGTAATTTGGAATCATATTTTTTCTCTAAATACAGACAAATAAAAAAACACATCATTAAAATTACAATAGTTGCCAGCCGGTATGTGTCCGTAAAGTTATCAATAAAGTTACACAACAATTTCATTCCTTGATTACCTCTTTTGCCGCGTAATCTATCCTGCACTCCCCGCCGTTGTAACGGCCTGAAACAATGTGTTTGCATATATAGAAGTACACATCTTCACTTTTTGGAATAATTAACACGAGGCTCCATTTCCTCAATTGTCCTGGCCGTACATCGCTTGTTCTCACAAAGATCAGGTTTATATTGCAACAGTTACATTGCCGGCGCATGGCATACAAAACAAACAATGACTATCTATCAAATTCCTGTTCATGGTTTTCTTGCATAACATTTGATAATTTTATTTTTTCAATCCGCTAATCTGTTTGCTTTACACTTTTAGTCTCATAATACTTGTTACTCGGTGGTGGCGCTCCCGATGGCGGCATAGCCGTCATCACACCGTCAACCTGTCTGTAGACACCTTTGAGAGTATCCCCGCGTGAAGTTGTAAATTGCACAAATGTTCCTTCACTCTTTCCTTTACAGGCCGCGATTGCTTCCGGTGGGCTATTCATTTCTTCTGCCTGTGCCGCCCAAACGCTGCCAATCGTTAAAAAAAAGATTAGCATTATTCTGATAATAAATTTATTCATGCTGTCACCTTTCTTTATTTTTCGTGGTGCTTATAAATTAGCCGCCAGTCCTTTTATGGATGGTATCTTAGCAGGCAAATATGGCATAAATATGGAGGAAATAAGGAAATTTTAAATAATTAATTTTATGTTCCGAATGATCATGAACACGTTAAGTGACTAATAACAAATGAATATTTAATTCCGATAGTAGAAATTTCTTTCAATCAACTCCTTCCGGTTATCTTTTTTAACCTTGACGCTCAAACACTATATTAATAAACTAGGAGTAGAGGTATAATGAGACAATGAAGATGGGAATTACTTACCGCCTGTTTTTATTAATTCTGTGTGCTACCGGCTTGGCAATTCTTTTCCTTATATCAATCATGTGGTGGAGTATTAACCGGGGATTCTATCAATATCTTGGAACCTTAGAGCAAAAAATATTAGTACAGGTTGCCGACGATATGGGTAAGAAGTATGAACAATATGGAAATTGGGATTTCCTTAAACATACGGCTCCACACTGGACCCCGGATGATATAATGCCATCTTCTGAACCCCCAATGAGTCCGCCGCCGTTGTTTTCTCAGGATAAAAATGGACACAAACCGCCGATGGGTCCGCAGTTTTCCGGAAACCATCTCCGTGAGCCTTTTAACCCTTTAATCATCTTAAATATTGATAAAAAAACAGTTTATGGTTCTTACCCACCGAACGGAGAGGTAAATTTACATCCGATTGTCGTCCATGGCAGCACGAAAGGCTATGTGGGCATTTTATCAACAAAGCATTTCCCTCGTCCCATGCAGGGCAGGTTCCTAAGTCAGCAAAAACTTGCGCTTGTGCTGGGAGCCGCCGGCGTGGTTCTGATTATTATGATTATTTCATTTCCGCTTGCGCGGCGAATGGTTAAACCGATTCAGGCGATGGCTGCGGCCACTCATGATATTGCCTCCGGAAAATATACTACGCGTATTTCGTTTTCATCCACGGATGAACTGGGTCAATTAGCGCGTGATTTTAATGCCATGGCGTTGACATTGGAAAAGCATGAAAAAGAGCGGCGTCAATGGGTTGCCGATATTTCTCACGAACTGCGCACCCCTGTAGCTGTGCTTCAGGGTGAAATTGAGGCTCTTCTGGACGGTATCCATAACAATACTCCGGAAACGATTCGCTCACTTCATGCGGAAACGTTGCGCTTGAAGCGTCTGGTAGAAGATCTCTATCAGATTTCTTTATCCGATCTTGGCACATTGACCTATCGGAAGGAGAATCTTGATCTGGTTGAAACGCTCAAAGCTTCAATACAACTTTACCGCACGGAGTTTAACCGCAAGGGTATTGCTCTTAAAGAAAATATTTCCCGCGATATAAAGGCCATTGTTTTTGCCGATAGAGAAAGACTGGGGCAGCTTTTTGCGAACTTACTGGAAAATTCTCTGAGATACACCGACGCAGGAGGAATGCTTGAAATAGGAGCAAAAATCAACGGTGATTTTATCATGATTGAATTTCAGGATTCAAAGCCCGGGGTTTCTATGGAAGACATGGAAAGGTTATTTGAACGATTCTATCGTGTGGAAGGATCACGCAACAGAAGTTCAGGCGGCGCCGGTCTCGGGTTGACCATCAGTAAAAAAATTGTTGACGCGCATGAGGGAATTATATCCGCACACCCATCCTTATTGGGCGGATTACTGATCCGGATTCGCATTCCGGTTTTCGAGGGACGCCAGTGACAGAAAAAATACTCATTGTGGAAGACGAACCTAAACTTGCGGCCCTGATGGCTGATTATCTAGAAGCGTCCCGCTTTGATGAAGTATTTACTCTATTCGAGGGAACGCAAGTTGAGGCCTGGGTGAGGGAAAATAAACCCAATCTTATCATTCTGGACATTATGCTGCCCGGACGTGACGGCATGGAAATCTGCAAGGCTATCCGGACTTTTTCCCGTATACCAATTATTATCGTGACAGCAAGAATTGAGGAGATTGATCGTTTACTGGGGCTCGAACTTGGCGCGGACGATTATATCTGCAAACCCTTCAGCCCGCGCGAAGTCGTTGCCCGGGTCAAGGCCGTTCTGCGGCGAACATGCGATGGGCAGACCATTCAGGCACAGGGACTTGTTCTTGATGACCACACTTACAGGGCTACTCTTAATAACCGGGATTTGCAATTGACTGCCGTGGAATTCAAGCTGCTGAAACTCCTCATTGATCATCCCTGTCGTATTTTCAGTCGTCAACAAATTATGGAAAAAATTTATCATGAGGAACGCTTTGTGAGCGATCGCACCGTAGATAGTCATATAAAAAAATTACGTAGAAAAATCGAAACGATTGATCCTCAAACGACACTGATCCAATCCGTCTACAGTGTTGGATATAAGTTTGATCCTTACCCATAAAGACAACTGAACTTCACGGAATTTTAATTTTCCTTTTTTCCGGTGCGGGATGCTGACGATAAAGAATGGCGATGTTTCCGATGATGCCTACTATCTCGCTTTTTGTGGCTTGTGCGATTTCTTCGGATATTCCTTTTTTAGCTTCCTTGAATTCGCCAAATTTTACTTTGATAAGTTCATGATCTTTCAGGGCGAGATCGACCGATCCGATGAGCTGTTGGGTTACGCCTTTTGCACCTATAATTACAAGCGGTTTTAAATGATGCGCCTGCGAACGCAAATATTTTTTTTGTGAACCTTTAAGTTTGTCCATAAAATTTCCTTTTGATGGGAAATCATTATCACAAATGGACTAAACAATAAACATTTATCAAAGGATTTTTTAAGCTTTACAAAACACCTTTATCTTGATTAAAATAGGACAAGTATAAAAAATACAATCTCGTTTGAAATATTTTCAGGAGCAATGCGTGCATGAATTACCGGTAATCCAGAGCATTCTTGATGTCGTCCTCAATCATGCTCATATGAATCAAGTCAGCAAAGTACACACCATAGCGCTCGCCATTGGTGAATTGAGCGATCTGCAAGACGAGTGGCTCCAGCGATATTTCGATTATATCAGCAAAGGCACCCTGGCCGAAGGCGCTCGTTTGGTGATTGAGCGTACGCCGGTGGTGCTTAAATGCGCAAGCTGCGCGAAAGAAATACCGGTGAAAGCCGGTGAAATGAAAGACATAGTCTGCCCTGAATGTGGGAGCAAGGAATTAACACTTATCTCCGGCAGGGAATATTTTATTAAAAGCATGGAGGCTCAGTAATGGATGAAGTTCGGTTGATTGAAATAAAAGAGGATATTCTGTCGGATAATAAGGACCTGGCTGCTAAAATCAGGGAACAGTTAAAAAACAGCCATACATATCTGCTCAATCTCATGGCCTCGCCGGGCGCGGGCAAAACCAGCCTGATTATGAAAACAATCGAACAATTGAGAGGGCATTACCGGATCGGTGTAATCGAGGCTGATATTGATTCGATGGTAGATGCCGAAAAAGTTGCGGCCACGGGCGTGAAAGCAGTGCAACTGCGAACCGGCGGATTTTGCCACCTTGATGCCGCCATGGTGTCTACCGGTCTTGCAGCTTTTGATTTGAACGCTTTCGATCTCATTATCATCGAAAATGTTGGCAACCTGGTGTGCCCGGCCGAATTCGATACCGGCGCGATTCATAACGCCATGATCCTAAGTGTGCCCGAGGGTGACGACAAACCCCTGAAATATCCTCTTATGTTCAGTGTGAGTCATGTGCTCGTGGTCAATAAGATCGATTACATGGGACTCTCCGACTTCAATATGGCAGTGCTCAAGGAACGCGTCAAGCGGATCAACCCTGCCATGGCCATCTTTGAAGTTTCCTCCAAAACCGGTGAAGGCATTAAGGCCTGGGCAGATTGGCTGGACACTCAAGTTTCAGCCTTTCTTAAATAAATAGCTTTCTCTGTGTTTAAGGTAATCAAACCTCGTATCCCCTAATAGCCTTGAACAGTATAGTATATTTCTCCAGAATGTTTTTCTTATCATGGACAAAGGTGATGTAACGATGTCGGCATGAGAATCAGGCCTTTTTTTCATTGTGGTCCAATATTTCCACAAGCCTTATTTTAAACTTTACAAAATGCCTTTATCCTGATTAAAATAAAAATATATCATCTAAGGGGGCGTTTCATATGAGCAAAACAAAATTGCCGGAATATGATTACGATACAATTATTATCGGTGGCGGGCCGGCAGGTTATACCGCCGGAATTTATGCTGCCAGAAGCGGATTGAAAACATTGCTCATGGAAGGAGCGGCAACGGTAAGTCAAATAACCATTAGCGATCTTATCGAAAATTATCCGGGATTTCCCGAAGGCATTAACGGATATGATCTGATGCAAATCTTTAAAAAACAGGCGCTTAATTTCGGGCTGGAAATAATAACCCGGGATGTCTCGGCAATTAAAAATAACGAGGAGGACCCGGTTATCTGGAATGTTACCGCGGAAGATAAATCCTACAGAACCTTAAGCGTAATTGCAGCGACTGGGGCTCAGTGGAGCAAGCTGGGCGTTCCCGGCGAAGATGAATTTGCAGGAAGAGGAGTTTCATATTGCGCTACCTGTGACGGACCGTTTTATAGAAACAAAAACGTTGTTGTCGTGGGCGGCGGGAATACGGCTATTCAGGAAGCTCTCTTTCTGACTCATTTTGCCGGAAAAGTTACCGTAATCCATCGCCGCGACCGGTTGCGTGCTTCGGCTATTCTGCAGAAAAGAGCGTTCGCGGAAAAGAAAATTGAATTTGTCTGGAAGGCGAAACTGACGGAAGTTTCCGGTCAGGATTTTGTCACCGGCGTGAAGGTGGCCGATATTCAATCCGGAGTGATTCAAGATGTCGCCGCAGAAGGCGTCTTTATCTTTGTCGGCAGAATTCCCCAGACCGGCATTTTTCGGGATGTCTTGAAATTAGACGCTGGCGGTTACATTATAACGGACGATAATATGCGCACTTCCTCCGCGGGAATTTTTGCCGCAGGCGATTGCCGGGCTAAACAGTTCCGGCAGGTAGTAACGGCGGCAGGCGACGGAGCCAACGCCATATACAGCACCGAGCTTTATATCGATGAACTTAAAGGCCAAACATACTAAACTTTAAAACCGGAGAAAATTAAATTATGGAATCTCTTATAAATACATGGCAGCAACTACCATCACACATAAGCCCCGCCCTTTTTAGCATTGGTTCATTTCAATTACGCTATTACAGCCTGATGTATCTTGTCGCTTTTGCCATCGTTTATTTTTTAACTCTCTACCGGGTAAAAAATGAAAATTATGAATACACAGGGGAAACTGTGCAGGATTATCTTGTCTGGGCGATGCTCGGTTTGATCTGCGGCGGCCGATTCGGCTATGCCTTGTTTTATAATTTCAATTACTATTTCCAGCATCCGCTGGAAATAGTTTTGCCTTTTAATTTTTCAAACGGGTTTAAATTTGTCGGACTCAGCGGCATGTCCTATCATGGAGGACTTATCGGCATCGTTATTGTAACTTTTCTATTTTGCCGCAAGTACAAGATTAATATCTGGCATTTTGTTGATTTGTTCACTCCGGCTATCCCTCTTGGCTATACTTTTGGCCGAATCGGCAATTTTATGAATGGAGAGCTATACGGCCGCGCAACTACAATGCCATGGGGAATGTATTTCCCGCTTGATTTGACACATAGTCTGCGCCATCCTTCTCAGCTTTACGAAGCCGTCTTCGAAGGACTTGTTTTGTTCACACTATTATGGCTCATTAGAAAAAAGAAATATTTTGATGGATTTTTAATCGGAATTTATATTTGCGGCTACGGTTTTGTGCGTTTCTTTATTGAATTTTTCCGCGAGCCAGACTATCAACTTGGTTTCGTTCTAAGTTTTATGAGCATGGGGCAGGTTCTTTGCGCGTTGATGATGATGGCGGGTTTAGCAATTTTGATCTGGCGTAAGCAAGTTTCAGTTTTGCCTAAATAATAAAGGAATTTACAAAATGATTCTGTGGTGGACATGCTTCGGTGTCTTTATATTATCTATGCTAACGTTGGATCTTGGTGTTTTCAGCCGCAGGGCGCACGCGGTAAAGATTAAGGAATCCCTCTATTGGACGTCATTTTGGATAGCGCTGGCTTTGGTTTTTTGTGCCGGTATTGATTTATTTTATAGCCAAAGCCATAAGACAGCCTTGGAATTCCTGACTGGTTATCTGATTGAATACGTCTTGAGCATAGATAATCTTTTCGTTTTCTTGCTTTTCTTCCGTTACTTTTCGGTACCGGTCGAATACGAGCAGAAAGTTTTAATCTGGGGAATAATTATCGCTTTAATTATGCGCGGCATTTTCATTTTTGCGGGTATCGCGTTGATTAACGAATTTCACTGGATAATATATATTTTTGGAATCTTTCTGATTTTTACCGCTTTCGGGCTTGCCAGGGGTAAGGAGCAGAAAGTTCATCCGGAAAAAAACATTATGATCAAATTACTGCGCATATTTATGCCGGTTACTCATGAATATTCAGGAAACAAGTTTTTTACCATTATCAAAAACAAACGTTACGCCACGCCGCTCATCGTTGTTATTTTAGCCCTGGGAACAACAGATATTTTTTTCGCCGTTGATTCCATCCCGGCAGTTTTAGCCGTTACAACTGATCCTTTTATCGTTTTTACTTCCAACGTCTTTGCGGTTTTAGGTCTGCGTTCTCTTTTCTTTGCCATTTCCGGCTTGATGAAATTATTTTATTTTCTGCATTATGGCCTGGCAGTAATTCTTGGTTTTGTGGGAATCAAAATGCTGATTACCGATTTTTACAGAATAAATATTGGCGTTTCGCTGGCTTTTATAGCTTCCGTCATAACACTATCAGTTATTGTGTCGCTGATCTGGCCGAAGAAACAGCAAACTATCACTTAGAAAAAATAATCAGGATTTTATGATGGCCGAATTTTTAAATATCTCTCAAACTCTGTTAAAAAGATGGGCAAGACTTGCCGATGCCAAAGCAAGAAAGGACGAAGGGATATTTTTGGCCGAAGGCGTCAAGGTAGTCGAAGAACTGTTGGTAAGCGGCTGGCAAATTGAAGCATTGCTCATTATGCCAGAAAAAGTAAAATACTGGGAGAAACTTGGGATGCCCGACGCTAAAAAAATCCCAGTCTATCAACTTACTCGTAACCAGTGGCAAAAAATAGGACAGGATAGAGAACCTGAAGGAATCATGGCTGTGGTGCGAATAAAACAACCGCAAAACATTTCTTCTTTGTGTGAAAATACTTCCGGCAACATTTTGATTTTGCATGAAATCAATAATCCCCGCAACCTCGGAGCGCTCATGCGCAGCGCGCGATGGTTTGGTTTTGCCGGAATAATTGTAAGCTCTAATTCGGCGGATTATACCAATCCAAAAGCAGTGCGAGCCTCGATGGGAAGCCTTTTTCATTTGACAATCATTCCTGAAATTGATCTATCAGTGGCATTGCCGGAAATTAAAAAACATTTTTTTCTCATCGGTTCTGATGTCCGCGATGGTTTATTGCCTCATCCGGTTCAAAGAAAGGCTGGCCTGCTTTTGGGCAATGAAAGTCATGGCCTGCCGGAGGCTATTTTAAGAATTACCGATGAAAAATGGAGTGTACCCGGAAGCGGCAAAGCTGATTCCCTGAGTTTACCGCAGGCGGCAGCAATTATGATGTACGAATCAGTAAAAAGATAAATACGACCTTGCAAAAAGTTGCAGAGGCAAGGCGCGCAAAACCAGAGGAGTGAGACGTACTGTTTGTGTACGTCGCAGCGACGAGGGATGCAGCGCAACGATGCATCTGTACTTTTTCCAAGGTCGTTGGAAAAAGTGGTGATTTTATGAAATCCTATATTCAAATATCCACAACAACCGAAACTAAAGAAGAGGCGCAGAAAATTGCTCAATATCTGGTGGAGCAAAAGCTTGCCGCCTGTGTGCAGATTACCGGCCCCATTGAAAGCACGTATCGCTGGAGGGGCAATGTTGAAACTGCCGGTGAGTGGCTGTGCCTGATTAAAACACGGGAAGCTTTATTTAATAAAGTCCAAGCCGCGATAAAGAAACTGCATTCCTACGAAACGCCGGAAATAATTGCGATTTCGATTGTTAAGGGCAGTAAGGAATATTTGAACTGGCTGTACGAAGAAACAGAAAATAAATCTTAATAAATATTTTTAGTGCAATAATTGAATGTTTGTTTTAAATGAAGAAACTTTTACTTTAAGGAGACAATATGTCAGACAAGAACGAGTTGGAAAAGAAATGTATTGATACCATTCGCTTTTTGGCTGCCGACGCCATCGAAAAAGCCAAATCCGGCCATCCCGGCATGCCGCTGGGCGCCGCTGCCGCCGCTTTTACTCTGTGGACGAAGCACCTGAAACATAATCCCCAGAATCCGCACTGGCCGGATCGCGACCGCTTTGTTCTTTCCGCCGGTCACGCATCAATGCTTTTATACGCTCTTTTACATCTCACCGGATACGATCTGACGCTAGACGATATTAAAAATTTCCGTCAATGGGGCAGCCGCACACCGGGACATCCCGAATATAAACACACGCCCGGCGTGGAAGTAACCACCGGCCCTTTAGGTCAGGGTCTGGCTAACGCCGTGGGTATGGCCATAGCCGAAGCTCATCTGGCTGCATGCTTCAACCGGGAAGGCAATAATTTAGTTGATCATTTTACTTACGTTATGGCCGGAGACGGCGATATGATGGAAGGAGTAGTCCATGAGGCATGCTCTCTGGCCGGTCATCTGCGCCTGGGTAAACTTATCGTTCTTTATGACGACAACAAGGTAACGCTTGCCGGTTCCGCAGCAATTTCATCCACGGAAAATATCGAACAGCGTTTCAAGGCATATGGCTGGCAAGTGCAAAAAGTTGCCGATGGGAACAATGTTTCCGCTATCGACCGGGCAATCAAAAAAGCCAAACGCGAAATGGAGAAACCATCGCTCATTTGCGTACGAACAACTATCGGTTTCGGCGCGCCCTGCAAACAGGGAAGTTGCGACGCGCACGGCTCTCCTCTAGGAACTGATGAATTGAAAAAGACAAAAGAAGCGCTCTGCTGGACGGCGGATTCATCTTTTTATGTTCCCGAAGACGTCCAAAAATTCTTTCGTAAAGCGCTCTCACGCGGAAAGAAATATGAAAACAAGTGGCAGGATACTTTAAATATTTACACACAGAAAGAATCTGCCATGGCCGCGGAATTTAAGCGAATCACAGAGGGCGACCTGCCTCAAAACTGGGAATCAGCACTTACTGAATTTCCCGCCGGTTCAAAAGATATGGCAACACGTAAAGCAGGAGAAATAGTGATGCAGGCCATAGCCGCCAAAATTTCCGAACTTGCCGGCGGCTCGGCTGACCTTAATCCTTCAACTTTCACATGGATCAAAGGTTTCGGTGATTTTCAAAGCCCTGGTTTTTCCGCGGACGGTTTGCAAGGCATGGTTGGCGGCCCATGGGGTTACGAAGGACGAAATGTTCATTTCGGAGTAAGGGAACACGCGATGGGATCAATTGCAGTGGGACTTGCCCTGCACGGCGGCATTATCCCTTACACAGCAACTTTTCTGACCTTTGCCGATTACATGCGCCCGCCTATGCGCCTTGCCGCTCTGATGGGCTTGCGAGTTATTTTCATTTTCACGCACGACAGTATCGGCGTGGGAGAAGACGGCCCGACGCATCAGCCGATAGAACAAATTATGAATCTTCGTCAAGTGCCGAATATGACGGTTATCCGTCCGGCAGATGCCAACGAAACATTAGAGGCATGGCGGATAGCTCTCTTAAGCACAAATGGCCCGACGACGCTAATTTTGAGCCGCCAGAATTTGCCGGTGCTGGATAGAAGCGGCTATCCCGCTTCCGGCACGAGACGCGGCGGTTATATACTTTGGGAATCAGCGACAAATCCTGAATTAATTTTAATGGCCACGGGTTCGGAAGTAGCTATAACGCTTGCTGCCGCACGCTCGCTTGCCGCCGAAGGAGCAAAAGTGCGGGTTGTCTCCCTGCCCTGTTGGGAAATATTCGACCGCGAACAGCAGGTATACCGCAACTCGGTTTTACCGCCGCAGGTAACCAAACGCATCGCTGTGGAAGCGGGTATAAAGCTTGGATGGGAACATTATGTTGGCCTCTCAGGAAAAATTATCGGCATGGAAACATTCGGCGCTTCGGCGCCCGCTCCTGTTCTTTATGAAAAATTTGGGCTCACAACCGAAAAAATTATTGAAGCCGCCAGAGAATTGCTTAATCTTCCATAAGTAGGAAACAAAATGGATATTACCAATTTTTCCTTTTCGCTGGGAGCATATAAAGACTCTATTATAAACGCGCTCGACATAATGCGCAGGAACAATATTATCGCCCGCGTATGGGCGAAAGATTACACCGTCTGGAAACCGGTGCCGGATGAAATTACTAACCGGCTGGGCTGGCTTGAGGCTCCCGCGGAAACATTAGGAAAAATAAGTTATATTCGCTCAACTCTTGAGCCATTGATTAAAAATAACATTAACGACGCTGTTTTACTGGGAATGGGCGGTTCTTCGCTCGCCGCGGAAGTATTCAGCAAAATATTGCAAAGCCATGCAGGTTATCCTCAACTGCATATAGTGGATACCACCGATCCTGTTTTTATTTCCAAATTAACTCAGCGCCTTAATCTAAAAAAAACTCTTTTTTTTATTTCTTCCAAGTCGGGGAAGACTCTGGAAATAACTTCACTCTTAAATTATTTTTATAACATCGTTTTTCGGAAATTGGGCAAGAATGCCGGAGGCCGGTTTATTTTTATAACCGATGAAGGAAGTCCGCTGGTTAAAATTGCTGAAAATATTTCCGCGTATCATACTTTTCTAAGCGATACAAATATCGGCGGACGTTATTCGGCGCTTTCCTTCCCGGGCATTGTACCTGCAGCTGCTATCGGTATTGATGTGGAGAAATTACTGCAAAGGGCAACCGACACATCGCAGGCGGAAAAATTAAACGCCGGCGGCGCGTCTTTGGGCGCTGCTCTGGGAGTGCTGGCGCTGGCGGGACGCGACAAACTAACTTTTATCATGCCGCCGCGATGGAGATCATTCGGCGATTGGCTCGAACAGCTTATTGCCGAAAGCACAGGCAAAGAAGGAAAAGGCATTTTGCCTGTTCTGGACGAGCCGGTTTTTAATAATGCATCTTACGGAAAAGATCGCGTTTTTGTTATTTTTCAAAATAATGAGGAGGTAAAAACTCCTCAGATGGAATTCCTGATTAATGCTGGGCATCCTGTTATTACTATTAGACTTAAAGATGATTACAATCTGGGTGCGCAAATGTTTATCTGGGAAATGGCCACCGCCATAGCCGCGCACATTATGGGGGTAAATCCTTTCGACCAGCCGAATGTTGAGGCGACAAAAAGATATACCCTCGGTATGATTACCGAGCATAAAGAGAAGAGAAGCGTAAAAGATACAAAACCGGCGCTGACTTTCGCGCAAGGCTCTGTCTTTGGCAATATCAGCGGCGCGACACTTGTGGAAGCTTTTACTGGTTTCTTAAAACAGGCATCCGCAGGTGATTATGTTTGTTTGCAGATTTATTTAAACCCCTCGCCGGAAATTGACGCGGCAGTTGACCATTTGCGTGAAATTATTCGGCGAAAGTATAATATCCCTGTAACTTTTGGTTATGGCCCGCGTTACCTGCATTCAACCGGCCAGTTGCACAAGGGCGATTCTGGAAATGGATTGTTTATTCAGCTAACACAAGATAACACTACTGATGTCGATATTCCCGACGAAATCGGCAAGGATAAATCTTCTCTCACCTTCGGCGCGCTCAAAGCCGCTCAGGCTCAAGGTGACTGGCAGGCGCTGATAGATAAAGGGCGCAGAATTATCCGTTTTCACTTTCAAGAAAACTCTGTCGCAGGTATAAGAAATCTCGCCAAACTTATTTAGCTTTTCATTTTATACCAATTGAAGATTTCCGTGGCAAGCCACGGAGAATCTTCAATTCTTAAAGTAAATTATAATTCTGTATTCGCGAGCAAAACCCGAAAGCCCGCGAAGGGGAATGCTCGCTTACGAATTCAAAAGATATTCACTCTTCTTGTTTTCTTCTATTCACTTTCCGGATTCTTCTTGATGAATGGTTTGATAATTTCAAAAAGGATGAGCGTAATAAGTGTAATCAAGAGAAGAACCAGCAATGTGTTGATGAATTCCTTATGGACAAGGAACATAATAATAAATATCTCCAGCATTAAGACTGCCGTTTCGATAACCCTGCGGCGCATTACTGTATCAATGAGGAAAGAAAATATAATCACCTCAACCCAGCCTTCCGTGATTATGCCTGAAATGATTGTACCGTTCATGCTGCCGCCGGGTAAAAATAAGATCATTAGTTGAGTAAACCCAAAGGTGAAGAGTGATTCCGGAATATACGAAATGTTCACCGCCAGGAATACCGGCATTTTGTTTCTGAGCAAACCGCAAATAAAGCCTGTCATTGCTTTGCCGAAAATTATCGCCAGACCGAAATATGGGCCATAAATTCCGAATATGGCGTAATGCACATAAGGATATATGGAACCAACGGCTCCGGCAATCATCCCGTAAATGGGCCCCAGGGCTATCGCGGTAACAAAAGTGGCCAGGTGTGAAAAATCAAAAGATATCTGCGGGTGCATTGGAGTCAAAAGGCTGGATAAAAACGAAAGCAGATTACCCAATATGCCCGCACCTATTGCAGCCAGCATTTTTTTCGTCTTGTCGCTCGGATTGAAAGTCATGCAGCATCCTTTGTGAATCCTGTATTGACGTCAACTTAACTAACTACCCTGAGAATTTGCGGATCATGCCGCACCGGAGCCGCGGGAATTTCTTTCGGATATCCGATAATAACAGGCGCGACGATCTGGCAGCCATCGGGAATTCCCAACAGGGCTTTTGTCTTGAGATCACGGATATATGAACCCAATGCGATCCAGCAAGTTCCTAATCCTCTTGCTGCCGCCGAAAACATGATATAACTTACGGTCAGCGCGCAATCCAATTCCAGAGAATCCACTGCGGTAGAACCGATTACATAGATCAAACAGGGCGCGTTATAAAACACATTAAAGTTTTTGTTTTTGAGCATATCGACATATCCGGGATTAAGTGCAGTTTTATTTTTGGCAAAATCATCAAGAAGATTTTCTTTGCTTTCATCGGATAGCGCTTTAATGGTATTTTTACAATTAACGATCGAAAACCGACAAGGTTGACCGTTGCTGGCTGAAGGCGTCATACAAGATTCCTTGAGTATTTCTTTTATTATATCGAGCGGAACTTCTTTTTCCTGAAAATCACGGATTGCTCTTCTGTTTTTTAATAACTCTGCAAATGTCATCATCATACTGGCTCCTCCTTTTATTAATGATTTCATCTTGTAGATTATCTATCATTTATCAGGGCAAAAAAACAGTGATAATGGCTAAAATAACATGTTGAAACAAATCTATCACTGGATTAAGAAAACCTAAATACAACAACCCGATAACAATAAAAAACCCGAAAGGTTCAATTTGATCAAGAACTTTTGTTATTGATTCCGGCGCGAAACCCATGAGAATTTTGGAACCGTCAAGCGGAGGAATCGGGATTAAATTAAACGCGGCCAAGATAATGTTAATCCGCGCCAGCATAAAAAGCACCTGTCCAACCATCCCCGATGGTTCAGGAGAAATCAGCCGAAATAATAAAAGCGCGATAAAAGCGCAGATAATGTTCGCGGTAATACCTGCCGCCGAAACGAGGATAAGCGCTTTGCGTCTTTTATCGCCAGGGATATTCCCCAGATGTATGGGGACAGGTTTTGCCCAGCCAAAACCGATAATCAAAAGCATCAATGTCCCGATAACATCTAAATGTTTTACCGGATTGAGCGTCAATCGTCCCATCCTTTGTGCTGTGGGATCCCCCATTTTAAAGGCAACCCAGCCGTGAGCTAATTCATGAAAGATGACTGAATATAACAACAACGCTGACAGAATTACAAAAGCCAGCGGATCTTTAAATAACAAATTTATAAGTCCCATCTTAAAATCCTTTAAGCCAACTGAATATCAGTGATATTTATCCATCATTTTCTTCTGTCTGCTTTTTACCGGATGTCCTGCTGTTGTCTCGCCCTCGTTCGTTTTACTTTCGTTTGGGATTTTCCGGTCTGACAGAAATTTTCTTGGGATTCTATCCCGCTTACAAGAAGCCCTTCATTCTGCCTCAGGTTTTCTTCACACACCTATGCACTGGGCTTTTCCGTCAACAAAGATAGAGTTCTAACCAAAAACGCATTCCATTCATGAGAGCGTATAATAAATATATCATTATATTGCCGAAAGTTTTCACCAACGTGGTGAAAACTTTCTTTAGAATCCCAACAACATTATCAGATAATCGCGTAACAGGTTTTGATATCCATGCCCGGTTCCAGCAAGGGCAAAAGACTTTCAATATTTTTCATCAAATTGGCGGAATGCAGTTTCAGGGCATCCTTATCGCTGTATTTCTCATAAAAAATAATTGTACTTTCATCGCCGCGGACGGTGTGTGGTATATACTCTATACATCCAGGCTCGCTGGCTTTAATTTTGGGAACGATCTCTTTGAGCGCGTTGATAGCATCTTGTGTTTTTCCTTCTTTAATTTTTAAAGTCGCAATCAGTGTAATCATTATATTGCCTCCTTTTGATTAAGAACTTCTTTTCTCAAGGAGGGAGTATATGAACAAGGCTCCTGTGTGTCAAAGGAATATTTATTTAAATACAGGCCGCAAAATATGCGGTGCTCTGCGTTTGATCATGGAAAGCATATATCTGTATCGGATTAAGATTAAGACAATATAAAAAAAGAGGCCTAAATTTTTTTCGAAATATGGTAAACTTTCCAACAACAAACAGAAATTCATTTTAACATGAGCATAAAAATATTCCCCTGTCCATTGAACAGGGGAATATTTTTATATTTATTTTTTAAATATATCCGTAACGCGTTTAATATCCGATCCGGCTTCCGCTACGATCCTTTCAATAAGATCTTTACACGTGGGAATATCCTTTACAAACCCGACTGATTGCCCCATCATCATGGGAGCGTCATCAACATTGCCGAATTCCCACGCCTCTTTTACTCTCTGTCCGGATATAAGCGGAATAAGTTGTTCCAAGCCCCCGCATTTTGCTTCCACGGCTAAAACTTCTTCAACAATCTTATTTTTTATCGCCCTGCCCTGCAAACCAATGGATTTACAGATAAGAGTTGTCTCATATTCCTGCCGCCGGATAAGTTCCTGTTTAATGTTATCGTGAACCTCACACTCCTGTGTTGCGACAAAACGGGTCGCCATCATAACTCCCTCTGCACCCAGAGCAAGCGCCGCCGCAAATGTGCGGCCGTTGGAAACACCGCCAACAGTCACCACCGGAATCTTCACTGATTCTACAATTCGCGGAGTGAGCACCATTGTGGTTACGTCATCATTAAGCGGATGGCCGCCCTCTTCTATACCTGCGGCATAAATGCCGTCATAACCTGACTTCTCGGCATGCATGGCATGACGCACAGATCCCACCTTGTGAAATAGTTTAACTCCCGCCTTCTTTAGAATATCAATGTATTCTTTTCCCACTGCCTTGTCCAGCGGCGTGCCGGATATCTCCAGACCGTCAACCTTTTCCTCTGCGCAAACACGCAGGAACATTTTATGATGCTCGGCTGTAATATGCACAGACGGCAGAATAGTCACATTTACCATAAAGGGTTTATCTGTCAGTTTTCGTGTCAGCTTAATGGCCTCACGGAATTCTTCCTCTGTGGAATAATTTCCCGCGGTCAGGTTTCCCATACCGCCGGCGTTAGAGATGGCGGCGCAAAGCTTTGGCTTGCAAAGCCACATCATTGCACCGCATATAATGGGATATTTTATTCCGAACATTTCCGTAATAGCTGTTTTCATTTTTCTTCCACCTATATAATTTATTTTGTAATTATTGAATTTCGCAACACTGTTTAATCAGAAATTAACAGAGAATCAATTTTGGCTGACGACGGCATATAGTCCGCGTCCAGTACTTTAATAATATCACTATGCAGCCTCTTTTTTAATTCACTAAAAATCCCCCGCTTCTTCTGAAAAGTTTTGGCAAAGGTTATAGCTGAGGCCATAAGATCATCCTGATTGGCACAAGCTTTCACAATAATGTTGTGTTTTTCCAGCTCAGGCGCGGTATAACGATTTCCGGAAAACTGCATCTGTGTGAATATGTGCAATGGAATGGCTTTCTTGACAAAAGCGTTCATGCCCCACCTGAAAGGAATGCCTATGTTAACTTCAGGGAAACAGAAGAAACCTTTGTCCGACCGCATAAATCGAAAATCGCAGGCGCAGGATAATATCGAACCATTGCCGAAAGCATGACCGTTGATTGCCGCAATGACCGGTACCGGATAAAGAAGTAGTTTTCTAAACACAATATCCATTTCGTTGATGAAATCAGTGACCGGCTGGTGTTCATTTTTCTGCATCTGTTCCGTAATCCATACAACGTCTATGCCCTGAGAAAAATTCTTCTCGTCATTGGAAGTAATAATCAGGGACGATATCGATTTATCGGCAATTATTTCATCAAGCATGGCGCTTAAAGTTTTGGCAAAAACAAGATTTTGCCTGTTTTCACCGTTGGTCATGGTTATAATCGCTACGGTTTCATCTTTGACCCAATTCATGATAGACATATTCTTTATTTCCTTTCCCTTTTTCAAAATATATTTTACGGCCGGAACGGCCACAATATCCAACGATTTCAATTACCTGACATTATTTTCAACTATTGAAAAAGTTCAAATAAGTTGATGGAGTATAAGAAGTCCAATCCTGTATGTCAAGAATATAATAATCATCCGGCCTTGATATTTACTTAACAAAGTATTAGTTTAATGTAATGTAACTCTCCAGAAAGTTAACTTGCAATTATTTGTAATATAAAATTTCAACTCACGAATATGATGGAAGATTCAAACAGGTTAAAGATTGAAGGAGGTATAAAAAATGGCCTTAAAAACAGCCCAACAATATGAGGAAAGCCTGCGTAAAATGAATTTTAAAGTCTATTTACTGGGTGAATTGGTGAAAAATCCGGTAGATAATCCGATAATCAGACCATCCATGAATTCCGTAAAAATGACTTACTCGTTAGCTCAAGATCCCCAACATGAAGATCTAATGACTGCAAAATCCCATCTGACGGGAGAAAAGATAAACCGTTTTTGCCACTTGCATCAAAGCACTGAAGATCTGGTAAAAAAAGTAAAAATGCAGCGCTTGCTGGGACAAAAAACCGGTGCCTGTTTTCAAAGATGCGTCGGAATGGATGCCATAAATGCCGTAGACAGCGTAACTTTTGAGATGGATAAGAAACTCGGCACTAAATATCATGAAAGGTTCGTCAAGTTTCTTAAAATGATCCAGGAAGAAGATCTTGTTGTTGACGGCGCTATGACTGATCCCAAAGGCGATCGAGGACTTTCTCCCGGTAAGCAGGAAGATCCGGACCTTTACACGCATGTTGTGGAAAAAAGAAAAGACGGCATTATCGTGCGCGGCGCCAAAGCGCATCAGACAGGCGCAATCAATTCGCACTGGATTTTAGTCATGCCGACAATTGCCATGTCCAAAGAAGACGCCGATTACGCGGTTTCTTTTGTCGCGCCTGCCGACGCGGAGGGTATTTCCTATATCTACGGAAGACAATCCTGCGACACGCGGAAACTGGAAGGCTGCGAAATAGATGTCGGCAACAGGCAATTCGGCGGCCATGAGGCGTTGATGGTTTTTGACAATTTATTCGTTCCCTGGGAAAATGTGTTTATGTGCGGGGAATACGAATTCAGCGGAGCTCTGGTAGAACGTTTTGCCGGTTATCACCGTCAGAGTTATGGCGGCTGCAAAGTCGGCGTCGGCGACGTGCTTATCGGCGCGGCGGCTCTGGCCGCTGATTACAACGGCGCATCCAAAGCTTCCCACGTAAAAGACAAACTGATTGAAATGATACATCTCAATGAAACGCTTTTCTCCTGCGGAATCGCCTGTTCGGCGCAGGGGCATAAAACAGATTCCGGCACTTACCTGATTGATTTACTGCTGGCCAATGTCTGCAAGCAAAATGTTACAAGATTTCCTTATGAGATCGCCAGGCTGGCGGAAGATATTGCCGGAGGAGCAATGGTTACCATGGCCTCGGAAAAGGATTTGCGTCATCCGGAAATCGGCAAATTAGTTGAAAAATATTTTAAGGGAATTGCTTCGGTGCCCACGGAGAACCGCTGCCGCATTTTAAGACTGGTGGAAAATATTACTCTTGGCACGGCAGCTGTCGGTTATCGCACGGAATCCATGCATGGCGCAGGATCTCCTCAGGCTCAGCGAATTATGATTTCCCGTCAGGGTAATCTGGAACAGAAGAAGAAACTGGCTAAAGAAATCGCCGGAATTAAAGATTAGTATTGTTAAAAACTATAAGGTCGACGCGGTGTATTATTTAATTATACCAATTTGCAGTCAGAAGCATAGTGAGACGGCAAGAGGAGGCTCCGGAGGCGAATTGACAATTCGTCGAGGAAGCAGACGACACAGCCAACAAAGGTAGACGATTGACCGGAAGCGCATCCCGCAGGGGAGCGCATAATAAATCAATAATAGACCTTACCGGTAATCACCGTCTGTAAGGTGGTAACTTACATGCAAATTAGTATCTGTGTAAAATATTGCGGCGGCTGTAATCCAATTATTGACAGAGCAAAACTGGTTCAGGAAATCAAAAAATTAGTTTCACCGGAATTCATTCTGTCAGATGGCCAAACGAAAGAACAATGGGACATCGGCATTCTCGTTTGCGGCTGTTTGACAGCCTGTGCAAATAAACCTGATTTTAAAAATTCCGCCGTCAAATGGATTTTAGTTGCCGGTCATTCCGTTGATCATAATAATGTTCCGGAAAAAGAATTGGCTAATATTGTCTTTGCCAAACTCAGGCAATAAATCTCCCCATTGTAAAATTTTCTTCCTGCGCAACCGATTGGCGCCATATGTTACGATGGAGTTTTTTACTTTTTTATTATTTACGATTGATGCGAGCGTACTCGATGGATATGATGACTTGTTTTATTCAGAAAGAAGTGTCTGTTTAAGTTTATCCGCTACTGTTCTTTATTTTTCATCTTATTGAGTCTTGACTGCGCCCCCTCGTGCCCTTGCGCAGCTGCCTCACTATACCAAACCTCAGCCGAATAAGAATCCCGTTTAACGCCTCTACCTTCTTCTAATATTATACCAATATTGAACTGTGCATCTGCAATCCCTTTCTCAGCAGCTTTTAAAAACCACCTTGCAGCCTCGGCATAGTCCTGTAATCCTTGACTATACATCAGTCCCAGATGATACTGGGCTTCAGCATGACCCTGTTCACCAGCCTTGAAATACCACTTGGTTGCCGCCGCATTGTCTTGTTCAACACCTGTACCTTCTTCATATGCCAAACCCAAATAAAACTGTGCGGATGCGATTCCTTGTTCAGCAGCCTTGCGACACCATTTGATGGTCTCTGCGTTGGTCTGCAAAACACCGCCACCAGTTTCGTACATTGTGTTTAGATTATCCCTGGCATCTGCATCACCCTGCGCGGCGGCCTTTAGATACCATTTAATTGCCGCAGCATTGCTTTGCCCAACCAGCATTGATCTGCCTGACGTGTCCTTACCCCCTTGATACATCATACCCAACTTATTCTGGGCAGCAGCAATTCCTTTCCCGGCGGCTTTGATAATAGTCTCTGCATCTTCTTCCTCAACATCTTTATCTTTTTCTAATATCAAACAAGTACCGGGCTGTTCAACTGCAATCCCGTGTTCCTCAACTTCGCCGGCAGCCTCTTCTATATTCTCTAGCGGTATATTTTTGCTTTCATCTAATGCCAAACCATCACTGGTCTGCTTATCTGTAATCCATTGTTCTTCAATTTCGCTGGTGGTCTCTACATTGTCTTGCGGTATATTTTTGCTTTCATCTAATGCCAAATCAACATCGAGTTGTTTACTTACATCCCCTTGTTCTTCAATTTCACTGGCAGTCTCTACATTCTCTTGCGGTATACTTTTGCTTTCATCTAATGCCAAATTAGCATCGAGCTGTTTATTAGCATCCCCTTGTTCTTCAATTTCGCTGGCAGTCTCTACATTCTCTTGCGGTATATTTTTGCTTTCATCTAATGCCAGCTGTTCATCTGTATTCTCTTGTTCTATAGCCTCGCTGAGGGCCTCTGCCTTGTCTTGTGCAACATCTTTTTTACCTTCTTCTGAATCGTTAATGATAGCCCCTGTTTTATTCAAAGGAATATCGTACATCAAACTCAAATTGAACTTGGCTTCATCATGACCCTGTTCAGCAGCCTTGACATACCATTTTACGGCCTCAGCCTGATACATCATGCCAAGACTATTCTGGGCATCAGCATTGCCCTGCCCGGCAGCCTTGAGATACCAATTCATGGCTTGAGCATCGTCTTGCGGTACACCTTCACCATCCTGGTACATCTTACCCAGGTTATTCTGGGCATCAGCATCACCCTCTTGGGCAGCTTTGAGATACCATTTTATGGCTTCAGTTCTGTCTTGCGGAACGCCTTTCCCATGCTGGTACATCATGCCAAGGTTATTCCGGGCAGCAGCATTACCTTGCGCAGCAGCCTTGAGATACCATATCATGGCTTCGGCATAGTTCTGCTCAATGCCTTTACCATGCTGGTACATCATACCCAGATTATTCTGGGCGTCAGAATGATCCTGCCCGGCAGCCTGAAGATACCACTTTATGGCTTGGGTTTTGTCTTGCACAACACCTTTACCATTCTGGTACATCGTCCCCAGTTCATTTTGGGCATCAGCATGACCCTGCCTGGCAGCCTTGAGATACCATTTTGCGGCTTCAGCATCGTTCTGCACAACGCCTTTACCATTCTGATACATCATACCCAGTTTATTCTGAGCATCAACATGACCCTGCCCGGCAGCCTGAAGATACCATTTTATGGCTTCAGCATAGTTCTGCTCAACGCCTTTACCATATTGATACATCATGCCAAGTTCATTCTGGGCATCAGCATGACCCTGCCCGGCAGCCCTGAGATACCATTTTGCAGCCTCGACATCGTCCTGAGGAACACCAATGCCTTGCTGGTACATCATGCCCAGTTCATTCTGGGCATCCTCATGACCCTGTTCGGCAGCTTGGAGATACCATTTAACGGCTTGGGCATCGTCTTGAGGAACGCCTTTACCATGCTGGTACATCATGCCCAGGTTATTCTGGGCATCAGCATGACCCTGCCCGGCAGCCTTGAGATACCATTTTATGGCTTCAGCATCGTCTTGAGGAACACCTTTACCCTGCTGGTACATCATGCCCAGCAGGTTTTGAGCAGAAGCATCACTTGCATCTGCTAACTTCCTGTATAGTTTATCTTCTTTTTTACTCATATTAAATCAAACGCTTATCCCGCTTATTAACACTTAGTCTATTTGCTAATGACAAAGTGAAGAAGATTTGTTGAATGCCTAACTTAAATTTTATTAGTTTGTATAACATATATAATCTATTTCATAAAACGTCATATGGCAAGTCCAATTTTATCTATTATTCCCAATTGCAATGTTAGAAATTCGGAAGATTGAATGATATTGACTGCTTCGCAAAACAGAAAAATGCTGAATTATTACAGGAGAAATTTATTAAATAAATCAGTGGCATGAACCTCAAAGCAAGTATTAGAAAGCAACAAGCCTCTCTTTTGAAATTACCCCTCTGGTTTTGACCTAATACGGATTTAGTCTTATAATTATATAATACTCTTAGGTATTATTACGATTGCTACCATTTTTACAAACTATTTACGCTTTGTTGTACTTCAAATTGTATTTTTATTTCATAGTCAGACTATGAAATAAAATAATACTTGACAGTACGACTATGATGATGTATCTTAAAATCATCATCGGCGGAGGATATGATGATGGATAAGAGTCGCCCTAAAACCAGAAAAGACCGTATTATGGATGCTGCCTTGCGCATCTTTGCCGAAAAGGGCTTCCAGAACACGACGATTACCGAAATCAGTAAAGCAGCCGGGGTTTCAGAAGCCACAATATACGAATATTTCGGCACAAAAGAAGACCTTCTCTTCGCCATTCCCGAAAAAGTATCTAATGAGACTCTTGAAGAATCATCAAAAGTCATACCATATATCAAAGGAGTGGAAGGGAAAATCAGAGCTATTCTGCTTTTCTATGTCCAGCTTTATCAATCCAATCCCAACTACTCGGCGCTGGTTTTGCTGCAGTTAATGTCCAATAAGAGATTTCGCCATACACCTGCACATGCTGCTATACGGCGGTCATCTCATAATTTTTTGGATTGCATCAAGGAGGGAATAGCCAACGGAACTTTCAAAAAGGATTCCAATCCTTATTTGATTCGCTCCATGTTTATGGGCACTGTCGAACACTTATTCATTCATTGGCATATGCAGGGAATGCCTAAACGAAAGCCAAGCATCGCGGATATGCTCGATCCTTTAATTGAAATTGTTTTTGACGGCATCCGCGCAAAGAAAGAAGAGTCATGCCCGACATTTTACCTGAAACTGGAAGATGCCAGTGTTTTGGAAAATATTATGAAGAAAAAAGATGGAGGAACATCCTCAAAAGATAAAACCAAATAACCTAAAACTTTTTTAAAAGGGGTATTAAAATGAGAACAAAACAAGATTTTATAAACGCCCTATCGAAAATGAAACGTAACATCTATTATGATGGTAATCTGATCGATCGGACGGACGAGCTGCAAAGCAACTGTATCAATGTTATGGGCACGACGTATGATGAAGCGGCCAAACCCGAAAATGAACGTCTGATGACTGCCACATCTCACCTTACCGGAGAGAAGATTAACCGTTTTACTCATATTCACCAGAGCAAGGAAGACCTGCACTGTAAGCAGGATATGACGCGTATGCTGTGCCAGAAAGTCGGTGGCTGCATCCAGCGATGCATGGGCATAGATGCCACAAACGCCATTTACAATGTCTCGTATGAAGCGGATAAAATAAAAAAGGGCGAGACCAATTATCACGAAAACTTCAAGAAATGGCTGACCCGTTTCCAGAAGGAAGACATGATCGCCGCATCCGCTCAGACAGACACCAAGGGCGACAGAATGCTGCGCCCTGCCGAGCAGCCCAATCCCGGTTCTTATGTGTATATCAAGGAGAGAACCAAGGACGGTATCATTGTGGAAGGCTGCAAGGTGCACATTTCCGAAGCGTCTGTATCTGATGAGATCCTTGTTATACCTACCCGCGCACTCAGGCCGGAAGACAAAGACTACGCCGTGGCTTTTGCCGTTCCCGGAGACTGGGATGGAATGAAACAAGTTGTGACCATTCATAACTACCGTCAACGCGATCATTACAAACGCGGTTTTACCCCCGGACTTACCGACTCGTATCTGATTTTTGAAAACTGTTTCGTGCCGTGGGAGAGAGTATTCCTGGCAGGCGAGCATATGCACGGTGGCATATTAGCCCTGCTGTTTGCCTTGTTCCATCGCCATTCATACTCCGGCTGCAAACCGGCCATCGGTGATATTCTGCTGGGGAAAGCCGCACTGGCTGCCGAATGCAACAACGTCCATAAAGAATCGCACGTCCGCGAGAAACTGGCTGAGCTCATCATGACCACCGAACTGGGTTATGCCGCGGGCTATACGGCATCCGATCTGGCCAAACCGGAAGTTTATATTCCGGGCATGGGTTTTGTTCCTTTTGGTCCCGGTTCCTATATTCCCCATTCGATATACTGTAATGTCGGCCGGTGTCTCTCCGGCGAGGCGGTCTATCGCGAAGCCGAGATTCTTTGTGATATCTCCGGCGGTGTTGCGGCTACATTTCCGCATGAAAAGGATTTTGCCAATCCGGCAATAGGTGAAGCGCTTTTAAAATTCACCAAACGCAATCCGAAGATGTCGGCGGAGGATCAGGCACAGTTCTGGCGATACATTGGCGACGAGATGTGTTCATCAACTGGCGGCATTTACAATATAGGCAATTACCACGGCGGCGGATCGCCCATCATGGAGCAAATTGCCATTACGACTCAGTACGATATCGAGTCCCGGAAAAAACTGGTGAAATACATAGCTGGAATGAGCGGCGGTGACCGTGAGGCGCTGGCGCCCAAGGCAGTGAAAAAGTAATTTTCCCATGCATCGGGTGTCTGCAGGTAAAACTGCTAACATCCGATGCCAACTTTTCAAAAAAAAGTTGCAATTTTCCATCAAATCATTTTTACCTAATATAGAAAACACAAAGGAGACTTCCTATGTTTGATATATCCCGATTTTCATTAAAAGGAAAAGTGGCGGTCATTACCGGAGGCGGCCGCGGTATCGGCCAGGCCATTGCATTTGCTTTTGCAAAAGCCGGAGCCAAGGTTGTCGTTACCAGCCGCAAAGCGCAGGATCTGGAAGCGACGGCTGGCGAAATCATAGCCCTCGGCGGTGAAGCTTTTCCGCTTCCGGCTCATTTGGGCAAAACAGAAGAAATTAAAAAAATGATCGATGCCGTAGTGGCAAAATACGGACGGATTGATATTTTGGTCAACAACGCCGGCGCAAGTCCCGCCATGGGTTCGGTCCTTGAATGTGACGACCGCCTCTGGGATAAACTCATGGATATAAATCTCAAAGGTGCTTACTTCGTCAGTCAGGCCGCAGCCAATATTATGGTCAAGCAGGGCGGGGGCAAAATAATCAATATCGCTTCCGTGGACGGGTACAATCCCGAACCGGGTTTAAGCATCTATTCTATTTCCAAAGCCGGCGTGAGAATGCTGACAAAAGCCTTTGCCAGTGAACTTCTCCGTTTTAACATTCAGGTAAACACTATCGCTCCGGGGCCAATCAGCACAAAGATGATGAATTCTCACTGGGGACACTTGCCGCCCGAAGAAGCTCAAAAAGTAAAAGAAATGGTAGAAAAAGCTTTGCCCTCCGGTCGAATAGGCAATCCCGATGAAATAGCCGGCGCTGCGCTCTATCTGGCATCGGACGCCGCAAGCTATACCACGGGAGCGGAAATATTGATCGACGGAGGTTTGCTGCTGGGAAATCATCTTTCCTGATAAAAATAAAACGTGGAGTAATTTAAAATGATCAGTCGTGACACCGCTGTTTTAGTTATCATTGATATTCAGGGCAACCTTGCCCAAGCCATGTTTGACAAGGAAAATCTTTTCTCCAATACTATAAAATTAATTAAAGGATTTAAAGTCTTGAACCTGCCGGTTATTGTCACCGAACAAATCCCGCAAAAACTTGGACCAACGCTACCGCAGATAGCCGCGGAACTTGAGGGCATTAAACCGATAGCAAAGGAATCTTTCAGTTGTTGGGAAGACGTGCATTTCCACAAGCAGTTGAAAGCATTAAGCCGCCGGCATCTAGTCCTCCTAGGGATTGAAACCCATGTTTGCGTATACCAGACCGCTCTGGATCTAATCTCCAACGGTTACGATGTTCATCTGGCTGCCGACGCCGTTTCATCGCGCACACAGGAAAACCGCCAGATCGGAATAGACGCAATGAAAAGCGCAGGCGCAAAAATCACCTCCACGGAAATGGTTTTATTTGAACTGCTGCGAACCGCCGCAGACCCGAAAGCAAAAGAGCTTTTTAAAATTGTAAAATAAACAAATTTTTAGTTTCTAATCGGAACCTGATTTAATTTTGTGCGATTCTTTTTATATTGCACTTCTCCTTTTCGCTTTGGTCTCAGGCACTATTTCATTTTTGATTTTAACTTGATCTTTTTACCCGCAACCATGAAATTGCCTTTTCCCAGATGATGAATCGTCCGTGGGTTTTTCGCTGCGGGGTCGATCCAGGCTTTCACGACCTCAAGAATAAACAGGCAATACTCATCCACCATCTTTGTGTCAACAACCAGACACTCGAGATTTGCATAGCATTCATCAATGAGTGGCGCTCCGACTTTTACAGCAGGCTTTGGTGTAAGACCAAATTTTTTGAACTTGTCTATTTTCGCACCTGACGTATTCCCGCACCCTACGACTTTTTCAGCTATCTCGACCGCGGGAATATTAATCACGCATTCGTTGGTTGCCTTCAACAAGTCAAAGGAATAGTTGCGATTGCTGATGATGCAACCCACCAGAGGCGGCTCAAATTCAATCATCATATGCCACGACATGGTCATGATATTTGGACGACCTTGTCGTGCGGTCGTGACCATGACAACCGGCCCAGGTTCAAGCAAACTGTAAACTTTGGACAGAGGAAATGATTTTTTAGCCATTTTAATACCTCCTTTCAACTTTGATTGATATGGAGATTCATTTTTCTTATTATATCAAACGTAAAAAGCCGGAATGCAGCTATCGGCTGAATTGATTTATGATGTTAATTAACCTGATTTAGATGTAATCATGCCCAAATCCCTTGACAACTTTTTACAAATAGGAAATTGAATCTGAAAACTCTAGAAGAATTGAAATGATAAAAACATAAATCGTTACGGTTTGTCAAGATGCCATGAAAACGAATTGTCAAACAGCTCGATTTTAGATATATAAATGCGAGTTCATGAGTTTTGATTAAAGTGAAATTTGAGGAGGAGCAATGAACGCTGAAAACGCTGTCAGTCAAAGCAGGTTATGGGGAGAGACAACCGCTTTTCTTGCCCTGTTTCTCGACAATGTCGGAGTGCTGATATTTTTCAGCGCGATCCTCGTCTTCACTTTCAACTATCCGGCGGAAATTATCCTGACGCGCATGATGCCGGGCACAGCCGTCGGAATTTGCGCGGGTGATCTTGTTTATACATGGCTTGCCATCCGTTTGAGACGAAAGACCGGACGCACCGATGTCACGGCAATGCCACTGGGTATAGATACGCCTTCAACCATTGGCATTGCCTATGCTGTCATGGGCCCCGCTTATATTGCCACCCGTGACGCTCAACTCACCTGGCACATCGGCATGGCCACTCTCTTCATGATCGGAGTCGTTAAGATTTTCACATCATTTTTCGGCGGATGGGTTCAGCGAATCATTCCCACCGCGGGACTGCTGGGGCCGCTGGCGGGAATCGGGCTTCTGCTGCTGGGATTTCTACCAATGATCGAAATATTCAACGAGGCCGTCGTCGGCATGGTAGCCCTAGGATTGATATTCACGACGCTCATGACCAAATTGCATCTGCCTGGCCGCCTGCCCGGCGTTCTTGCGGCTGTCATTCTGGGCACCGGTATTCATTTTGCTCTGGGCTATGGCGGATACCTGCCGGAGTTCACCGCGCCGATTTTGCACATGAATTTTTCTTTACCCGTTTTTTCAATAGATTTTCTTAAAACACTGCCGCAGAGCATTAAGTATCTGCCCATCGCCATACCCTTCGGCATTTTGACAATTATCGGCGGCATCAATAATACGGAGAGCGCCCGCCTGGCAGGTGACAATTACCGCACAAGGGATATCCTGCTTACGGAGGCATTCACATCGCTGATCGCGGCTTTCTTCGGCGGCGTGACGCAAACTACGCCATATATAGGCCATCCGGCATACAAAAAGATGGGGGCGACCTGGTGGTACACTTTGTTTACAGGACTGCTCATCGGTGTCTGCTCCGTCGTCGGACTGCTTTCACTTTTTATCAGTCTTATCCCGCGAGCGGTCATCGCGCCGATTTTCATCTTCATCGGTTTTGAAATCATCCGTCAGGCATACAGCGATTCGCCGCCCGCTCATTCCCCGGCAGTAAGTTTAAGCTTTCTGCCTGTTGTCGCGAGTCTCATGCTTATCATTCTGGGTCAATTCATGGGCGCGCTGAATGCCACACCGGATAAGCTGCCTGTGCGTCTGCAAATCATGCATCAAACACTGACCATGCTCAGTAATGGCTTTATTCTTACGGGACTTCTGTGGGGAAGCATGCTGGCGTATCTCATTGACCATAAAGCCCGGCAGGCGGCCTTATACTGTGCCGTATGCGCCGTATTGACACTGTTTGGTATTATTCATTCGGTAATGCCGAGCGGTGAACTTTACCTGCCCTGGCGTGTCACATCAACCCATGCCCATTACATGCTCGCGGCGGCCTATCTTGCGCTATCATGCATACTGTTTTTACTTAGAGGGAAGACAGATACAGTATATTGATAATTGCTTTTTCTTCTCGATTATTAAATAAAAAACGCCCCGATATTTAAACAATTTATCGGGGCGTTTTTCTAAACTTTTTATTTTTTCATGAATGATCCGAAGAAGGCGTTGGTTACTTTAATGAGACCGGCGAGGCGTTCCCCTAATCCTTTGCTGTTGAAAGTGTCTATAAGGCCTTTCATGCCTTCATACTGAATCTTTTCAAAGGGATGCCACCAGAAGTTTCTGCGAACGAAAGGCATCGTGCTCATTATGTCGTCCACTATAACCTGAGGTTGTGTCATTTCGGCAAATCCGATATCTCCGTGCGTCCTGCCGATTCCGCTCTCTTTGAAACCGCCCCAGGGCGTTTCGGCAAGACCATGCGTTATTAAATGATCGTTGATGCTAATTGCGCCGGCCATAATCCTGCGGCCGATCCGCCTTGCTTTTCTCCTGTCTTTTGACCAGACTGAGCCGGTCAGACCAAGGTTGGAATCGTTGGCTAATGCTATAGCCTCATCAATTGTTTCAAAAGGCATTACTCCGACAATCGGTCCGAATGTTTCATCCTTCATTGTCAGCATGGTATGATTCACATCGGTCAGCACCATGCAGGGCATAAAATTCCCTTTGCTGTTTTCCGGAACTTTGGATTGCGCGAAGATTTTCGCGCCTTTCGTCAGAGCATCGTCAATATGCTCCTGAACGGTCTTCATTTGTTTTCTGGTAGTCATGGCGCCGATGTCCGTTGCAGGGCGTTTTCCTTCTCCAACGCGCAGTCCTTCGACTCTTTCCTTTAATATCGCCAAGAACTCATGGTAAATTTTTTTATCCACATATATTCTCTCAACACCACCGCATGACTGGCCGGCGTTCTGCATGCCTGCCCAAACGGCTCCGCATGCGGCCCGATACAGATCCGCATCATCGCAAACGATCATCGCGTCATTGCCGCCCAGTTCCAGAACAACCGGAATCAACTTCTCTGACGCTTTTTTCATTAGATATTTTCCCACGGGAACAGACCCTGTAAAAAACAGCTTATCAACGCCGGCATCTATAAACGCGTCTCCAGCCTTGCTTCCGGGCATATTAATATAAGTGAAAACATTTTCGGGAAGACCGGCGTATTCGATGCACTCTTTGAGTACATGACCGACGACCTGCGTTTCCGAGGCTGTCTTCAAAATAACTGTGTTTCCCGCCAGCAATCCCATGACCACTTCGGAAAAAGGAATTGCGAAAGGATAATTCCATGGAGAAATAATACCCACCACACCAAAAGGCGTCCGGGCAACGCTGCTGCGCTTGTTCATCAGCATGATGTTGCCTGCTTTTATTTTTCTGTCTGCTAAAAACCTCGCGGCATTTTTACAGTAGTATGCCGTTGCCAGCGCCGCAGGAGCCACCTCCGCTACCATTGCGTCGCAAGGCGTCTTCCCATTATCCTGCGAAATTATCTCTGTTATTTTTGCCGAATTTTTCTGAATGTACTCGGCAAATTTCGTTACATATCGGATTTTGTTTTTGAGAGGCAGCGCCTGCCAGGCGGGCTGAGCGCGCCGGGCATTTTTTACTGCAGTTATCACATCTTCCACCGTATTTATCGAATATTCGGCAATCACTTCGCCCGTCGCTGGATTGGTGCAAACTGTCACCTCTTTTCCTGGAACAGGAATTTCTCTGGCTACTTCTGAGTTTTTTGCAACGCTTGAAGTTTGTATATTCATAATACCTCCTCCCTGAATATTGATGTTATTTTGTAAGATAATTTCTTTTAATAGCAAGGACAAAATTGGATTTCTAAATTTGGAAAACAGTTTAATTAATTATTTGCATGGCCTTCATTAATACTTCTTCCGATATTTTTATTGTTTGGGCGTGGTTTTAAAGTATTTTTTTTTCGTTTTGGGAAATATATCACTTAACAGTAGAATATGTGTTGTAAATGGCATTTGTCATAAATGACATAATATAATGTGTGTTAATATAGCAACATTTGTTGTGCTGTCAATAAAAAATCATATTTTAAAAAGTGATGTAAATTTAATAAGATTTACCGGTTCATCATATTAACATTTGGAATGTCTTATCGTACGGCATGGGGAAGATTGAAAGCCTCTGAAGAACGGATGAAGAAGAAACTGGTCGGAACCGGCATCAAGAAAAAATCTCTTCACCTCACATCGGAGGCGAGGGCAATCATTGACAGATTTGAAAAACTTGAAAAAGACGTGAAAAATATCTTACATAAGGCGGACAAGGATTTTAAAAATTTATTTTAAATGGCGGAAAGTGAATCTAAATTGCAACAATCACAACCTTAAAGGAATATTTCCGTGCATTTTAATAATGCGTAAAAACCCCTTAAGAGAACAAATTATTCCTTCAAACCCTTTATAATAACATCCAAACTATTTTGAACTGTGGAATGGATTCTCTCCATACGTTTTATCGGATTTCCCGTAAAAAGATAAAGCGAAATAATGCCGTTTAACATACCCCAAATTGCATTTTGTATCTGCCGGATGTTTTTTATGGGAAAAAATTCACCGGAATCTATGCCCTTCTGGATAATTTCAGAAATAGGCTTAATATTTTCATTTGTTGATCTAATCAGTTCATTACTTTGCTTATCCGTTAGATGCATCTGGCCTGTCTGCATCATGAAAGTCATAAGTATTCTAAAAAGTTCTTTATCATTTAGAAAATAATCAACATAAATTCGGGAGAATTCCTGCAAAAGTTGCGAAGCCGAAGCTTCTATGGATGTGAAATTCCTTATTCTTTCATTAAGCGCGATATTATCGGCAATTAAGATTTGAGTATATATCTCTTCTTTACTGTCAAAACAAAGGTAAATTGATCCTTTGCTAACTTCAGATTTGGCAGCAATACTATCAACTGTTACAGCCTTGAATCCCCGATCCAGGAAAAGTCTCCGCGCTGCTTTCAAAATTGTATTTCTTCGACTTTCTTTTCCTTTTTCTTTCTTTTTTCTTCTTTTTTCTTCCAAGCTCAATTTAGTCGCCTTTATTCAACATGATATTGATTCCTGATGCAGACCGATAAAAATTTTTCAGGAAGTTGTTATTTTACCCATAATTACTTATTGTAAATGCATAAATTAATATCTGTATTGTGTCAAGAAAAAATCAGACATTACAATAATATTTAATCTTTAATTATTTTTCTTGCTTCATTCAATTATTCCAGATCTTTGATAAGCATTTTAAAAGCGGACGATGATTTACATTATGCACATCAATGTATAAGAATAGTAATTTCCATAAATAACTTGAAATTCATCTTGACTTTATTCGACCTTGCGTCTAAGTTTACACGCTTTCGTAAATTGTGATTTGCGAAAGGAAAAGTTGAATTTAGACATTTTGAAGTACAAAGTTAATCCGTTATATTCTTTAAAGTTTGGTGGATTTTCAATCCTGTAAAGATAAATCTAATATTCTTTAAAGTATTTCAGATTTTCAAATCCTGTCATGGTGTTAATTCGACTTGGAAAAATCTATAAAAGGAGTTTGAGCAACTATGCCAGAAGGGAAAGTAAAATGGTTCAACGCAAGCAAGGGATTTGGTTTTATCGAAAATGATGAGGGTGGAGATGTCTTCGTTCATTTCAGCGCCATTCAATCAGAAGGTTTTAAATCACTGACTGAGGGGCAACGTGTATCTTTCGATATACAGAAGGGCAAAAAAGGCCTGGAAGCGGAAAACGTAAAACCACAATAAGCATACAGCAAAAAACACTCCCGAATATTTATAACGGGAGTGTTTTTGTATTTATACCACTTCAAAATTAAAACGCTATATTCGTTGGCGTCGTTGTCGGCTTCCTCAACATACTATACACCTCGTCGTCTCCACCTATAAAACTCGAATTTCCGATTACTCTCAGGCCCAATAAATTTAAGAGTGGAAAACTTCAATGCAAATCCAAAATTGCTTATATTTCTTTTATTTAATATATCTTGACAAAATTAAAAGATTTGAGTTACTGCCTTTTAGTTTTTATCGTGGGTATTCTTAATTATTCCTAATAATATGGGAGGCTTAATTGTGTATTTCTCGAAGGAAACGCAAGAAACGTCTTTGAAACTCAGCCGGAAATGGGAAGATAAAGTTCAAAAGTCGTTAAAAAATAATCCGGATCAAAAAGAACGCTTCTCCAGCGTATCGGATATGGAAATCAAAAGACTCTATACTCCGGAAGATATTAAAGATATTAATTACTCTGAAGCCATCAGCGTTCCCGGTGAATTCCCTTATTTGCGCGGCAATCAAGCCACCGGTTATCGGGGGCGTTATTGGACATACCGCATGTTTTCCGGCATGGGCAGTGCGCAAGACACCAATAAGCGCTGGAAAATGCTCCTGCGCGAAGGTCAAACCGGACTTAGCACCGCTTTTGATTTTCCGACTCTCATGGGATACGACAGCGACTCGCCCAAAGCCCTCGGCGAAGTTGGCAAATGCGGCGTTGCCATAGACACTCTGGAAGATTTCATGACTCTTATGGAGGACATTCCTCTGGATGAAGTTACCACATCCATGACGATCAACCCTCCGGCGACAGTTTTATTTGCTATGTATTGCGCAGCAGCGGATATTAAAGGCGTGCCTCTAACCAAAATAGGCGGTACCATTCAAAATGATATGCTCAAGGAATTCATCGCGCAAAAAACTTTCATGTGCCCGCCTGAACCTTCCGTAAAGCTAATCAGTGATACCGTCGAATTCGGCACAAAATTTGTTCCGAATTGGAATACGATCAGCATTAGCGGTTATCATATTCGTGAAGCAGGTTCCACAGCCGTTCAGGAGCTGGCTTTCACTATCCGCGACGGCATCGAATATGTGGAAGACGTAATTCGCCGCAAAAAAATGAACGTTGATGATTTTGCTCCCAGGCTGTCTTTTTTCTTCAATTCGCACATTGATTTTTTCGAGGAAATCTGCAAACTGCGGGCAGCGCGCCGCTTATGGGCAAAAATCATGCGCGATCGTTTTCATGCTAAAGATCCACGTTCCATGTGGTTGCGCTTTCACACGCAAACAGCGGGATGTTCGCTGGCAGCCCAACAACCTTATAACAACGTTGTCCGCACAACAGTAGAAGGCTTGGCCGCTGTTCTGGGCGGCACTCAATCTCTGCATACCAACTCGCTGGATGAAGTGTTTTGTCTGCCTTCCGAACATGCTGCGGAAATTGCCCTGCGCACACAGCAGATTCTGGCAGAAGAAACCGGGGTGGCCAACACAATCGATCCTTTGGCGGGCTCTTACTTTATTGAAACCATAACTAATCAAATAGAAGAGGGCGCATGGGATTACATCCGTAAAATTGATGATATGGGTGGAATGATTACCGCCATAGAAAAAGGTTTTCCGCAAATGGAAATTGCCGAATCAGCATATAAATTTCAGAAACAGCTGGAAAAAGGCGAAAAAATCATGGTGGGAATGAATAAATATGTAAGCAACAATGAATACTCAATCCCGCTTTTGGAAATCGAAGAAAAAGTCAGCGAGGAACAGATAAAAAGGCTCAATGATGTGCGCCGTAAACGCAACAATAACGCCGTCAAAAAGTCTCTCGACAATATAAAAAATTCCTGCAAAAAAGGAGAAAACGTAATGCCGCATTGTATTGAGGCGGTAAAAGCTTTGGCAACTTTACAGGAGATATGCGATATCTACCGTGAAGTTTACGGGGAGTATAGAGACCCGGGATTGTATTAACAACTTTCTTTAGCTAACTTTGCTGGCAGTGTCGTCGGCTTCCTAAACGTATTAGTAATACGCATGCCGAGCATCCTCCTTGCCGCCGAGTTATCTTTTGAAAGCAAACGGGTATAAATGATTTTATCATAGTATTTTAGGAGATCGATATGCAGGAAAGAAAAATTCGCGTGATGGTTGCCAAACCGGGGCTTGATGGTCACGATCGCGGCGCCCGCATTCTCGCGCGTTGTTTCCGCGATGCCGGATTTGAAGTTGTTTACACGGGCTGTCATCAAACACCTGAACAAATTGTGTCGGCCGCTATTCAGGAAGATGTTGATGTGGTCGGTTTGAGCTGTCTTTCCGGTGCTCACCGCATGCTTTTCCCGCGTGTCGTGGAACTTTTGCGCGAAAAAGACGCTTCCGATATCACTGTCATCGGCGGCGGTATTATTCCCGAACAGGATTTACCTATACTTTACAGTGCCGGCATCAAAGCGATTTTCACTCCCGGCGCCTCGCTTGATTCCATCGTGGAATGGATTAAAACAAATATAAAACCGCAATAGATACCCTTTGTAAACAATTATGGATTCAATAATAAAAAAAATCTGTGACGGCGATGTACGCTCGGCCTCCCGCCTCATCAGGGATATCGAAGACAAGCTTCCAAGCGCTAAAGCAAAAATAAAAAAACTTTACGCCCATACCGGCAAATCCTTCATTATCGGAATAACCGGAGCGCCAGGCGCGGGCAAGAGCACTTTAACCGATGCTTTAATCACCGAATTGCGCAAACAACATAAGACCGTCGGCGTACTGGCAGTTGATCCAACCAGTCCTTTTACCGGAGGAGCGATTCTGGGAGATAGAATCCGCATGCAGCGCCATGCTGAAGATTCCGGAGTTTTTATCCGGTCACTGGCCACCCGCGGCGCGCTGGGAGGTCTTTCCGGGGCTGCGGGCAATGCCATTCACGTCATGGAAGCGATGGGCAAAGATATTATTATTGTGGAAACCGTAGGCATCGGCCAGCAGGAAATCGATATTGTTAATCACGCGCACAGCGTTGTGGTTGTTCTTGTTCCCGGCATGGGCGATGAAATTCAAACGATGAAGGCCGGATTAATGGAAATAGCCGATGTCTTTGTCGTCAACAAAGCTAATCGAACCGGCGCTAAACAATTACAAATGGAACTAGCTTCAATGCTCAGTTTATCGCCTAAAACCGCTGACGGATGGAAACCACCAATAGTGATGATTGGAGATGCCTTTGATCCAGCTGCATTTGCCGAAGATACCGCCCAACTCGCAAAAAAAATAGAGGCGCATCATATTTATCTGCAAAAAAGCGGCAAATTTAACGAAAGAATGCACAGAAAAGCAATGGCGGAAATTAAAGACGCACTGAGCTCATGTTTTCTGGAACCGGTTTTGCATTCTGTAATTAAAAGCGGTGAATTGGAGAAATATTCCGAAGATATAAAAAACAGAAAAGCTGATCCCTATTCCGTGGCGGAAGAAATCACTGATAAGTTTTTTCAAAAGCGGAGCAAAGCATGAAAACTGTAAAAAGTAAAAAACAGGATGTCTCTAAAGTTATCAAAAAGAAATCGTTGTCCGTAAAAATAACTAAAAAATCTGCCGTCAAAAAGGATAGAGGATTGGTTATGGTTATCACCGGCAACGGCAAGGGAAAAACAACCGCCGCATTCGGTCAGGCACTGCGAGCCATCGGACAGAACTACAATGTTTTCGTCCTGCAATTTATGAAAGGAAGAAAATATGGTGAATTCATTGCCGCAGAAAAATATCTTCCCCGTTTAACCATACGCATGTCCGGTCTGGACAGCTTTGTCATGCGAGATAATCCGGCGGCAATTGATATTGAGTTGGCGAAAAAAGGATTGGACACTGCCAGAAAAGCAATCATGAGCGGCAAATATGATATGGTTATTCTCGACGAAATCAATGTTGCTTTGGATTTTAAACTTATCAATTTAAAGGAAGTGATCGACTTGATTAAAAATAAACCGCCGGCACTTAACCTGATTTTAACCGGCCGCTATGCGCCGGAGGGAATTATTAAACTCGCCGACACCGTAAGCGAAGTCAAAGAAATAAAACATCATTATGCCGCCGGCGTCAAAGACCGCGCTGGAATAGAATATTAATTCCCCATTTTTCATCAAAGAGCTGTCTGTTTTGGACTGGCTTTTTAAGTGATTATAGTATATAAAAATGTTGATTTCTCTATCACAAAAGGAGATTTTGAAAATGTTCGAAATGGTACCCGTAGAAAAATTAAAAACAATGATTGGTCAGGATAACGGCGTAAGCGATTGGGTTCTGATTGATCAGGAAAGGGTTAACCGGTTTGCCGATGCCACTGATGACCATCAGTGGATTCATGTGGACGTCGAACGGGCTAAGAATGGTCCTTTCGGCGGCACTATAGCGCACGGATTCTTAACTCTATCCATGACTTCCTTTTTCGGCAGTTCGGGGAAATATCTGCCGGAAGGAATGAAGATGGTTATAAACTACGGCTTGAACAAGGTGCGTTTCATCGCTCCTGTTCGCGTAGGGTCGAAAATACGCTCCAAAATGGTTATTTCCGGCGTTGAGGAAAAAGAACCAGGACGAATTCTTATGACAACCACTCATACCATTGAAATTGAAGGGCAGGATAAACCGGCGTGTATTGCTGAGGGATTGGCAATGTTCATGGTCTGATACCAAGTCACCTGAAAATTACCATCTTGCAGATGGTTATTACTGGCAGGATAAAAAACCTCCGTTCCCTCTTTTTGAGGAAACGGAGGTTTAAATTTATTAAACCATCTTGATGTATTTATTCTCCCTTGAAATTCGGTTCGCGTTTTTCAAAGAAAGCTGTCATCCCTTCTACGGCGTCGGAACTGACTTTCAGTTTTTCAATCCACTTCTTGTCGGATTCAAGACCTGCATCCAATCCTTTTTCTAAACCAATAGCCATTCCCTGAAGCACTGCGCTCACAGCAAGAGGAGGTCTCTTTGAAATAGCAATCGCGTAATCTGTAGCTTCTTTAATTAAATCAGCGGCCGGACAAACCTTACCCACGAGGCCAAGAGCCAGCGCGTCGGCTCCGTTGACTTTTTTGCTGAAAAAAATAAAATCCAAAGCTTTAGATTTACCGATTATTTTCGGCATTCTCTGTACGCCGCCCCAACCGGGAATAATGCCAAGATTAAGTTCCGGACAGCCGATCTGGGCTTTAGGATTGTCAGTCATGTAACGAAAATGACAGGCCATTGCCAGTTCACATCCGCCGCCAAGGGCGTGTCCGTTTATAGCCGCGATGAAAGGTTTGGTAGAACGTTCGATTCTGTTATAAACGTCATTGCCGTTGGGTCCTTTGTCAATATTTGCGATGTCTGAAACATCCATGCCCGCGCAAAAAGCCTTTTCTCCGGAACCGGTAATAATGACAACTCTGGTATCCTTACTTTTCTCTATCTCAGTTACAAGTTGATCCAGCTCTTCGCGTATGCCAATATTTACAGAATTCATTGGCGGACGATTCAGTGTCACGGTGGTTACGAAATCCTTCGTTGAAACGGTGATATTATTATAAGCCATATTTATCCTCCTGATTTTTTTTGAGATAATGATCGTAAAATCATTTTTTTTATTATTTAACAAAAATATGAAACCTGTCAAGCATAATCGCGGATATAAACCGCTGAAGATAAATAAAAACAAGAACAAATCATTTGCCAGCTCAGATTATCGGATGATATATTCCTGATAAAATTAGATCATGTCTTATCGAAGGAGTAAAACAGGCTAGATGAAACAAAATATTTACGTTTTGTGTACAGTGCTGTTTTTAACGCTCATTGTGCCTTCTACATGCCCGGCTGCAGATAATTCAATGTATCTGGGATCACTATTGCCAATTTGGTCTATTCTTCCATTCGCCGGCATTTTGCTCTCTATAGCGTTGATTCCCCTATTTGCGCCGCATTTTTGGGGTCATCATTTCAAGAAAATTTCGGCATTTTGGGCTTTAGTTTTTGCCGTACCGTTTTTGTTTTTTTTCCGGGAAGTTGCCGTTCATGAAATAGTACATACTATAGTCATAGATTACATTCCCTTTATATTACTGCTATGGGCGCTATTTACAGTTTCCGGAGGCATTTATATCAAAGGAACTTTTAAAGGATCGCCTGCCATCAATACTGTTATTCTGCTTACCGGAACCGTTCTGGCGTCCATTATCGGAACGACTGGCGCTTCTATGCTCTTAATCCGCCCAATATTGCGCTCTAATGCGTGGCGCATGCATAAAGTCCATACCATTGTCTTCTTTATCTTTCTGGTCAGCAACATCGGCGGCGCGCTCACGCCGCTGGGCGATCCGCCGCTGTTTTTGGGCTTTTTGCATGGCGTCCCTTTTTTCTGGACTATGCATATTCTGCTGCAAATGGTGTTTGCCAGCGTTGTTCTGCTGGCGATCTATTTTATTCTGGATTCCTACTATTTCAAAAAAGAAAGCAAAACTGCCCAGACGGATGCTGAGTTTGAACCTTTAAGAATTGAAGGATCTTATAATTTTATTTTTCTGTCCGGTATTATCACCGCGGTATTATTCAGTGGGATCATTAAATTGGGCGAGATTAATATTTTCGGCATTTATCAAACAATAGAGAACATCATTAAAGACTCCATCTTGATATTGATGGGCATATTATCTCTTACTTTAACGCGGCAGGAAGTGCACAGAAGCAACGATTTCAGTTGGGTGCCGATTCAGGAAGTGGCTTATCTTTTTGCCGGGATCTTTATTACAATTATTCCGGGGCTGGCAATTCTGAAAGCAGGCGAGCATGGCGCGCTGGTATGGTTGATTAAATCAGTGAATACACCCGCTCAGTATTTCTGGGTATCAGGTTCATTATCAAGTTTTCTGGACAATGCACCCGCTTATTTGACTTTCTTCAATAGCGCACTGGGGAAATTCTATCCCGGAATGCCTGAGTCGCAGGCCGTAACATTTCTAATTGAAGAAAAAATTCCCTATCTGGCGGCCATATCGGCAGGGTCAGTATTTATGGGAGCCATTAGCTATATCGGTAATGCACCGAATTTCATGGTCAAATCTATAGCCGAAGAGGCGGGTGTGAAGATGCCCGGTTTCTTCGGATTCATGTTTAAATATTCCATCCCCTTTTTAGTTGTTTTATTCATTATAATAACTTTTATATTTTATTAGATTAATATTCTTAATAATAATAAATGTTTGCATAAAAAATATTTCTTGAAGATACCCGGTAAAGCAGATATACGTTTCTTAGTTTGATCCTAATAAAAATTAGATTCTTCATTAGTATTCAGGATAATAAATCAAACTATAGTTGATATGAGGAGTAAAAAAATGGTCGCGACACTGCGCAAGTCTCTAAAAACAATAGAAGATTATAAGGCAGCTAATCCTCATTATACCGAGCTTTTAGATATAATGGCAGACATATTAATTTTGCGCGAAGAATACCACATCCACATGACAGATTCCATCTTTCATGTGGATGAAAACTTAATCACCCAAAAGATGGAAGGGGGACTTCCTCTAATTGATTTTACGGGAAATGAATATGATTTAGCGCGTCCCAAGGAATATTTTAATTCTCTAATTTCTATCGCTGAAAGAAGAATGCCCGAAGTGGGGCAAAATATCATAGATATAATTAAAAGTCCTCAATTTGATTGGGAAAAAATTATTCGTGCTTCTTTTGACCATAAGATTGAAGTAGCTGATGCTCAAGGATTGTCGGCAGGTCATGAAGCTGAAGAAAATATTGACCTGATTGATCTTTTTATTGAAGAAAGTTTAAGGCCTGAACTGGAAAGTATTGCCAAAAAATACGGAGAAATAGTAGAAAAATCGGGATGGTCGGAAGGGTATTGCCCCATTTGCGGCAAAGAACCGAAGATTGGCGAAATCAGGGATGAGGAAGAAGGGAAACGGTATCTTTTTTGTCATCAGTGCGGTTTCAAATGGTATTTTCACCGAATCAAATGTCCATTCTGTGGAAATGAGGAACAGCATTCCCTGGCTTATTTTGAAGTGGAAGGTGAGGAACGTTATCGGGTAGATGTTTGTAATAAATGCCGGCGCTACATCAAAACCGTTGAATTGCCAAAATCAGGTGAAGAGCCGAATCTCGACGTTGAAGATATTGCAACTTTGCACCTGGATATGATTGCTTGCGATGAAGGATATAACTAGGATTTTATACCCATTGTTCTTTTAATTAAATTTAATAAAACCCGCCGCCCTTGTTTTGTAGGAGAGGCGGGTTTTATTTTAAACGGTTATTAGGAAAACCTTTGCCCATCTTGCCTTGACATGCTGGTTTTGGGAAATCTTAATATATAAAACGCCTTTTTTGAAGCCCGCATCCGCCTTGCCTGATTTTATTTCCGCTTTCAAAGGAATTATCCTTCCGCAGGAATTAAATATCTATTGAATAAAGATAAGAAAATTCGTCTTCCCGCCCTTGACAGAAGATACACCCGTAAATATATTAATTCCGCTTCGCCTGATATAATTTAAAAAGGACTCCGGGAAGATAAGTATGAAAGATCACATAATAAAAACATTTAAGGAAAGCTGCCGCGTAAAAGATGCATTTGTTAATGAAAATCTAAGTAAGCTGGTCAATGTTATTGAGGCACTGACTGCCGCCCTTAAAGCAGGCAATAAGATTTTGCTTTTTGGCAATGGTGGTTCGGCCGCCGATGCGCAGCATATTACTGCGGAATTTGTCAACCGTTTTGTGATAGAACGGCCACCTCTTCCGGCCATAGCATTAACTACCGATACTTCCGTTATTACGAGTATTGGTAATGACTATGATTTTTCTGAAATATTCAGCAAGCAAATAAGAGCTATAGGTCAGCCCGGAGATATTGCCTGGGGTATCAGCACAAGCGGCAATTCCGCCAATGTTTTGAAGGGTCTCGAAATGGCCAAAAAGATGGGACTGGTAACCGTTGCCTTTACCGGTAAAGATGGAGGAGATATTGCAAAGATTGTTGATTTTTCTATTCATGTATCTTCCTCCAGCACGGCTCGTATTCAAGAAACGCATATAACAGCCGGTCATGCTATTTGTGAATTAGTGGATATAAAATTATTCCAAAAACCTGATTTAAAATAACAATAACTTTTTTCAGAGGTCGTAGTGAAAATAAAAAAAGAACATCCTGCTAAACATGATCAATCCGAAGAAAAACAGACCGAAAAAATCGTTGCGGAAGACCATAATCAGGAAAATGAGGATTTAAAGAAAAAGCTGGAAGAAAAGGAAAAGGAAGCTGCAGAGAATTACGATAAGTATTTGCGCGCTGTTGCCGAACTGGATAATTACAGAAAGAGGGCTGCCAGAGAAAAAACCGATATAATCAAGTACGGCAAAGAAGATATCATCAAAGATATTCTGCCTTTTATGGACAGTTTGGACAGAGCCCTCAAGCACGATACCGGCGATATTCAGGCATTTAAAGACGGCATCACCCTGATTCAGGAACAGCTTTTGTGCTGTTTGAAAAAACATGGCGTGGAAATAATTAACGCGGCTGGCTCAACTTTTGATCCGAATTTCCATGAAGCGTTAATGCAGATGGAAAGCGACCAGCATGAAGACAACAAAGTCATCAGCGAAATGGAAAAAGGCTATTTGCTTAACGGCCGGCTTTTAAGGCCATCGAGAGTCTGTGTATGTAAAAAGACAAATAAAGAAAATGATGTATGTGAAAATACAGAAGATATAGGAGAATAAGGAGGAAAGATATGGGAAAAATTATTGGAATTGATTTAGGAACGACAAATTCGTGCGTAGCCATAATGGAAAGCGGAGATCCCGTTGTTATCGCCAATCAGGAAGGAAACCGTACCACGCCATCTGTTGTCGCCATTGCGGAAAACGGTGAGCGTCTTGTGGGTCAGGTTGCCAAAAGACAGGCGATTACCAATTCGGAAAATACTGTTTACGCCGTTAAAAGATTGATCGGAAGAAAATACAGCTCCAAGGAAATTCAGTACGACGTGAAGATAACTGCCTACAAGATTACTGAAGCATCCAATGGCGATGCACAGGTAACCGTTCGGGGAAAAAATTATTCTCCCGCTGAAATATCAGCTATGATTCTGACAAAAATGAAACAAACTGCCGAAGATTATCTGGGAGAAAAAGTGACGGATGCCGTCATTACCGTACCGGCCTATTTTAACGATTCACAGCGACAGGCGACCAAAGACGCCGGCAAGATAGCTGGTCTGAATGTTTTGCGTATTATAAACGAACCTACCGCAGCCGCTCTGGCTTACGGTCTTGATAAGAAGAAAGATGAAAAAGTTGCCGTCTTTGACTTGGGTGGCGGAACCTTTGATATTTCGATCCTGGAGCTTGGAGATGGAGTATTTGAAGTCAAATCCACCAATGGTGATACCCATCTGGGCGGGGAAGATTTCGATCAGCGCGTCATGGATTATCTGGTTGCCGAATTCAAAAAAGATCAAGGCATAGACCTGCGCAGCGACAAGATGGCACTGCAACGATTGAAAGAAGCGGCGGAAAAAGCGAAAATGGAGCTTTCGACAACGATGGAAACAGATATCAATCTGCCTTTCGTTACCGCCGATGCCTCCGGCCCCAAGCATATGAACATCAAGCTGACACGTGCAAAGTTGGAATCTCTTGTAGAAGAACTAATCAATAAAGTGGTCGGCCCGTGCCAGACAGCAATTAAAGATGCCAATTTATCAACGAAGGATATTGACGAAGTCATTCTGGTTGGCGGTATGACGAGAATGCCGCGAGTGCAGCAAAAAGTGAAGGAAATTTTTGGCAGAGAACCGCACAGGGGCGTGAACCCGGACGAAGTAGTTGCAGTAGGCGCGGCTATTCAGGGCGGCGTTCTGGCGGGTGAGGTCAAAGATGTTCTGCTTCTGGATGTTACGCCTCTGTCCCTGGGTATTGAAACATTGGGCGGCGTGATGACAAGGCTTATCGAGAAAAACACGACTATTCCCTGCAAGAAAAGCCAGATTTTCTCGACGGCGGCCGATAATCAACCGGCGGTGAGCATCCACGTTCTGCAGGGTGAACGTCAGATGGCACCTGATAACAGAACGCTGGGTCGTTTTGAACTGGTGGGCATTCCGCCCGCACCGCGAGGAGTGCCACAGATCGAAGTTTCTTTTGATATTGACGCCAACGGCATCGTGCACGTCAACGCCAAAGACCTGGGCACCGGCAAGGAACAAAGCATCAAAATTACCGCGTCCAGCGGTCTGTCTGAAGCGGAAATTGAAAAACTTGTCCGTGACGCGGAAGCGCACGCTGAAGAAGACAAGCGTCGCAAGGAACTCATCGAGACCAGAAACCAGGCCGATTCTCTTGTATATTCCGTTGAAAAGAATGTCAGGGAATTCGGCGACAAGGTAGATGCGGCTGAGAAAACAAAAATTGAAGAAGCAATAGATAAAGCGAAAAAGGCTCTTGAAGGTGACGATATTGATGCCATCAAAAAGGCTCAGGATGATCTTATGAATGTTTCACATAAGCTGGCAGAAGCCATGTACGCCAAAACAGCAGGCGGTCAAGGCGGAGGACCGGGGGCGGATGCCGGAGCGCAGCAACAGGCAGGCAATCAGCAACAAGCATCGGGCAAAAAAAATGACGATGTGGTTGATGCCGACTTTGAAGAGGTAAAATAATATAAGTAAAATGATTATTCTCAATGCCCGGAATGGCGAAAGCTATTCCGGGCATTTTTATATAGACTGACGCTAAAAAATATTATAAAATAATTAATATAATTAAAAACTACAGGCAACAAGTCAGATAAACTAAAATACTCAAAACGGAAAAACTTCAGGAAGAAAAAGAATTTAAGGAGGCGAAATGAATTTTTATAAAATCTTGGACAAAATATTCATTTTGTCATTGATCATTTTCATCATCTGCTGTTCAAAAATGGCTGTCGCTGATGAAAAGTCCATCCCCGTTTCACCTGCGGAAATAAAATCATTACCGGCAACACATCCGGAAATCGGACCTCCGACAATTATAACGCCGTCAAACAAGCCCAACCGCAATGCGATAGGATGCGTGCTGCCCTTATCCGGACAATATGCCGCCTGGGGACATAAAGCATTGGATGCGATTCTGTTGCAGGCAAAAATATTTGACAAGGAAAATAAAACTTCATGGGAAGTTATTGCTGAAGATTCCGGCGGAATGCCGGAGAAAACAAAAGCAGCCATAGCACGTTTGGCCAACGATAAAAATGTTATGGCAATTATCGCCGTTACTGAAACGGCAGAAGCTGCTGAGACAGCCCGCGAAGCCCAGAATTGGAAAGTGCCTCTAATTTTAATAACGTCCAAAGAGGGCGTTACATCTGCAGGCGAATACGTCTTCCAACATTTCCTGACACCCACACAGCAAATCAGGGCTTTAGTACAATACGCCTTTGATGATATGAATTGCGCGATATTTTCCATTTTGTATCCTCAGGATAATTATGGAGAGGAAATGATGAAAATTTTCCGCAAGGAAGTGACAAACAAAGGCGGTAAAGTGGAAAAAGCTATTCCCTATAGCACGGAGCAAACAGATTTCGCTGACGAAATAAGCAAACTAACCGGCCATGTTGTCGGATCTTCCTTAAAAACCAAGGCTGATAAAAATGATGATCAGGGACCGGCATCTGTTGACTTTGAAGCTTTGTTTATTCCTGACTCATATTTGCGGGTAAAAATGATTACTTCGCAACTTGATTTCTATGATGTGAAGGGTTTTAAACTTTTAGGCACAAGTTTATGGCACTCGCCGGAGTTGCTGAAGAATGGCGCTGAATATCTGGAGGATGCTGTTTTTACGGACAGTTTTTTTGTAAATGGTTTCCATCCGGAAACGATCAACTTTGTTGACACTTATTACACAGCATACAGCCGAGAACCGGAAAACATTGAAGCGCTTTCTTTTGATACAGCCGGAATAATTTTTAGTATATTGGAAAGCAAAAATGTTAAAACAAGGCAGGACCTTGTCGCAGGTTTAATAAAAATGGAAAATTACAATGGCGTGACCGGTAATATATATTTTGATTCAAACAGGGTTGCTCAAAAGACTGCTTTTATATTGAGAGTTAAAGATAAAAAGCTTGAACAGGTGCGATGATGTTGATGAATTATCTGCTGTCGTTTTTTTCTTTATGATAAATAATATCTGATTGCTTATTAAACAATATTTAATTTAGAGGATGGTAAATTTAATGCGTTTTCTATTGACCAACGATGATGGAATTTATGCCAAAGGATTAGGCGCTCTCTATAAGGAGCTTTCCAGGGAAGCTGATTGCCTGATTGTCGCGCCGGAAATTGAACAAAGCGCTGTGGGACATGCTATCACAATTTCTCGTCCCCTGATGGTGCGTCGCGCCACTAAGAATTCGAACTTTTTAGGATATGCCGTCTTAGGCACACCTGCGGACTGCGTAAAAATAGGAATCACAGAATTATCGGATAAACCAGTGGATCTGGTTGTCTCGGGAATCAACAGGGGAGGCAATGCCGGTATCAATGTTCTTTATTCGGGAACAGTATCTGCCGCGACTGAAGGAGCAATTCTGGGCGTCCCGTCAATGGCCATTTCTCTTGACACTCATAAAGAAGCTGATTTTACCTATGCTGCCAAATTCGCCCGCAAAATGACCCGGTTAATTTTACGCAATTCGAAACAACTCAAAGGTAGTGCAATTAATGTCAATATTCCCTGTATTCCTTGTGAAAAAATCAAAGGCGTTGTTGTCGTAAGGCAAGCTAAAAGCAACATTGTCGAAACTTTCGAGAAGCGCGTGGATCCAAGAGAAAATATTTATTACTGGTTTGCCGGTGAAGCTCAATGCGCCCGTGAACAGAAAGATACTGACGTCGGCGCACTGGCTGCCGGCTTTATCACAATCACACCAATTCAATATGATATGACCAGATACGATTTACTCGATACCCTTAAGGATGTTGTGAAACCAAATAAATTTTGATTATGCGGATAATTGAACCGGATAAGGAACGCGATATGGCTATCAGTGTTTTTGTGGGATAAAACGGGCTTCATCTTTGCAAGTGGAACCATAAGATGATTGAATTACCCTTTCAGGTTTTAAAAAGCGTTATGCAACGCCGGCAGATAAGTTGATTAACGGATAAGAAGGACTGGGATCGGGCTTTTGCGAATAACATGTGAGGTTGTGCTGCCCAGGAATAATTCGCGCAGACGGTTGTGGCCATAGGCTCCCATAACCATTAATTCCACGGCGCCTTCCCGGATGAACTTTATGATCTCATCCTGTTCTTTGCCGGACATGATTATTACTTCGCAATCAGCTATTGGTGCGTCCGGGGTGTTTTCATTCATCTGCTCTACCTGCGTAGATAAAGTATCGGCCTTTTTCACATCTGATGTAATAATGAGAACTGTCAATGGCCAGGAGGTTTGTTTCGATAATTTTAAAGAAAGCTTAAAAGCTTCTGACGCGGAATCGCTACCGTCGTAAGCAATCCCCATGCTTTCTATTTCCAGAAAATTCTCGGGAGTGACCAGCACCGGTTTACCCGAATTACGCACAACAGCTTCGGCAACTGAACCGAGAAGCCCACCTTCCTTCAAGTGAAAGTTTTCTCCTTTTTTCGACATCAGAATTAAATCGGCGCCTTGAGCTTCTTCGATTATTAATGGACTGATTCTACCGATTGTCTTTTTTACTTCGGCTCGTATACCATATTTCTGGCAGCGCTCTCGAAATTCTTTTAAGATAAAATCCGCCTTTTCATTAAGAGATTTTTCGATGGCATCAAAGAAACCTTCGTAAGGCGGCATTCCGACCGAACCGGAAATATCGGTAAGCATCGGCCCCTGAATCAAATTCACATCAATAACGTAAAGGCCTGTTAAGGCAGCGGAAAGTTTTCTGGCGATATAAATTCCATATTCCAACGCTGTAAGGCTATTGTCGGAACCATCCGTAGGAATGAGAATTTTTTTTATCATGATGACTCTTTCATAAAATCAAAGACATGATTATTTTTGCTTTTTATCGAAGTGTTTTAAATCCTGGAGCAAATCAGCCACATCTTTTTCTTCCCAAACATCCGAAACGCCATTATCTTCACTATCCGCACTCTGCGGATTGGAGCTATCTTCATTAAAAACAAGAAATTTCCCCACAAAATTTCCATTTTTATAGATAGCCTTTTCTTTTATCTTTCCGCTTTTGAAATAAGCAAAATATTCGCCTTCCCTTTTGTCGTTTTTGAAATATCCTTTTTCTTTAATTTGGCCGGTTTTATAGTAACAAATATACTCGCCATCAAACTTGCCATTTTTGAAATTTTCCTGTTGTTTTAGTTGCCCGGTTTTATAATAAATTTGATATTTGCCGTCGATCTTGCCATTTTTATAACTTTCCTGCTCTCTGATATGACCATTTTCATAATAAGAAATATATTCACCTTCCATCCGGCCATTAATAAAAGTCGCCTTTTCTCTAATATGTCCGTCATTATAATAAATTACCGCTGAACCATTTTTTTTGCCGCGGACAAAATTAATGTGGGCCAGTATCTGACCACTATGGTAGTAAGAAAAATATTCGCCTTCTGTTTTGCCTTCCAGAATATATTTTTTTTCTTTTACAGTTCCATCGGGGAAAAGCATCTTTTTTTCAACGGGAGCCGAATTTATTGTGGCCATAAAAATAAAATCCCTTTTAAAGTTATAATTTTATTCAAATAATTTAAAGTTTGAGGACAATCTTATAACTACTTTGTTTCGGAGACGCCCTATAAAAAGGCCTGTTATTTTCAGGTTATCAAGTCATTGCTTTTTTTAAACAATCGTTTATGATAATGCAACTAAAAAGAATTTATTTATGAATAAATTTAGTTTAATTTTTTTCAGAATAAAGTTATTAGAGCTTAATAATTGGATATATTGTTTTCTAAAATAGCTTGCAGATTATGGTAAAGATTATAAATCATGATAACTCCTAATTTAGATACAACGAGAATAGCTATTATTGGTCCTGGCCGGCTAGGCACATCTTTTGCGTATAAATTTGGCCGTGACAACAAACGAGTTGCTATTTACTACCATGATTCGGAAGTCTGCAAAGCGATAAATAGAGATCACTTAAATCCTCTGCACTTAACCGAGGATTTATCTAAACGTTTGGGCGGAATACAAAACGTTCCCCGCTTGTCGCCCAACGTACAAGCCACAAACGACCTGGAACATATCGTCGAAAATAACGATTTTATTGTTCTAGCCATAACAATGAACCGCCTGCCGGAATTTCTCAATTATCTCAAACCAATGATTGATAAAAAGGCAGGAGAAACCTGTCTTATTTCCCCGATAAAAGGCTTAATTTCCGATGAAATTTCTAAAGAATTGATAACACCTTCGCAACTAATCAACAATAATTTATACAATTTAAAGCACAAGTATCAGCTTGGATGCATAGGCGGACCGTTTTTTGATATGGATATTGCGCTGGGCAATCCTGTTTGTCTGACAGTGGCTGGTAAAAAACGCGTTGCCAATATTATCAGGGAAGATTTACTTAAATTTAACCGCAAGGAAATGAATTCATATTATAATTTTGACATTGTCGGAGTGGAAGCTTGCGGCGCTTTAAAAAATATTGTGGCGAATATCAAGGGCATGGCAGATTCTCTGCAACTGGGCGATTCAATCCCCGGCACCATATTCGCCCGTTCCGGCGTGGAAATTCGGTCGCTGTCTCGTCTTTTGGGAGGAAGTTTTCAGGCTTTTCACAGTCAGGCAGGCGTGGGCGATATGTATGTAACTGTTTCATCGCTGGCCAGCAAAAATTATCGTTATGGAAAATTTTTCTATGAACTATATACCGGTAATCCCATCGAAACCAACTTGCGCGTTCTGGAAAAGATTGATGGAACTCCCGAAGGTCCCAACACGGTCAGAAACGTTCATAAATATCTGGAAAAGAAAAATATGTACAGCCCGCTATTTTCCTGCGCATACAGGATATTTAATGAAGCGGGCGAGAAAAACGCCATAAAAGATATGATAATTCACGCCTGTCAATATGATAAAAGAAATAAAGAATATATAGACCCTCTGTCCAGATTCATGTACCGCATTCTGCCCGATTACTGGTATCGCCGCGATAAAAGTATCTTCGACTAAAATATAATTAAAGCTTATTTAAAAACGTCAATACCGCAGCGTTTACCTCATCGGCTTCCTTCCCCCGCAATATACCGTGGTGATTGGCATAAACTCGTATAAGCTGCTTTTCCTCTGTGCCGAGTTTTTCAAATATTTCCTCGCCGCTCACTGGATCTACTACAGGGTCGCCTGAAGCATGTATGATAAGCGTCGGATCCGTCACTTTTCCCAGACGATTTTCAACAAACCTCATCAGCTTATCCAGTTCATATCCACCGCTTACGGGATTTCGCAGATAGTTTATCTGCGGATATTCCGGATCATTTTTGACGAATTCCATTTTCCATTTATCTATTTTAATTCTCGTAAGTAATTTATTCCACGCGACAATAACAGGCGCAAACTTGGAAGCGACACTCATTAGTTTGAGAGGAGCGTTGATTGAAATAACTCCGGCAAACCTGCCGGGTTTGTTGGCAGCTTGTAACAGGGCAATGCCGCCGCCCATGGAAAAGCCGGCAATGGAAAATGTTTTAACGCTGTTTTTCATGATAATATAAGCCCTGCTTGCGGAATCATACCATTTTTTCCAATTTTGGATAGCAAGATCCTCGGGAGCTGTGCCATGCCCCTGCAACCGGACACCGTAAACATTATAACCATTCTTGTATAGGTAATCCGCCATCGGTCTGATCTCTTCCGGTGCCGCCATATATCCGTGAACAAGAATAATTCCCTTTCTGCTGAAAAAATGCTTCAAAAAGAAAGGCTCACCGATATTTTTAGGTTTGCTCTCGTTTTCTATGTAATACTGCTTATAATCCTTATCGAAAAGCATCTTATCCAACTTGACAAAGAGATTTCTTATCTTTCTTCTGATAACAAATCCCGGAAGGAACACCAGCCAATCCATTGTATTGGTGAGACCCCGGAGAGGCTCTATTTCGTTTTTGAGAACTTCAATAATATTATCTTTCCTGATAGTATGAAAATCAAACCTCCTGCTGAATCGTACTCTATTTTTAGTGATTATACCGTCCTTCAGGGCAATGAGGTTGCCGGATACGGCTTCCTTTATAAAATTTTCGTATTTTTCATGATAATCATCAGTAAGAAGATAAAACTGTTTTTTGTAAAGGGATGTGTGGCAGTTGGACATGCCGCTTCCGCGCAAATATTCAATGGCAAGAAAAACGTGGTTTTTGAAATTGTCTTCGCTGATACAGTTCTTCCAGTATTTCGTCAGAATATAAGAAAACAAATGGTCATGATTAACAGTCGTCATGCCGTATATGGCATTCATATAATCAGCCATCATGTTGACGCATATTTTTCTGAAAGGAATGAATTTTTTAAAAATATCGCTATCCAGATAAGGATTATTATCAGCCAGCATCTTGTTTAGCGCTTTGTTAGGAGTGATATAATTTTTTACCGGTATCGGCTTACCGAAGTTAATATCAATATCCACCTTGCCCAATATCATGTTACCCTCAACTTCTAGCTCCTCCTGAAAACGCGTTGAAATATTATTAATAAATCTGCTGGCAAGTTTGCTCAGTTCGTTCTCCTGCGCGCGGACAGGATAATAGGTGATATTTACCGGAATAATATAAGTTTCCTTATTTATAATATTTTCCACATCCGTAAGATCAAAACCGAAATGCGCCGCCATCCGGGCAGTGGATGACTTATCGCCCCGCAAGTGGAATGTTCGCAATTTTGCACGTATGAACTGGGTCAGCAAAGCGATCTGTGCCGCCCCGGAATGAGGCGGCCTTCGGATACCTGAATTATAAACAATATACTTGCCTTTCTCGATAATCTTCTTATCCTTTATTATCTGGCCTTCAGGAAAAATAATAACAGGATGACTGTCTGTAAGAAGCGCGTTGATAAGGATTTTGTTCCTGTTCGGATCGGCGGTGGAAATGGCGCCCACATTATCCATGAATTCTCCCATTCTGCCGCTGAAGAAAGATTTGTCTGCCAGAGAAACGGGATATTTTTTTATGTTCTTTTTGATGATATACGGCATTAAAATTGTTTCTATGCGCGTAAAGTGATTAATGACATACAAAACAGGATGATCAGGCACATTTTCAAGCCCATGCAGACGTAAGTCCATACCCGACGCCTTAATCAAGGTATCAAGCGCTGCTTCAATAATATCAATCAAATCGTTTGATATATTCATTGTTTTCCGTCTTCTCTTTTTATCTTTAGTTTTACATTAGCCGCCACTCTTTTTAATATGTCCGGATTATTGGTAAAAATCCCACTGACTCCCATTTTTAAAAATCGCTTCATATTCTCTGCGTCATTCACAGTGTAAATATTTACGGGAATATTATTTAATTTAATATTTGCAAGCCACTTTTTGTTAAAATCCTTGATGGAACAGTTAAAGGCATCAGCTCCCGCTAACTCCATTATATTCGAAGGCAATTTAGAATCATAAAATTTTTTTCCAAACAATACGGCGGCGGTCACGGTATTGTCTATCTGCTTTAGATGCATAAGAGCGCGCGGATCAAAACTGGAAAACACGACATGTTCCCGCATGCAGCTTTGTTCGACAATCTTCAGACATTTTTCTTCAATGCCTCCGAAAAACATTTTACTAACCGCTTCCGTTTTGATTTCAATATTTACCGCAATTTTATTTTTGCAGATGTCCAAAACTTCAGCCAGAGTTGGTATTCTTGTGTTTGTAAAATTTTTATTAAACCAGCTTCCTGCATCCATTTTTTTTAATGAATAAAGAGTATGATCGGCAATTCTTCCACGGCTGTCAGTGCAGCGTGAAATTTTTTCGTCATGAAAGACAACAACTTCTTTATCCGAGGTAAGCTGCACGTCAAGCTCGATCATATCCGCGCCCATGGCAATAGCCCCCTCAAACGAAGGAAGAGTGTTTTCGGGATAATAAGCCGACGCTCCTCGATGAGCTATGATGGTAAAATCATCGCTTAAGCGGGGGTTATATTTGAATAAATGATATGGCTTGCTCATATTGATTTTCTTACTATTTTATCATGATATACATTTCAGGTATCGCGTCAATTATTTTGTCTCTTTTTCACATCATTAATCACTATTTACTATTAGTTTACTTTTTAAAAGTATTCACTACAACCTGCTGAGAGTTCTGCCTGATGCTGCTTTAGACATCTCACGATCCGTCCCTGACCGGGTTCTATATCTTTACAAATATTTTCCACGTCGGGTTGACATTCTTTTTCACATTCCTTCACTTTTTCATTGGCTGCGGCAATACGCTCCTTGCAAGCAGGAGATAGTTCGGCTTAATATTGATATTTTATAACCTGAATTGCTACGGCAACATTATCATTTCTGTCATTACCCTCTCATTCAATATTTTTATATTTTTAACACATTTAATTTTATAGTTCTTCAATTATTTTATTATTTACAAATTTGACCGAAAGAGTTACTAATTTTATAAATATTGACCGATGCCTTTTTATATAATACGGATTGGTCAGGGGGTAACATGAAAGTATTAGGCATTATGGGAAGTCCACGAATTGGCGGTAACAGCGATATTCTCCTTGATGATGCTCTGGCTGGCGCCGAAAAGGAGGGCGCGAAAGTGGAAAAAGTTACCCTGGACAAAAAGAAAATATCCGGTTGCAAAGGCTGCGAGAAGTGCAACGAAACCGGTCTTTGCGTCATTAAAGACGATATGCCTGAAATCCATAAAAAGATACTGGAAACGGAAGCTATAATCCACAGTGTGCCGGTTTACTTCTGGTCTATGACCGCGCAGATGAAAGCTTACCTGGATAGATGGTGCGCCCTGTTTGACGCCAACTGGAACTGGCAGAAAGCTTACTATCCAAAAATGAAAGGCAAACGCATCGGGCTCATCACAGTTTGTGGAGATCCGAATGTGAACACGGCTGACCCTATCGTGCACAGCTTTAAATCAACAGTGGAAATGACAAAAATGCACTGGCTTGGAGCTGTAATGGCCTCCGCGGGTGGCAAGGGAGACATCATCAAAGACGAAAAGGCCAGAAAACAGGCCTTTGAACTGGGAAGGAAAGCGGGAACACCCTGATTTCTCCTCTTGGGCATCAAATCAAGTCCCTTCTTAATTGTTGGCTGCATCCATTCCTATTGGATTGTGAGCAATTATTAGAAGTGACTCTTAACATTTTACTTAACGCTTTCGTTTCTGCATATAGGAGCAATAGAAACAGCCCTGCCCATTACTTCTGCTTGAGACAGCAGCCTTCCATTCGTGTCCTTTCGTACATAGCCACCATACTTGATTGTGAGAATTTGCTGTCACGTCTCTCGGTGTCAGGCTTCCATTCTTTGTAGGATGCCATTCCTTTGCCAGCGCGGGATTCACTGTTTGCAGACTGTTTTCATCTTTGACTTTTTTGTCAGAATTTACTGCTATGTTTTTCGGCGCCGGGCTTTCATTCTTCGCAGGAAGCGATTCTGTTCCCAGTGTTGGATTTTCTGTTTGCAGGCTGTTTTCATCTTTGACTTTTTTGTCAGAACAGTAGGGACAACCACTCCCCTGGTTCCTTTCACTAACTGTCGCCGGCCATGCATGACCCTTTGAGCACAGCCACCATACTTTTCTATTGGAGCCTACTGATACATCGCTTGGTGTCAGGCTCCCGTTTTTTGTAGGATGCCATTCCCTCGCTATGTTGGAATTGCAAACCTGAAGACTATATTTTATAGTAGATTTGCTTTGCATAATAGCACTCTATTCAAGATTACTTTTATGACCAAAATATCACTATTTACATTTGAAATCTACCCAAACAATGAAATCATTCAGTTCAACACTTTCAGGAGGCATATCCATAAATATATCAAGGCACATTCAAATGGATACCGAGGCGGCAAGGAGGAGGCGCCTCGATACCATCTTTGATTATATTAATTATTTATTTGATTTATGTATTGTTACCTACAAATAAGCTACCGCACTATTTTTTCAGGGCTGTTCAAAAATGCTCAGATGCAAGGCCCCCGAGTCACTGAGGAGTGAGGCGTATTTCACATACGCCGCAGCGACGAAGAACGAGGGAAACGCCGCAGATGGGCTTTTTGTAAAGCCTTCGGCTTTTTCCGGCAGGGAATGTATCCAATCATAATTGCGCCTCCCTGCGGGAATGCGCCCCCGGTCAACAGACCCATCAGTGGGCTTCGTCCCAGTTCTTCCCTGCCGCAATCTCCACTTTCAACGGCACTTTGAGTTTTATGACCTCTTCCATTTCCTTTTTGACAAGTTGCATGACTGCTTCTTTTTCCTTTGCAGGAGCTTCGACAACCAGTTCATCATGCACCTGCATGATCAGCCTGGCGGAAAGATTCTTTTTTGCGAGCAGGTGATCGATGTTTACCATCGCCACTTTAATCAAATCGGCGGCACTGCCCTGAATGGGAGTATTGATCGCCATGCGTTCGGCGAACTGACGCACGGAGGGAATCTTGCTTTTCAATTCCGGCAGATAGCGCCGGCGATTTAGCAGTGTGCAGACAAAACCATCGCGGTGCGCGCCTTCCAGGATTCCATCAAGATAAATGCGCACCTTTTTATAGCGCTTAAAATATCCATCAATGTATTCCTGTGCCATTTTCATGGAAACGCCGAGTTCCTTTGCCAGACCGAAAGCGCTCATTCCATAGAGAATACCGAAGTTGATGACTTTGGCCTGACGGCGCATATCGGCATTAACCATCTGAGGAAAAACTCCAAAAACATCCGATGCCGTACGGCTGTGAATATCTTCATTGGAGGAAAAAGCCTCAAGCAGCGTTTCATCTCCCGATAGATGCGCCAGCACACGAAGCTCGATTTGCGAATAGTCCGCGGAGATCAAAAGCCAGTCCGGGTCGGCTATAAAGGCCTGACGGATTCTTTTGCCTTCCAATGTACGAATTGGAATATTCTGTAAATTGGGATTACTGCTGGACAGTCGGCCTGTAGCTGTTACTGTCTGGTTATAGGATGTGTGAATTCTACCGGTTTGCGGATTAATCAATGCAGGCAGCGCGTCCACATAAGTTGACTTGAGTTTGGACAAAGAGCGGTAAGCCAGAATCTCAGCGGGTAGTTCATGGCTGCGGGCAAGTTCAGTTAAAACATCGACATCGGTTGAATATCCCTCTTTTGTTTTTTTCCCGGCAGGCAGTTTGAGTTTTTCAAAAAGTATCGTCTGCAATTGCTTGGGCGAATTGATATTAAATTTTTCACCGGCCAGACGAAATATTTTCCCTTCCGAGATAGACAGCAATTGTCCCAATTCCGTTGACATTTGCTTTAAAAGAGAAGTGTCCACCAGTACGCCATTCTTTTCCATATCGGCAAGAACATACAGAAGCGGCATCTCCACCTTACGGTAAAGATCAATGGCATCTATTTTCTTTAACTGCTCTTCAATAACCGGAGCAAGAGCAAATATCGCGTCGGCGCGCTGTCCCTCGCAGCCAGCCATCTTATCAACCGGCACTAAAGCCATTGGATAAGTCTTGCCTTTTCCGCCCGCCACATCGTTTAGCGTAGGAACCTGCTGGTGTAAATATTCCCAGGATAATTCGGCAAGTTCATAAGAATTTTTGGCAGGATTCAGCAAATATGCTGCTAATTGCAAATCTTCGCCGGACTGCACTTCAAGGTTCTCCATATAAACAAGCGCTGTTTTCAGATCATAAACATATTTTCTTATTTCGGCATTTTTCAAAACAGGGGCAAGTGCGGCAAGTACTTCTTTCACCGGTAACTGCTCTTGAGCGTTTGTATGTCCCAGCGGCAGATAAAACAAGTCGTTGTCAGCGCTCAAAGCCATCCCGATTAATTCCTGCGGGAGATTTTTCTCCCAGACAATTTCACAGGCGATCTTCGCACTGCCATGCAGCTTTGCGGCTAGTCCGGACAGGGCGGCGCTGTCCACGACAACTTTACAGTCTTTAACAGGCCTGACAGTGTCTGTCTTAATCTGCTGCAGAAGCGAAGAAAATTCAAGTTCACTAAAAAGCCCGGCGAGGGATTTCTTATCCGGCTCTTTACGCGCGGCGTCCTGTAGATTAAAATCAATATCAATATCTTTACGAATCAGCGCCAGTTGGCGGCTGAGCCTTGCCTGCTCGGCATACTGCTGAAAACTTTCGCGCAACTTCACATTACGCAGATTCGCCGCGTTTTCAATAATCGCTTCCACAGTACCATATTCTTCGATGAGTCTCTGCGCCGTTTTCGGGCCGATGCCCGGCACTCCCGGAATGTTATCGGAGGTATCACCCATCAGTCCCAGAATTTCCACAACCTTGTCCGGCCCCACACCGAATTTTTCTTTCACGGCCGCGGCGTCATAGGTCTTATCTTTCATCGTATCGACCATCGTGACCTGCTCATCAATCATCTGCATTAAATCCTTATCGCCGGAAATAATAGCGGTGCGCAATCCTTTTTTACTCGCTTGAACAGTGAGCGTCCCGATCAGATCATCTGCTTCAATTCCCTGTTTTTCCAGAATGCAAATGGAAAATCCGCGGACAACGTCTTTAATAAACGGAATCTGCGGGATCAGGTCATCGGGCATTGGTTTTCGCGTCGCTTTATAATCTTCAAATTCTCCATGGCGCGTTGTCGGCCCCCTGAGATCAAAAGTCACCACAATATAGTCCGGTTCCAGATCACGCAGCAGTTTCATGAGCATGTTAGTAAAGCCGTAAATGGCGTTGGTGGGATAACCTTTGGAGTTGGTTAAAAGAGGTATCGCGTAAAAGGCGCGATAAATATAATTACTGCCGTCAACAATAGCTAACAGTGGTGTTTTGTTTTTTTCTGTCATGAGTCATCACTTTTATGAGATTTGTAAATTTTATACGTCAAAAGAAGCGTTTATTTTAAAGGTGTTTATCGCTCTCATATCCAGGATATCCATCACGCCGGTTTTTTCTTTCAATTCTTTAAGAAATGCTTTGAGCTCTTTGGTTGTCGCGGCGCTAACGGTAAACCAGATGTTGTATTCATTATCGCGCCGGTAATTATGCGTGACATTTTTATTGGCGTTCACGATTGCAACGAAACCATCTATTTTTTCTTCCGGCACGCGCACGGCGCAGAGAGTGCTGACACGGCCAAGCTTCGCGCCATCGAATACGGCGCCGATACGGCGGATGATTCCTTCTTCTTTCATCTTCCCGATACGGCTGATAGTCTCATCCTCACTGATGCCGCAACGCTTGCCGACAATTAAAAACGGCTGCTCATCCAGCGGAAACTCTTTCTGCAAAATGTTTAATATCTTTTTATCAACATCATCCATGAAAATATCCTACTTCGTCATACCGGCGCAGGCCGGTATCCAGTTATATGATAGTATTATATAAATCATTCCAATCGGGATTATTTTCTTCAAGTAACCTGATCTTCCAAGCTCTTTTTCATTCTTTCACATTCTTTTCCCGTTCAATAGCCGCATTCATATTGTTATGCAATTCATACCAGACAAGAATATGAACGCCATATCGTTTCGTAAAACCTTTCACTAAATTATTCTTATGTTCCCATATCCTTTTGACCAGATCTGATGTAACACCTATGTAAAGAGTTCCGTTCCTCTCACTTGCCAGAATATATACAGCCGGTTGTTTTATCATTTGTGTCTCTGGTTCCCGTCTTCCGCCGGAGATGTGTCTGGATACCGGCCTCCGCCGGTATGACGAAATAAATGAACTATTTATCACTAACGCTTCTTGGCTGGTAGAGACATAACGGTTCCTCGGATAAATAATCTCCTGTCGCTTCATACGCGCGTGCCCGGCAACCTCCGCAAACCTTGATAAACTCGCAGCGTCCGCATTTACCGCCGTACTTGCTGTAATTGCGCAAATCGCGAAACACTTTCGAATTTTCCCATATATCTGCAAAGGTTTGTTTCTTCACATTGCCGCAATTCAGTTCCAGATAACCGCAGGGCTGCACTTGGCCGACATGGGAAATAAAGCAAAATGTTATGCCGCCCAGACATCCTCTTGTCGATTCATGGAAGCGACCCTGCACTTTTTTCTTCTGCTGTCCTGATTTGTCCTTATTCTGATGCATGATGCGGAAATAATGAGGTGCGCAAGTGGCTTTGAGTTGAATTTCACAACTTAAGCTCTCCCGATGAAACCACATCAGAGTCTCTTCATAATCAGCTGCTGTTATTGCCTGACCGGCAAGCTCCTTTCCACGGCCAGTAGGCACGAGCAGAAAGATATGATGCGCCGCAGCCCCCATTATTTTAGCTAATTCCAGAATATCTTTAATCTGTTTGAGGTTTACTGAGGTAATTGTAGTATTGATTTGAAATTCCATTCCTGCATCTTTGAGCGCAGCAATTCCCGCCATCGCTCCGGCAAACGCGCCTTTCTCCTGACGAAAAGCATCATGGCTTTGCGCATCCTTGCCGTCAATGCTGATACTGACTCTTTTAATACCGCTTCGAATCATTTTCTTCACAACAGCAGGAGTAACTAAGGTGCCATTTGTAGCCATGACCATGCGCAAACCCTTATTTGTCCCGTAGGTGGCAATTTCAAAAATATCCGGCCGCAAAAGCGGCTCGCCGCCGGTAAGAATAATCACCGGCGAGGAAACTGCGGCAATGTCATCAATAAGGTCAAAGCATTTTTTTGTGGAAAGTTCTCCTGCATAAGGTCCACCATTGGCCGCTGCCCTGCAATGAGCGCAGTTTAGATTGCAGCTGCGCGTCACTTCCCACGCGATCATGCGGACTTTGTTATCAATCAACGTCTTCATACTTCGTCATACCGACAAGGAATATAAAACATTATTCATTCAGCAGTTTTGCTGCCTGCGGAGCAAAATAGGTGATAATGATATCCGCACCGGCGCGTTTGATTGCCGTCAGCGATTCCAGCATGGCTTTTTCTTCATCAAGCCAGCCAAGTTGCGCGGCGGCCTTTATCATCGAATATTCGCCGCTGACATTATACGCCGCCACAGGCAAATCAAATTCCTGTTTGGTGCGGCAGATAATATCCAGATAAGCCAGCGCCGGTTTCACCATGATGATATCCGCGCCTTCACCGACATCCAGCGACATTTCCCTTATTGCTTCGTCGGCATTAGCCGGATCCATCTGATAAGCTTTTCTGTCGCCAAATTGCGGCGCGCTCTCGGCGGCTTCACGGAAAGGCCCGTAAAAAGACGAGGCGTATTTTGCCGCATAAGCCATGACGGGTATATCCTCAAACGCGTTTTCGTCAAGCGCCTCGCGGATTGCTGCTATCTGCCCGTCCATCATTGCCGACGGCGCCACCATATCGGCTCCGGCGCGCGCCTGTGATAAGGCCGTTTCTGCCAGAACCTCCAGCGTTTCGTCGTTTAGCACCGTGTCTTTTTCCAGCATGCCGCAGTGGCCATGGCTGGTATATTCACACAGACAGACGTCCGTAATCACAAGGATATCCGGCACTTCATTTTTAATTCGCTTTATAGCCTGCTGGACTATGCCGTCTTTGGCAAACGCTCCCGTAGCCATAGCATCTTTTTTTGCAGGAATGCCAAAAAGCAGGACAGCGGGAATTCCCAGGTCACGCGCTTTTTGCGCTTCTTTGGCAATATTATCAACGGATAGTTGAAATTGACCGGGCATGGACAAAATCGGTTTTTTGAAATTATTGCCCGGCACCGCAAAAAGCGGATAAACCAGATCGTCAACACTTAATTTTGTCTCGCGTATCAAACGCCGGAAGTTTTCATTTTTTCTCAACCTGCGGGCACGATATTCCGGAAATTGCATTTTTCAATCCTCCCTCTTACTTATTTCTTCATCCGTCAGATAGCAGGCGGGATCAGGACCCCAAAGATCGCCTGCCGATTCCGCCCGGGCGCGGAAATTGCCGCCGCAGACGTTAAGCCACACACATCCCGCGCAACGGTCATGAACGTGTTTCTTTTTATCTTTCAATTGCATCAAAAATTCGTTTTTTTCATTCGTCCAGATCTCGCCAAAAGTCCTCCGGCCAACATTGCCCAAAGATTGATTGCGCCAAAACTGATCGGGATAAACTTCACCATCCCAACTTACGCACCCAATGCCAAGGCCGGATGAATTACCTTCGTTCATCTCTAATAGTTCCAGAATTTCTTTGGCTCGCCGGGGATTTTCTTTTTTCATTTTCAGATACAGATATGGACCGTCGGCATGATTGTCTACCGTGAGAATTTCCGGAGACAGTCCGTCGTCAAACATCTTTTTAGTTTGAGCGGCTATCAAATCGATCAATTTGCGTGTTTCTACATGGGTTAAATCCTCTTCACGTAGTTTGGAGCCGCGTCCTGTGTAAACAAGATGATAGAAACACATTCTTTCAATATTTTCTTTTCTGAGCAATTCAAACATATCCGGCACGTCGATGAGATTATGCTTATTAACTGTAAAACGGATGCCGACTTTGATTCCCGCGTCGCGGCAGTTACGAATTCCCTCAATGGCCGCGGCAAATGCGCCCTTCTTGCCCCGGAAACGGTCGTGCGTTTTTTCGAGGCCGTCGAGACTTACGCCAACGTAGGAAAGACCGACCTTCTGGAGTTTCGCCGCGATCTCTTTGGTGATGAGAGTGCCGTTGGTGGAAATAACCGCCCGTATTCCTTTATCTGTAGCGTATTGCGCCAGTTCCAGCAAATCTTTACGCATTAAAGGCTCGCCGCCGGAAAAGAGAATCACCGGCGAGCCAAACGCCGCCAGATCATCAATGAGCTTCTTGCCTTCATCCGTGGTCAGTTCGTCCGGATAATCGATATCGGCTGAATTAGAATAGCAGTGAATGCATTTTAAATTACAACGGCGCGTCATGTTCCAGACAACCACCGGTTTTTTGTCCGCTGAGAATTGCAGGAGATGTGAAGGCAAATCCCCCGATTTCCTGTTATAGCGCAGGACATCGGACGGTTCCACCGCTCCGCAATATAATTTGGAAATTCCTATCATTTGCTTCTGCCTCTTTTCTCATCCGCCGGTTTCTTCGAAAAGTAATCGGTTAATGCCCCAACCAGCCCCTCCATTGTATACTCTTCCTGATGAATATCAACGGGCAATCCCGCCTTTTTTGCGGCCGCCGCGGTAACAGGACCGATGCAGGCGATCCTGACTCCTTCGGGCAACGAAAATTTCCGTCCTGCAATTTTTACAAAATTATCCACAGTGGAGGAACTGGTAAAAGTAAGCACATCCACATGGTTTTCTTTAAACAATGACTTCAAATCGCTTTTCTTTTTTTCTGAAGCAACAGTAACGTAAGCTGTGGCAACATCTACCTCCGCGCCGAGTTTTTTCAAACCATCGGGCAAAACATCGCGCGCCCTGAATGCTCTGGCGATGAGTATCCTCTTCCCTTTCATTTTTTTACGGGAAAACGATTTAAGAATTCCTTCCGAAATAAATTTCGCAGGCACCAGATCAACCCTGATTCCTCTGTTCTGTATCTGCTGTGCTGTTGCCGGACCTATACAGCATATTTTTACGCCCTTCAGATCGCGGATATCCTTGCCTTTCGCCAAAAGCCTCTCAAAAAAGAACGAAACTCCGTTGGCGCTGGTGAATATCAGCCAGTCGTAATCTTCCAGGTTTTTTATCGCGGCATCAAGTTCACTCCAGTCCGGCGGAGGTACAATTTTAATTGTGGGGAAGCCAATGGGATTGGCGCCTTCCTTAAGCAGCAGTTCCGTCAGATCGTCGGCCTGTCTTTCCGGCCGCGTTATTACCACACCTTTGCCGAAAAGAGGTTTTGAATCAAACCAGTTAAGTGTATCGCGCAACTCAACTACCTTGCCGACAACGAGAATTGCCGGTGGTGCAAACTTTAATTCTTTTGCAAGCATGGAAATATTGGCCAGAGTACTTGTGAGAATTTGCTGACGCGGCGTCGTGCCCCAACGAATCAGAGCGGCAGGCGTTTCCGGAGACCTGCCGTTGTCCTGCAACTCGTTGGCAATTTTTTCGATATTCTTCACGCCCATGAGAAAAACCAGCGTTCCGATGCGGGACAAAGCTTTCCAGTCAATATCACTTTTATCTTTAGTCGGGTCCTCATGGCCGGTGACAAATGTAACTGTGGAAGTCAAACCCCGATGAGTGAGCGGAATGCCGGCATAAGCGGGAACAGCGATAGCGGAAGTTACACCGGGAACAACTTCAAAAGGTATGCCGCTTACGGCCAGTTTTTCCGCCTCTTCCCCGCCGCGGCCGAAAATAAAAGGATCACCTCCTTTAAGGCGCGCGACGGTATTGCCGGCCTTTGCTTCTTTCACCAGAAGGTCGTTAATTTCCCACTGTGACAGGGTATGAGCACCGCCCTGCTTCCCCGCATAAATGAAACGGGCATCACTTCGGGCATATTTTAATAGATCTTTACTCACCAGATAATCGTAAATCACAACATCCGCCTCACCAAGGCAATCAATGCCTTTAAGAGTAATCAGTCTCGAATCACCGGGGCCCGCTCCAATGATATAAACTTTCCCTTTTTTATTATTTTTCATAATTACCTATTTATTATGTCGAGTGTAACTAAACATCTTATTTTAATTGAGTAGTCAAGATTATTTACTTATTTTAAAAACATCGGAATAATAAATGCTGAAACCCAACCTAAGAATATTAAAGCAATAAAGGCTAGCAGCATAATTATAGCTTCCTTTTTAAACATGCCCATACTAATTTACCTTCAAATAGTGCTTGGTGAATGAGGCAATTAATCTTGCCTTTAACTGTTGAAAAGGTCAAAGGTTTTCAAATGAAGCTTTATACCATTTCTAAATCAAAGATGATATTGAGGCGGCTAGTTGGAGGCAACGAGGCGTATTATACATACGTTGAGGAAGCCGACAACGACGCCAACGAAAATAGCGCTTTGATTTAGAAATGGTATCACATCAAATCCAGAAGTCTTTTACCCCCTTTGTCCAGAATAATGCTTGCCAGCATTTTCCCCAGTTCCTCAGCCTCTTCTTTAGCGCCTTGTATTTTTTCACGAATCGTTGTAGACCCGTCCGGCGCGGCAACCATGCCCTCTAGGGAAAGTCTCTGACCTTCGAGTTTGCCCAGCGCCGCAATAGGCAGACGGCATCCTCCTCCCAACGCCCTCAAAAAAGAACGCTCGGCGGTAACTTCCGCGGCGGTTGTCGTGTCATTAAGAGATGCGCATATTTTTGCCAGATCAATATCTATCTCACGAATCTGCAAACCCAACGCACCCTGACCGACTGCCGGAAGCATCATTTCCACCGGCAGAAATTGCGTAATTTTTTCGGCCAATCCCATTCTTTTCATTCCCGCTGCGGCAAGTATTACACCCGTGAGGTTTTCCGTTTCTATCTTTTTTAACCGTGTTTCAATGTTGCCGCGCAGCGGCACAATATTTACATCTGGCAGTATCGCTTTAATTTGCGCTCCGCGCCTCTGAGAGCCGGTGCCGATTTTCGCCCCTTTGGGCATAGATTCCATTTTGATGTTGTCGCGCGACACCAGAATATCGCGCATGTCTTCGCGCGGCAGAATCGCCGCGAACATCAGCTCATCGGGCGTTTCCCCCGGAACATCCTTCATGCTGTGCACTGCCAGATCAATCTTTTTAGAGAGCAGGGCATCTTCAAGCTCCTTGACGAAAGCACCCTGACCGCCGATTGTAAGCAAAGATACATCCTGCATAATATCGCCGCTGGTTTTAATTACACAAATCTCGATATTTGTTTCCGGCATTATTTTTTTAATTTTCTCGGCGACAAAATTTGTCTGGGTCAATGCCAGCTTGCTGCCGCGTGTGCCTATTTTCAAATTCATAAAATCGCACCAATTATACCTTCTATCCATCCAAACGAAAAAGCCGCCGCACCGCCGCAACAATATCGCGGGAGCTGAATTCAGAGCTTTCTTCTTTTAAAACCGCCACTGGAGAATGCAATACCTTGTTTACGATAGAGTTAACCAGATTATCTATTCTTTCCTGATCTTCCTTATTAAAATTTTGCATCCAGCCCGCAGCCTTCTCCATCTCCGCCTTGATAATTTCTTCGGTCTTGCTGCGTAGCGATATGATTGTCGGCACGGATTCCAGTTCTTTCTGCCAGTTGATATATCTTGTCACTTCCTCTTCCACAATCATTTCGGCCCTAACAGCTTCCTTCCTGCGAACATTCATGTTTTCATCCACAATGTCCTGAAGGTCATCGATATTGTACAGATAAACATTTTCCAGCGAACTTGCCGCCGGTTCGATATCGCGGGGCATGGCGATATCAATCAAAAACAACAGGCGGTTTTTTCGCCGATGATGAATTCTTTTGAGTATATCGGCGGTAACAATGAAGTCGGGAGCACCGGTGGAGCTGATAACAATATCCGCTTCAATCAGTTTTGCATCCAATGAATCGAGCGATACCGCTTCTCCGTGGAATTTTTCCGCCAGAAGCCTTGCCTGCGCAAGCGTTCTGTTGGCAACTATTATTGACTCCGCTCCGTTGGTGATCAGATGCATCCCTGTCAATTCGGCCATTTCCCCGGCTCCGATCAACAGAATTTTCTTGCCGTCAAGCGAGCCGAATATTTTTTTAGCCAGTTCCACCGCGGCATAACTGACAGAGACAGGGTTGGCCGCAATAGCCGTTTCCGTACGGACACGTTTGGCCGCGCGGAAAGAACAATGCATCAAACGATTCAAAACTACACCGGTCGCATACTGCGCCAGCGCCTGGCGATAGGCATCTTTGACCTGTCCGAGAATCTGAGTCTCGCCCATTACCATTGAATCAAGGCTTGATGCCACGCGAAAAATATGGCGCACCGCTTCCTCATTGCGGTATTCGTAAAAACAATATGCCGCTTCATTTGGAGTCAACCCCCCGCTTGCAGCCACGAAATCACGGAGGGCTATTACAGCTTTTCCATGTTCCTCAACACTGGCAATAATTTCAATACGGTTACAGGTGGAAAGATACAGAACTTCCCCCACGCCGTTTAATGACCTAAGGCGGGCAAGTATGTCCTTTTCCTCCTGACAACCGGCAAATATCTTTTCCCGGACAGCAATAGAAGCTGTTTTATGATTCAAGCCTACTAATACAATCATATTTTAAATAAAGTTATGCAAAGTTGAAAAACAAAATCTCACACTTCCATAGGATAACAAAAGAAGAATAAATGCTGCGCAGGAAACCAAAGCCATCCGATAGCCTCTCCAGCCAATGGCAAGGCGCTGATGCAAAAGAGATCCATAGATAATCCAGCCGGCAAAAGTCCAGATAATTTTGGGATCGGTAAGCCATCCTGCCTGCCAGCTGAATTCCGCAAATACCATCCCTGCCAAAACCCCAACTGATAAGACCGGGAACCCCCACAGCAGACAAATATAATTAATCCTGTCCAAGTCATTGAGAGACGGCAGCAGCCTGCTCATCTTGCTTAATTTCTTATTTTTCAACAGGCCGTTTTGAATGATGAACATGGCTCCAGCACATGATGCAAGTGTAAATAAAGATTCTCCTGTAATTGTTAAGAACACATGTGCCGCAGTCAGCCAGCTTTGCAAATTTGCAGGCAGCAGGATTTTACCGGCCTGTTGCCCAGCAGCGGCAATCATGAACAAAAATATGAAAGGTGAAATGAAAGCTCCAAGCGATCTTGTTTTGGTTTTGAATTGCAGGGCAAGATAAACTCCGCTTACCGACCAGGCGCAAAGGGAAAGAAAATCACGCGAACCGAGATTAAACATCCCGGAGGAATTTATGACCGAGAACAATAAATTAATTGTTAAAAAACAGAATGCGGCGGACAAAATCCAGGTGGATATTTTTGCCAGTTTTATTTTTTTTATCAGGAGTGAAAGCAAGTAACCTGCTGTGCTTACGGCGCAGAGGATAAACGCAATTTTAAATAAAATCGTTTCCAGATCAATTAATGTCAATTTCTATTTCCTCTCCGGTAATTTTCCGCACTATCTCTTTGGTTTTCCTTACATCCTTCGCCTTAATAAAATCCAGCAGGCCCGCCGACAATAAAGACCCAAACCAATCTTTGCCAACGCCGGCGTTTCTTGCCATTTTGATGCGCAGGCCGCCTAAAATGTTCAAAAGCACTTCATATTCTTTACCATATTCGGATTCAAGTTCTTCTCTTAGATGGCGGGCAAGAGCGGGACTTTTGCCGCCGGTGCCTATCGCTATTGCCAGATCACCTCTCTGCACAAGCGAAGGCAGAATAAAATCGCATTTTTGCGGATCATCAACAATATTTACCGGTATTCCTTTGCCGCGGGCATCAAGGGATATCATCGCATTGGTTTTTTCATCATCAGTCGCCCCGATAATCAAAGCGGCGCCGTCTATCAAATCGCCCGAGTATTGGGCGGCAATGTGAGAAATCACCTTTTTTTCTTTTAGCCCGGCAAGTTCCGGCGTAAGCAGAGGGCTGATTATGAAAACTTTAGCGCCGCAATCAAGGAGCCTTTCGGCCTTTCTTGCGGCAACTTCGCCACCGCCGATAATGACGCATTTTTTGTCTTTAATGTCCAGAAAAATCGGATAATATTTCAAGGGCTTACTTCCTGTAATTCTATAATAGTTTTGCTAAAGACCTGATTCATGACATTGCTAAATCAAAGATGATATCGGGACGGCTTAGGAAGAGACAGCGAGGCATATTGTACAAACGTTTCCGAAGCCGACAACGACGCCATCAAAGATAGCGCTTTGATTCAGAAATGGCATTGGAAAGCTATCACGAAGGCGGGTATTTTTCAAGAAAGGTTATTAACAGAAAGATTATTAACGTCAATAAATACGGAGAAATGATCGTTCTATATACTATTTTTCAAAATATGGTTCTTCTGCCGTTATATCTTCCGGTATCGTAATATTTTTCTACGTCAACCAGTTTTAATTTATTGATAATCCCCGCAAGGGGAGCAATGGTGATTTCTCCATGCTCCAAACTTACCATGCTTCCGAAATTACCTTTGACAATCATATCAACCGCTGCAATGCCAAACCATCTGGCCATCAGGCGGTCATGAGCAGAAGGTGTTCCGCCACGCTGAAGATGACTCAAGATAATATGACGCGATTCCAAACCGGTTTTCTTTTCAATCTCGCTGGCAACATAATTGGCGACCCCACCTACAGAAACATGTCCGAAATCATCAACATAACTGTCTTTAAGAAATTCCTGCCGTCCCAAAAGCTTGGCCCCTTCCGCAACCACGATAATGGAATAATTTATTTCTCTGCCCTTTCTTTCACGCAGAAGCTCACAGACATTCTCCATATCAAAAGGATATTCAGGTATCAGGATGATATAAGCTCCGCTGCATTCGCCGCCGTGCAGAGCAAGCCAGCCGGCATGACGCCCCATAGTTTCCACAACAAAAATGCGGCTGTGGGAACCGGCAGTCGTTCTCAAGCGGTCAATTTCTTCTGTAATAATATTAACCGCCGTGTCAAAACCGAGCGAATAATCTGTTCCGGCGAGATCATTGTCTATTGTTTTGGGGATGCCTACCGTTTTGATGCCCAGTTTGTGTAGTTTATAAGCGACACCAAGAGTATCTTCTCCGCCGATAGCAACAATAACGTCAATACCGAGTTTTTTGATATTATCAATCAACCGCTCCGAACGATCATTTTTCGGATTAAAGGGATTTGTCCGCGATGTTCCAAGATTTGTGCCGCCATAACGATCCCATGCCCGAACGATTTCTTCATCTAAAGGCTTTAAATGCCGGGCGCAACTCTTCTGATCGCCGGGATCAACATCCACAATGCCCCTCCAGCCTTCAGCAATACCCATGACTTCAAAAGATACCGAACGGTTCGCTGCTATTTTGGAATCAAGAGCGCTTTTTGTAACCCATTTAATCGCTCCGTTTAAACCGGGGCAATCTCCTCCACCCGTTAGTATAGCTATTTTCATTTTCATATTTTTTCACTCTCCAGAATATTGAAAGTTTAAAATATATTATCATGGTTTTCGCAATATTATAGATATATCAAAACGGTTTTTTGTTAGGGAAGCTCCCCTTTGAATCAACTATATATTACCGCAAAACCGGCCAAGATTCTATTTTAATTTTGTTCAGAATACTTGAAATATTACATAAAAGAATATATATCTATATAAAATACAAAGCAGGATTATTCATGGTAGAAAAAGAAACCGGAAAATGGCTTAAAATTGAAATATCTGCTCCCCCGGAGCTTATGGACGCGTTGGGGAATTTTCTTACCGAAACCGGAGCACAGGGCGTATTTCAAGAATCGTTGGCGCCTCAGAACACTGCTGCGGACTTTCCTGAACCGTCAATTGAAGGAACACTCCAAGTTTATTTCCCACAGGATAACCGCAGCGAAAAACGAATAATTACCTTACAAAAATATATAGACAGTCTTGATGAAATATTTCCTGACTTTGAAAAACCATCGTTTACGACCGAAATCATATGCGATCCCGACTGGGGAGAACAGTGGAAAAAATATTTTATGCCCATAAGAGTAAGCAACAATATCATCGTCAAACCAACATGGGAAAGATATACGCCTTCCAGCCGCGATATTGTAATTGAAATTGACCCGGGAATGGCTTTTGGCACCGGTCAGCACGCGTCCACAAGAATGTGCATCGAAGCGATTGAAGACATCATAATGAACGACCGCTCCATCAAGGAATGGAAGGTCTTGGATGTAGGTTGCGGTACCGGTATACTCGGCATCACCGCTGCCAAGATGGGCGCTCAGGATGTTATCTGCGTAGATACTGATAAAAAGGCTGTAGAAATTGCCGGTGAAAATGCGGCCATTAATAATGTAAAAACATCCATGCGTATTCTAAATAAAAATGCCGCTTCCATCGACAAACAGCGCAATTTGATCATCGCCAATCTTACTTCCAATTTGCTTTTAACTCTCCGCCCGCACCTCGTTCAATTGCTTTTGCCGGAAGGATATATGATTATTTCGGGCATAATCGAACAAGACGCCAAAAATGTCGGGGAACAATTTTCCGCCGATCCCATGACACTCCATAAAATGATAACGGAAAAAGAATGGGTCTGTTACGTGCTCAGGAAAAAATCAATATGTGCATAGCTTAAGCCGGCTGCCTTATAAGTCTGAAATAACATTTTTCAAGGAAAAAGAATCTTGACCATTCCCCGAATATACAGCCCGAATTCTCTGGAAAATAAAACAATCTGCGAACTGGGACCGGACAATTTTAAATATTTAAAACAGGTAATGCGTCTGAAACAGGGTGAAAGGATTCATATTTTTGACGGTTTTGGCAGGGAGTTCGAAGCCGTAATTAAAAGTTATTCCACACAAACTGTTTTGATAGAGTTGGGAAAAATAATCCCGGCGGCAGACAAGGAAATCCGTATCACACTGGCTCAGGCCGTACCCAAAGCAAGAAAAATGGATACAATTGTAAAAAGTGCCTCTGAACTGGGAGCGGATGTAATTATTCCTTTTGATGCCGCCCGGTCAGTCAGTCATATTGCCGATGAAAAGGGTTCTTTAAAAATCGCTCGCTGGCAAAAAATAGCCGGAGAAGCGGCGCGCTGTTGCCACAGCAATCATGTAGCAAAAGTATCAAGAATTTTATCTTTTGCTGACATGCTCTCTGCGGCTTCAGATGATGCCCTCCGATTGATTTTCTGGGAGGAAGAATCTCAGAAAACCATTAAAGATATATTAACGGATCAAGCCTTTACTGCCACAAAGGATTTTTTTATTGCCGTCGGGCCTGAAGGCGGTTTTTCCAAAGACGAAGTTATGATGACAAAAGAAGCCGGATTTCTTTCGGTAACTTTAGGCAGGCAAATTCTAAAAGTTGAAACGGCGGCGGCGGCAATAATATCTATAATCCAATATGAAAAAGGTATCTTTGGCAATAGATCACGGGAGGGAAAAAATGACTACTTATAAATATGCCGGTTTTTGGCGGCGCCTGATAGCTTTCAGTATTGACAGCACAATCGCCATTTTTATTTTTATTATTCTCTTTATAATCGCGTCGCTGGCATTTTTTTCAGGAGCCATTTCCGGAAACAGTCAGGACTTTTTTGCTGATTTAACCGATCCCGCAGGTTTTTTTCCGGTTATAGTATTTTCATGTATTTTTTTTATTTTCATTAACCTTGCTTATTTTACATATTTTCACGGTGCGACAGGCCGGACACCGGGAAAAATGCTTTTAGGCTTGCAGGTAGTTTCTGACGATGGCACGAGTATCTCCTTTGGAATCGCTTTTTTGAGGGCGGTGGGTTATTTTGTCTCTAATATATTTTATCTTGGTTTTATCTGGGCCGCCTTTGACAAAAAAAAACAGGGATGGCACGACAAAATAGCAGGCACTGTTGTTATCATTAGGGAAAGAGAAAATAATACCGCAGGGATATCCATACCCGATAGTCCAACGGTTTTGCCCGAAACGCAACAGCAGATGCAACAACATGAGGAAATTAGGGAACAAAATAATCAGACGGACAAGATGCCGGAAAACAAAGGTTAACAGGGAATAAGAAGGGGATGTGGGGGGAAAAAACACCTTGACAAAAGAAATCTTATTCTATAGACGATGACCTTGTTTTACAGGATTAAATTAATCCGGTGGGCCGGTAGCTCAGTCGGTAGAGCATCGGACTGAAAATCCGAGTGTCGACAGTTCAATTCTGTCCTGGCCCACCATTAAATCAAGAGGTTACAAGTCGTAAAAGCGGTTTGTGACCTCTCTTTTTTTGGTCGTGTGCTAAATTTGTGCTAATTCCTTTTTCGCCCTTATCCATGACTTCTATACTTGACCGCAGACTATCAGTGTCATAGTGTCCGTACCTTGTTACCATGGACAATGTTTTCCATCTTCCCAGTTTCTGGACTGCGTAAATGTCCACGCCACTTCTGACAAGTCTTGTAGCAAAAGTATGTCTTAAGTCATGAAAGCGAAAGTTTTTAATTCCGGCGCTTTTTTTAGCACTTTCAAATGCTCTAAAAAGATTTCGATTAATGATTCTTGTATTACTCTGTGAGGGAAAAACATACTCCACTTCTTTTTGGTGATTGTTCCATTTTTCTTTTAGAACCTTCATCGTTGCATCATTCAAGGGAAGTGTATCTGTCTGGTCATTTTTCTGCTCACTGATGGTTATTTCCCTTCTGAAAAAATCAATCTGTGTCCACTGTAAACCTAAAATCTCGCTTTCCCTAAAACCAGTGTTGATGGCAAATGTAATAATTGGACGTAACCAATCAGGGGAAGCACTCATTAGTCTTTTTTCCTCGTCATCTGTCAACCATCGTTCTATCTGGTTCCTTACCTTTTCCTTCGCGACTTTTCGGACAGGGTTATCTTTGATGATTTCCCATTCTTTGGTTGCAAGATTAAAGGCGTGAGACATAAGCGTCAATTCGTAATTAATTGTCCTTGGCGAAGCACCTTCATTTCTCCGTTTAATTTTATACTCTGAAATCATCTTTGGCGTTATATCCGGCAGATAAAATTCCCCGAAATGTTCTTGAAGGTGCTTGTTCAGGCTCTCATCCCTAAGATGTGATGTAGGAGCTTTATTGACTGCGGAATATTCAGTCATGTACTTCTTCATTAAATCTTCGAATGTATAACCTTCACCGGGCAAATGTTCAAACCACGTTCCTTCCGCTACTTCTCCTTTCAATTTGTCAAAGATCCGCTGTGCCAGTTTCCGGTCATCGGTTTCCGTTGACTTCCGAATCTGTTTTCCTTGATAGGAAAATCGCATCCACCAGACAGGACCCCTTTTAAAAATTCCCATTGTTGACCTCCTCTCTCTTGGAGCCCTTGAGGTCTGGTTTCCCGTGATCAAGATTATAATCTTCCTGCTTGGTCTGGTCAATGGTTTTCCTAATTAACCTGTTAATGTCTTTATTCGCTGATTCGGTCAGTTTTCTTTTTCCTCTTTGCTGAATTTTAACATCACGATCATTTCCCCTTTTGCTTTCCAACCAGGCGTCTATTTCTGCTTTTTTGAAACGAATCAGTTTGCCAATCCGGTAATGAGGGATATTGTATATCATCGCATAGAGTGTCTTAACTTTGACTTTGAGATAACGGGACAAATCTAAAATGTCCCAATAGCTGTTATCGAATATCTGATTCACTGACATAACCTTACCGTCTTCTTTACCCATCTAAAATTATTTCACTGTCCGGGCAATCCGCCACAATCTCATCCGTTAAAAAAGTATAGTTTCGATCACATTATTCCCGATAGCCCGAATATCTTTGAGGTCACAAACTGTGACCTCAATTTTCGCCATCCCAATTAATTATTTTTAGCTTTTAAACAAACTGTCAGCCTGTGCAGTAATAAAAAGTAGGCAGGTATGACAAACGGAATTGACCAAATAAAAAACCAAAAGAACATGGCAAATGCTTCAAGAAAACCATCTACCGGTTTAGCAAAAGTAGATATGAAAGGAAGAATAAAAGAGACTGCAAATGATATCACAAACATATTAAAAAAATGCCCTCCGGGACTTCCAATAAAGTTTTTCCAGATAACCTCGCTTTGGCGTGATAAATTATCCTGAACAAAATTTAATTTATTTCCCATCCTGAAGATATCTTCACTTACTTTTTTAAGATCAATGTCTTCATTTATTCTTGTTTGATTCATTGAATCCAGCGCTGTCACCAGTGCGGAAAAATGTGATTCGATGAGCGTGATCTTATCAACTAATTTCTCATCTTTTTGAGATGCTTTTTTTGAATAGTGTTCTTGAATCATCAGATTCATATTTTCAATTTGCTCGGAAATAACATCCATCTTCAACGGAATTTTATAATTGTCGTCGAATAGATATTGAGTCAAAATATTTTTGCCAATCTCTGCCGCTGTGGTATTTTCTTTGGCAGCCATTTCGTTAATTTTCGTGCTCAGTTGATCCCCTAACTTGATATGAACTATCTCCATATATTCTCTCCTTTTTGTTTACATTTGTTTAAACTATATTAACGTAATAAATACATATAGTTATGTATTGTTTTGTTGTTATTCCTTAAAACATACTCGCCAAATAAACACGTAATAATTTCAATACTTTATGATTTGCCGGTTCTTAATTTGTTTGCATTCAGCAACCGACGTTTGCGTAACGTGTCCTAAAAACACGCGTCCCCTTGTAGATTGACCCTCCATACCCTAAATCTCCATTTCCATTGACGCAGACGGCGCAGGCAATCTCTCCGCAGATTGCTCTTTTGTCTCAATAATAAATTCGTCTTTTTGATTTATTTCCCAACCGGATTCGTGATCAGCTTTAGATAAAGAATGGTCAGAATTGATAGTATCCTTTTCAATTCTGCTATCAGTTTTAAGCGTTATATTTTTATCATCATGATCGAAAGTTGAACTTTTTTCCTGTTCAATTTTTGATCTTTCTATGTATTGATTTTTATCATCGACGTAGAGATGCAGATCGGTGATTGAACGTGAACCGGCCACATAAAATTCATTCCGGTTTGTCCGTTCGCCTGATCCGTTGATGATAACATGGTGACGGCTTTCGCCCTGGCTTTTATAAACAGTGACCGCCCAACCGCGATCAAAATATTTATTGTTTTGCGGATCGATAATTACTTTTTTATTGCCTTCCAGAGTTGCATGTATTCTGCCGTCATGTTCGATTGAGTTTATTGTACCGGCATAGCCGTTTTTTACTTCGGTAAAACTTTTTCCATCATCACTTAAAACTTTATCTCTTTTGTTCAGGATGATTTGTTCACCTTCGGCAAACGCTACTGTTTTTTCCTGATAAACGGAAAGCCGATCTCCATATAATTTTGTGTCGATGGAAATAATCTTTTCTGACTGACCTTGTTTATTTTTATTTTCGATCCGGCCATAAATAATGTTCCTGGCCGAATCAATCCGGACTATTTTTGCTTCGGCGCCGGAATTCATTTCCGGCAAAGGTTTCGATGCAAAAATATAATCATTTATTTTATAATTGTATGCAAAACGCTTATTAGAATCGGTTACATTTATGGGCTCCCGGACTGTAATTGTTTGTTCATTTTTTAAAATGCCCTGGGCGGCTTTTTCCTGATGAATCATTTCATTCAATTCATTACGGTCAACATTAATACTGGTCAGAATAATCGTATTGTCTTTGGTGCAGGCATTGTTTTTTATTGCTTCGAGTCTTTCAGCCCGATCTTTTATTTCATAGAGCTTTCCAGCCTGTTCGATTATTTCAACGGCTTTGGGTATATTCTGACTGGCAGCATGCTTAAATATCTCCCTGGCGTAAGCTGTTTTTGCCCGGATATTTTCACCTAAGCGGATGATTTTTACCCCGCTTCTATCCTGAAGCTCATTAAAAGGTTTTCCTGCGGAAAGACTCATCAACTGGAAACGATCTCCCACCAGATCGATTTGCAGGCCATCCCTTTGTGCTATTCTTAGAATTTTTAGCGTCTCACGGCTTCCGGTCATCGAACTTTCATCGACAATCAGTTTCATCCGTTTGGCATGGGGATTTGTTGATTTGTCACTATACTGAAGCAAAAATTTATCTATCGTCATTGCCGTATCAACAGACTCTGCAAGTTTGGCAGTCGCTTTCCCTGTTTTGGCTATTCCGATAACGGTTATGTCTTTTTCCTTGCATGCTTCATTTATAGCTTTTATTGCCGTTGTCTTGCCTGTTCCGGCATCACCCTGCACAATAAGATTGCCGTTGCCGCAAATAGAAGCATAAAAATACTCTTTTTGGCCGGCAGTGAGATCAATCTTGTTTTTTCGTTCATAACGCTCCAGATATTTTTCCGCTTCCGGCATAGGCATTACTTTTTTAAATTGTTGGTCTGATGTCTGGAAAATATCCTGAATATTGTTCTCTATGGCAATCATTTCTTTGGAACTATAAATCTGCTTACCGAAATCGAGACTTTGAATCGTCCCGGCTTTAATAAGCTCGTTAAAGGCCTGCTTTACATCTTTATCCCGTAATGCGCCCATGCCGAGATAAAGTCCTTCCCGCAGGGCATCTGTTCGCGTAAAACAGCTTTCCCTCGCGGTGAGATCAGTAACAGCCATAGAGACACAATCAATGGCAGACACTTCTTCCTTTTGAGAAACATCATGTCCTGCTCTTGCAATATTTTGCTGGATGATTTCCGGCGATATGCCGATCTCTGAATGCTGGCTGAGCCAGGAATCTTTTAATTCTTCTTTGGAGATGGAAGTATCTTTTGCCGGTCGGCTCTCTAATGTGGCGATGTTGTTTATTTGATGGTCATTGGCATAGGGTAGAGTACCTGCATCTTTCAGCGCTTGCTCCGTTTCTTTGATATGCTGATGCCGTTTGGAAAATTGGTCCAATACTTCCTGGGGATAGCCTTCAATCTCAAATTTCCCGTTTCCGTGGTTGACAATGCCATAGCCAAGCTGCTTCAAGCCATAGGCTTCTTCGCTTTTGTATACAGCGTCGAGATAACGTTGATCGGCTATTATCCTGGAATTGTCCAATGCACGATAACCATTGCCGTCATTTCGTTCCACAATGTTCAGGATAATATTATGGTCGTGCGACTGCGGATCATTCTCCCGGCTGGTGGAGTGCTGGAATCGGGCAATTAATCCGCCGCTGATTGCTTTAACTGATTTTGTAATGCCTTCAGTTGTTTCCCTGTAATATATGCGATCCTGCAATTCGTTTATAAAAACTTCATAGGCTTTATTCCGGACATCATCAATCCGGCGATCATCGAGGACAAGCCTCGCATGGCTTACGCTTTTCGGATCGGACAAGACAAGATCAAGGCCAGCCCTGTGTTCAGTTCGATTTGTTTCCTGATCGGCATAGGTGGTTTTTATTATCTGGTTGTCGTCTAAACTCTTACCTTCACAAAAAAGCTGAAAATCCCTGGAGAGAATTTTGTCTCCTTCCTTCAGGCCTAAAGATTCGCAAAGGTAACCATGCCAGGAAGTATTTTGCTGCTGCCCGTCGGAATTAAGAATAGGATCGCGTTCGTAATAATATTTTTGAGCGCCTTTGGATGTAATGTTTTTTGCCCCGGCCATGATTCCTCCTAATTAGTCCTGGTAACAGCATTTGACGCAGATCAAACTGTTGTTTTTACGCATCATATTTTCCTGTGGAAACTCTTTTCCGCAACTGGAGCAGGTAGCTTCCTTCTTCAATGATTCGGCGACAATAAAACCATCAGGAATTTCCAATTCCCCTTGGAGAGCTTTTTTGGCAAGATGGTGTTTCAGTCCATTGGGATTCTTTATGGCAACTCCGCTGCCGGTGTAATATTTGATTACCCGTCCGGCAATTTTATCGGCTTCTTCTTTATTTTCTGATTTTGGGAAATACAAATCACCACAACTGCTGTTTGTTGTTGTAGTAGTCTCTGTTGTATTCTCTGTAATAGAAGAAGAGGTCAACTTGGCCTCTTGCATGAGGTCAAATTGACCTCTTGCATTTTTCGATTTGGGAAAATCGAGAGCTTTCAGCTTTTCATAGTTAATGGTGTACCACTTTATACGGTTCAGGGAGGAGTTGTTATAATTTTCAGATATTAAAATCTCATCCTTCTCCAGATTTACAAAAATGCGCTGGACTGTCTTTTTGGAAAAGAAAGGAAATATTTGCTGCCACTTTTCGTAGGAGTTATATGTCCAGACCCGGTCATCGCGAATATTGCGCCCGGCATGGTAATTTAGGCCTAAAAAATAATGAATCTGCTGCAAGACAATTGCTTGTTCCAAGCCTACCCGGATTGCTAAAGAAGGCAGAACTATTAACGGCGGTTCATCCAAAAGCAGCGGTGATAAATTGGAGAAGTATTTTTTAACATCATTGTTGTTTTGCATATGAATGCCTTTTTTTATTTTTAAATAATTTTCTATGTATTTTATTAATTATATGGTACTGTATCGTCTAACAGCGGCACCTACTATAGACATATATGTCTATTTGTCAAGATATTTTATTCTAGGGAGATTAATTTATGGAAACGCCGGGCCAAAGATTAAGAATCATCAGAACCTCACTGGATCTGACTCAGAGAGAGCTGGGAGAGAGGCTGGGACTGTCCTGGTACCAGGTTAAGAACATGGAACTGGGGACGGTTAAGGTTTCATCAGCAATGGCTAAATTAGTCTATTATGAAACCGGTTATAATGCCGATTGGTTATTAACCGGCAAGGGCGAAATGAAAAGCTCTCCCGCAAATGAGAACAATGTTGTTTATCTCGATATCATCGAAAAAACGTTAGATAAAGTTATGGATAGAACAGGCATCTATGTTGAAGGGGATGAAAAACAATTAATCCTAAATATTATAAAAAAAGAATTGAAAAAGGAATTGTCCAAAGCCGAGGAAAAAGCAGAAGCCAAAATATTTGATTTTCTTAAAATCGTAAGGAAATAATATGAACACGGACAAGCTTGGAGAAATAACAGACGGACTGGCAGAACCTGTGTTATTGCAAAGACAGGCAAAAAAAATAATAAAAAATTTTCATCTGATAATTTTCAAATTTATTATTATATGTGCAACTGTTGCGATTGTAGCGTCGTTCGTTTATGTGACTATTCCGTTTGAAGTCGCCACCCAATTCCGCTGCAATCCGCCACCCAAATCCGGAGGAAGTCGCCACCTGATTCCGGTACAATCCGCCACCCCCTGCGAAGAGTTTAGTGACGCTGGATAATT
>JBKQWB010000050.1:0-84577 GCA_052139735.1 Smithella sp. | reverse complement strand
GTTTTCCGGCCTGATGGCCGGAAAACCCGTCCGCTCGCCTTTAACGGGCAGAGGGAGAGATCTTTCCTTGTTTAGTTCCTTGTTTAGTTCCGGGTTGAATCTGCTTTGTACCTGTTTTCGCAATATTACAACGGCCGCGTTGGGGCTGGCTGTATTTGCTTTGTTCTTTGTTCCTTCTGCGGCTCTGGGTCTTACGCCTGTTCAAGGGAATACAATCGTCAACAATGCGAGTCTTAATTACGCGCAGGGAACGGCAACATCTTCGGTGACGGCCACTGTTATGATCCCTGTTCCTTCTACTGTGCAAATCATGACATATTCGCCCGGGCTTTCGGGGGCCGACAATGTCAATGTAGTTACAACTGTCAAGAATTCCGTGTCCTATATGTCCGGCAGCGCCACGGGTACGCCAGTCACTCTGTCTGCCGCGATTCCCGTGGGAACAAGTACCCCTATTAACTTAAGCCAGCCGGTGCCGCTGAGTACGACCACCCAAATACATCAGGGAGAACCGCTTTTTATTGTTGTGACATCTCCCGACCAGAACATGAATCCTACTGTGGCTGAGATAATTTATGTTACAGTCACCGATCCGACAACCGGCGATACCGAGATTGTAAGTCTGACAGAAACCGGTCCGAATACCGGTGTGTTCGCCGGTTATCTGCCAACAACAAGCGCCACGGCTGTTCCATATAATGGCAGTCTTTCCGTCAAGGACGGAGATACTCTGTCCGTTACTTATATTGATTCTAATAATAATAACTACAGGGCGGTCGCAACAGTGCAGGTTGATCCTTTCGGCCGCGTGTTTGATACTCAAAGCGGCCTGCCGGTCAATGGAGCCGCCATCACTGTTATTAATACTGCCACAGGATTACCGGCTACTGTTTTCGGCAACGACGGGATCAGTACTTTCCCCTCAACCATTATAAGCGGCGGTTCAGCGAGCGACGCCGGCGGAAAGTTATATTCATTCCCTCAGGGAGGCTACCAATTCCCGTTCATACCGCCCGGCAGCTATCAATTTAAGGTTGTTCCACCGACCGGATACACTTTCCCCAGCACCGTAGCGACCACAGCTATTGAGTCTCTACCCGGCGCGCCATTTGCTATCGTTACCGGTTCCCGTGGAGAGACATTTGTCCTTAATCCCGGTCCGGCTATTGATATTGATATTCCCATTGATCCGTCCGGCTCAGGCCTCTGGATTCAGAAGACCGCCAATAAGAGCTCCGCTGGACAGGGTGATTTTATTCTCTACGAGTTGACCCTCACCAATAACAGCAAGTCAGTTGCCCTGGCCGGTATTCAAGTTACGGATACTCTGCCTATCGGTTTCAGATATCGCAGCGGGTCGGCAAAACTAAATGGCGTTTCCATAGCCAATCCGTTTATTTCAGCCGATGGCCGAACGCTGACTTTTTATGTCGGCGCTCTTGCGGCTGGAATCTCCGACACGATAGATTATGTGGTGGAAGTAACTGTCGGAACACGCCTCGGCGACGCGACCAACAGCGCGATGGCCAGCACCAGTAACGGATTGAAATCAAACAATGCCAGCGTAACTGTTAAAATCATAGACGATCTTATGCAAACCAAATCATTCCTGATGGGGCGTGTTTCCACCGGAGAATGCAACGATAAAACAAGTGACGGAGCTATCGGCGTCGAGGGCGTGCGGGTATATATGGAGGACGGCTCTTTTGTGATCAGCGATAAGAAGGGCATGTTTCATTTTGAAGGAGTGCGTGCCGGAACACATGTGGTGCAGATGGATTTGGATTCACTGCCGGAAGGTTACGAAGCCTTTGCCTGCACGCAAAACACCCGTTTTGCCGGGCAGGCATTTTCGCAGTTTGTCGAAATTAAGGGAGGCGTCATCTGGCGCACGGATTTTCATATACGCAAAAAGAAATCATCTGTAAAACAGGCCGCTCCTGAACCGGTAAAAGGTGAAATTGTTCTGGAACTGGCCAATAATCTGGAAAAAGAAAATATTGCCTACAAGGTTTCTATGAAAGGCAGCATTCTGCCTGTCGGTGCGGCAAGACTCAACATAGCGCTGCCCGAGGGCGTGATTTACAAGCAGGGCAGCAGCATGATGGACGGTGTTGCCATTGCCGATCCTTTGCAGCAGGTGCAGCAGGAAAAAGACCAGCTGGTATTCAAGCTTAATGATCTGCCTGCGGGCTGGCATCACGAAATTACATTCCGGGCGATGCCGTCCCCCGACACTAAAGCCGGAGATCTTGTAACAAAGGCTTATCTGGCCGCTGACGGCGACGCAAAAGCGGAAGTACTGACGCCTCAGGCGGAAACGGTTTTGCATCTGGACAAGAAAGCTGAAGTATCTCAGATGCCCGATATAGTATTACATCCTCACTTTCCGGTGCGTGGCGCTGAATTGAACGCTGAAGACCATAAAAAACTGGATGAACTGGCAATAGGATTGTCCGGTTTGCATGTGGAAAAAATCCAGGTGACCGGATACACGGATAACGTTCCTATCTCCGAGCATCATCGTAGCGAGTATGTGGACAATCAGGCGCTTTCTCTGGCGCGTGCAAAAAGCGTCGGCCGTTATCTGATGGACAAACTTCATCTTCCTCCTGAAAAACTATTTATTGAAGGGAAGGGGAGCGAAAATCCGATTGCGGATAATCGCACCGCAGAAGGCAAGGCGCTAAACAGGCGTGTCGAATTGCGCATTTCTTCCAGCCGTGTTGTGGACAAGTCGAGTTTGAATGTTATTAAGGGACAAAGCGGCCAGATGCGGGCGGAAACGAAAACGGCAGGGAAAGTTATTCCTGTCTCTCCAGACGCTGATCAGAAAGTACAGGCTAATGGAGATCATTCACTTTCAGCCTCCGATGGCCACGCGGTGATTAAAACTGAATCGCCATCCGGTGCGACCGCGTCTGACAAGTCGGGTTCTGCAGCACAAGGCGCTTCGGCTGCTTCCAGTTCGGAAGAGTCTGAGCCGACAATCAATGATCCCGAAGGAATAATCTCTCCGGCGGACAATGATATCCTCATCAGCAAGATAAATATCCTGCGTATTTGTCTTGATTCGAATTTGAATCCGCGCGTCTTGATAGACGGTAAAGAAGTTCCGGCGGATCGTATCGGTTTCAACATGAAAGACCCAAAAGCGGGTAAGAATCTTTACAGTTATATCGGCGTTGATTTTGGAGAAGCAGGGAAACATGTTATTTTGCTTCAGGGCATCGATCCTTTTGGCAACCCCCGGTTTGAAAAAACAATATCGATAAAACGAATCGGAAAGATTGGGTCCCTTCGTTTAAAATCGGCTGAGGGTAATATTGCCGATGGCAAGACGCCAATAAAACTTCGCCTTGAACTCTATGACACCGACGGAACTCTCATCCCCGCCGGAGCTGAACTGGAAATCCGCGAAGGCACGCTGTCTCCGTTGAAAAAACCTGATACTTTTGCGGCACCGCCGGCCGCCGGCAGCCATCCTCATGTTCAGATGAGCAAGGATGGAGAAGTCCTGTTCGAGCCGGTTAACAATACCGGCCTCTATCGGGTAGTTCTCGGCTACAATAATGTCACCGTTGAAGCGGAAACGTATGTTAACCCCAAAATGCGGGATTGGATATTAGTCGGTCTGGCCGAAGGAACCGCCGGTTATAATGCCGTTTCTGGCAACATGGAAAATCTGCAGAACGCCAATGTTGATGAAAATTACTACAAGGATGGCCGTGTCGCCTTCTTTGCCAAAGGTCAGATAAAAGGTAAATGGCTGCTGACAATAGCCTACGATTCTGACAAGGTAAAAGAAAACAACGGCAGCGGATTGTTCCAGACGATCAATCCCGAAACCAATTTCACGCTTTACGGGGATGCATCCGCGCAGAAATACGACGCGGCCAGCACCAATAAATTGTATATTAAGATTGAGAGAGAACAGTTTTACGCCATGTTCGGCGATTTTAACACGGGTCTTACCATGACGGAACTTTCCCGCTATAGCCGCAGCATGACAGGCTTTAAAACGGAACTGCAGAGCAAGAACTATGAGCTTAATGCTTTTGCCAGCCAGACCGATCAAATTTATTCACGGGATGAAATTCCCGGTGACGGCACTTCCGGCATTTACCGGCTTTCACACAATCCCATCGTGCCCAACTCGGACAAAGTTACTATCGAAGTCAGAGATCGTTTCCACAGTGAGGTGATTATTTCATCCCAATCCATGAGCAGCTTTACGGATTATACCATTGATTACGGCGCCGGTACGATTCTCTTTAAGGAACCTGTTTACAGCAGGGACATAAACCTTAATCCGATTATAATCGTCGCTGAATATGAAACCATACCCACAGGCAACACCAATGATTATACTTATGGAGGCCGTGCAGGCGTCAAACTATTAAATAATAACCTGAAGGCCGGCGTAACTTATATTCATGAAGGGGATGGCGATCAAAGCGGCAATCTTTACGGGACGGATGCAACTATAAAACTGGATCAGAATACAAAACTCCGCGCCGAATATGCATACAGCGAATATTCAGGAGCAGCTTCCGACGACAGCGCAACAAATACCTACAACCACTGCGGAGGCGCTTTTCTGGCGGAATTGACCCACTCTACCAAACAATATGACGCGAAGGTCTATTTCCGTGAACAGGACCCCGGCTTTGGGCTGGGACAGCAGCCGGGCAGCGAGGCAGGCACACGTAAAGCAGGTGTTGAAGGCGCCTATCATCTCAATGATACTCTAAACGTCAGCGCGGATATCTATCGCCAGGACAACCTGCTGACCGATGCGACGCGGGACGTAGCCGAAGGCAAACTGGGTTATACTACAAAAGAATATGGCGCGTCTGTAGGCTTTCTGCACGCGAGTGACCAACTGACGGATGGCAGTAACGAGGAGTCAGACCAGATTACTTTGGGTGGCAGGCTCAAGACGCTCAATGATCGTCTGACTTTGACACTGGATCACGCCCAGTCTATCGTAAATAACAACAACAGCGATTTTCCTACCCGTACTGCTCTGGGAGCAGAATACGCAGTATCCAAAACCCTCACCCTGCTGGCCGCTCAGGAATTTACCTGGGGCAACGGCACCAACACACAGAATACCAGACTGGGCATGCGTACATCTCTCTGGGATGGAGCTTCTTTAAGCAGCACGGTAAACAGGTCGTTTGATGAGAATGATGACCGTGTCTTTGCCGATGTCGGACTTAAACAGAGCTTCAAGATCAATGATGCGTGGAAGGCGGATGTCGGATTGGAACGCAGTCAGACGGTAGCCAATAACGAGCACTACCAGTTCAACACGAATGTGTCTCCTGTGTCGGGCAGTGTCCAGACAACGACGGCCATCAGCGAGGATTTTACCGCTGCTTCCGTCGGCGCGACCTATCAGATCAAAAAGCTGACATGGGACAACCGCGTGGAATTACGTCTGGCGGACAGTGAAAACAAGTGGAGTTTGATGAGCGGTGTGGTTAAAGAAGTTGACAGCAGTTGGGCAGTGTCGGGACGCCTTCAGCTCTTCCAGACCTCCGATCCTTCAGGTCCAAATACTTTTAAAATCGATCTGCGTCAGGGCCTTGTGTATCGCCCCCCGCAGACACAATGGATTGCGTTGAACCGTCTGGATTTTATTATTGATAATCTAAGCGGCAGCGGCAGCTCCGATTATGATTCCTGGAGACTCGTTGACAATCTGATGATTAACTATAATCCCCAAAAAGATCTGCAGATTTCGCTGCATTATGGCGCCAAGTACGTGCAAGAACAAATAGACAGCAGTGATTATACGGGCTATACGGATATCATAGGAATAGAAGGACGCTACGATATTAACAAAGATTGGGATATCGGATTAGACAGCAGTCTTCTGCATTCATGGAATTCGTCACAGTTTGATTACAGCGACGGAATATCTGTCGGCTATAATGTGATGCAAAATGTCTGGGTGAGTCTGGGCTATAACCTGATCGGTTTTAAGGATAAAGATTTTTCTATGTCAGATTATACCGCCCAGGGGCCGTTTGTCCGTTTCCGCATCAAGTTTGACCAGAACTCGGTTAGCGAAGCTGCCAAATGGCTTAATGGGAATTGATTTCCGTGAAGCACAAAATTAGGGACATTGAAGTGGAAGTGGCCCAATCAGCAACAAATCAGATATAAACAATTTTTTTGCAATACTGTTTATATCTATGTTCATATTGGGAAGGTACTTAATAGCTTTCTTATCGCGTTCTCCGAAGTAATCTAACGCTTTTTTGCGAAGCCAAACTTCATGAAAATATTTTCTAAAGTCTGCAAGAACCTCATTGGGATATAATTAGGGGAAGACAACTCGTCCATCTTCAAATACATGACGATATGTCCGTAATGAGTCAGTGTCAATTCCTTTTTCATCCCTTAACCATTTACAAAACATTCTACCATGAGAAATATCCGGTAACATATATTCCCAAAGTTGACATTTATTTTCATTAGAGATATAGACAATGAAAATGAAAAGGGTTTTCAATTTTTTAACATGAAAGACAAAAAATCAAATTCTCTTCTAATAAACACAAGACCGGAGCGGTTTCCCGGATTCGAAAAACTGATATTAGAATTTTCAACTGAGTTCGCCAATGCGCCTGTCTCTGAAATTGGTGGAAAAATTACGCAGGCATTGAAGCAAATCGTTGAGCATCTGGATTTTGACCGTTGCGCTTTCTGGGAAATTACAGATGACGGCTCTAATATGAAGTGGAAATACCAGTATTTTGTTCCCGGATTACCGGGACTTCCTGCCGGGATCAACTATAAAGATTTTCCATGGGTTTTTAAGAGGGCCGTAGTGAATGGCAGTTGCATATCTATCAGCAGTCTTGATGATTTGCCTCCGGAAGCGGCAAAAGATAAAGAGCGTTTCCGGTTAGTAGGAACAAAATCGAATATTATAATCCCATACCATATTGCCGGCAAGGTTTTTGCGGGTATGACGTTTACAACCATTAAGCATGAAAGAAAAATTCCATCCGATCATATCCCCATGCTGAAACTGATAGGAGAGATCATAACAGGCGCCTTTTACCGCAAAAGCATGGAGGAAAAGTATAAAACAGGCGTGATAGATGCGCAACGGTTGGACGAGCAGATTCAAGTAGGCGATTTTCCCCTCCGGAATGAGACTAAAAAAGAGTGCACCTACGAGGGGATCATTGGAAAATCCGCGGTGATGCGGCTTGTTTATTCCAGAATGGAACAGGTTGCGCCAACGGATTCTGTTGCGCTTATTCTTGGAGAAACGGGAACAGGAAAAGGAGTTATTGCCCGCACCATTCACGAACTGAGTAACCGGAAAAAAAATAGAATGGTGACCGTTAACTGCGCCGCCCTCACGCCGAATCTGATTGAAAGCGAATTATTCGGACGGGAAAAGGGCGCATACACCGGTTCTACGGAAATGCAGATTGGCCGTTTCGAACTCGCCGATAAAGGAACACTCGTTCTTGATGAGATTACGGAACTGCCGCTGGATCTGCAGGCAAAACTCTTAAGAGCCATACAGGACGGGGAATTCGAACGGCTTGGCTCTCCAAAAACCATCAAGGTTGATGCCCGCATTCTTGCCCTCACAAGCAGGAATCTTAAAGAAGAAGTGTCAAAGGGGCGTTTCCGGCAGGATCTTTACTATCGCCTGAATGTTTTCCCCATCACCATGCCCCCTTTAAGGGAACGCAATGATGATATTCCATTCCTGGTAAAGCATTTCGTGACACAGTTCTGCCGGAAGATGCAGAAGGAGATTAAGATTATTCCGAAGCACACCATGATGGAACTTATGTCGTATTCCTGGCCGGGCAATGTAAGGGAATTGGAACATATCATAGAGAGATCCGTCATTACTGCGACGGAAACCAGCCTCTATCTTGTGGAGAAACTCGAAGATTCGGGACCACACTTATCGGAAGGAAAGTTCGTCACTAACCTTGCTGAAGTAGAAAAAAATCACATACTCAAAATTCTGGAGAAGGCGAATTGGAGGATCGAGGGTTCAAAAGGGGCTGCGATTCTTCTCGGATTACACCCAAACACCCTGAGGGGACGTATGCAAAAGTTAGGCATACATTTAAAAAAGAGTTCATAATCAAATAAACCAATTCCATGAAATTCCACTATATATCGTGGATGTACTGTATATAGTAGTATTTTCAAACAATCATCAGACAATACCATCAGTAAATATTTAATCATATCATAATGATATATATATATATCGAACGGCGCATTTTTTGGCCTGCATCTTGCTTTTTCTACAAGATAATAATTATTATTACCTTGTAGAAAGGGATCATTGTGAATAAATTGCAAATGGATATTTTGAATAATGGCTTAAAAGTAACACCGCAGCGCCTCGCTATTTTAAAACTTCTGAGAAAAAAACAGACTCATCCCACCGCAGAAGAAGTTCATCATGAATTATTAAAAGACTATCCGGCTATTTCTCTGACGACTATCTACAATAACTTATCAAAATTTGTGGAAGCAGGAATGCTTAAAGAGTTGGATATCGACCCTAATAAGATGAGGTTCGATATCTGCATGAATTCTCATGATCATTTCCATTGCCGGGTCTGCGATAATGTTTACGATATTGTTTATGATGCGTCTATTTCGGTAGATAATAGGCAAATCAAAAAGAACGTGGAAGGGCATCGTATTGATACAGTCAATATCAATCTTAAAGGGGTATGTAAAAATTGCGAAGCTGTTCGCACTTAAAAATTTTGAACTACAAAAGAAGTGATGAAATTGAATCATCGTAATATGTTAAAATAACCTATAGAAAAAGTAATACAATTAAGAAGATTAAGTGCTGAGAATCTCGGAGAATGATTCGGTAACTCTTTTTTACATGGGACGATCTCCTCTGGGATTCTTTTTGTATCCGGTTCACGCATTTTTGGTTGGCGACACGCTTATTGACACCGGTACCAATCGCGTGGATAAACAGTTTTTGTCCGCGTTAAAGGGAAGAACAATAGCGAAGATTGTCAACACCCATCATCACGAAGACCACATTGGCAACAATAGAGATATTCAGGATCTGTTTGGGATACCGGTATACGCCCATTTATCGGCGCTGCCATATCTGGAAAATCCGCGCCTGAATGATTTGCGTTTGTATCAGAGAATTGTCTGGGATTGGCCCAAAAAATCGAAAGGGACAGCTATCGGCGAGGGTATCGATGCCGGTAATTATCATTTTAAAATCATCCAAACACCTGGACATACCGAAGATCACATATGCTTATATGAGCCTGATAAAAAATGGCTTTTTACCGGAGACCTTTTTTGCGGGACGAATTTTATATATCTGCGGCGGGACGAAAATTATCTTAAGATTTTGAAGACGCTCAAGACATTGTCTCAACTGGAAATTAAAACAGTGTTCTGCAATCTTAAAGGTGCGATAGAAAACGGCAGGGAAGCCCTTTTGAAAAAAATTTCAAGAATGGAAAAGCTGCGTGATAGCGTTATAAACTTGCGTGAAAAAGGCCTGCCGCCTGAAAAAATAAGGAAAAAAATTCTGGGAAAAGAAGACGCATGGAACCTGGTCACAGGAGGCCATTATTCCAAGCAGAATACGATTGACAGTATTTTTTACGGGGTGCGTCCTGACCAAATAACCTGACCGGATAACTCTGACCGGATAAACTGAAATGCCCCTGTTTGGCCTGGTCAAAAAGATTCGGCCAAACAGGAATTTATTTTCAGGTCTGTAAAAGATTATTTATAAAGCGCTTCAATCCGATCATTTAGTTTGTCCAGAACAACTTTACGTTTGAGTTTCATCGTCTGGGTCAACATGCCGTTATCCAGACTGAACGGCTCAGAAAGAAGCAGGAACTTTTTCGGGATTTCGTAACCGCCGAACTTGCCCTTTAGCTGCCTGGTAACGGATTCACCGACCATATCGATAATATCCTGGCGCGCAACCAGCGTTGTGGCATCCGTCGGCAGTCCTTTTTCTTTGGCGTAGTCCAGCAGAACATCAAAATCCGGAACGATGATGCAGATATTGTATGGCCGGCCGTTTCCGTGAACTAAAGCCTGCTGAACAAAAGAAGTCAGACAAATATTTTCTTCCAGCGAAACAGGGAAGCAGAATTTGCCATTTTCCAGTTTATACTGTTCTTTAATGCGGCCGGTAATGAAAAGGTATCCGTCTTTATCCAGTCGTCCGCGGTCTCCGGTGCGGAAGCCTCCATCCGGTGTAAGGGCGGCTTTGGTATCTTCCGGCCTGTTGTGATAACCTTTCATGACGTTTGGTCCGTAAGCAATAATCTCGCCGTCTGTTGCTCCTTCCTCAACCACGGAATTATCGATGACGACCTTGACTTTTTCAATGGCCCTGCCGACGCTGCCTATCCGATAGGCCTGGGAACCATTCATTGTGATACCCGGCGATGTTTCTGTGAGCCCGTAACAGTCATAAATGGGAATGCCGATATCGAAGAAGAATTTGGATATTTCAACATTCATGGCCGCACTGCCGGTCATGGAACCCAGCATTCTGCCGCCCAGACGTTCTCTGATCTTCTTGAAGACAATTTTATCCGCGAACTTAAATTTGATATTGGTCATAAAATCGGACCGGCCTTTTTCCGCGAATTCGCGTTTCTTCTTAGCCGCTTCGACGCCCATTACAAAAAGAGCTTTGGCCACTCCTCCATCCTTATTCATTTTGTTCCACAGACCGTCGTAAATACGGTTGAAGACTGTAGGGACGGCAATGATAAAGGTTGGCTTGACCGAAACGATATCATTGACAATTGTTTTGGTGTTTTCGATCATGCCCATCGCGCCGCCCAGACGGATAATGGCGAACAACTCGGCAGTTTGTCCAAAAGTATGAGCCCAGGGCAGAATAGTCAGAGAAACGACTTCATTTTCATAAAGTTCCGGATACAGTTTGAGACCGGCATGTGAATTGCTGGTAAAGTTCATATGCATCAATAAGACGCCTTTGGGATTGCCGGTTGTTCCCGATGTATAGATAAGTTCGGCCACATCTTCAGCAGTTGGACTCCGAAAGGCAACAGGTTTGGCCGATCCTTTCTTTTCGAGCGCGGCCATCGAATTTTCTGCCTCGGATTCAATGACAATAATGTGTTTAAGCGTGGAAATATCTTTCGGGAAAGCTTTTATTTTTTCATATATTTCCGGTGTTGAAACGAAGAGGACTTTTATCCCGCTATCGGCAATGATGTATTTCCATACATGGACCAGTTCCGCTTCGTACATGGGGACGAAACGGGCAAGGCATCCCCAGGTGGCAAAACCCACAATCGGCCATTCAAGACGGTTATTCGCGATTATACCGACGGCATCGTCTTTGCCGATCCCCAGCTGGGTAAGTCCCGCACGCAGATTATCAATGCGGTTGCCTATTTCTTTATAGGTCACCCATTCGTAGACACCGTTTTTGTTTTTCGTGCCGAAAAGTTTTCTGTCGGCAAACTTGGTTACGCTTTGAGCCCACCAATCTACCAGATTATCAGGCTTGTCCAATGTAAATGTGTGCATAAAAAAAGACTCCTTCTATTATATTCGCGCGGAAAAGTAATTTCGGGCGGGTTATTATAGAAAATATACCGGTTCTCAATATTTGACCGGGAGTCTAAAACATTTTTCAGTAAAATTCAATAAAAACATAAGTATAATTAAAATTGCTGTAATTAGTTTAATCTGTTATAATGATCTATAATCAGTATTTTTTAAAGAAATATAATAGCAATTAAATATATAACGGTTATTCCTCTGTGTGATTTTATTTCTGATGCTCGGCGGCATGGTCTTTTTTTAAATCGTCTTCATATTGTTTCTCCACTTTTTCTCACGGGATCTTACCTGTGCGTTATTTATTAGTAAAAGTAAAAAAGCTGACGCGTAACGTTTAAATGTTTGCAAACCATTAAAAAGAGAGCAAGGAGGCAAAAGATGAGCAGCATTTATAAAGTCATTGAAATTATCGGGGGGAGTGAAAAATCGTGGGAGGATGCCGCGAAAAAGGCTGTCGAATTAACCGCAAAAAGTTTAAAGGAAATAAGAGTTGCGGAAGTCAAGGAACTCGATATGAGAGTTGAAAATGATAAAGTAGTTGAATACCGGGCGAAACTAAGAGTGTCGTTCAAATATATACCCGATTAGAATTTCAGCGCTAAAGCGCCGGATAATTTCCGGAAACAACTGCGGCGGCTGATTATTGAAGATTCTTCAGAACTATATCATTCCTTAATCGCCGGCTTGCCCGATAGCTCGTGAAGAGGTTTGCCCGCCTACGAATTCACGCCGCCGCAATATTTAATAATCCCTTCATTAAGTCCCGCATTTTATAATTGATATTTCATTGACATGCGGCATACTTCTTTGTATATCCATCGTCAATAAAGAAATTCCTGTCAAAAGCGGCAAGTTGCAAAGAAAACTTGGTGTTCCGTAAAACAGGCGGGTTTACGCCACATTGGCGATAGGATATCCCGCTTATTATCATGCGAAAACGATATCAAGAAATAATCCAGAGGTGCAATGGTTATGACCAAAAAAAATATTCCGATAGTGGTTTTGACCGCGGTTGTTTTTCATGTCTCATGGGACGCGATAAGCCGGATGCACAAAAGCCGGTTTATTGTTTAAGAATGCTTTGCGTAGAGAAAAATGTTAAAATGAGATGTTCATACGGGTTATTTGTGATAGATACAACCCGAAGTATAAAATTTATTCAAAATATAAATATTTTTTAAAGAGGTATTTACAAGTTGTCATAGAGTTATTATAATGAAACAAACATAAGAACTGATTCAAGAGGCGTGGGAAATGACTTACATAAAAATTAATTTCAGCAGTAATTTTGAGGATGAATTTCAGAAAGTTGCGGATGAGATTTTTCATCTGGTGCGGCCGGCCTTCAAGAATTACGAATGCATCTGGCGTCCCAATGTTGATGTTTACGAATCGGTCGATGAAGTTATAGTGCTGGCTGATATGGCGGGACTCAAAATGGAAGATTTGCATATCGAGGCGGACAGAAAACAAATTAGAATCGCCGGTATTCGTAAAGCGATTCATCTTTTACATAACGCGCGTTACTGTCAGGCGGAAATTCTTCACGGACATTTCGAGAGGAACGTTTTGCTGCCCGCGCCGGTGGACGCAAAATCAGCGGTGGCTTCTTACGCCGACGGCATATTAATGGTGAGGATGAATAAACTGCCGGCCAGCACATCGCATCGCGTCTCAATCGGTTCAAAAAAGTAGCAAATTGCGGCGGATTCATTTCTAACGACTATACCCGGAGGTAATCATGACGGAACAAGACGTCCCAGAAAATAAAAATACTTATAATATCCCGGAAGTGATTCCCATTCTTCCATTACATAATGTGATCGTGTTTCCCAAAACCATGATTCCGCTTGAGGTAACAGGCGGAGCCTCAATGCTGGTGGATGAAGCCATGACAGGAGACCGCCTGGTTGGTCTCATCATGTCTAAAAGAGAACCGGACAAACCGAAACAGTATACGATAGATGATCTGCATCAGGTGGGTACCTGTGCTGTGATTATGAAGATGGCTAAAACAGCGGAAAACCACACGCAGATGCTTTTACAGGGCGTCAGCCGTTTTTCTATAGAAGAAATTATCGAAGGCAAACCCTATCAGCAGGCGCGCATTAAATTGATCCAGGAGCAAGACGTCAAGGATCTGGAAACGGAAGCGTTGATGTCCAACCTGCTGTCGTTGTTTGACCGCATATTAAAACTCTCGCCTTTTTTGCCGCCGGAGTTTGGCCCTATGGCCAAATCCATCGCCGAAGCGGGCACTCTGGCCGATTTGATCGCTTCAATTATCAATGCTCCATTGGAAGAAAAACAAAAAGTGCTGGACATTACCGATGTGAAAGAGCGCCTTAAAGAGCTGACCCGTCTGCTCAATCACCAGATGGATGTTCTGGAACTGGGCAATAAAATAGAGAGCAAAGTGAAGGACGATATTGATAAAAGCCAGCGTGATTACTATTTGCGCCAGCAAATGAAAGCTATCCGGCAGGAACTGGGCGAAACGGAAGAAAACGTCGTGGAGACAGAAGAATACCGGAAAAAAATCGAGGAGAAAAATCTGCCCGAAGAAGCCCAGAAAGAAGCATTAAGAGAACTGCAGCGTTTGTCCCATATGAGTCCCTCTTCGGCGGAATACACGGTCTCTTCAACTTATCTGGATTGGATAACGGCGCTCCCCTGGAATGAATCCACCACGGATAATCTGGATATTGCTAAAGCGCGCCAGATTCTGGATGAAGATCATTATGGGCTGAACAAACCAAAGAAACGCATTATCGAATATCTATCCGTGCGCAAACTCAAACCGGATTCGAAGGGTCCGATTCTCTGCTTTGTGGGACCTCCGGGCACGGGGAAAACATCGCTGGGGCATTCCATAGCTCGCGCCCTTGGACGTAAATTTGCGCGCATATCACTGGGCGGAGTGCGTGATGAAGCCGAAATTCGCGGTCATCGCCGAACATACATCGGTGCTTTGCCCGGACGGATTATTCAGAGTCTGCGGCGCGCGGAATCGAACAATCCCGTGTTCATGCTTGATGAAATAGATAAGGTCGGCAGTGATTTTCGTGGCGATCCCTCATCGGCTCTGCTGGAGGTTTTAGACCCTCAACAGAATAATACATTTTCCGATCATTATCTGGATGTGCCGTTTGATCTTTCCAATGTCATGTTTATCACTACGGCCAATATAACAGACTCCATTCCTCCCGCGCTGCTCGACAGACTGGAAGTTATTGAGTTGACCGGTTACACACAGGAAGAAAAAGTTAAAATCGCCGAACGGTATTTAATCCCGCGGCAATTGACGGAAAACGGACTGACTGCCGCGCAGTTTAAATTGACCGCCAAAGCGCTCAGTAAAGTTATCGCCGGTTACACGCGTGAAGCGGGCGTGCGCAATTTGGAGAGAGAAATTGCCAGCGCATGCCGTGGCGTGGCGGCTCAGATTGCCGAGAATATCATAAAATCCAAAACACTGACGGATAAAGATATTCCCAGGTACCTGGGGACGGAGCGCGTTCCGACCGATATTGACGCGCGCATTACCAAACCCGGCATTGCCATCGGCCTGGCCTGGACGCCGGTTGGCGGCGACATGCTTTTTATTGAAGCCACAGCCATGAAGGGCAGGAGAGGGCTCACGCTCACCGGACAACTGGGCGATGTCATGAAAGAGTCGGCGTCGGCGGCGCTGAGTTTCATCCGCACCAATGCCAGAGATCTTGGCGTGAAACCGGAATTCTTTGATGAGATGGATATTCATATCCATATACCGGCGGGCGCGATTCCAAAGGATGGTCCGTCGGCCGGGGTCACGATGTTAACGGCGATTGTGTCGCTTCTGACCAACCGCAAGGTTAAAAAGCATCTGGCTATGACCGGAGAAATCACACTGCGCGGCGCTGTGCTTCCGGTTGGCGGCATCAAGGAAAAAGTCCTGGCGGCTTACCGGGCGGGAATCACAACCATCCTGCTGCCCGCATGGAACCGAAAGGATATTGAAGATCTTCCGTCAAATGTGCAAAAAAGCATTTCGTTTAAATTCCTTACGGATATGATGGATGTGGGAAGGTTGGCCCTTGAGCCGGCCAAGAAGAAAAAATTAGTCAAATCACCGTTTAAAAAGAGTAATCCTGTTAGTATGATGAAAAAGAAAAAAATAGTCCATATTGACAAAACAATTAAGAAAAAAGAAATGACCGCATAAGGATCATATAAATTATGGAAGCCCAGTTTCTGGGACTTTCCATACAGGTTCTGATGACAATCATTGACGCATAAACAATCTGCAGACCAGGTTGGCTGCCATTAGCAGAAATAAGTAATGAAAGACTGCCTGGTTTCCGTTGGGAGATAGCCATTTTAACCGGGAAATAAAGTCTTATCGGTTTACTCCATTGACAAAAAAAATTTGGGACGGATGATCTGAGGCTGTGTTATTCCTTAAAAACAGTTTCAAAGGCGGGATTCCGGCAAATGAGTGATCGAAGGGAATGAAGTGATGATGACCGAAGAAAATAAAAAATCCGGAATAAAAGCCTGGCCCGCTGACGACCGTCCCAGGGAAAAGCTTCTTAAGAAAGGCGCGGGAACGTTGAGCAATTCTGAGCTTCTGGCAATCCTTTTGCGTACCGGAGTGAAGGGCGCAAGCGCCATTGATCTGGCGCGCCAGATTATGGATAAGTTTGGCACCTTCCGCAATATGAACCATACCGATACGCGCCAGTGGAAAGAATTGAAGGGATTAGGACCGGCTAAAATCGCGCAAATTCACGCCGCTCTCGAAATAGGGCGGCGTTTTCGTGAAGTTGAAATTCTCGTAAGCAAGCCAAAGATTATTTCCGCCCGGGATATCGTCAATATCATCATGCCGCAAATGCGCGATCTTAAAACGGAAGTTTTTAAAGTTATCTGTCTCAACAGCAACAATAAAATAATGGAGATCAGTGATGCGGCTGTAGGCACGGTCAACCATGCCATGCCGATTGTGCGGGAAATCGTTCATGCAGCGTTGCAAAAATTCGCGGCGGCGATTATCTGCGTTCACAATCATCCCAGCGCGAACATATTGCCCAGCCACGAGGATAAAAAATTTACGCAAGAACTTACCGCTGCGTGCAAACTCATGGACATTAAAGTGCTGGACCACATAATTATCGGTGATGATACTTTTTACAGTTTTGCCGAAGAGGGCATAATGGGATAGTTATACCAGTTATGATAGCAGGCATATTATGAAATGGACAGGGGAAAAAGTTGGTCTCGCCCTGGGCGGCGGCGGTGTCCGCGGCTTTTCCCATATTGGTGTCCTCAATGTTCTGGAAGAGGAAGGTATTGATATTGACGTGATTGTGGGAACAAGCGCCGGAGCATTGATAGGCGGCGCTTACGCCAGCGGCCAGTCACCCCGGGAAATTCAGGATAAAATTGAAGCCTATCTCCTGAGTCCCGAATTTAACACTTCAACAATCAAGTCAATCGGCATGGCGTTTTCGCGGGAGAACAAAAGTTTCTTTAATAAGGCGAAAACATATGTCATGAATCGCTACTGGTTTGCTCAAGCCTTTTTCAGGCCATCCATACTTCCCGTCAATGATTTTCAATCTTTGATTAATTATTTTCTTCCGGAAATTGATATTCGTGAAACAAAAATTCCTTTTCGCGCCGTATCCACAGATCTGATAACCGGTGAAAAAATTGTCTTTTCCGAAGGATCACTTCGTGAGGCTGTGCTGGCGAGTTGCTCGGTTCCGGGAGCTGTAGCTCCTGTGCGTCATGGAGATTGGCTTCTGGCTGACGGCGGTATTACGAGTATCGTTCCCATTCGCGCGACGCGTGAGGCCGGAGCCGGCGTTGTCATTGCTGTGATAGTCGATCGCGCTCCGTCGGCATCTGTCGATATCGAAACAGCTAAAGATGTTTTATACCGGGCGGGAGAAATTACAGCCAATGCGCTCGAAGATTCTGAACTCAGGGAAGCGGACGTCATTATCCGCCCTGTGGTTGGAGATCTTCACTGGATGGACTTCAGCCGGACCGGTGATTTAGTCAAAATGGGGGAGGCGGCTGCCCGTGAGTCTCTCGGAAAAATAAGTTCTTCTCTTCCGCTTTACCGGCGCATCGCCCGCTTTGCCGGACAATTTATTAAAAGAGGGAAAAAAGGTATGTAATGCCGCCTGTCTTTTGCCTGGCGCCGATCCTGACGCCTGTTTGTTTTTCTTCGCTTAGCCTTAGGCGTGTCTTAGTCGGATTTCCCGTAAAACGAAATGGCATCTGTTGCTAATTTAACGCAGATTTTGACAAAAACCGTTTAATTCAAACGAGTTATTGCCGTTGATTTGTTTTATTCCGGGGCATAGTTTTGCCGGATTTTAATATTATTCCGTCAATAATAAAAGTCCTTGATTTCTGTTTGAGTTTGAGATAGAAGCCACCACTACTAATTTAAGACTCCTTGCCTGTGAACGTCTGTAAATATCATGGGCTTTAGAGCCGAAAGGAGAACATTTTGCAAAGATACGAAGTTGTAGCTATCGTTATCGCTAATTTAAACGATGACGACATGACCGCGTTAATAGACCGCAGCCAGACAATTATTACCGACCGCAAAGGTGTTATTGCCAAAATAGAAAGATGGGGTAAAAGACATCTTGCCTATGAAATCAAAAAACAAAAAGACGGGTATTATTTTCTTATAGATTTTGCCGGCGATGGCGCTATCGTCGCGGAAATTGAAAGAACTTATAAAATTGACGACCGCATCCTTAAATTCATGACCGTAAAAAAGGAGGGAGCGTCCACGCAAGAAGGTATTGAACAGGAAGCCGCGGAGGCGGAGGCAAAGCGCACCCAGGCGCGTGTGGAAATTGAATCCGCCGGTTCTGAAGCAAAGACTATTAGTCAGGCAGTAGTAAGCGGAGCAAAGCCTTCCTTTTCCGCACCTAAGAAAATTTATAACAAAGAAGAAATCTCAACGAAAGGGGAATAAACAATGGAAGCACAAAACGGAGACAGGCCAAATCGGTATCCCCAGAAAAAGTTTTTTCATAGAAAGAAATTTTGCCGTTTTTGCACGGATTCCAATATAAAAATTGATTATAAAAATAGTGCGATTCTGAATAATTTTGTGACCGAACGCGGCAAGATTATGCCGCGCAGGATAACAGGCAATTGCGCTTCTCACCAGAGGGAATTGGCCGTAGCAATAAAACGCGCCCGGATGATCGCGATTATGCCTTTTATTACCGCTGACGGGAAATAAAGTATATAAACCGGCTTGTCCGTTTCTTTCAACGAATTAAAAGCCGGTTAAATTTATTAGTTTTCCCAAAACGGTTATTTTATACAATTTGCATTGGTTCAAAATTAGTCTTTAAGTAAATGATCGATAAGGTAACGTCTATTTATATGGCGTTACCATTTTTTATTGGATTGCAATCAGTCAAATGTAGTTGTATAAAGATATCAGGCTTTGAGCAGGTTATCGTCTTTGAAAAAATTCAGCATACCATTTCCCAATAATCCTTTTCTAAAACTCCTGCTGGTAATTTCCTGTTTTATTTTCGCAACGTTTTTTATTCCGGTAATCGGGCCGCTTTTTCTTCTTGTTCTGCCTTTGATTTTATTTTTTAACGGCATTGTTAATGGCACAAATAAAACCGCCGCGGCATTCTTAATCTCTTTTTCACTGCTTTTATTCCCGGCAATGTTTTGGGGTCTGAATGTGCCCGCTATCGCCGTTTTTACAATGGGCGTAGCCGGACTATTTATGGCACAATGTGCTATTCAAAATGTTTCCGTTGAAAAAACAATTGTTTATCCGGCCATTTTTATTGTTGCCGTGATTTGTTTCTATTTCATTTACGATGGGTTCGTTCTTTCTGCCGATCCATGGCTGCTTGTAAAAAAGTATATCGCCGCGACCATTGCGGAAAATGTGAAACTCTACAGCCAGTTTCCTTTAAAAGCGGAAGATATTAACTTTATGAAAGATAATGAAAAGAACATGGTAAGCGGCATTACTCAAATATTTCCGTCAATCGTTATCATATCGTCAACAATGATCATTTGGATAAATTTTCTTCTGGGGAAAAATTATTTGGGTAAAGCCGGAATAATCTTTCCGAAGTTTACAGCGCTTACCCGTTGGAAGGCTCCTGATTTAATGATCTGGATTTTTATCGCCTCCGGCGCGCTCTTCTTTATACCGAATAAAGACTTAAATTTCTTCAGTAATAATGTATTTTTGGTTGCGTGTTTTATATATTTGCTGCAAGGCCTTGCTATTGTTAGCTTCTTTTTTCAGACTAAAAAAGTCCCCCTATTTTTTCGATATCTTTTCTATTTTTTAATTGCAGTCCAACAAATTCTTATGATACCTATAGCAACAGTCGGGTTATTTGATATTTGGATTGATTTCAGGAAGTTTTTGCAAAAAGATCAGACAACAGATTAATTATTTCATCATTTTTTTACAAACGGAGGATTTTCATGAAAGTAATTCTGAAGCAGAACGTGCCTTCTTTGGGTAAGGCCGGAGATTTAGTTAAAGCTAATGACGGGTACGCCCGCAATTTTTTGATACCGAAAGGATTGGCTGCTGAAGCTGACGAGAAAAACATAAAAGTTTTTGAACATGAAAAAAGAAATATTCTGCGCAAGGCGGAAAAAGAGCACAAGTCCGCTCAGGAACTGGCGAATGTTTTGTCTAAAGTAACTATTACAATGGCCCGTAAAGTCGGCGATCAGGATAAGATTTTCGGTTCCGTGTCGGTCAAGGACATAGAAACGGCGCTTAAAGAAAAAGGCTATGACATTAATAGAAAAATGATTGTGCATGAACATGGCGAACATATAAAATCGTTAGGCGAATTTAAAATTAAAATCAAGTTGACACATGATGTGGAAACGGAAATCAATTTAAAGGTTGTCGGCGAATAGTAATGAGCATGGACCCGTCAATACATAAGCTTCCACCGCAGAATATAGAAGCTGAACAGTCGATACTGGGCAGTATCCTGCTGGAAAATAACGCTATTAACAGCGTGCTCGAAATTCTATCTCCCGGTGATTTTTACAGTGAAGCTCACCGGAAAATTTTCAGCATCATCATCGAGCTCTCCGAAAGAAACGAGCCGGTTGATCTTATTACTTTAAGCAATGCCCTCAAAGGCAAAAATATGCTGGATTCGGTCGGCGGACAGTTATATATTTCTTCTTTGGTGGATAATGTCCCCTCTGCCGCCAACGTCGCTAACTATGCCAAGATTGTAAAGGAAAAAGCGATTCTCCGCGGGCTAATCACTTCGGCAACCGAAATTATAGGCAGTTGCTATGAAACGGGTTCCGATGTTGATGATATTCTGGATAAAGCCGAGCACAGTATTTTCGAAATTTCCGAGAATAAAGTGCGCCCGGCCTTTTCCCCGATAAGGGAGATTGTCAAAGACAGTTTCCGGTCAATTGAAGATCTCTATGCCCGCAAAGAACTGATTACCGGAGTGCCGACGGGTTTTGAAAAAATTGATGATTTAACTTCCGGCCTGCAGAAATCCGAACTGATAATTATTGCCGGCCGTCCCAGCATGGGTAAGACGGCTTTTGCCCTGAACATCGCCCTGCATGCGGCAATGGAGGGTCAGATCCCTGTCGCTGTTTTTTCTCTGGAAATGTCCAAGCAACAGCTTGCTTTTCGTCTACTGGCCTCCGAAGCCAGGGTGGACTCGCAGCGTTTAAGAAAAGGTTTTCTGGGCGAAACCGATTGGCCGAAACTGACGACCGCTGCCGGCCGTCTTTCCGACGCGCCTCTTTTCATTGATGATACTGCCGCTATTACCGTTTTGGAAATGAAGGCCAAGTCACGCAGACTCAAAGCCGATACAGGACTCGGATTGGTTGTTGTAGACTACATTCAACTGATGCGTTCAGGAAATAATCGCGATTCCCGCGAACAGGAAATATCCGAAATAAGCCGTTCCTTGAAGGCTCTGGCTAAAGAACTCAATGTGCCGGTTGTCGCCCTCTCACAGCTCAACCGCCAAGTGGAAACCCGTACTAACCGGCGCCCGCAAATGGCTGATTTGAGGGAATCGGGCGCTATCGAACAGGATGCCGACGTCATTGCTTTTATTTATCGTGACGAAGTGTATAACAAATCGGAAGAAAATTCGGAAAAAGGCATCGCGGAAATTATTATCGCGAAACAAAGAAACGGTCCTATCGACACAGTTAAACTTGCTTTTGTGGATAAATATACGAGTTTCCAGAATCTGTCCCGTGTGGAGACTCCTGAAGGCTAGCATAAGATGCCAAGCCGCCTCTTTCTGATAATTTCTGGATTTTCCAGTCTCGCCGGGAAATGACACCCAAGATTTATCATTGACAGCGTGGGGCTGTTCAAAAATGTTCAGATGCAAGGCGCGCAAAAACCGAACTGCGAGGCGTATATGGATATACGTTGAGCGGTGCGGTTTGCAGCGCAACGCAGCAGATGAGCGTTTTTGAACAGCCCCAAAGATCAGATTATCACCTCGACCATATGTTCCCTCCCATCATCCTCAAGCGGAATCATTTTATCTATTTGTTCTTCCCCGTCAATGGTTACTTCCATTTCAATTTTTCTTTCGTCTGCGCGTGAGACGGCAATGTGATAGATTGTTTTTCCATACCGGTAACGGAGTCCAAATCCATTCCAGTCCGCAGGCAGGCACGGCATCAATCTCAGTTTATTCCCCTCTCGCTTTAGTCCCAGAAGAGATTCTACGATCAACCGGTACATCCAGCCGGCAGAGCCGGTGTACCATGTCCATCCACCTCGGCCGGCATGCGGCACCAGCGCGTATATATCGGCCGCGACAACATACGGCTCAACTTTATAGGTTGCCATCGCCTCAGAAGAACTCGTATGGTTTATCGGGTTGATCATCGTCATAATTTCCCATGCACGCCGATTATCTCGCAGCGCCGCGAACGCCATCGCCGCCCAGATGGCTCCGTGGGTATATTGTCCGCCGTTCTCTCTTACGCCGGGGACGTATCCCTTGATATAACCGGGATTCAAACCGGACTTGTCGAATGGCGGGTCCAGAAGCTGGACGATTCCGATATCGCTACGAATAAGGTATTTACTCAATGCTTCCATGGCCATACGGCAATGATTGTCGTTTGCCGCTCCGGATAAAACGGCCCAGCTCTGGACAATAGAATCAATACGGCATTCCTGATTTTTAGCAGAGCCGAGTACTGTGCCGTTATCGAAGTAGGCGCGCCGGTACCACGAGCCGTCCCACCCGTGCTGCTCGATATTTAGACGTAATTGTGACGCTTCTTTCTGACAATGTTCGCCAAAAGACGTGTCTCCACGCAGATCGGCGATTTTTGCGAATTGTGTGAGGACCTCATAAAGGAAAAATCCCAGCCAGACGCTTTCACCCTTTCCTTTAATACCGACCATGTTCATGCTGTCGTTCCAGTCCCCTGAGCCCATAAGCGGAAGTCCGTGCTCGCCGAAACGGAGACCTCTGTTGATAGATCTCACGCAGTGTTCATATAAGCTGGCCGTTTCGAGAGACCGGGCTGGCAGATCGTAATATGAATCCTCTTCCATGTTTACCGGACGGCCATTAATAAAGGAAATAGATTCATCCAGTATTTTGTTATCACCGGTTGCCGATATGTAGTAACAGGTTGTCAGCGGCAGCCAGAGATAATCGTCGGAACATTTTGTGCGTACACCGCGGCCAAGAGGATGATGCCACCAGTGCTGAACATCTCCAACCTCGAATTGGTGTGATGCGCAAAGAAGCAGTTGTTCGCGGGCAAAGTCAGGTCCGGCATGAATAAGCGCCATGACGTCCTGCAACTGATCGCGGAAGCCGAAGGCGCCGCCCGACTGATAATACCCTGATCGCGCCCATATCCGGCAAGCCAGTGTCTGGTATAAAAGCCAGCCGTTTGCCAGCACGTTAAGAGACGGATCAGGTGTTTTTATCTGTACGGTATTAAGGGTATGATCCCAGTATTGCCGCACCGCGTTGATGGCGTTGTCGGCTGCTTGTGAATCGCTGAAGAGTTGCGCGAGTTTTCCGGCTTCACTTGGATTTCGTCCCACTCCCAGAGTGAAGACGATTTTTTTTTCTTCTCCGTCAACCAGATCAAAGGGAACCTGGATCGCGGCGCAGGGATCCATTCCCGCGCCGACTTTGCCGGAAAGATGCAAACGCTTCATCGCAGCCGGATCTTTGAGTGTTCCATTCCGTCCAAGAAAATCCGTGCGATTGCCGCTGCAAGTCCGCATCAGAGCGTCGGTATTGAAGAAGGCAATCCGGTTGGGAAATTCTGTGTTGTAGGAGTTACGCGCAAAGATAGCGCCGCTTTGGAGATCAATGTCTGTGACGACATGCATGGCAGTTTTTGCCTGGAGGTCGCCCAGAACCCACTGGGCGTATCCCGTGACGGAAAGACGGCGCGATTGTCCTGTTTTATTTTTTATATTCAGTACTATAAACTTAACAGCCGCATCCAGAGCCACGTAAACCAAAACTTCTGAATAGATGCCGCGTTCTTCATGCTCAAAGACGCTGTAGCCAAAGCCGTGCCGGGTGACGTAAGGGGTAGCCCCTCGTTTGGGCAGCGGCATAGGCGACCAGAAGTGGCCGCGCTCATCATCGCGGATGTAAAAGGCTTCTCCACTCTTATCGCTTACCGGATCATTGTGCCAGGGAGTAAGACGAAATTCATGGGCATTTTCCGCCCAGGTGTAAGCCATGCCGCTTTCGGAAATTACTGTGCCGAACATATGGTTTGCCAGTACATTTGCCCATGGCGCCGGCGTTATCTGAGTCTGGGAAGTCGAAATAACATACTCGCGTCCATCGGGGGTGAATCCGCCAAGACCATTAAAGAACAACAGGTCGTTACGCGGCACAGCGGCTGTTGGCGTAAGCGCCGGGCGGTGGGTGCGGCTTGGTATCAGGCGTGGAACAGCTATTTTTAAGCCGACGCGCTGTTTGGCCTGATTGTCCAGTTTTCCCCCGTCGCCGGAGACAATAACATGGGCTACAGTTTGAATCAGGATGCGGTCTTCTTCTGATATCTGATCCGTGGATCTGACAAAAATTCCACCGGGCTGATCTTTCAGGTCCACGACGATGCCTGAGGCAATGAGTCCCATAATCTGATCATGCAGAATCTGCCTGTATCCGGCATGATCTTCGTTCCAGATTACAAGATCCACGGCTAAACCTTTTAATCGCCAGTATACGTGGGCATGAATAAGCTGGCGTACCAGTTCGATATGTGATAATTCGGCAATCTTTAACAGCACAATCGGTAAATCGCCGGATATGGCATAGCCCCAGAGACCTGATTGCCCCTGGCGATTCTCGGTTATAATATTGGCATCGGCGCGCATGGAGTCATTTGGATAAATCAGCGAGCTGGCAATGTGGCAGTAAAGCTGTGCATCGGCCTCCGTGGCATTGATCTGCCGCAGCAATACCTGACTCTGTGTCCATGCCATATCAAAAACACGATCCGCGATACGCCTGTCCTGATATTTATCAACCATGATTAAGGCGGCATCTCTGGTTTCATTAATTCCAAAAACCATATCAACCGTAGCCGATTGTTCCGGGTCAAGCGTGATTCTGGACATGATGGAGACAATCGGATCAAGCACCGAACCCTGGCTGTCGGAGAGCGTTCCAAAAAGATCGGTAGGAGAACCCATGGCCTGTGGATCATTAACAGTATTTCCCCTGCCGATAAAACGCGTCCGGTCGGTTTCATAGGAAACCTGCTCGATGTCCGTCCCATGCACGGCCATCAAGTGAAACATCCAGTAAGTCTTTTCGCCTTCGGAACGCGGCCTGCGGGTGCAAAGGATTGCCCGGCGCTGTTCGATGATTTCGGTCTCAACAAAAAGATTGGAAAACGCCGGATGAATTTTGTCCGCGGCTGGGTTGGCGATGACGACCTCGGCGTAACTTGCTATGTCTATGGTCCTGCGCACGCGCGAGTGATTTGTTATCGTCATGCGGCGAAGTTCAATATCGTCTTCCGGCGAAACAACGATTTCCGTATGCACGTCAAAATCATTGTCCCGGCGGTGGAATTCCACCCGGCCATCCGAGAAAACAGCCTCGTAACGAAGAGGTTGCTTTAGAGTCGGCTGATAGGTTGTTGACCAGACTTCCCCGCTTTTTGCATCACGGAGATAACAGAATATTCCGTAGTCGTCGCAGGTGCTGTCTTCGCGAAAACGGGTTAAGGCGATATCCTTCCAACGGCTGTAACCGCCGCCGGCATTCGTCAGCATGATATGATATCTGCCGTTTGAAAGCAGTTGTATTTCCGGAATGGTTGTATCGGGTGTATTGAAAATACGCACAGGGGATTCCATGCCAACCGGTTCCTTGTGTGAACTGGCAAGTTCCGGCGGAGAAGTGTAAAAAGTGACAGCTTTGGGGACCATCTCCTGGAGCAGCAACATCGCCGACTGGAATAATGGTTCCGATTCGAATAGTTTTTGCATCGGTTTGTCCAGCAGTAAATAGGCCAGTGCCAGCAGAGTCATGCCCTGGTGATGCGCCATGAAGGAATTAACCACAGCGTTTGATTGGCCTCGCGTCAGACGCGATGGCGTATAATCAATGGCTTCATAGAAACCGAATCTGCCTTCAAAGCCCGCTTGCGCAAGTCTTTCCAGATTCAGGCACGCCTCTTGAGGTTCAACCATCAAAGCCAGCGCCGAAGCGTAGGGAGCTATAACCATATCTTCCGCCAATCCTCGTTTGAGACCAAGGCCGGGCACGCCGAAGGCGCGATACTGATAATTGAGATGGCTGTCAAAGGCGTTGTAGCCTGATTCCGAAATGCCCCATGGAACCGCATGCTTTTTCCCGTATTTGATATGCATGGCTACCGCCGCCTTATAGGTCTGGTCGAGAAGAGAGTTCTCGTAGGTAGGCATAACCAAAAGAGGCATCAGGTATTCGAACATGGAACCGCTCCACGATACGAGAACAGGCTTCCCTCCGGCGGTAGTAAGCAGTCTTCCCAGAGAGAACCAGCTTTCCTGGGGCAGTTTCCCCTGGGCTATACCGACAAAATTAGTGAATCTCGCTTCCGCTGCCAGCAAATCATAGAAACTGGTATCTCTACGCAAGTTGCTGACATTGTATCCTATGCTGAGCAGATTACTCGCTTTATCAAACAGAAAATCATATTCTATCCGGCTGAAATCGCCGCATTTATTTGCCAGTGATTCTATGTCCGTCATAATATTTCCGGCGCGCGGGCTTGTGTCTGATATTATTTTTTTAAGATCATCCAACTGCGCAAGTTCATTGGCAGTCAGATCATCTCCCATCCGCTCTTCGATGGCAGACGACAATTCTTCTTCAAGATGGGTTAAATTTCTCAAAGTCAATACTTCATTAAGTTCTGGTATTTTATTGATTATTCCGGAAAATCGTGGGTCGAATATCCATGATGCGAAAAAACGCAGTTCATCCAGGGCTGCAAGACATTGATTAACGAATGCCTGCACCCAGTATCTTAATTGGCTGTCAGGATCGTTGTCGATGGCATTAACTCCGGCATTCATCTCTTCTGCGGCCATTGACAGCCGTTCGATGCATAGTCTTAATTCCGTGAGAGTATCCGGTTCGGATGAAATTGCCGATGCCAGATCATTCTTGATCTGAATGAGTTGCGCCGGAGCGGATTTGCCCGCAGCGCCCGCGAAAATTTCCAGAGTGTCTCTGAGTCCAACGAATATCTGCCGCCCTATGATTTTCTGATCGGGAAGCGTATGTAATCCTGATCTTAATATCAGCAGATAGCCGGTAAGATTTCCGCTGTCCACCGATGAAATATAGAGAGGAAACAAAGGATCCAGTGATTGCGTGTCGTACCAGTTATAGAAATGACCTCTGTGCCGTTCCATTGTTTCCATCGTGTTGAGTGTATTTGCTGTGCGTTTGATGAATTGTCTTGTTGTTATGTAGCCGAAATCGCAGGCACTGAGATTAGCCATAAGCGATAGGCCCATATTAGTCGGCGATGTGCGATGGGCGACTACACCAACAGGTTGCTCCTGATAATTATCCGGCGGCAGCCAATTATCTTCATGTCCGGCAAATGTTTCGAAAAAAGCCCAGGTTTTTCGGGAAATTTTTCTAAGAAAAATAATCTGATCAGAAGTAAGCCGTGCTTCACGGCGTCGTATTGGTTTGCTGATCCAATAGGCGATTACGGGGGAAATCAGCCAGATAAAGAGAAGCGGACCTGCCAATATTATATTTAACGGACGGGAAAACAATATGGCCATTGAAGCGGCAATAGCAAAAAACGGGGCAAACCACATGATTTTGCAGTACACTGTAATTTCATTGCGTTGATGATTATTCGTGTTTTCCGATGGATTCCATTCGAGAAGCCGTTTATGCGTGATCAGCATCCGCCAGAGCGTGCGGGCAATCGCATCAGTATGGAAAAAGGCTTCATGCGGCAGACAGATAAGCGCAAATACGGTTTGAATAATATTGTTGCCGGCTTTATTCGCGGCAGAAGTCAGATGACGTGACCATATGACGTTGCGCGGTTTCTGAAAAAAGCTAATGGCGGACATAATAAGAACGGGAAGAAGAATGATTCCCAGTACAGCCAGAGTCCAGAACCAGGCCGAAGGAAATAATGTCCATCCCAGTAAAATCATAAGAGTCAAAGCCGGCGATGTAAGGCTTCTACGCAGATTGTCAAAGATCTTCCATTGGGAGAGCATTGACAAGGGGTTATTTCTGGTGCTTCCGTCAAAAGTGGGCACCGTCTGCCTGATCCATGTTGCGATCTGCCAGTCTCCGCGAATCCAGCGATGTCTTCGGCTTACGTCGGCTCTATAGTTTAGCGGATATTCCTCATAGAGATGCGCATCGCTTATCAATCCCGAACGGGCGTGACATCCTTCAATAAGATCATGGCTTAGTATTTTATTTTCGGGAAGATATCCGTTAAGAGCAGCCTCGAATGCGTCGATATCATATATGCCTTTGCCGATAAAAGATCCTTCACCGAATATGTCCTGATAAACATCGGAAACTGCTTTAGTATATGGATCAATTCCTGAATTGTTTTCATACATGGCCGAATAGAACGAACGATTCATATTGGGAAGACTTACGGAAACCCTTGGCTGCAGGATGCCGTATCCTTGGCTGACGCATTTATTTTTTTCATCATATTGCGCGCGGTTCAGCGGGTGTGCTATAGTTCCCACAAATTGCCATGCCGCATCACGCGGCATTTTTGTGTCTGTATCCAGAGTGATCACATATTTCACATTTCTTAATTCTGCCGTATCACCTGCAACTCGCAAAAAGAGATTTCCCGAAGAATCTTTGGTTCTGCCGCGCAAAAATGCATTCAGGTCCGCCAGTTTCCCCCTTTTGCGCTCATAACCCATCCAGATATTTTCTTCCGGGTTGAAGAGGCGCGGGCGATGAAACAAGAAAAAAATGTCGCCTTTCGAACTTCTGTATTTTTCATTTAATGTATCGATTCCTTTATTAGCCAGATTCAACAGTTGTTCATCATCCGGCATCGTTTGTGCCCTCGCGTCGCTAAAATCTGTCAGTATGGCGAAACGCAGATTAGTGTCCTGATTGCCCAGAAATTGAATTTCCACAGATTCGATCAGGTTGGCGATGCCTTGCGGGCTTGTGAGCATTGTCGGAATCGCGACAAGGGTGCGGCATTCAGGCGGGATGCCGCGGGAAAAATCCATTCTGGGCAAGGGATGCGGTGAAACGAGCAAAGTTGATATCCAATTAACCAGAGCTACCGCCAGATGGCTCGTGCCCAGAAGGAAAAGAAATCCGATAATGACCAATGGCCAACTGTGCAGACCATCGGTATGTGCCTTGGCCAGTAAAATAATTGTAAATATAACCGTCAATAGGGTGATAGAGCCGATATACAGCAATAAAGGGATTCTGTGACTTAACCGTTGTATAATTTCAAATGGCGATAAGCGCACTTTAGACAGACTCTCCAGTTCGGATAATCCCTCGTCAATAAGGTAATAACCCACATGCGCCGTCCGGTTATTAACGCCATTTTTGGCGAGGTCAATCGCCATGCGCGCTACTTCACTTTCGGATAAATTACTTTTCCTGGCGATCTTTTCTATTACGTGGCGGTAACGGTCGCGGGTGGAAAAATCCATTTTGACATAAATATCGCCGGGATCCCCGCGCAGGATTTGATCCGCCTCGCTCATGGTCTCGACGAATTCGCGCCAGTTCATCGTTCCCAGGAAACGAAGGCTGGTAATACTATTGCTTATGGAAACCTGATCGGAGGCCTGTTGTTGACTTTCCAGATTTACAAATGTCTTGATTGTCTGACCGTATTCGGAGAGACGCTGTTCAATCCACGTGAGGGGCAATACCAGAGCCGGCCCCTGTCCCTGCAATTGACGTGAAATTTCCGCGACAAAAGCTCCCACTATCGGCGGGTCTGATCTCACCATATCCGCGATTTCCAAAAACAGGTTTTTGGGATCCTTATGGGCGGTAGCTGTCATTTTGCCTGCCCAGTAATCGGCAAGATTGCGACTGGCTCTGTCTTTGGATATCCGGACTGCTATGCGTCTGATATTTTCTATCAACGCCAGACGCAACATAATGGGAATGGCCCATAATTCGCCCATTTTAAGCATATTAACCGTCTGGTAAGAGGAGACAAACAAACTGATTGTCTTTGAATCGACACGGCCGTCACCGTGGGATATCATTTCCAGTGCTATGTCATATACCCGAGGGAGATTCTCAGATGGGCCGTTAGCCAGATGAGGCAGTTCCCTGCTGTAAACTTTGGGCAAATGCTTTCTGGCTATGCGAATCTGTTCTTCGATCAGGTAAAAATTATCCAGAAACCATTCTTCCGCCGGTGTGATACTGAGATTGTCCTTAATGGCATTCGTCTGGATGTTCCGGACCTGAAACAGGACATCTTCATTATCCGTTAATCTTTTCAGCAGTTGGTTTGAGGTGCGGCCGCTGCCCAGCTTGTGCGCGCCTGCTATAGTCCTGCCGTGCTGCCGCATCTGCTTGGAACTGAACAATTCCGATCGCAGCAATTTGTCTTCCGTTAATTTTTTCGGCAAATTTACGTCCGGAAGTTGCGTCTTTAAATTATTTAGATAATTGAAAATGATCCTGCTCGCTTTCAAATTTCATGCTCCATATGACGATGATTGAAGGGCTATTAAATATTTTCGTTTTGCGAAAAAGTTTCTTTAGCAATGAAAGGCAAGCATTAATTGGTGAACATCACTAATTTTCACGGAAAACACATCTGTCGAATTTAAGTTAGAATTTTACCAGTTTTATGTAAAAATTTCAATAGATTAAATAATAATAAATATTTAGAAATTCGGGGCAGGTGCTTCTCCCCCTGTTTTCACTTAAGGAATGATTGGTTATTTATCGGATTTAAAATACGGCAGGGCCAGTTGCATTTTTTTCAAGGCCTGTTTTTCAATTTGACGGGCTCGTTCCCGCGAAATGTTATATTTACTTCCTATCTCCTGCAGCGTTTTGGGATCATCCGCCATTACGCGATTAAGAATAATGTAACTTTCCCTTTCATTGAGATTAGCCAGCGCTCCGGCTATGTCACGCTGGACCAGACTCTTTTCTTCTTCTTTAATTAAAGACACCTCTTGATCATCACCTTCGTAAGCCAGAAAATCTATATGCGAGTCACTGCTTTCGTCATTGATAATTTCATTCAGAGAAACATCCCGCGAACCCATGCGCAAATCCATTTCTTCTACCTCGGAATTCTTAACCCCCAGAGAGGTGGCGATTTCGCTGAATTCCGGGTTTTTCTTTGACATGCTTTCCAGTTCTTTTCTGGTCTGATTTAATTTGAAAAATAGTTTTCGCTGAGCTTGTGTCGTGCCTATTTTGACAATACTCCATGACTTCATGAGATAATTTTGAATGTAAGCTCGAATCCACCAGACCGCGTAAGAAATTAATCTGTAACCTTTGTAAGGATCAAATTTTTTTACGGCGTGAATAAGACCAATATTACCTTCTTGAATTAAATCAGACAGTTTAAAGCCATAGTTGCGGTATTCATGAGCAATCTTGACTACAAAACGCAAATTGGAAACTATCAGCTTTTCGGCTGCCGCCACATCGTTATACTTTTTTAAACGCACCGCCAGCTTGAATTCCTCTTCCGCCGTCAAGAGAGAAAAGCGATTAATTTCAGCTATATATAAATTAAGGGTACCGGTTATTACGGGTAGTTCCAAAGATCAGGCCTCTCTATTGATTTGTACGCTTTAACTTTTATCCAACAATAATTTTCCGGTCAAGATAATTTATTATTACCAATCCTTGACATGGAAAGTTTTGATGTTTAAAGTACAATAAAATAAGATTTAAGGCAATTAAATGAAATCAATAAATAAAACGATGATTGAACATGCTGTCAAAATTGCTCATGACATAAAAGCCGACGCGCTGCTTGTCTGCGTTGATGTAATAGATGTAATAAACGATATGACCGTTGCGTCGAATGAAATAAAAAAAGATATCAACTTAATAGTTGTTTGCCGCGAGAATGAAAACATCCCTGACGAGATAAAGAAAGATGCTCAAATATTATACATTCCCAATGTAAATTTAACCAGGGTGGGAAAGATTAAAATTGCTATTGCCCAGGGAATAGTTTTGGGCACTTTTAAAAGAGGGGATAAGGTCGTATGCTTAAGCGGAGTGCCCAGATTTGGTTACGCCGACAGCATTATTGTTATTGATGTAGGAAAAGAATTTGAAATTTTAACATCTGATTTCATCAATGATGTCATTGAAAATGTCCGGCCGGAAGTTTTCAACGCGGCTTTAAATATTGCCTGCGAACTGGCTGCTCAGGGGAGGGAAAACAAAAAAATTGGCACTATATTTGTTCTGGGAGATGATGAGAAAGTCATGCAACTTTCCCGGCAAATGATTATCAACCCGTTTTTAGGATATACGGAAGATAAGCTCAATATTCTAAATCCGGAACTGGAAGAAACCATAAAAGAGTTCTCCGCTATCGACGGCGCCTTTATCATCAAAGAAAACGGTGTGCTGGTAACCGCCGGAAGACATCTTAGCGCAGCCCTCGGCAGCCGTGATTTTCCTCCCGGTCTGGGGAGCCGCCATATTGCCGCTGCCGGTATCACCAGCGTAACGAAAGCTGTCGCCATAGTCGTTTCCGAATCTTCAGGCAATGTGACTGTTTTTAAAAACGGTAAACTGTTTGTGACCATTGAAAAACCGGTGGAATAAAGGAAATAGAATATGCGTTTTGACAAATTTACTTTGAAAGTCCAGGAAGCGATCCAGGAAGCGCAGTCGCTTTGCGGTTCTCTTGGTCATCAATCCATCGAACCGGAACATCTTCTTGTTTGTTTCTTGAGGCAGGAAGAGAGCATCGCCAGCGCCATCATCAATAAATTGAACGCTTCGCCCCAGAAGATTGAACAGGAACTCTCTAATCATCTGAAAAAGCAGCCCAGCGTTCACGGCGCGGGCGTTGACCAGACGTATATGTCCGCGCGTTTGAATAAGATATTCGATAAGGCGCAAACTGAAGCGGCGCAGCTCAAAGACGAATACGTCAGCGCCGAGCATGTGCTTATTGCCATTGCGGAGGAAAAAGAAGGTCATGCGGGTAAAATCCTGCGCCAGGCGGGCATCACCAAAGAAAATATTTTTAAGGTGCTGGTGGATATCCGCGGAAATCAGCGTGTGACCGATCCGAATCCGGAAGGCAAATACCAGGCCCTCGAACGCTATGCCAGAAATTTCAATGAACTGGCCAAGAAAGGCTCCTTTGATCCTGTCATAGGACGGGACGAAGAAATCCGCCGCATCATGCAGGTGCTGTCAAGACGCACAAAGAACAATCCGGTGCTCATCGGCGAACCTGGCGTTGGTAAAACGGCCATTGTAGAAGGTCTGGCGCAGCGCATCGTCAACGGTGACGTGCCGGAAAGTCTCAAAAATAAACGCGTGATTGGTCTGGATGTCGGCGCTTTGATCGCGGGGGCGAAATACCGCGGTGAATTTGAAGAGCGCCTGAAAGCTGTTTTAAAAGAAGTCATCAGTTCCGCAGGCGAAATCATTCTCTTCATCGATGAAATTCATACCGTTGTCGGAGCGGGCGCGGCGGAAGGGTCGATGGACGCCTCCAACATGCTCAAGCCTGCTCTGGCGCGTGGCGAATTGCGCTGTGTGGGCGCGACAACGCTCAACGAATATCGTAAATACATAGAAAAAGACGCGGCGCTGGAGCGGCGTTTCCAGCCTGTTTTTGTAAAAGAACCGACGGTGGAAGATACTATTGCGATACTTCGCGGGCTAAAAGAACGTTACGAAGTGCATCACGGGGTGCGAATCAAGGATTCGGCCATCATAGCCGCAGCGACGCTTTCACACCGGTATATAGCCGATCGTTTCCTGCCGGATAAAGCCATAGATCTTATTGACGAGGCGGCATCCCGTTTAAGAATAGAACTGGACAGCATGCCTTCGGAAATTGATGTTATTGACCGGAAAATCATTCAACTGGAAATAGAGCGGCAGTCGTTAAAAAAAGAAACGGATAAAACCGCCAAGGAAAGGCGCGACAAAATTGAAAAGGAACTGACAGAGTTGAAATCCAGTATGGATCAGATGAAGGTGCACTGGTCAGCTGAAAAAGATATCATCAAAAAAATTCAAAACATTAAAAGTCAGGTTGACGCTTTAAAAACAGAAGAGGCAAGCGCCCAGCGCGAGGGAAATCTCGCGAAGGTCGCAGAGATTCGCTATGGGAAAATTGTGGCTTTAGATAAAAAGTTACAAGAAGATCAATCAAAGCTTCTGGAAATCCAGAAGAACAAACAAATGCTCAAGGAAGAAGTGGACGCCGAAGACGTGGCCGAAGTTGTTTCCAACTGGACAGGAATACCGCTTTCCCGGATGATGGAAAGTGACGTGCAGAAGCTGATTCATATGGAAGAAAGGCTCAAAATGCGTGTTATCGGCCAGGAGGAAGGTATTGGAGCGGTTTCCGCCGCCTTGCGCCGGGCGCGCTCCGGCTTACAGGACCCGAATCGTCCCATTGGATCGTTTATTTTCTTAGGGCCGACAGGCGTGGGCAAGACCGAACTGGCCAGAGCTTTGGCGGAATTCATGTTTGACAGTGAGCAGGCCATGATCCGCATCGATATGTCGGAATACATGGAGAAACACGCGGTGGCGCGTCTGATCGGCGCTCCGCCCGGCTATGTCGGCTATGACGAAGGCGGTTACCTTACCGAATCCGTCCGGCGCAAGCCATATAGTGTATTGCTTTTCGATGAAATTGAAAAAGCTCATCCCGATGTATTCAATATTTTATTGCAGATACTTGATGACGGGCGCTTGACCGACGGACATGGCCGGACCGTGGATTTCAAGAATACCGTGGCAATCATGACGTCCAACGTGGGCAGTCAGTGGATTCAGGATCAGTCGCTCGATGATGAGGATAAAAAGAACCGTTCGATGGAAGCGCTGCGGGCGACATTCAAACCGGAATTTTTAAACAGAATAGATGACATTATTATGTTCTCTGCGCTGAAGTTGGAAGATATCCATGAGATCGTTGATATTCAGATGCGTCTGATTGATAAACGGCTCGGTGAGCGTAAACTTAGCATCGAATTGACAGATAAGGCGAAAAAATATATAGCCGAACAGGGTTACAGCCCGGTTTACGGAGCGCGGCCGCTCAAGCGCACACTGCAGAAACTTATTCTGGATCCTCTGGCAATGGAAATTCTGGAAGGTGTTTTTGCTGAAGGAGATAAAATCTTAATTGATCTGTCCAAAAAAGGCGAAATAAGTTTAACTAAAAAATCGTAAATAGTCATCATGGGGTTGTTGAAATACCCCCATCATCATAAATTTTACACTTACGGATCTTACTTTAACGTAGTAAGGGGAGGAAAACATAAATGGAAGAAAAGAAAAAAGACTCTGGATTTGTCGTTAAAGACAAGCGTCTTTTTGGAGATTCGGCTGAAGACCGGCCGCAAGAGGAACCTAAAAGCGCCGCTGCGGAAGAAAAAAGAGAAAATCCGGAAAAGCCCGGGCAAACACAGGATCGCGCAAATGATTATCCTCCTGTAAATTTTACTAATTTTGTTTTGTCTTTGAGCACATCCGCTCTTTTTCATTTCGGAGATTTTCCGGATTCCGAAGGTGGAGAAACACAAAAAAATTTACCCGCGGCGAAGCAGACTATCGATATTCTTGATATGCTCAATGAAAAGACCAAAGGAAACCTCGACAAGAATGAAAATAATTTAATTCAAGGAGTTCTCTACGAACTGAAAATGCGTTACGTTAAAGAAAATGCATAAAATGCTCTGGATGGCGCCGGCTAAAATAAATCTTTTCTTGCGTGTATTGCGGAAACGTGCCGACGGCTACCACGACATTTTTTCCCTCATGCAAAAAATCACGCTTTATGATGAGTTGATTTTTTATCCCCGCCCGAAGGGCATTGTTCTTAATTGTTCCGGGACTAATTTGCCAACAAACGATGATAATCTGGTAGTGCGCGCCGCTAAGGCCATTTTTTCTTACTGTAATTATCCTTATGGAATGGAAATCAACCTTATTAAAAAAATACCAATGACCGCCGGTCTGGGAGGGGGAAGTTCCAACGCGGCGACAACTTTAATGGCTTTAAATAAAATATGCGCTCTGAAATTAAAAAAAGATGAACTGATTAATCTCGGAGCAAAAATAGGGGCGGATGTCCCCTTTTTTATTTTTGGAAATACGGCCCTGGCTTCAGGAATAGGCGATAAACTCAAACACTTACGAAATTTACCTCCATTAAATTTAATCTTAGTTAAGCCAAACTTTGAACTTTCGACAAAAATGGTTTATGAAAACCTCAATTTAAGATTGACAAGGGTGAAAAATAATTATAGCATTCCGCGGTTTTTGGTACTGGGCGACATAGTTCAGGGATTGCATAATGACTTGGAGTCAGTTTCGTTGGAAATTCACCCCGAATTGGCTGATCTAAAGAAAATGTTGCTCAGACAAGGTGCGCTTGGCGCATTGATGTCGGGTAGCGGACCAACAGTCTTTGGTATATTTGGCAACGGAAAAGAGGCGGAAAAAAACCTGGAAGTTATACGGAAAGAAGTTTCCGGTCAATGCAAGGTCTTTCTCGCCAACTCTTTGTAATTATTGAATCTTCCGACTACTAAGATTGTGAATGATACCCTTCATTAAATATGTTTATTGGGGCGTCGTCAAGTGGTAAGACACAGGACTTTGATTCCTGCATTCGGAGGTTCGAACCCTCCCGCCCCAGCCAGAATAGATTGTGGAGAATTGCTTAAATGTTAGAAAGAATCAGGGTTTTTTCCGGTAATGCCAACATCGCACTGGCTAAGAAAATATGTGACAAACTGGGCGTTTCGATAGGAAAGGCGAGCGTCACCACCTTCAGTGACGGAGAAACACGTGTCGAAATTAATGAAAATGTCCGGGGAATGGATGTTTTCATCATACAGTCTACTTGTCCGCCTGTGAATGTGACGTTGATGGAATTGCTCATTATGATTGATGCCATGAAAAGGGCTTCGGCATACCGTATCACGGCGGTTGTTCCTTATTACGGATATGCCAGACAAGATCGGAAAGTTGCTCCCCGCGCGCCTATTTCGGCAAAATTAGTGGCTGATCTTATTACCACCGCCGGCGCCCAACGTCTTTTATCCATGGATTTGCATGCCGGTCAGATTCAGGGTTTCTTCAACATCCCTGTGGATAATCTCTTTGCCACGCCGGTTTTGATTGATTACATGAAAAAAAATTATCAGGACAATACGGTGGTTGTATCGCCAGATACCGGTGGTGTGGAGCGCGCCAGAGCCTTCGGAAAAAGGCTGGGAGCGTCTCTGGCTATTATTGATAAAAGAAGGGAAGGGCCGAACGAAGCTGAAGTGATGAATATCATCGGCAACGTGGAAGGCAAGAAAGTTATTATTCTGGATGACATGGTTGATACAGCCGGCACAGTTGTGCAGGCTGCCAGCGCCATGAAGGCAGCCGGCGCTTTGGAAGTGGCTGTCTGCTGCACGCATCCCGTCTTATCCGGGCCGGCCCTCGAGCGCATTGAAAAGTCCGAGATTAAAGAAGTCCTTGTGACCGATACCATACCGCTTAACGATCGGGCAAAGAATTGTGGAAAAATAAAGGTTTTGTCGGTGTCCGGAATTTTAAGCGAAGCCGTGCGCCGAATTTATTACGACGATTCCGTAAGCTCATTATTTATATAGGAGGAACAAATGGAGGTAACAGATTTAACGGCTCAAGTCCGTAAAGAACAAAAGAAAGGACCATCTCGCCGTTTGCGGCAAAAGGGATTTGTTCCGGCGATTTTTTATGGCCGCTCTGCCGAAAATATTTTATTGGCAGTAAAAAATGATGCGCTGGTCAAACTGCGCAAAGATAAAAAAGATCATGCCTTTATTAAATTGATTATTGATGATGGCGGCGATAAAAAGATGGAAAAGCTCTCGTTAATTAGAGAGTTGCAGGTCCAGCCTTTAACAGGCATGCTTTACCATGCTGATTTTTATGAAGTGGACGTGAAGCGTAAGCTCACCATTGATGTGCCCCTGCGTTTTGTCGGTAAGGCTGTTGGTGTGGAATTCGGAGGTGAATTGCAGCATTTAAGACGAGAAGTAAAAATTTCCTGTCTGCCCTTAAATCTTCCGGATCATATTGATGTGGACGTAGCCAGTCTCCAAATCGGTGATTCTATAAGAATCAGAGATTTGAAAGTCGCCGAAGAAATAACACTTTTAGACAGGCCGGATACTTCGGTTGCAGCGGTTGCTGTAATTAAAGTTGCTAAAGTTGAGGAACCTGTAAAAGAAGAAGCTGCTGCTGAAGAAGGCGCTGCAACGGAAGCCGATGCTTCGGCAAAAACCGGTGCTTCGGCAAAAACCGGTGCAACAGCAAAAACCGGTGCAACAGCTGCTCCGGCAGAAAAGGGGAAATAATTTTATAGAAGGCTTCAATAACTGGGTGATGGCAGTTGCTTCTCTCGAAATTAACAAAAATATTTTTCCGGCGCGTTGATGAGAAGGAGCAAATTGTGTATCTGATCATTGGATTGGGAAATCCGGGAAGCCGCTATCAATATACGAGACACAACATCGGGTTTATGGTTCTGGAAAAAATTGCCGCCCGGTGGGAAGTGGACTTAAAGCAAAAAAGTTTTGACGCTCTTTGGAATAGAGGTAAAATCGTAGGCCAAAATGTGCTTTTAGCGATGCCTCAGACATACATGAATTTAAGTGGTAATGCGGTAAGAAAATTACTTGCCTACTTTAAAGTGGGTATAAATAATTTGATCGTAATACACGATGATCTTGATTTACCTTTCGGTTCAGTTCGCCTTAAAACCGGTGGAGGAGACGCCGGGCATAAGGGTCTGAAATCCATTACGGCATGCCTCGGGTCCGCTGATTTTATGCGAATAAGAATGGGTATCGGCAAACCTTCCGATAAATTCCGCGTTGAAGATTATGTTTTGGAACGGTTTGGACAGGATCAATCCGCTTTGCTTGAGGAAGTCATTGAAATTGCGGCTCAAGCCGCTGCAGATATTATTGAATCAGGTATGCAACAAGCTATGGCTAAATACCATACAAAAAATAATTAAGAATTTTAAAAAGGAGGATGGATAATGTTACAAAACAAAAGAAGTATCTGGACATTTTTACTGAGCTTTTTGATGTTTCTGCTCATGGCTGGCGCAGCATTTGCCGGTGAGGCGGACATTAAATTGCCGGATGTGTTGTCAGTCAGCTTTTTAGGTGGCACCCTTACAGGGGCAACCATTCTGAATTTCGGATTGATCGTCTGCGCCATTGGGATGATTTTTGGTATCATGCAATATGTGCAAACAAAGAATCTGCCCGCGCATAAGGCGATGCTGGATGTTTCTCAGACCATTTGGGAAACCTGCAAAACCTATTTGTTCCAACAGGGCAAATTCCTCATCGCGTTGTGGGTTCTGATCGCTATTTGTATAAGTTATTATTTTGGGGTGCTTGAGGCCAAAGCAGTTTCAGACGTCATTATTATTCTGGTATGTTCTGTTGTAGGTATTCTGGGTTCTTATACAGTTGCCTGGTTCGGTATCCGTATCAATACAGTGGCTAATTCCCGTGCTGCTTTCGCATCACTGAGCGGCAAGCCTTTGAACATCGTCAACATTTGTCTGCGTTCCGGTATGAGCGTTGGACTGCTGCTGGTCAGCATCGAACTTTTCTTCATGATTATCATTCTGGCCTACATTCCCAAAGAATTGGCCGGTCCCTGCTTCATCGGTTTTGCGATCGGTGAATCTCTGGGCGCATCCGCTCTGCGTATCTGCGGCGGTATCTTCACCAAGATTGCCGACATCGGTTCAGACTTGATGAAAATCGTTTTCCATCTTCCGGAAGACGATCCCAAAAACCCCGGTGTTATTGCCGACTGTACCGGTGACAATGCTGGTGACAGCGTTGGCCCCACGGCAGACGGTTTTGAAACTTATGGTGTCACAGGCGTTGCCCTGATCGCTTTCCTGGCTTTGGCTTTGGCGAGTAATCCTGCAATGGGCGGCAAGTTGATTGTCTGGATTTTTGCTATGAGAATCCTCATGATCATGACCTCTCTGGTTTCTTATTTTGTCAATGACATTATCAGCAAAGCTGCTTTTGCCGGAAAGAAAGAATTTAACTTTGAACATCCCTTAACCTATCTGGTTTGGATTACCTCTCTTATTTCCATCGGGGTGACCTTCGTTGCCAGTCATTATCTACTCGGCGACTTAACGGATGCTTACGCAGGTTTGTGGCTGCCTCTTTCCATCATCATCAGTTGCGGAACCATCGCCGGCGCTTTGATTCCGGAATTTACAAAAGTATTCACCAGCACTTCTTCACGTCACTGCGAAGAAGTTGTCAACGCTTCCCGTCAGGGCGGTCCTTCTTTGAACATTCTTTCCGGTCTGGTTGCCGGTAACTTCTCTGCTTTCTGGGAAGGTCTGACGATCATGGTTCTGATGTTGATTGCCTACCTGGTATCCAAAAATCCGGCTGTTATGGCTTTAATGCCCCCGGCATTTACTTTTGCCGCTCCGGTGTTTGCCTTCGGTCTGGTCGCTTTCGGTTTCCTGGGCATGGGCCCTGTGACCATCGCGGTGGACAGCTTTGGACCTGTTTCGGATAACGCTCAGTCCATTTATGAACTGTCCATGATTGAATCACGTCCAGACGCAAAAGACGTTGTGAAAAAAGAATACGGAATTACACCTGATTTTGAATTGGCCAAGCACTTCCTGGAATCTGCTGACGGCGCGGGCAATACATTCAAAGCAACAGCCAAACCCGTGTTGATTGGAACCGCCGTTGTCGGCGCGACTACCATGGTTTTTGGTATCATCATCATGCTTCAGGGTATTGGCCAAGCGGCAGATCCGCTATTCAGAATTACCGAGAAGCTGAGCCTTGTTCAGCCGGAAATTATTCTGGGCTTGCTCATGGGCGGCGCGGTAATTTACTGGTTTACCGGGGCTTCCATACAGGCAGTTACCACCGGTTCCTATCAGGCCGTTGTGTTTATTAAGAAGAATATCAATCTGGATAAAAAAGAAGCGTCGATTGAAGATTCCAAGAAAGTCGTTCAGATTTGTACCCAGTATGCTCAGAAGGGTATGATCAACATCTTCATCGTGATCTTCTTTATGTGTCTGGCGCTGTCATTCTTTAACCCCTACTTCTTCATCGGTTATCTGATTGGTATCGCCTTCTTCGGTCTTTATCAGGCAATCTTCATGGCCAATGCCGGCGGTTGCTGGGATAACGGCAAGAAGATTGTTGAAGTCGATCTGAAGATGAAAAACACTCCGCTGCATGAAGCAAGCGTTGTCGGCGACACCGTCGGCGACCCCTTCAAAGATACCTCTTCGGTTTCTCTGAATCCGGTCATCAAGTTCACGACTCTGTTCGGATTGCTGGCAACGGAAATCGCGGTTACCATGACCAATACCAACTTAAAGTATGGTCTTGCAACAGCCTTTTTCATCATCGCCTTGATTTTCGTTTACCGTTCATTCTACGGTATGAGAATCTCCTCTGATAAACTGGGCGATTAATAATAAGGAAGTTTAACCCTAAAACTAAAAGGCGCTCCCGAAACGGAGCGCCTTTTTTTATGTATAAATTTAACCGATTATTATTTTTAATTTAATATTGACTGTCTATAGACTTGTAAATTGTAGGATGTGTGCAGACTTCATAGTATTTTTTTGATATTTTCCCGGTAACATTCAGCACGTCCGGTTTTACTTTATGAATTACCGCTTCCCGAATGACAATGCGTTGATAATTGCCGTTTGCCATGGGAACTTTGCCCGTATAGAATTTTACGCCATCATCAGTTTCTGAAGGATATATGAATATTTGCAGGTTAATTTCACCGGTAATCTTGTTGAATCCGTCTTCGTTGAGCTCAATTCCGTTGACATTGTAGCGATAAGTAGAATCATCTACCCCGGTTTCAGTGATTTCTTCCGATTCATTTTCAAAAACAAATAAATTAAACACATCATTTTGACTTTTAAATATTTTGCGAAGTAATTTATCGCAGCTGGATAAACGGTCTGCCAGATTAATAGCCGGAGAAATCATGATTCTGGAATCGCCGTCGAATAAAAAGGCCGGCGGGCCCTGGCTGTAGCAGATTCCAATTCCCAGTTCCAGCACGGGAAGATTATTGTCCTTGTTTTTCTCGTTGTAGCTGTGAACAATTTGCAAAATTCTAATCGCCAATCCGCATGCTCGCGCGACGCTATAATTTCCCTGTATGGTGTCTTCAGTTTCAAAAATTGATAAAATAATCGCATCTCCTTCAATGAACACTTTGGACGCTCCATATTCGGAAAGAACAGCAGAAATAGGATCAAAAAAATTCAGACTGAAATACGATGCGGGATTAAGTCCCATTTTTCTCATCATGTGATTTATGATCATGGAACCGCGTATATCCGCCTTAATGATGACGTGATTGGCAATGGGTTTTTCTTCTTTGACCCGTTCATCCGGCAGCAGAAACTCAAAAAGCGAGTGATTTTCCCGCGACAATAAAATAATTTTTTCTTCCGTAATGAGATTGATGGAGTCCATCGCATCCTTGATAATACGAAAACTATACATATCTCTATGATATTTAGAAAATATTTTGAGAAACATAATCAAATATTGTTTCTTTTCTTTAGTGCTGGCGCCGTTGATCCGCTTGACGATTTGCAGAAGGGGTTCAAGAGAGAATTCATTACCATAAAGAGATTTTAAACGTTTTTGATGATTTCTCATAGATATTCTTTCCCAGAAATCAACCAGAAATTCCCTTACCTGCCTTGGCGGCATTGGCGGGCAGTAATTTTCGTATACAGGTTTCATTTCAAAATCGGCTACGACCAGTCGAATAAGATGGGATTTTTTAAATTTACGGTAAAAAAGATCAAGTAAATATTTCTGAGCTTCTATTCGTTTTTTTATCTTTTCCAGAACATCTTTTGCTTCTTTCTGCTTTTTTGCTTTTTCGTATTGTTCTTGCGAATCGAAATAGTCGAACATCCGGTCAATGTTATCAGGATTCATTATTAATGAATCGAACACGTAATTTTCAGCATTAAAAATACCATTAACTTCCTGAAGCTTTCTTTCACCCGCGTCCTCATGATCATCCATGGAACATTCGCTTTTTAAATCAATTTGGCTAAGCAATTCATATATGATCAGTCTGATGCTCTGGTAGTTATCAATATCTTCGGATCTCTGTCCCATGAGCACGTATTCTTCAATAAGAAAAAAATCATCATTGGGATTATTTGTATGGAACACAGGGTTTGAAAGATAATGACTCGGCAGAATATCATGGGGGACAAAATGAGTCTCTCTCATCTCCCTTAATTTTCTTGTATTAACGTCAGCCAGTAATTCAAACAGTTCCTTCCACACAAGACGAACGATTTGAGCATAATGAAGCTTTACTTCTGATAGTTTGTCTTTAATTAAGAAAACATCATTTTGATCGTGTTTCGCGGATAGTTGATAAAATTTGATCAGAGGTTCGATTTGCGCCACCATAATTTTGTATTGGGATTTGATTTCCTCCAAAAACAATTTTACAATGGATATTTGCGCCAGAAAATCAATCTGAACCTCAGAGGCGGCTTTGGCCTTGTTGATCCCGTCAAGCAGAACATCATTTAAAATGCGTTTCAAAGCATCTTTTTCAATTTCACAAAACTCTCTTTTATAGTCTTTAAAAAAAAATTCCGTTCCGCTGTTTTTTACCATTAAAAGAAACGTTGTCTTTTTTAAAGAACTGTATGCCTGAGGGCTGATATGGACATCCAAATGAATATTGTCCACGCCTAAAGCGAGTCTATTCAGGGAACAATAAGCCCTGTAGTGCTTGACGCCCAGATTTTTAATACTTGGCGGTTGTTTAAAAGTACTTAGCATGGTGTCCTTTATTATTTTGATAAACGCTCTATATGCGTAAGGATTTCGCTCATCAATATAATACGGATAAAAAATACGTTAATTGTTTCCGGCAATCAGTACAACCCCGGATCAGCGGCACACTCCACGACTTTTAGTTAATTCTAAAGCTTTGCAGAATCCCAATGAGCAAGCTTTTTGCACGTCGCTGCAGCCTTGTTTGTTGTTGCCATGCATGAAATAAGCAAGCCCCCGATTGTTATAGGCATTAGCATTATTGGGCGCCAGCTGGATTGCCTTGTTAAAGTCTTCGATAGCCAGCTGATAATTCTTCAGATTGTTGTAATTATTTCCCCTGCTGTCGTATGCTTCGACGAAATCCGGCTTAAGACGAATGGCTGTGCTAAAATCATCAATAGCTTGCTTATACTGGCCAATGTTGCCGTAAATATTTCCACGATTATTATAGGCTAAAACGAAATCCGGCTTAAGACGAATGGCTGTGCTAAAATCATCAATGGCCGGCTGATTCTGTCCAAGATTTTTGTAGGCGGCGCCCCGCTGGTTGTATGTTTCCGCATTATTCGGCTGCACTTTAATAGCTTTGCTCAGATATTCAATTGCCTTCTGGGGATCCGTATATTGTTTTCCATCCCATAAAAGGTTTGCCTCGTTAATCAAATCCTCCGGTTTTTCATTCATTTTTGAACAGGAACAAATAAATGCTAAGATTATAAGAATGGAAATAATGGCTTTTTGCATAACACCCTCCGTGTATAATTTTTATATTTACACTTTACTATCATAATTATTGAGAAAATTTAATAAAAATTTGCTCTTAATTTGTCCGGCGAAAGTTCTGAATTAGAACTTATTAAAGTCTGCTGCGCGTAAACGGTCATGATCAATAAAGTGTTTTTGAAAATTCGCATTTGAAATATTTAATCAGTCATTTTACTTCAAATGCAGGAAATACTGCGCGGGACGGATATTGAGTTGAGCCGACGGAATTCCCCGGACAATATTTAAACGGTCCGAGCCGTCCTTTATATTCTGGTCCGCCAGATAAAGCATTTCCCCGCGTTGCAAAACGCCGTTGCCGTCATCCTTAAGAAGCAAAACAAGCGGCAGGCTGCGTTCGGTTTCTTCGGGATAATCCATTACCAGGCCGATAGCGCCGTTGCTAAGTTCTACGACGGAACCGATTGGATAAATCCCCATCATGTGAATAAATCGCTTCAAAAGAATCTTATCAAAACGTTTTCCCGCTTCCTCCCACATCTTTCTCAACACTTCATCAGACGTGAAAGGCTTTGGCCGGTAAACCCTCTCATGAGTCATCGCTTCATAGACGTCGGCTATATGAATAATCTTTCCCGTAAGGCTTAAATGGCCGGTAAACATGGTTCGCGGGTAGCCGGTCAAATCCATATTCAGATGGTGCTCAAACGGACCGAGGATAATTCTCGATCTCAAGGATGGAGTGGCTTTGAGCATGAGAATTTTTCTGACACCCATGACGGGGTGCGCCTTCAACAAATCCCATTCTCCGTCGCTCAGATCTCCATGCTTGAAGATAATCTCCTTGGGCACGTCTACTTTTCCCAGATCGTGAAAAAGACCGCAAATGGTCAATTGCTCAAGGGAAGTATCCGATAATTCTATATGCCTTCCCAGGCAGGCCGCCAAAAGAGCAACATTGACTGAATGGGCATATATATAATCATCATATTCCTCGAGGGTTGCCAACCCTATCATCAAGGTCGGATCGTCCCTGACCATGTCCACGATATTTTGGGCAACGCGTCTGCTCTTGCGTATTCCTACCATACCCTGGGACACTTTATTTGCTACCTCTCTTACCGCTTCGATCGCAAGAAAATAATTTTTCCGTGCGTTTTCATAACGTTTTTCTTCCGGACTTTCGCCCCCGGCTATCGCGTCCGGTGTCACCCGTTCGCACTCTACCCACGAACAATTCTTCTCCAGCAGCTTTTGTTCCAGCCAACGATAGGGATCATCATGCCTTATCGCATCATTGAACAGACGTGAAAATGTTATGATATTTTCGGGAGCAACATCACGCGACGACTTTAAAAAAGTTACACTGCCGATGCCTCGATTCGAAAAAAACTCCACCATGTTGTAAGTTATAACTGCCGCGTCTCTGCGATATCGAATTTTTTCTCCTCCAAGATGAAAACGGCTCCGGTAAAGGAGGAGGGTGATGTCTCCACTGACAGTCAGTTCGTTGAGTATGTTCTGAAATGAGCTGACACACGTTTGGACGAGTTGATTGTTATCATCGTACATACGGACAGTATTGATCATGAGATACAGGGCTCTTAAAAAATCATGCCCGAATCGCTCCGCAATCGACTGTTTTTCAGACATGATTATTGGTCTCCTTTATATTTTTGGAAAAATTCTTTTCCTGCTCTGTGCGCGATCATACGCAGGCCGGGATGAAAGCTTCGGCCCGCCGTCTCGATAATTTGCTGCGCTTCCGGTATTTTTAAAGCAACCAGCGCCAAAGCGGCGCCTTCACGATGCGCCGATTTTTTAAATCCGGCAAGCCACTTGCGGTGCAGCAGAATCTTACTCAAGAAAGGCACTGACCTCAGTGATCCGCATTTTCCCAGCGTCAGGAAACACTCCTTAATATATTCTGTTTGTGTAGCGCCGAATTTCTTGCTCTGAAGATATTGCATCAGAAGATCTTCCGTGATCTCATTTCTGGATTGGCTCATTTGTGTCAGGATCAGCCGGCGCACCGAGATATCCGGGTCTTCGATGAACTCAAATATTGTCGATATCTGATCGCCGTGCGCTTTTCCAATCGCCCTGAGCGCCAGACGCCGCACGGATACTGACGAATGCCTGGCCAGCTTCATCATATATTTTAATGGCTTATCCCCCTCCAGCCTGGACAGGATATGAACAAGCTTCTCGGATATTCTATTATCCGGATTTTTGATCAGGTCATCCAGGCAGGACATGTCCTTATTGATGAGGGAAACAATTGTATCCTCCGTTATTTGTTCCAATTGAGACGGCTGCCCAAAGAGCAGGAGATGCATGAGGGTTTCGACGGATTCCGGACTAAGGTGCTGCAAAATCCGTTCTATTGTTTCCATCTGCTGTGCGTTTAGACTGCTCCAAATATTCTTCAGAGGTTTCAGGCATTTTGAATCGGAAGAGATGTCCTTATAGAAGGACTCGATCAACGGTTTTTCCCAGGGCTCGCGCATCCGTCCGCTATCCAGAATCTTGCGCACCCCGTCGAGAATGATAAGGGCGGCATCGAAATCATTGCGTGCAAAGGTGACTTCAAATTCTTCCAGCAGGACTTCAAGGACAATATTAAAGTCTTTCTTTTCCTGATGCTGCAGGAACATGTCCAGCAACATATTCAGATGTTCTGTGGCAGACGAGCCCTCCTCGCGGAAGACCATTTCCTGCAATTCGAGTTGTTCCCTGGGAGTCAGCACAAAAGATGCCCGGTCAAGAATAATGGCGCCGGATGGCGCCGTATCAATGGCAAGGCCGCCCGGCGACTCAGGTTTGTCGTCGGTTACGGTTATAGTTTCCGTTGAGCGGGGCATTGTATCCGGTTTGGACAGGGTATCGATCTTATCCGCCGTATGTTCTGAAAAAAAATCATCCGCATCCCCCGCTTGCCCTGAAACAAAATCGTCGGCTTTATACAGCACATGATCAAAATGGGATTCCCAGAAGGCTGTTACGATGTCTCCTTCCGGTTCCGTTGTCAATACCGAATATCTGTTGATGAGGGATAATACTTCCCTGATTTCTTCCAGTTCTATTCCCTCAACGAATTCCAGCCATCGTATACCGTCGCGAAAGAGTGTGAAAGGCAGCGTTCCTTCTTCGGATGGTCCGGCATGAACCTCCACGCCCTGACAAGTTACGCGATCCCTTTCAAATTCAATTTTTACATCGCCATATTGACGAATGAAAGTTTCCAGCGTTTCGTGAAACTGCCTCATGGAATTAATACTAATGCTGTGGCCTTTAGGATACAAAGACACATTTTTGGCCGCCAGCAAAAGATAGGCGAACAATTTCTTAGTGTCATCTGAAATACTGTCACGGACTTTCATTACCACACCGCTTTTTGGGAATAGCTTATTCTTCTATAATCTATAGCACCGGATTTGCCGGATTTGATTGATAAGAAATTCATTTTGTGCAAAAAAGTATAGGAAATACGATCCTGTCTGTCAAGAAAATCATGGCCGCAAGACCAAAGGCGCGAATTGCGTTTACGATGGATTGAGATGCCGGATATTCGTCGATGGCGGCAATTGTTGTATGATAAAAAGGAATCCAGCATAGGCCATACCAAAATTTGGAAAAAAATATCTAAAAATGTTTTTACATCGCTTGAGTATAATATCCTGTTTGTCTATAAGTGATAAATTGCGGAATAGCGATGGAGACCAATATAACCATAATCGCACTAAAAATCATTCACTCGATCAACGTGAATCTTTATATCCTTATTATAACGCAATATATACGCCATATATAATAATCATATCATTAATTTTTTGAACATATTGAATTTATCTTATAAAATCAACGACAAATACTTGTTAAACACCTGTTAAATAAAATGAATGAAAACATCATTCACAAAAGTAGTGGGGTTTTTCACCAAATCATAGTTTATTTCACTGACTTGCCCGAAACATTTACTGCATATTAAATTAGAATTCGCAAGTGAACTTTCAGATAAGCGGACGAATGGGGAGGAAAGACACTGAATAATAGTTTGACACCGTATCTAATATAGTGTATGTAATCTTTTAAAAGTATGTATTATTTTCAGGAGTATGTATTGGTATGGCAAAGAAGATAACAATAAGCGTTCCGGATGAGCTTTATGAAAAAATGACAGAATGGAAATCATCCTTCAATTTTTCGAAAGTATTTCAAAACACCATTTCCGGAATGATCCGGAGAAAAGAAGAGTTAACATTCAAAATCAGAAAAGAAATCGATTTCTCCTCCATCGTGGATCGCCTCAAGAAAGAGAAAATCGATTATGAATTTAATATCATGGAATGGGGGAAAAAAGACGGGGTTGAATGGTGTAAAACCGCCCATTACGATGAACTTCAGTATGCCCTCGCCTTGAGGGTGGCTCCTTGTAAAGACCCTGACCAGGATGAAGAACTGGGCGATTATTTTTCCGATATGTTCGAAAAATATAAAAAGCGGATAGCGGTAACGGGTAAAAAAGCACAGGATGCCTTGAATGGTTTTTCTGAAAAATACCTCAAAGGATGGAAAGAAGGGGTCGAAATGTTCTGGAACGAAGTGAAAGACAAACTTTAACCCCAATACCGGGATTAAACTAAATAGCCATTTACGTGAGGGATGATATGGAGTTAGGAAACGCGCCTAAAGAAATTTTTGAAAAATACTGGCAGAGATACCAAAATGACCGGCAAAGGTTTTCCAACAATGTCAAATCCTTTGTTGAAAAAAATGAAGACTGGATATCCCGTACAGGTTACCAGCCTTATAAATGGCTTTTTATTTTACCTTTATTAATCACAACCACTGTCATATTCGGCAGTCTTGCCATCATCACGTCGCTGCTGTTTACACCGCGCACAGGCGGTATTTTCGGCGTGATTTGGGCAAGGGTTAACAGTTTTTTCACCCCGATGACCGTTAATGTTGCCGGAGCTAAAAATATAGACCCCGCCACTTCCTATGTCATTGTATCCAATCACCAGAGTATGTATGACATCTATGTTCTTTACGGCTGGCTGGGCGTGGATTTCAAGTGGGTTATGAAGAAGGAACTGGGAAATGTTCCAGTGCTTGGTCTGGCCTGCAAAATCCTCGGACATATTTTTATCGACAGATCCGATACGAAAAGCGCCGTTGAAACCATCAATGCCGCCAAAACAAAAATTGTCAACGGCACTTGCGTTCTTTTCTTCCCGGAAGGCACACGAAGCAGTGATGGAGAAATGAGGCAGTTCAAGAAAGGAGCTTTCAAATTTGCGATCGATTTCGGGAAACCTATTCTTCCTGTAACAATTAACGGCAGCAGAAATATACTGCCGAAAGGAAGCCTCGATTTAATGCCCGGCGGCGTGACCATGACTATTCATAAGCCGATTTCCGTAAACGGTTACAACGAAGAAAACATGAACATACTTATGGACAGGACTAAAATGGTCATTGGCGCATCGCTGGATTGATTTTAATGCACTTCCTATGTCCTGACGTTTTATTGTAGCAACATCATACGAACCATACGAACCGAGAAAAGACTAACACAGTAGGCTTATGAAGACATCTGCAACTATTTCAATATTCAGGGGGAACGCCAGAGAAATTAATTTCTAGGGGTGGATATAGTTTCAATCCACGCGCCCGCGCGGGGCGCGACACGCTGTTGCCGCGCGAATCCTCAATCTTTCCCTTGTTTCAATCCACGCGCCCGCGCGGGGCGCGACGATAAAACTCACGCCAAAAGGCGAAGCACAAATGAGTTTCAATCCACGCGCCCGCGCGGGGCGCGACCCGTTGGTCGTGCTGATATACTGCCGGTATGCGGTTTCAATCCACGCGCCCGCGCGGGGCGCGACAACCCTGGAATCGGCAAACCTATCAAATTACAAGTTTCAATCCACGCGCCCGCGCGGGGCGCGACAAAGAGATTATTTTATCGGTGACGACTGGCACTGTGTTTCAATCCACGCGCCCGCGCGGGGCGCGACGAAGGAGAGCGAACAGCAGTTATGTCCGATCTAAGTTTCAATCCACGCGCCCGCGCGGGGCGCGACAAATGAAATGTACAGCAACATAACCAACGACAGCCCGTTTCAATCCACGCGCCCGCGCGGGGCGCGACATCTGCCGTTCCATCCGCCCTTTCCGTAGAATATCGGGTTTCAATCCACGCGCCCGCGCGGGGCGCGACTTAATGGAGGCTCATACGGTTCTTGAGCAGTATCGTTTCAATCCACGCGCCCGCGCGGGGCGCGACGGCAACGTGAAGAAACCTTTCAAAGCCTTGCAATGTTTCAATCCACGCGCCCGCGCGGGGCGCGACAATTCGACGGGTTTTTTATCATCCACGGTTTTGGTTTCAATCCACGCGCCCGCGCGGGGCGCGACGGGTATCGGCGCGGGTTCGATTGCTTATTCCAAGTTTCAATCCACGCGCCCGCGCGGGGCGCGACATAAGATGTTTACCGGTAATGGCAAAAAAGTATGTTTCAATCCACGCGCCCGCGCGGGGCGCGACCACCATTTCCGCGTCTAATCCCGCGGTTATACTACGTTTCAATCCACGCGCCCGCGCGGGGCGCGACGAAAGCGTTTGCAATGTAATGGTCGGTTACGGCGTTTCAATCCACGCGCCCGCGCGGGGCGCGACAAAAAAGAGAAAGAAACCAAAACCAAAGACACCAGTTTCAATCCACGCGCCCGCGCGGGGCGCGACAATTATCAGTCATTTTTATTAAGAACGGGATCGCATCGTTTCAATCCACGCGCCCGCGCGGGGCGCGACATTACTCCGAGAATAAGCCGTTCGGGCCTCTAAGTTTCAATCCACGCGCCCGCGCGGGGCGCGACGGCTGCTCGTTGCCCTCATCAACTATTCAATCGCTGTTTCAATCCACGCGCCCGCGCGGGGCGCGACCCTTGGAAACCATTTCTAGTTTATCTGTATCATGTTTCAATCCACGCGCCCGCGCGGGGCGCGACATGGCCAGAGGGCAGCGACCGAACAGGAGAAAAAAGTTTCAATCCACGCGCCCGCGCGGGGCGCGACCTGGCAACCGCCCATGACGACCTGGGCGCGCAGGAGTTTCAATCCACGCGCCCGCGCGGGGCGCGACTTATCCCAACACCTACAAAACAGTTCTTCCAGACTGTTTCAATCCACGCGCCCGCGCGGGGCGCGACTGTTTACTTCTAATTAATTGTTAATACTATTTAATATCTTCATATTTCGCGAATCGCTGATTTTAAAAAATCATTTATCTTCAGTTTTCAAAGATCATTTAAAAAATATCAATAATTCAAATAGATTACTTAGTCCGCGAAGCTATTTACTGACTCTTGTCAGCTTCAGGTTCGCGGATAGCTTTTACACGATCAACGGACCTTCCTGATCAATTGACTTTTTCGCGCCAATATGTTCCACACGCTTGCGCCAATTAGAACCAAGAAAATAAAATCGCAGACTATCTTCTTCAGGATTTATTGCATCAATCAGCCGTTCTCTTAAAACAGTCCATTGCGCGGGATCAACAATACATTCAAAAACAGAATACTGAACCCGCTGACCGTAATTCTGACAGGTCTTGGCTACCTTACGCAAACGCTTCGGCCCTCTTTCGTCCTGCATGGCGACATCGTAACTGACCAGAACAAGCAATTTTATTCCTCCTTATTTCCAGATAAACGGTGGATAGCCATCCAGATCACCGCGCAGACAGCGCGCCATAAGCGATGCCTGCACATGAAACAACAATCCGATTGTTACTTTTTCATCCAAAAAAGGATGATAAATTTCTTCCTGCTTTCTTTCCTGATAGGCCACAAGCAGTGTTCTTCTTGTTTCATCGTTCATCGCAACCGCACCCGCTGCCGTTTTATTAAAACCTTTATCCTGCACCTGCCGCAGATTGATCAGAGAAAGTGTCAGGCGATCCGCTAGAAATGGCCGGAATTCTTCCATCATGTCCAATGCCAGGCTGGGTCTGCCGGGTCTATCCCGATGAAGAAAACCGACTGCCGGGTCAAGGCCGACTGATTCCAGCGCGGAACGAATATCGTGCATGAGCAGCATGTAAATAAAAGAAAGCAGGCAATTAACATTATCCAACGGCGGGCGACGATTGCGCTCCTGAAAATTAAAACTTTCTTTTTGCGCGATAATCAAATGATCAAAGACGCTGAAATAGGTGTGCGCAGCGTCGCCTTCCAAGCCGCGTACGGTATCGAGTGACTGATTCAAATCAAGTGATGCAAGCGAATGGCTCAGGTCAGAAATGCTTCGGCGAAGCGTATCTTCATCCAGTTTTTGGGCATGATCTCTTAGCACCCGCTGGAGCACTGTCCGGCAGTTGGCAATCTTGCCGGTAACGAACGATTTAGCCATCTGCGCAGAATATTCCCGATCATCCGCTTTTCGGTATTGTTCGCGGCGCAATAGGACATTGCCGGACACAGGTCCCTGCACACGCGCCAGAAAACGGCCATACTCGGATAAAAAGCTGATGCCGACTCCGTTTTCACCGCAAAATCCCATCAAAAACGGACTGCAAGATACGTTGCCAAAACAGACAATACCGCCGATAGTGTGCACTGGCACACGCAATCGGATTTCCTGATTAACCTTGACCACAACAGTTTCGCCTTCCTTGGCAAGATACGCGCCCTGTGTCGTTACATACAAAGTATTAAGAAGTTTTTTCATAATTACCTATACCGACGGCCTATTACCTAATTTATTACCTAATATAATCGTTATTACCTAATTTAATTTTTTCCGCCATTTTGCGCTACGGCCACGTCCAATACATTCAACAATACTTTCAGCCTGCATATCCTTCAAAGTTTTACGAACCAGATCAATGCTAATTCCGGGATATTTTTGCAGTATATCAGCGACACTGAATGCGCCTGCATATCCTTTTATCGCATCGTGAATCATTGCCGTTTTTTCGCCCCGCGGCTGCGGCAACATATCCAGTCTTTCTTCAAATTCCTTATAGGCGCTTCGGAGAACAAAACAAATATAGTTGATATAGTGCCAGGGATCATGTTTCCCCTCATGCCATCTTTCTGAACTTAGTTTCAATGTCTCATAGTATCTTTCTTTGTTCTGTTCGATTATTCGTTCAAGGCTTATAAATCTGCCGACCTCAAATCCCAAATGATAACATTGCAACAACAGCAAAAGACGGGACACCCTGCCGTTTCCATCACGGAAAGGATGAATGCACAAGAAATCAAGATTGAATGCCGCCAGAACTATCAGCGGAGAAATCTTCGATGATTTTAGGGACGCCTGCCAGGAATCAACCAACTGCCTCATACACGCAGTAGTCCTGTCTGCCGTAATAGTTTTGAATCTTACAGTAGATTTGCCGTTCCGATGTTTTTCAATGATATCGCTATTCTTTTCTTTATATTTTCCGGCATCCCAAATTTCGCCGCGTGTCAGCCCATGCAATTTCTTGATTGTTTCCTGCGTTATGGATAACTTTGCCCCATTATCATGAATAAGTTTTAACGCATTTCTATAGCCTCTGATCTCCTCCTCGGAGCGATCATGAAGAAGTGATTTGCCGAAAACAACAGTGCCCACACGCTTGTTATCAACCTCCACGCCCTCAATACGATTGGACGAAACCGCACTCTCAATGAGGGCATGTTCTTTTAGAGACTTCAATCTCTGCGGCGATTGTTTTGTATAAAGCTGTTGCCTTCCTTTTGCCTCACTTATCTCCGTGAGATACCATGACGTTGTGATTGGAACCGCGTCAAGTTCCAAGCAAAACTTTTTTAATGTCATCATATTTGTAGAATCACTCCTTCGTTTTTTTTTACGCTCTCTGCGTTAATTTTCTATTTCATCCAACATTCGTTTCAGGTAACTTTCAACTGATCTTTTTTTCTGCATAGTCTTCGGCATACATTCGGCTATCAGCGAACAGCTTTCACAACGTTTGGCATAGACCGGCGCAGGTGTAATACCAGCATCAATCAATTCATGCGTTTTAATTGCCGCAGCTTCCATTTCCTGTCTTAGCGTTTCATTAAAGTCAACGTCAAGACGCCGCCTGGTTTTGCCATAGAAAAGCGCGCCAGCGGGAATAGAGGCATTGAGCATTTCCTCCAGGCAAAGAGCCTGAGCGCAGAGCTGAATTTTATCGCTTTCATCAATCTTAGGCTTGCCTCGTTTGTATTCAACCGGAAAAGCCTGCCAGCTTCCATCGGCCTGACGGTGATATTCAACTACATCCGATTTGCCGATTAGCCCCAACCGCAAAGATCGCAATGACGCGCCGCGTTCGATGTGTACATCACCACGCGATTCATCGCCTTCCTCATGCACATGCTCATGCATGATGCGTCCTTCGGCAGTCAGACGATTTTCCGCCCAGACCTGCTCGACATGAATCAAGGCGCACTGCCTTGGACAAAAAGCATAGTGCTGCAAAGCGGAAAGCTGAATCAGGTCGTCGATGTTATACTGTTCGTCAGTCATTACCTAATTTATTACCTAATTGAATAGTTATTACCTAATTGACGGTTTTGCGCCATTTGGCGGTTCGACAAGTTTTAGAATATCTTTTCTTCCGGCCATTCTTTAATTTCAATCAATGGTTTTTTCTTATCATCAGATGGAAGATTGTCCTTATTAACAGTGATCGTATAATCTTCTTTTCCTCTGGGCAGGGCTGAATTTTTTTTAACCGTCACACGGTCAAATAATCTTCCTGATAATTCATTCCCCAAATGACTGTCGTGTTTAAATATAACCAACTTTATGGGGTTCATCTCGCCTCTTGCGGCAGCACGATCGTTTTCAAAAGCATTTATTAGCGATTTCCAAAGTAACTTAAGGTCGTCTTCAGAGAACTTTGTTTTCTTAGCATCAATAGCGGAAATAAAGCCGTGCATCCTATAAAGCGCATATGGCACTGTTGATTTCCTGCCAAACGTAGATGCAAACTCTCTTTTTTCTTGTTTCTTGGCATCTTCCTCCGTTGTAACTGCACAACGCGTGATAGAGTGTTCGGCCTGATATATACGATCTTCTGAACGTGAAAATGTAAATTGCACGGGCCCTCGAATTGTTCCCGCACCTTTATCACCAGTCGAGAGCACAGCGCCAAAGGTTCTTATATCAAAATAATTTTCACATAAACTATCTTGTCGTTGTGTTATGTTTTTACCTTCCGCTGAATCAATAATTTTGTTTAGAATCTGTTCCTGTCTGATAAATATGTCATAGGGTGTCTTTAGTTCCCTTTCCAGCATTACATAATTTCTTACCTTCCTTTTAATACAAACATCCGTTACCAAGCCATGCTGGTCTTCAGCATCAGCGCGTGGTAAATTTATCTGATCAGGATCACCGTTAGGATTGCCGTCCTTAACATCAAATAGAAACACAAAGTCATACCGATTTTTTATTGGCTCCCTCATTTTACTCTTCCTCCTTATTTTCTTTTGATTTAGCTCCGCTAAATTGCATCTGTTTTTGATGATAATAGCCGATAGCAAACTGGCCTTGTTCCTCCAATATGAAAGTGGTCGGGAAACTATTTATGTCAACCTCTTTGCATAATAGCTGAAGCTCTTTGTCGAGATTAATTGCCAACCCAGGTTTTTCATTTCTAAGCTTAGTAAAATGCTTTGAATGCAAATTAAACAAACGGCCAAATGCAGCAGCGGGTGATGTCATGGCATATGTAAAATATCTTTCCCGAATTCCTGCGTTTCTATCCCCCAATGCAGCGTACTGGATACTTTCCAATTTTGCGAAAATTTGCCCACAAACATAGGCAATTGGTTTATGACCTTCTTCCATTTTTTCTGTAACCATAAAATCACCTCCTTTATTATTTCGATTTAAAATTAGTTTAATCAAAGATGCACGTTCAGCAGTAACACCATATTCATCTAAACGCGCACGCTGAAGAACCTTCGTTAGCAACCACAAAGGTAGTGGTGTGTTTTTGATTGCCGAATTCCATAAATATGCAGCGGTACGTGACAGCGACACGTCTTTATCATTTTTAGTATTTTGCGAGCTTCTTGCCAGATTGTATAATCCGGCATAACGCGTTTTTAACATTTTTAAATCACTATCATATTCCATGACGGAAATATCTTTAAACCATTGTGCTATTGATTTTCTAAAATCATACAAACTGGTTTCAATCCAATCCCTCACAGCAATGCGTGCAGCAGCGCCGGATAACGTGCATGAATAGAACTGATCGGGTTCTAAATACCGGCTGTCTTTTTCTTTGCCTGCATTTACTGATTCAATCAATCTGCTCACATCATCGGGATTTGGCGCTTCAAGTTGATCTATTTCATTAATATAACTGTTTTGGCGTGTCCAAAATACCATCGCCGTATCTGAACCGAAATTTCTTCGATTTGTATAACGGTATGAGGTTTTTTCTTTTCCTTTTTTGGTTTTGATAATAACTTCGTTACCTGCTGATAGAAGCCAATTCAATCCCTCTACGTAAGTTTTTGCGCAGTTTGTGCATATGGCTGAATTTTCATTACCCGCTAATCCATATGATTCAAAAGCCGATTCATTATAGGAAACGAGTGCGCTGCCGCTAGATTGACCATCAGGCACTTTCTTGATCATCCCATGCGGAATATCTTCCACAGGATATTTACTCTGTCCACAAATGGCACATTTCTTCTTTTTACTCGTCAATAGGTCTTTCTGCATGGTTTCGTACTTTGTTATGATTAGCCTTAATACTTCAGGTTTCTCATGTATGCGACACCCTTCGGATTGAATACGAAACCCGATATTGCCTTTCCTGTTCTTTTCATCAGGGATGGATATCTCAAAAGCCTGCAATGCCATTTCCACCCCATTGGTCTTGTTGTCCTTATAAAAATTCATAATCGGTGACAGTTCGGATAAATCCCGATACTCATCAAGTTTTTTCAAAAAGAGGTCGTGTTTACTCTTTGATGCTGCACCTCCATAGCAAAGGACTTCTTCGGCTTTATCAAGCAACAGACGAGCTTTCCCTTTCTTTGCAGTTATGGCTTCAGCAGTAGTCTGTTTCTTTTCAATCAGATTGAAACTTTGAAAACTGCCATCCTCAGTAATAATTAGTTCCATTGAAATTGGTTCAGGTTTTAATGCATCATGTATCCATTCATTGTCACCCTTCTGCGCACGAAGCGTTTTACCTAGTTCGCTTAATTCCTTGATCATAAGGCAGCCTCCTTTTCTTCCTGTTGGTTAAATGCATAGATTAAGGAAGAAGTTTCGCTGTCTATTGGTGGCTGCATATGGCTTGACTGCATCATTTTGTCATTCTCCGGTACTTCGCAGTTCAAAACGCCATTGCGGATTGCTACATCATGAAAGAATACTGGTTCAGGCTTACCATTCGCATCATAGAATATATCAAACAACATGCTTCCAATGGGTATTGTTTCTTTTATTGGTTGTTCCTTGCCATGAGGCTCCATGAACTCTGCGGCAAATTCACGTGTGCCTAAATATGGCCTTCGCCAGCATTGCCCTTTTTTAACACGGCGGATAAATATGCCGTCATGATCCGCGTCAATGCCTTTTTGGCCAATATATTTTTCAGGTTTGTTTCTATCCGATAATTGTTTCTGATAAATTGATGCTTCAATGACGTAAGCTACATCCCTTAAAGTGACACTATTTCTTTGCGCGCGATACTTTGGTTTACCCGCGATATCGACTTCATCGACAACAATTGGTGTTTTGCCTTGCTTAGTATTAATTTCATTTCGCTTGATCGAAGCAAACCTGATGGGATTTAAAACAATTATTCTTCTGACATACCACTGAAACTCTGGCTTCCACAAAATGGAATCAAGAATACCGCGCGCTGCCGACGGCGTCATACATGGGTAAGTCATACGTTCAACTTTCAGGTCAGGCCTAGTAAAACAGGCAAAGCCCCCTGTTACTTTTACGCTTACGATTCGACTATCAAGCATACTCACCTCCTGATTATACGATTAATTTATCCGCATCAATGGGTGCAACTGAAATACCTGTTTGCTGATCATAATTGCCATACCAAACCATAAATCCTTGCGGCATTGTTTTACACATTGAACCATTTTGAATAATAAAAGACTTATAAACGGGCACTATAAAAGGCTGCATCTTCCGGTAATCATCCTTAGATAAAAATTCCTTGTATTCGAGCGTACGACGTAATTGTCTGCTTTCATCGCTGTAGTTATACATATACAATCCTTCGGTAGCATTCTTGATTATTCTATAACCGTCGTTGACCGTTTTAAAATTAAAGGCTTTTCGTGTTGCATTTATATTGTGTTTGTCTGGGTCAACGTAAAGTTGAACTACTTGGGCATAGTATTTATTGAATGATTGATGATTGTGAAGCTGTTCAATGTCTGTTCTAAGAAACTCTTCTGCATGACTTGCGCATGCAGCATAAGTCTTATCCGGCATGCCGCCATCGATAATCTTGAATAGAAATACTCTGCCACCGGATTTGCCTAATTTGTTTTCCCGATTGCAGCGCCCTGCCGACTGGATAATCGATTCAAGAGGAGCCATAGCGCGAAACACTACCGGAAAATCAAAATCCACACCTGCCTCAATCAACTGTGTAGAAGACACAATGATTTTACGCCCTGCTTCCAAATCAGCCCGGACATTCTTTATGACATTCTTTCTGTGTGCAGGACACATAGCCGTCGATAAATGATACTTGCTTTCCCATTGCACACTATTTTCGGCAGAATTATAGAATTCCAATGCGGCCTTTTTAGTGTTGAATATGACGAGCGTCGAAGTTGCTTCATTCACAACTGCATTTAGAAGATCACTGGAATTTATAGGTTCCAGATTATTCAATAAATTGTATTTAACACGCTTTGTTTCCCTGTATATCTCGGTAGGGTTGTCCATTAAAGGATATATGGTATCGATACCATCAAACCCCTTTCTTTTTTCAAATGCGGGTTGTGTCGCTGTGCAGAACAGAAAAGATGTTCTCATTACTGTCTGAACATCTTTCAGCATCTGAAGGGTGGGTAAGATTATTTCCTTTGGTAGCGTTTGAACTTCATCAAATATGACCACAGACTCGGCAATATTGTGAATCTTCCGGCATCTTGATGGTCTATTGCTGAAGAGTGACTCAAAGAATTGGACAGTAGTCGTCAAGATGACTGGATAGTTCCAATTCTCGCAGGCCAGTTTCTTTCTTTGCTCCAAAAGAGAATATCTTTCTTCGGTATCCTTGGTTGCATCCTCATCCTCATTGAATCCGGAGTGATGCTCTAATATCCATTCTTCACCAAATATGTCTTTCAATACCTGTGCTGTCTGATCAATGATGTTCACGAAAGGAAGAACAATTATTATTCGTTTTAAATGATTTATCTTTGCGTGTTTTAAAGCCCACGCCATAGATATAAGCGTTTTTCCCATACCGGTTGGAAGGGTCAACGAATAAAATCCACAACTCAAACCGGCTTTTTGGAGCACCTGCTGGCGCGCTTCATTCCGCATACGGTTAATATCACCATCTGTGGATTTTTCGGAAAAGGCCTTCTCTAATTTGCATGTCATTTCATCAATAGCAAGCTGCGCGCAGACACGCATGGCGGAAGCATCCTTGTTGAAATGCTTTTCAGTAGAAAGCCAATCACTATCCGTCAAGGCACTGAATAAATATCTGATAAATACTTCCCGTTGTGATGATGTTTTTGGTATTTCTGATATTATGTCTTTATTAAAGATGTTTTCATCGAAGCTGTTATCTTCGATAAAAGCGCCAAGCACGTTTTCAAATCCGTCGACTTCATTGCGCTTGAATGGTTCCGTGTCACCCTTCCATGCAGAATTGTCAGGGATGCCCTTATGATGGCCATCAATCACGATAGATGTTTCCAGCATACCTTTGCAGCGGGCATATCCTGCCCCCCAAGAAGCATGTGGAACGCTGCCACGCACACCACCATTTTTTAGGTAGTTTTGGAACGGCATCTGATATTTTCCAAGATCATGTAATAGACCTGTCAGATAGAATATTGCTTTATAGATTTCGTTACAAGCAAAAGACTTCGCAATCGTTGCTGTCTCTTTTGAATGATTAGATAGTAGATGACTTTCTTTAAAATTGTTTTCTGAATGCGCGTAAAAAGTCATAGAGCACTATTTAACCTTTTCTGCTGTTTCTTTTAGATGTTGTTCCAGCGGCTGCCAATCGGCAGGTGGTTTTCCGGGAAAGGTATGGGCGAAATATTGATCGATCATGAACACGGTTCCTGTTCACTATAGTTTAATTATCAAAATAACTTATGATAAAACTGGATTGGGTGTGACGACAGTGGCACCATTAAAAAACGATTTTTCAGCGCTACTGCTTCCCACAATGTTATACTTTTTATAAGATATTGCTTCTCGCCGTAGGAAGCATAAGAAAATCGGATTTGTATGTCAATGAAATATTAATAAAATTTTTGCCGATGGGGATAGTTGTCGGGCGTAAATTGTGTTTATTACAAATTGTAGTCCCGCCTTATTACTGGTTGTAAGCTGCCATACACCTTGAAAAATGCGTTGCTATGAATTTTCTCTACAGGGGGAGACAGAAGGACTGTAAGGTTTCTGATTACTCAATGGAAGTTCTGCATTGTTCAAGTCACACGGTCGCTTTAAATTTGGGCTTTACTCCAGGTTAAAAATTCCAAATTTCCACGGAAACTGTTCCTTCATGCGCAGAAAGAAACCCGTAGCACTATAATCAAGGTTCCATGTGTTGCAAATAAATGGTAGTAACTGTTTGTTTTCACAATGTAATAATGTAATATTAAGTAATGAAAAACGATGGAGTTACTTATTAATGATAGGAGTACATAAAGTCAGCTTTGTTGTAAAGTTATGACAACAAAGTAGGAGAAATTTGTAAATAGTTTGACAAGAAATGTTCTATATTTATTGTTCATTGGGTAGCACACAAAAAAATGGGTTAGGATTTCTCCTAACCCATTGATTTTGTATTGGTAGCGGGGAGAGGATTCGAACCTCTGACCTTTGGGTTATGAGCCCAACGAGCTACCGGACTGCTCCACCCCGCGATATTGAAACCGGTGACTTTACAACATTATCTCCTGTATTTGTCAAGGAGTTCTTTTTGCAAATATTCAAAACTTATTTTTACGACTCCGGGTAAGGTTTGGCCCTAAATTCCTGCTTTAGGTTATGTATCCCATGAAACGGTAAATAAGTTTAGCCGCCATGAAATCAGGAGCAACGATGCCGGAAATTGGCGCCAGTTCTACCACATCAAAACCGCGAATTTTACATGACTTTGAAACCGATTTCAGTAAGTGTAAAACATCCCTCCAATACAGACCCCCTGGTTCCGGCGTGCCGGTTGAAGGCATTATGGAAGGATCAAAAACATCAAGATCGATCGTTACAAATAGATCGCCTTTTAAATTTTTACAAATTTTTTCACACCAGTCTTTGTTTTGTAAAACAAAATCGGCGCTATAGGATTTAACCTTGCTTTGCGGTAAAAAATCAGCCTCCTCTTTGCTCATGCTTCTGATACCCACCTGAGTTAACGGGCATATCTCCGAAATTCTTCTGGCCACGGAAGCATGGCTGTAAGCGCTTTCCTGATAGCTTACCCGTAAATCGGCGTGGGCGTCCAATTGCAAAACGGAAAGTTTGGGATATTTTTCTTTAAGCGCCTGCACGGCGCCAAAGGTTATACTGTGTTCTCCGCCCAGCATGACAGGTATTTTATTCGCGGCGGCAATTTTGGAAATTTTTTTACGCACAATGTTAATCATGTTTTTGGGTCCGCGGGCATCAATGGTGACCGGCGGGGTCGTATGAATTCCAGCCAAATAGGTTTCCTTCTTTAATTCTTCATCATAGAGTTCCATATTGGTCGAGGCCTCGATGATGGCTATAGGTCCTCTTCGGCTTCCGGACTGATACGTGGAAGTCAGGTCGTACGGAACGGGAACGACCGCGAATAAAGCATCGCGCAGTGAATGCGCCGGATAAAATCCTCCAAAGTTCATAAGTAAATCCTCACTAATAATTAATGTTAAAACATCTGTACAGGGTTTTAAAAAATTACTGCCGGTAATACCGGAGAAAAAAATGATCATCCTCATAGTATAAAAAAGAATAATGATTGATCCAGTCACCCAGTGTAATAAAACTTCTTTTCCTGCCCGCGACAGTATAATTATTTAAACTGGGCACATGACTATGTCCGAGAATAACAGCGTCGTAACCTTCCTGAAATTTTGTGAAGGCGAAAGAGGCCAGTTTTTTTACCAGCGCGTCGCCGTCCTCTATAGTCATTTCTTTGCTTACCGTGGAAGTAAGTCCGGCTAATGTCCAGCGGATTGACGCCGGAACAAAGCGTTGAAAATTATAAAAAGCCCGGCTGCGTAAAAACTTACGAAGCAAAATGTATCTAATATTAGTTCCATCCGCGGTGTCGCCGTGAGCGATCAGAATGCGCGAATTATCCAGCCTCGCATCCTCCATTTCTTCGAACACATCCATTCCCAAAACATCGTGAAAGTATTCTCCCATGAAGAAATCATGGTTTCCTTCGCCCAGATGGATGCGGATTCCAGCTTTTTGCAATTCAATTAATTTATTGATTACCGGTTTAAATTCCGGATGAATTTCTTCTTTGCGGCAAAACCAGAAATCAAACAAATCGCCGGCAAAATAAAGATCATCAATATAAGCCGGTTTTGTGCCGGTCCCATCAGGATTGACCAGAGTATGGACATTTCCTTCTTTAATGATATTGAAGAAATCTATTAGTTTTTCGTATCTTTCATCGCTTGATTTCTTCAAATGAGCATCGGAAATGAAAATTGCCTTCATATTTTAATCCTATAGATTTACTGCAAATATGCTTTAGCAGATACGTTACGCCAGGTCAATAAGCACCTGCAAAGCGGCTGAAAATAGTATCTTATTAACGTGATCTTTTCGATAGACAGGCATTTGTTCCTGCTAAGGGCAAATAATTGATTCTTGTTTTGTCTGATATTTTTTGCTAGTTTCAATTTATCTGATTGGGAAAATATTAAAAGTCACAATATATGTAAAAGGCAAAATAAATGATAAAAAAACAAAATATTATTAAGCGGGCCAAAGATGTATTAAGAATAGAAGCGGAAAGTATTTTGCAGTTGATTGATAAAATCGACAATAACTTTTCACGAGCCGTTAATTTGATCTGCAAATCCAAGGGCAGGGTGATTATTACGGGAATCGGTAAATCCGGCTTGATTGGACGAAAAATAGTAGCCACTTTAACCAGCACGGGTACACCGGCTCTTTTTCTCCATCCTGTTGAAGGCCTTCATGGAGATTTGGGAATTGTCACTAAAGAAGACATATTGCTGGCCATTTCCAACAGCGGCGAAACCAGAGAACTTATACCCGTCATAAATTCTGTTCGTCATATTGGCGCTCCCATCATCGCTTTTACAGGCGGATTATCGTCAACTCTTGCCCGAACAAGCGACATTGTCATTGACGTTTCCGTGGAAAAAGAAGCCTGTCCCTTTAATCTTGTCCCTACGTCCAGTTCCACAGCTACTTTGGCGATTGGCGACGCTCTGGCTATTGCCCTGCTGGCCGAGAAACAATTTAAAGAAAAAGATTTCTACAAATTTCATCCGGGGGGAAATCTGGGCGTTAGATTAAGAGAAACGGTGGGAGATGCCATGATTGTCGGGAAAAAAATCCCCAAAGTGCTCACGGGAGCTTCAGCCCAAAAAGCGATTGAAGAAATTAATCGTAAAAATGTCGGATTTGTTTTAATCACCGATAAGAAAAATAAATTGCTGGGAATTTTAACTGACGGCGATGTGCGCCGCATGATCAGCAAGGGAATATCTTTTGAAGGGAAAATTATAAACGATATAATGACCCGCGATCCCAAGACGATCAATGAAAATATTTTTCTGGCTCAAGCCATGGAACTGATGCAAAAAGACGAGATAACCTCTTTTGCCGTGGTTAATGAGAAAAAGGAACTCAAGGGATATGTGCATCTGCATGATATTTTAGGCAGGGGCGGATCGGTCAGTTTTTCTGTGGATCAATAAATGTCCGGAAGGAAATAGTTATGGCGCTCTATGAATTTGATGGAAAAAGGCCGAGGGTGCCGGATGATTCTTTCGTCCATCCGCAGGCCTCGTTAATCGGCGATATAGAAGTCGGCCATGAATGTCTGATTGCTCCTGGCGTTTCCATTCGCGCCGATTTCGGGCCGGTTGTTATCGGCAACCGCTCCAATGTTCAGGATAATGCCGTTATTCATGTTTATCCCGGTTCCAGGGTAATCGTTGAAGAAGACGTTACTATTGCTCATGGAGTAATCCTTCACGATGTGCACATCAAATCCAGATGCGTGATCGGCATAGGCGCTATTTTATTTTTTAATGTAGTATGTGAAGAAGATGTTTTTGTTTCCATCGCTTCGGTTGTATCCAAAGGAATGCTGATTCCCGCCGGTAAAATCGTTGCGGGCAATCCGGCAAAAATTACTCATGATGTTACCGATGCCCAGAAGATAATGGCCAAATCAGGCATAGACGTTTATCGTGATCTTTGCAGGAAGTATATAGCCACAATGAAGCCCTCCATGCCGTTGGATTTTAAAGGCTAACTTTGTTGGCATCGTCGTCGGCTTCCTCAACGTATTAGATACGGGAGTGTATCCCCGAAGGGGACACAATATGAATAGATCATTTCCTTACCGATGATCCGCGCCATAATGGCGTGGATCACAATACGCCTGCGGTTCCTCCTCCTTGCCGCCTCGTTATCCTTTAAAATCCAACGGCATTATTACAAAATTATTTAAGTATAGATTAGCACGCTATATGTTCAGGTTATTTTGCACGCCATATCTTTTTGAATTTTAATGAATTCCTCAACGGTTCGATTAATGACCTCCGCCACGGTCGGAATGTCGCGGATGATTCCCTGAACCTGACCGGAAAGATATACGCCTTTTTCAAGATTACCATTCTCGGTTGCTTCTTTTATGGTTTCATAAGCCTGAGCCATATGCGCCAGATTCATTCCCATCTTCGAGCCTTTGAGCATTGCGCTGATCAATGATTTATTATTTTTTGCTTTTGACCCGGTATTTGTTTTTGCCGCAAAATTATCAGGCTTTTCCGCTTTTTCGCCCTGAGGGCCGGATAAAATGGATGTAGCCAGTTTTATCCAGGAAAGATTTAATGATTTGGCAATGGCAAACGAGGCAATAAGTCCTTTGGGAATATTACGGCCTTGCTTAATTGCCTTTTCGGCAGAAGGGGTTTTTAAAATTCTGCAATACAGAGCGTCAAATCTATTGGAATAGATGGTGTCTTCCGCCCCGCATTCCAACTGCTTTTTCTTGGTATAATGATGAACAGGACTTTCCTTTGTGATGGAAAGTCTTGTGCCCATTCCCACACCTTCGGCTCCCAGAGCGAAAGCTGCGGCCATACCTCTGCCGTCAGCGATTCCACCTATCGCTACAATGGGTATTTTTACCGCGTCCACTATCGCGGGGACCAAAACCATGGTCGTAACCTGACTTCCATGAGCCGCAGCTTCATAACCTGTCACCTGCAGAGCGTCTGCCCCGGATTTTTCCGCCGCCAGCGCGTGGGCTACAGTGGTCACTGTGCTTATCACTTTGCCGTTGTACGCGTGTACTTTTTTTATCAGATTCTCGCCCTTGCCAAGAGATATATTTAGAACGGGAACTTTTTCCTCAATGGCTGCCAGAGCGTTTTCAACAGCTCCCGGCATTAAAAGAGTGGCTCCCACTCCGAAAGGCCTATCGGTAAGCTCTCTTATTCGTCTGATCGATTGTCTCGTTTTATCCGGGCTTAGAGGGCCGGTGGCCAGATAACCGATTCCTCCGGCGTTGCATACCGCGGCAACAAGTTCCGGCACGCTTATCCAGCTCATGCCGGGCAGAATAACCGGATATTCAATCCCGAATAATTCGGTAATTTTTGTTTTCATAAAGGCTCCTTTTTAAATATTTTATTTTAGCAGGCGACACGTTCATCCTTTTTTTTGCCGACCGGGCACGACACGTAACACTTGAAACAATGATATTCAAAACCTATAAACGCCGCCTGATACAAGTTCATATATTCCGGACTGAAGAGCAACTTTTTTTGCTCGGCGGGATTACTGTCTATGAATTTTGTCCAAAACCTGATGTTGCGTCCCAGAGAATATGGCTGTGAATGTTTCAGGCACTTGAATTCGTCAGTTTTCCCCTCTTCGTCGAGCGCTCTTCCGGGGCAATTTTCGACACAGATATTGCAATGAATACATAGCTCTTCAGTGATCGGGGGATCAGGAGTCATTTCAAGTTCGGTCAAAATTGTGCAAAATATTACCTGTGGGCCTAATCGCGGATGGATTACAAGATTGTTCCGTCCAAAATTTCCCAACCCGGCCGCGACTGCCGCGTGTCGTTGAGAGAATTCAGCCACCAGGCCGAACCTTTTTTCCGGTTTCATGTCCAAAGGATATGACAATGGTGTGGACATAGCTTTGGTATCAAACTTCTTTTCAATAAAACGCGAAACCTTATAGACGCATGATCTGGCGAATTCCATGGAATCGATTCTGCCATCCATGGCAATCCTCGGATTTTCACATTCACAGTTGGATAACTCTTTGAAGGCCAGGACGACCATACTCTTTGCCCTGGGAAAGATGGTCTCGACCTTTGGTGACAAAGGACTTGTATAATCGGATACTGCCCCGAAACCAACATCCTCTACGCCAAGGTTTAACGCAAATTCCTTTATCTTTTCTTTCTCTTCATTATTCATGGCTTATCTCCGTTCTTTTCCGGTGTTCAAAGGTTGAATTTGTTCAATCAGTGGCCTGTTCATTGTTCTTTTTTAACGAAAACAAAACTCTGTTTTTCATGATGAAGAAAATAGACCGGTCTATTTATTTTGTCAAGCATTTTTTCTTCCGGTACAGCGTAGAACTTTTGCCTCGCGGGAAATTTTTAGAATCGCAAATAACAGGATAATTATAATCCCCAAAATATTGTTACAGGTAAAAATGCTTGACATGACCCGTCAGGCCGTTCTATTTACTCATAAGTATAAAGGTGATTGATTTTTATGAAGACAGACAAGAAACAGGAACTTATTGCCGTAGGCGCTAAACTTATGCATCTTAAGGGCTACAATGACACAGGCGTTCAGGAAATACTCGATAAGGCAGGGCTGCCCAAAGGTTCATTCTATAATTATTTTAAGAATAAGGAAGACTTCGGCTTGCTTGTCATCGATTACTATATGGAGTTCTATAACAAAATTTTTGCCAAGTATTTGTGTGATAAATCTGTTCCCCCTCTTGAAAGGATACGACTCTTGAACAAATCCTTCAATAAAGCTTTCCGGTCTAATAATTATACTTTGGGATGTCCGATCGGCAACTTCGCTCAGGAGATGGGCGACACGAGTCCTGTATTCCAGACAAAACTTAAAAAAACCGCCGGCATTATAGTCAAGTATTTTTCCGATGTTCTTCGCGAAGCTCAGGAATCGGGCCATCTGTCAAAGTCCATGGATGTAAATAAGACTGCACTCTATATCTTTAACAGTTGGGAAGGCGCAATTATGAGTATGAAAGTAGAGAAAAGCATCAGGCCGCTTGAAGTGAATGAGCAGTTTCTTTTTGATTACATTCTCAAGGCGTGAAATACAGAAATCTTTCTATGGGCATAATTGTCTATTGGGACGAGGCCGGGGCAAGCGGGACGAGGCTCTTAAAGTTTTTCAGGGAAAAAACTAAAATTTCATTTTTTCTTTTGGGAAACGCACGCCAGCATATCTTTTAATGTTATTTCGGGATGGTGATAGCGTTTTTTCTTTGCGGTGTTCCTGCCGTATTGAATAGCCTCTTCAGGGCACCACTGGAGGCAGGCAAAACATTGTTCGCAATGATGCTGCCATGCCGGTTTCCCGTCGATTAACAATATATTGAGCGCGGGACAGATTTTTTCGCAGATTCCGCAGCCCGTGCATTTCTCGTCTGCCGAAAACGATTTATCCATTTGGGGAACGTGAGATCGGGATACGCGATACATCGCTGAAAAGAAAATATTCTGCCAGGCGGGTCCTTTTTCAGGCGCTTTTTCTTCTTTAGCGCGGATAGAGGAGGCGATACGGCCGATTTTATCCAACGCTTCATTGAATTTTTTCTGTTGCTGTTCTTGTGCAATCGCGCCGCCCCAGGGGATATAGTTGCTGGGCATACTGACAGAAAATCCTGAAGATAGTTTTATGTTCTTTTCCTGCAGCAGATTTTTCAATTGAATCAAAGTAGCGGCAACCTGACCGGCGTTAACGGCAACCGCGAAATAGTATTTCGTGGAGTCGGCTTCCAATCGATTTAAAAAATCGACAACCCGTGAAGGTACTCCCCAAATGTGAACAGGAAAGATAAAACCAACGTTTTGTGAATCAGGATTAATCCTGTCCTTGCCGGCGAGTGTTACCGGTATGAGCTCGGTATTTTTAAGGGCTTCGGATAGTTTATTTGCCGTCCAAAGAGAATTCCCCGTTCCCGTATAGTAATAAATTGCAGTTTCCATTTATATCAATCAGGGATTCTGTTTCAATACTTTGTTATAAATACTTTCCGTGAATCCAAATACTTGATTTTTATTGATGATAGCAAAAGGAACATCTTCACTATCATCTATTTTTTTTCTTTGGATGGCCGCGTTTTTATCCGTATCCATATTATATTCAGTAAAGGGGACATTTTTGGATTTTAAATATTCCCGTGCCTTATCGCAATCCATGCAATCGTTCTTTGTATAGAGAACAACATCTTTTTCTTTCCCGGCTTTATCTATCGACGATGATTTCTGATCGGCATCATTTTGTGAATTTATAAGATTTTCTGACGGGGCTTTATAAATCTGGACATTTTTTATATTTTTGTTCTCAGGAGGCGGATAATCTGTAATCTGGACTTCTCCTTTTTCATCTGTCCACTTATAAAGATCGGCCATTGCCGTTTGACAAAGAAAGGCCGATAACAATACAAATAATACAAGAACCTTTTTCATGATTGTCTCCTCAGAATAAATATTTAAAAAAATATTTATATTTCTTTGTTTTTCGTGCAAGAACCTTTACAAAATTATAATAACATGAATTATATAAATGATCAAATTCTTTCCCTATCAGGAATATACAGTTTTTCCGGTGAGACATTGAGAAACTTATCAAAAATAAAATAAAAAATAACTTGAAACCTTAATGATCGTCAATTATTTTCTCAATATGCCACACTTTTTATTTTAGTAAACTTTCTTTACATAATTTGTTATTGAAATTATTGATTTTCATTGTGCAATACTTATAATATAATAAAAAACAGTTATCAGGAGAATTTATGTTTGGCCGGACGGCAAGTCTTTTTAAAGTATTTGGATTTGAAATAAAAGTTGACATAAGTTGGTTGCTTCTGGCGGCTTTACTAACCTGGACATTGGCCAGCGGCCTTTTTCCTGAATATTATAAAAGCCTTTCCCCTGAAGCTTACTGGTGGATGGGCGCGGCCGGCGCGGCCGGACTTTTTGCATCAATTATTATTCATGAATTGACTCATTCTCTGATGGCCAGACATTACGGGCTATCCATAAAAGGAATAACGCTCTTTATTTTTGGCGGCGTTGCTCAGATGGAAAACGAGCCTCCTCATCCCAAAGCTGAATTTATGATTGCGATTGTCGGTCCGCTTGCCAGTTGTGTCCTCAGTTTTTTCTTTTTTTTACTACGCAATTTTGGAGAAAAAAGCGGCTGGCCGATGGCTGTCAATGGTGTTTTAGATTATTTGACCTGGTCAAACATTATTCTGGCGGCTTTTAATTTGATTCCGGCTTTTCCTCTGGATGGCGGAAGAATATTGCGGTCGGCGCTGTGGAAATGGAAAAAAGATTTACGCTGGTCAACTGATGTATCCGCGCAGATGGGTTCCGGTTTTGGACTTCTATTAATTATTATGGGAATCATTTATATAGTCAGGGGAAATTATGTGAATGGTTTATGGTGGTTTTTAATAGGCCTGTTTGTCCGCTCGGCAGCGCAGATTTCCTATAAGAAGCTTTTAGTTCACAGTCTTTTTGATACAAAAAAAGTAAAAGATCTGATGGTTAAAAATCCTGTGACCGTGCCGCGTTCTATATCACTGGAAGAATTTATCAGAGACTATGTGTATGTGCACCATTTCCAGGCGTACCCTGTGCTTTCTTTTGGCAGGTTAACAGGCTGCATTTTTGTGAAACAGATAGCATCAATTCCCCGGGAAGAATGGACGCGAAACACGGTAGGAGCGGTTGCTCTGCCCTGTAATGAAGAAACAACAATTGGACCGGAGGAAGATGCCAATAAAGCATTGGAGATCATGAATCGCACAGGTAATAGCCGTTTGCTGGTTGTTAGTGGGGATCAGTTAGAGGGCATTATTTCCTTGAAGGACATGCTTGCGCTGCTGTCCCTGAAAATGGAATTAAATGATTTAGAAAATAAATAAAGGCGGTAATGTTATAATCTGTTTATATACGGCTGCGGAGCCTCCACATCGCCGTCGCATTATCCTTTAAAGGCTGTCTGGCATCATTAAAAAGAATATGGAAAATACTTTTAATAAATTTTTTTCCCCGATAGATAATCATTTCGGAAATTTTATTTCATCTTTCAGTCAGGCGAACAGGGAAGAATTGTTTCTGGCGGCTTCGCTGGTCAGCAGATGCGTAAGAGAAGGACATATCTTTCTTGATCTAAACGATCATGCCGGGAAAATTGTATTTAGAAGTGAAGACGGGGAAAACATCATAGAATGTCCGCCATTGCAGTCATGGCTTGCTTCTCTGAAATCATCGCCCTGCGTGGGAGAGCCCGGTGATTTTAAGCCTTTAATCCTGGACGAAAACGGACGCCTTTATTTGCAGCGCTACTGGCAATATGAAAAAGATGTAGCTGAATATATTACGCTTCGCATTTCCGGCAATCATGAAATAAAATCGGATAAATCCGAACTTCAAAAAAAATTGCAACTGTATTTTAATGAAAATTCCGAAGGGAAGACCAACTGGCAGAAAGTTGCCGCCGTTGCCGCACTGTTGAAAAATTTTCTTGTGATCAGCGGCAGTCCGGGGACAGGAAAAACAACGGCAATTACAAAAATTATGGCTTTGGTTCTGGATGCCGGCGGCCGACCTTTGCGGATTGCTCTGACTGCGCCTACCGGAAAGGCTGCCGCGCGCCTGCAGGAATCGGTCAATAAAATGAAGGAAAAATTAAATTGTCCAGCGTCGGTCAAAGAGATGATACCCTGTACGGCGCAAACAATTCATCGGCTTTTGGGTTCTATCAGTAATTCGCCTTATTTCCGGTTCAATAGAAAAAATCATTTGCCTTATGACCTTGTTGTAATCGATGAGGCCTCGATGGTGGATTTGCCTCTTCTGGCAAAATTGATTACCGCCTTGCCTTCGGGGGCCTGTTTAATTTTACTGGGAGATAAAGATCAGTTAGCGTCGGTTGAAGCCGGAGTCGTTTTAGGTGATATTTGCTCTCACGGCTCTCCCGGCATTTTTTCTCCTGAATTTGCCCGGCAGATTGCTTCTTTATCCGGTGAAGAGGTTCAATCCGGTAAATTATCCGCGGGAATTCAGGATAATATTATTTACCTGCAAAAAAATTACCGCTTCCCGGAGAATGGCGGCATTGGCCTTTTGAGTCAGGATGTTAAAAACGGCAAGCCTCAGGAATCACTGGAATTGCTGCGCTCGGGAAAATATACAGATATTCATTGGACAGAAATAACCGAAAGCGTAAAATTATTGAAACATTTTGGCGAAGTCGTTGTTGAAAATTACAGGCAGTACATGGAAGCGGCAACTTCCGGTGAAGTTATTCCGGAAAATATTTTTAATATTTTCGATAAATTCCGTATTCTATGCGCTTTGCGCGTGGGAAGCTGGGGTATGGAAAGAATAAATTTTTATGTGGAGAAAGTTCTCAGGGATGCCGGACTCATTAAATCGCGGGAAAATTTTTATGAGGGAATGCCGGTTATGATTTTGCAAAATGATTACCGGTTGCGTTTATTTAACGGCGATGTAGGCATTGTCCTGAAGGACCCTGAAGAAAATAATCAGTTGCGGGTATTTTTCCTTGACGAGCAAAATACGGTGAGAAAATATTTACCGTCAGGCTTGCCTCAATATGAAACTGCCTGGGCTATGACTGTCCATAAAAGTCAGGGATCGGAATTTAAAAAAGTCCTGCTCGTTTTATCCGGCCGCGATGTCTCGTTTATAACGAGAGAACTTATTTATACAGGAATTACGCGTGCCGGCGAAGATGTGGATATATGGGCTGGTGAAGATTTGTTGAATAAGGCGATTTCCAGACGCATTTCCCGTCAATCGGGACTCACCGATGCTCTGCGGATTGCGGCCGACGCATGACAGACGTATGACAAATAAAGACGCATTAAAAAAATATTTCGGATACGAAACTTTTTTTTTCAGTCAAAATGAATATTTATACCCTGTCCGGTAGGATGCTGGCAGGATGCTGGCAGGATGCTTTCGTGAAGAAAATTCCTCTCCCATGATGGATTTAACGCCTGTTGCCGGGATTTCGATTGTAAAGTACACATGAATACATCCGTCAATAGCGGACATCAAATATTTCAAGTATCCGCTTGAACGTGAATCCAGGAGATAACTGTTTTAATACAGCGGGTTGAAAGGAATGAACTGCTTAAAAATTAATTTAATTAATCTTTCCATAAATCTTGACAATTATGGTGCAATCCATTAGCTTACCTACTTAAATTTAAAGGCAGAGGCAAGGGCGGCATAATTGCCCCAAATGCGTTTAAAAGGGGGGGGGGAATAATGATAGGTACGCTTATTACTACGCATGGCAATCTGGGAGATGAATTAATAAAATCCGCAGAGCTGATTAAGGGACCTTTGGAAGATACGATGCATATTTGCATCGACCAGACGAAAGATGTTGAAGATGTAAAAAAAGAAATCAGCACGGCCATAAAAAAACTGGATAAGGGTAAAGGCGTTTTGATTTTGACGGATCTTTTTGGAGGGACGCCTTCCAACATTTCACTTTCTTTTATAAAAGAAGGAAAAGTTGAAGTTCTTACCGGAGTTAATTTACCCATGGTGCTCAAATTGTCGGAAGCTAAACAAGATATGACTTTGAAGGAATTTGCCAGCCTTATTAAAAATTACGGCGAAAAAAATATTTTGTTGGCCAGCGAAATTTTAAACAAGAAAGCTAAATAGGCGATTACTTGGCAAAAGATTTAAATATAGCATTAGTTCGAGTTGACAGCAGACTTGTCCATGGTCAAATATTAGAAGCATGGGTGCCCTTTATTAAGGCGAAATGCATTATTGTTGTTAATGACAAAGTTGCCGCCGATTCTTTCTTTGAGACAGTAATCAGAATGGCCGTGCCTAGCGAGATCGAAGTAATTATCAGTTCGGTGGAGGATTTTGTCCAGAATTATTCTTACACTCACGGCAGTGGAAAAAATACGATAGTGTTGTTTAGCTGTGTTGCCGACGCGTGCGATGCTTTTGCGCGGGGATTTCGTTTTGATAGATTAAATATAGGCAATATTTATAATAATGAATTCAAGATTTGTTGTTCCACGTCCGTTTTTTTATGTGATGAAGAACTTAAAAATCTTGAAGACCTGCTGAAAGAAACAGGCGTTTTTGTTGAACTGCAGAGGGTGCCGAAAGAAAGGGCTGTTAACATTAAAGAAGCTCTTAAGAATTACTGGAAGATAAAAAAATAGAGAAATTCATATGACCGCGAACATTTCATCGTCAAATCCTGCGCGTCTTGTCCCTTCAAAATGTATTCCCTGCGGATTGCTTTGCGGCGTGAGTTTAGAACAAATCGTTTTGCCTAAATCATCAAGGTTTATAAATTGTTTGCTGACATTATTTTAGTATCTTTTTTCGGCAGCCTGCTGTGCCTGGATCGTGTCTTTATTCAAGCCATGATCTCCAGACCTGTTGTAATCGCTCCGATTATAGGGCTGCTTTTACATAATCTTTATGCGGGATTGATCATCGGGGCAATTGTTGAACTCATTTGGATTGATCGCCTGCCGCTGGGAACTTATATTCCTCCCAACGATTCCCTGGCGGCTGTTTTGGCGACTTCGACTGCCATCATCGCGGGCTCAAAATCAGGAGGCGTGTCGCCGGAATTAATTTCACTTTCTGTCCTCATGGCTCTTCCCTGCGGCGTTTTCGCCAGGCAAATGGATATTTTCATTATTAAATCCAATGATGTCGTCTCCGACAGAGCTTTGGAAGACGCGAAAGAAAATAACATCCGGGCCATAGAACGAAAAAATTATTCAGGGTTAATTAAAGTATTTTTATTTTATTTCGTTTTTCTTTTAGCCTTTCAGGCGATCTTTATTCCTTCTGTAATCTGGGCGTATCCTAAATTTGACGCGACTATCCTGAAGGCTCTTTCTTTTACATATTATTTTCTGCCATTATTGGGGATTGCGGTGGCCATCAGCATGCTAAAACTCCGGAGAGCGATTCCTGTTTTTTGCGCGATATTTTTAGTTTTGGCCTTATTTTTGGAAATTTTCCATGTCTTCTAAAAAAGTTTTCCCGCAGGTGACAATTGATCTGATGAATAAAGCTGATCTGCCGGAAATAATGGTAATCGAGAGGGAATCATTTGCGTCGCCCTGGACGGCGGGCATGTTTGCAAAAGAAATTGACAGCGCTCATTCCATGTGTCTTTGCGTGCGGATAAATTTTGGAAGCAAAAGCGTTGTCGGTGCGTACATTATCTTCTGGCTGGTTGCCGATGAAGCTCATCTGCACAATCTGGCGGTGAAAAAAGAATATAGAAGCCAGGGTCTTGCTTTCGGGCTTATGGAAGCTATGAAAGAAATCGCAGGTGTTAACAAGATTACATCACAGACATTGGAAGTCAGGGAATCAAACACCGAAGCAATAAAGCTTTACCGCAAATGCGGTTTTGTAGTAAAAGGGGTACGGCCTCTTTATTACACAGACACTTGTGAAGATGCCTTAATCATGTGGGCGGATGTAAAACCACGTTAGAGACAACGGGATCTTGACAAAAAATGGCGGCCCTCCATCGACATCTGAAATATGATTTTAGAATGCCGGCCGGAGCCTGAGGCCTTCGTAAACGGAGTAAAGTTAAAAATGGCGGCAAATATTTACATCGGGGAAATTCTGGAAAACGAAGAGATTCAGGAAGATTGCTTTCTGATGAAAGTGAAGACAGCCCCGTCCTTTCAAAATCCGCTGCCGGGACAGTTTGTCATGATTCGCATTGCCGGATTGAATGATCCGTTTCTGTCGCGTCCCATCAGCATTTATTCCTTTTCCCGCAACGAAAATTATTGCGTCATTGAGTTGCTCTACCGTGTCGTAGGCAAGGGAACGCAGATTATGGCGGGGTTGATCGAAGATTCTCAAGTGGAAATCAACGGGCCGCTGGGCAATGGATTCGACTTGCAGTCTGTTAAAGAAAATATTGTTATTATCGCCGGAGGAATCGGCATAGCTCCCCTGTCCATGCTTACTGAAAATCTGCGCCGGACGCACCCTTCATCAACCATGATTGTATACAAGGGATTTCAGAGCGCCTCTGCCGTTGTAGGCCTTGATAAAATGCAGAAACTTTGCCGCAATATCAGTGTTTGTACCGATGATGGAACGCTTGGCGAAAAAGGTTTTGTTACGCAGATTTTTCAAAAGGACATAAAGCAATATCTGCCGGAGCGCACTTCCATTTATGCCTGTGGTCCGGGGGCAATGCTCAAATCGTTGGCAAAAATATTAAATAAAAGAAAATTTAGCGTTCAGGTGTCGCTGGAAGAGCGGATGGCTTGCGGCGTTGGCGCCTGTATGGGCTGCGCGGTTGCTGTAAAGGATAAAAATGGCGCTTTGGCTTACAGGCGGGTATGTGCCGATGGCCCGGTATTTAATCTGCGGGATATTATCTGGGAATAATTTGGGGACAAAATGAAATCAAAAACATCTCCGCGAATGGCCGTGAATCTTGGGCGGTTAAAATTGAATAATCCGGTGATGAGCGCCTCGGGCACTTTCGGTTACGGAGAAGAATATGCCGGTTATATTGATTTAAACCGGCTTGGCGCTGTTGTTGTCAAAGGATTATCGCTAAAGCCGCGGTTGGGAAATCCGCCGCCGCGCATCATGGAAACAGCAAGCGGCATGCTTAATTCCATAGGTTTGCAGAATATCGGAGTAGACGCGTTTATTGAGGAAAAACTTCCCTTTCTGCGTAAATATGACACAGCGGTTATTGCCAACATCTACGGTGAAACTTACGACGAATTTAAAAAAGTGGCTAAGAAACTGAGTTCGGCCAAAGGTGTGCATGCCCTGGAAGTGAATATTTCCTGCCCCAACGTCAAGAAGGGTGGAGTGTGTTTCGGCACCGATCCGAAAATTGCCGCCAGAGTTACACGCACAGTAAAGGATGAAACAGGACTGCCCGTTATCGTCAAGCTCACCCCCAATGTAACGGATATCGCGGCAATCGCGCAGGCTGTGGAAAAAGCGGGCGCGGATATCATATCATTGATCAATACTCTCACAGGAATGTCCATTGATTTAAAAACAAGAAGTCCGCATCTGAAAAATATTACCGGCGGCTTATCCGGCCCGGCGATAAAACCGGTGGCGCTGCGCATGGTCTGGCAGGTCATCCAGAAGATTTCCATTCCGGTTATCGGCATCGGCGGCATAATGACAGCCGAGGACGCGCTGGAATTTTTAATCCTGGGAGCCAAAGCGGTGCAAATCGGCACGGCCAATTTTGTCAATCCTCACGCCACGCTTAACGTGATCGAAGGAATAAAAAATTATCTCATCGATCATAAGATAAGAGATATTAACGATATCATCGGCACATTCCAACCGTAGTGCCGCTTCTAAGTTAAAGCGCTATCTTTGTTGGCTTCGTCGTCGGCTTCCTCAACGTATTAACATATACGCCTCCGGAGCCTCCTCCTTGCCGCCTCGATATCATCTTTAATTTAAAAGCGGCATGAGATTGCACAAAAAATAGGAAATTAAGCAGGGATTACTCATGCGGATAAATACTGAAGAAATAATCAGGGGTGTTTATTTAATCGGCGGCCCCGGTATAACATCAGCCGATGACGCGGCGATTTATCTGATAGATTTCGCGGGAACCCTCGTTCTGATTGACGCGGGAGCAGGCAGAAGCTCATCTCAAATTGTCCGCAATATTGAAATGCTCGGCCTGAATCCAGCCAATATTTCCCATTTGATATTAACGCATTGCCATATAGACCATATCGGGTCCGCGCCTTTTTTTAAAAAGCAGTACAGTACAAAAATACTGATTCACGAATTGGACGCCGGAGCCGTGGAGAGCGGCGATTCTCTCAAAACGGCGGCAAACTGGTATGGAACAACCTTCCCGCCGACGGCGATTGATCAAAAATTGAAAGGGCGGCAGGAAACATTGAAATTCGGTCAGGATGAATTGCATTGCCTGCACACACCCGGCCACACGCCCGGTTCGATTTCTCTTTATCTGGACAGGGAAGGGAAGCGGGTTCTTTTCGGGCAGGACATTCACGGGCCGTTTCATGCCGCTTTTGGCTCCGATATTAAAGCGTGGAGAAAATCCATGCAGATTTTGCTTGATCTGGATGCCGATATCCTTTGCGAAGGCCATTTCGGAATTTTTCAACCCAAAGAGAAAGTCCGCGCATATATCGAACGGTATCTGGAAGAATACGAGTAATACCTTTGCATTTAAACGCTAACATTGTTGGCATCGTCGTCGGCTTCCTCGACGTATTAACATATACGCCTCCGGAGCCTCCTTCTTGCCGCCGCGTTATCCTTTAAATGCAATTAGGTATTATTGCAACCAACGGCGCGTTTGGGAAACGCGCCCTGCTTTGTCATTGCGGGTGTAATGGCAAAAAATGTGTGCTGAAAACGGTTATAAATTGTATAAAGATCGTAGGGTGGATGAAGCGGAGCGCATCCACCGAATGTTTCGATAATGGTGGAACCGCTATGCTTGTTCCACCCTACAATACTGGATTCCCGCAAGGGAAGCGAGCCATAATGTAGGGATCGAACACCTGCCGATCCGAGCGGCGCGTTTGGGAAACGCGCCCTACGTTTTCATTGCGAGCCACTTCTCAAGTGGCGTGGCAATCCCACTTGCATTTAATTCTTGACGAATAAACCTATTTATAGTACTATTAACAGCACTATAATAAGGATTATAAAAATGGCACAAACAATCACGGCAAATGAATTAAAAACAAAAGGGGTTTCCATCCTTAACGATGAAACGGCGGACGGAACGGAAGTTATAATTACCGTTCGCGGGAAGAACAAGTTTGTCGTTCTGCCTATTGAAAAATATAATTATTTGAGAGAATGCGAACTGGAAGCGGCCCTGCTTGAATCAAAAAGAGACATTAAAGAAGGAAAGTTTGTTAAAGAGTCAGTAGAAAGACACATCAAGAGAATATCTCGTGGCTGAAATTCTATATACGGACAGTTATTTAAAAAGAGCCAGAAAATTTATAAAAAAACATCCCGATTTGATATCTCAATATGAGAAAACATTAAAAATACTGGAGATCAATCCATTTCATCGTTCATTACGATTACATAAACTGCAAGGCAGACCATCTGAGCTGTATTCGGTTTCAATAAACATTTCTTACCGCATGACCATTATTTTCATGATCGAGGATGATAAAATAATTCCAATCGATCTTGGCAGTCATGACGAAGTTTATTAAATTTTTCGTGTCTGGGTCTTTAGACCCGCAGAATTAGCGCAGTTGAAGCAACGCACTACGAAATAATGGAGTGTAGGGCGCGTTTCCCAAACGCGCCGTTCGGATTGCTCGGGGAGCAATCCCTACAAAAAAGAAGAATTGGCGCAGCTAAAGCAACGCAATACGAAATACTGGAGGCGAACCGTCAGGTTCGCCTCCCTTCTACTGGCCCTTTCATTGACGCCAGCCGAAATCAATATTCATATCATCCGGCGCTTCCAGTTCAATATTATTCTGTATTACTTTTTTCTGGCCTGCGGGCACATCCAGCAGCCAGACAAATTTCGCGTGGTCTTTTTCCGCGGGTTCCGGATTCTGCGTGAAGTTCAACTTTATTCTTTTGTCACGCGCCTGAGGCACCGGTTCTTCGATACGCAGTTTAATATCGGCAGCGCCGGAATTTTTTGCCTCAATCAGCCATTGCCAGCTTCTGGTTTGTTTATCCTGTAAAAACGTTTTTTCATCGGATTTGTCGGCTACAGTCGAACTGGTGACGGTGATCAGAGGGCTTGTTCCGAAAAAAAGCGTTCCCTCGGAACCGGCAAAGGAAAATTCGCGTTTGCCCAATACCGCTCCGTCAATAACAAAGATTGCCTGCCCCGAAGGTATTTCGGCGGGCTTATCGAGTTTAACCTGAGCGCGGACAAAAGCCTGCGGATTTATAGCGGGACGCGCCATAAAAAGAAATTCGGCAGGCCAGGATTCATCCTTGATTTTCAGACGCTGATGGCTTCCGGCAGCGACATTCTTTTTGCCCAGCGACCAGATAGAATAAGTTGTGCTTCTGGTTTCAGCGGGCGCCTCGGCAATAGATTCATCTTCGGCTGAATTTTGCTTTGCACCTTCCATCTGCATTAAACGCGCCTCGTTCATACTACCGGGAGCTTGTATTTTTCTGGAAATTTTACGGGGCCTGATAATCCAATCCGGCATTTCGGGCGGATTAACGTTTATTATCGGCTGTAATGTGGCTAAATTTAATTGCACCTGTTTCCAGTCTTCACCGGAAGATTGCCAGACATCCGCCTCCCAGGAAAAAGATACGATTTTGTCTGCGGGCAGAGCCTCAACGCGATAAAGGGGAAGCCAGCCGCACCCCGCAAGCAAGTAGGTATAGGATAGTGATATTTCGTTTTTGTCAGAGCCCGATAACGTTAGCGTTATTTCCCACGCGGTTTCTTTTTGTCCCGCGGCCTGATTTAATTCTTCCTGAAGTTTTTTAAGGTTTTTTTCGATTTTTTCCAACTGAGTTTCGTCGGCGAATTTTTCCTGATTGGCTTTGTGGACATTTCGCCCGATGGCATCGGCTAATTTATAGGAATCGGCAACTGTTTTTGTTTTTGCCTTTGTTTGCGCCTGCCAGAATAGAAGCTGTGCTTCGAGGGCATCCAGTTTTGCCTGCGTCTCTTTTTTCTCGCCTTCGGCTCCGGCTATCTGTTTGCGCAATTCGGCAATTTTGGCCTCGTCCTGAACCTTAATGGCTTTTGCCTGCAAATCGTCTATTTTTACGCGGCTCTGCAATGGTAGTGAAACAACAAGCGATTCCGGATCGGCCTGCGGGGGCAGCGTAATAACAGCCCTGCATTTGTCGGAACATTGAGGATGAATTTTTGTTATTTCCGAAATTTTAGCGGAATCGGGGAAAAGAGTGACTTCCTTCACGGCCGCTATAGAACAAACGGGAAGCAACAAAATAAAAACAATAATCAACTTATAGTGGATATAATAATCGCGGGTTTTCATAAATTTCACATCTCCTTTTATACTTTGTCATTGCGAGGCGACCCTTGGGAGCCGTGGCAATCTATCTTTTGCATTATCATTGCGAGTTCATGAAAGTGTGCGCGGCAATCCTATAAGACATGAGATTACCACGCCGTCTGAGAGACGGCTCGTAATGACAGACACTGCATGATCCATTATCCGCCTCCGTTACTTAAGCGACACCTCCGCCTGCGGAGGATATCCTATGTGCGATATAGTCTTTAAATCCTCAAGCTTTCTTTTATCTTCACAGCAATTTCGCGAACCTTGCGCATCACTTCCTCTTCGTCAATCGTCAAAAGCTTACGATTTTCCATGACAATTTTTCCGTTAATTAAAACAGTATCGATATCCGCGCCGCTCATCGCGTAAACCAGATGCGAATACTCGCTGTACATGGGCGTCAGGTGCGGCTCGTTGAGGCCGATGATTATAATATCGGCTTTTTTACCGGCCTCCAGAGAACCGATTTTCTTTTCCATCCCGAGAACTTTCGCGCCATCGATTGTAGCCATGCGCACAACTGTTTTGGCATCCATCACCGTCGGATCAAGCCGGGCGACTTTATGGAGCCTGGCGGCCAGGGACATTTCCTTGATGATGTCCAAATTGTTGTTGCTGGCGCAGCCGTCGGTTCCCAGACCGACGGTAATTCCGGCCTTGAGCATTTCCGGCACAGGAGCCACGCCGCTTGCGAGTTTCATATTACTGGACGGATTGTGGGAGATTTTGCAACGGTGCTCCGCAAATAAATCGATATCTTCCGGGGTAAAACCGACACAATGAAACGCGATTAAGTGTTCATCAAGATAACCAATGTCTTTAAGAAATGAAACAGCGCTTTTCCCGAACTTAACTTCCAACTGTTTTTTTTCGGCGGCGTTTTCCAAAAGATGAATTCCTATAGGCAGATGATTATCTTTGGCAAGCTCTTTGACCTCTTCTAAAAGCGGCGTGGAACAGGTGTAGAGCGCGTGCGGCTCGATAATGATATTGACCAGAGGATCATTGTGCCATTTTTCAATAAGCATTTTTGTGTAGGCAATGCCTTCGGCTACAGTTTTGAAATTGGGGGAGGGGAAATCAAAAAGCACTTCGCCGATAAGACAGCGGATGCCTGCGGCTTTGGCCGCGCGGGCTGTTTCATCTTCGAAAATATACATATCGCAGAAAGTGGTGGTGCCGGATTTGATCATTTCGGCGGCGGCAAGAAGCGATCCCCAGTAGGCAAGCTCTTTATTCACATTTTTGGCTTCAGCCGGAAAAATGTAATTATTGAGCCAATCCATCAGTTCCAGATCATCGGCCATGCCGCGGAAACAAGTCATTGCCGCGTGCGTGTGACAATTGACAAATCCGGGCATAATCAGAGAATCTCCGGCTGTAATGGTTTTTTTAGCCTGAAATTGTTTTGTTATAATGTCCGGGTGGCCGACAGCCACTATATCGCCCGCGTTTATGGCTATGGCGGCGTCGTCAAGACACGTGTTTTGGGAATCGAGCAGCAGCGCTTTTGAGCCGGTGATGATTAAATCAATTTCTTGCACGTTGGGGTTTCCTTATCAGAGATAAATTACGCTTATCATATAAGTTATCAAATCTTCAAGAAAAACGTGCTGCGCATTTAAACGGCCTGTTACCCCAATAATATCCATGTAGGGCGCGTTTCCCAAACGCGCCGCCCAAATTGCTTTCTGTCGTAGTCCGGGTCTTTAGACCCGTAAGGTGGAATATTTTTTCTTTCGTAGTGCGTAGCTTTGGCTGCGCTGAATAATTTGCGTTCTTAGTCATGTAGGGAACGGTTTGAAACCGTTCCATTCCACATGTCCTCCTTTGGAGGGGGTGTCGCGTAGCGACGGGGGAGGACCCATTGCGAGTTCGCGTGAGTGTTCGTGGCAATCTCTCTTTATTATTTTTCGTAATCCGGGCCTTTAGACCCACATATCAAAACAATATCCCTTTCTGTCGTAATCCGGGTCTTTAGACCCGCTAAACGCGGCCAAAACTGCGCACTACGTGATTCTTTTAACCATAGAAAAAAGTAATCAGTAAGCCCTTGACAGTACAATGCAAAAATAATATAAGCCCAATGCTTCTCGTATTTTTAATTCTCATGCCTGGGTGGCGGAATTGGTAGACGCAAGGGACTTAAAATCCCTCGATCCTTGTGATTGTGCGAGTTCAATTCTCGCCCCAGGCACCAATGATATCAAGGGTTTGCTCATTATTGGGCAACCCCTTTTTTTATCAAATTTATGGATTGTGCCCATTTGTGCCTTAAGATAGACTTCTTGCTTCTGCGATGCTAGTTTTAAATCTGTTTCTGACACTACATTATATCGTTCAAAGATTGATCTTGTTTTGTGACATGAAATCATCATTTTCAATCTTTTCTACAAGCTTTAAAATAATAATCTGCAATATAGTTACGGAGAAGAGTTCGATGTATAATCGCCAGTAAATTAGTTGGGATGTTATATATCTGCATAACATTCCAGCAAAATTATAAGAATTTAGTTGATAGTGTTTTGAAAGTGCATTATTAGATGTCAATCATAAAGTATATTTACGAGGAGATACACTGCAATTTTGCGGTGTTTAGGTTATAATACAAGATACATGGGGTAAAATCAAAAAGAGTGTAAAAAGAATAAAGGCGGTGTAACCTTTCAAGTTGTACGCAAACAACTATTTATTACTGAAAGGAGGCACCACCATGCGAAAGAGTATCACCGAGACGGCCAAGCCGTCAAGCACAACGTATGAAGCATTAGAGGAAATGGTTCGGTCCA
>JBKQWB010000049.1:0-10680 GCA_052139735.1 Smithella sp. | reverse complement strand
TTTCCTAAACCGGTCAAGCTGGGGAGAAGAACAACAGCGTGGAGAGTTGCTGATATTATAGCACTCATCAATAACGGGACTGCCAACCATGACGAGGTGGCAAGATGACTTCAAAGAAAAATCATACGCACAAATCACCTTCTCAAACAATCCGGTCATATTGTCATTACTGTGTGCAAAGCAGAGCAGCTTCGGAAGTGGAAAACTGCAGCGGACACATTGTCTTTGCCACTGGAGCGCCTTGTCCGTTTTACGAATACAGAATGGGCAGAAAAAGATCTTCGGTAAAGATCATGAGACGATTCTGTTTAGATTGCATGGGCGGCAATAAGGCAGCAGTTAAAGAATGTGAAATAAGTGATTGCCTGATTCACCCTTTCCGGTTTGGGAAAAATCCAGCTTTAGCACGAAAGGGAAAAAGCCCGGACGAAATGGCGCAAATAAATGCGTTGAGAAGGCCCTCGGTCAAAGGAAATCCTGTCTATTTTGAACGATCGTCACCGGTTGAGGCAATTCTATGCAGGACTTTGAAATCCGCAATAAAATCTTAGTTGAGGCCGCTATGTTTAGTTATCGACATTTCACCGGATCATGAAGAAATAAGGTCACCCTAAATGCAAAATAAAGAAAAAAAGCAAACCATATATAAAATCCAAAAACGCGAACCTGGATTTACAATCGTCCAAAATAATATTTTGGACGATCCCTTATTGACCTGGAAAGAAAAAGGCATTCTGTGCACGATGCTGAGTCATCCCAATGATTTCTGTTTATATGAAGACGTGCTTAAAAATAAAGCGAAGGACGGCATCAAATCATTACAGGCCGGCATTCGCGGCTTGATTTGCAAGGGACACATTATCAGACGGAAAATGCGTGATGATCACGGGAGATTTATTGGTTATGAAACACTTGTCTTCGAAAATCCTAATGACCGTATTGTCACCGACATCCTATTTACGGATGTCCGTAAAACGGACGTCCGTAAAAGGCATACTAATAATACTAATAAAAGAAATACTCATATAAAAAATACTACAACAACGGCAGAAGATATGTTGTTGGTGAAAAGCTCAAAAGAAAAAAATGCAAGTGAAACTTTTCCCCTTCCAACTTCTGCTGCTGAAATTAGCACAATTATCCGTGATCTAATCGCAATTACTTATCCTAATGGTGAAGGAATTAAGAATAAGAATAATCTGATCTACTCCATAAAAACGAAATTAATAAACGGAGAGCTGAATATTCCGGAGGGATGGCCGGAGTTTCAGAAAAGGAAAAATGAAAGAATCAATTTAATTGAAAAGCAATCGACAAAAGACGATGAGATTGATTTCAAGTCAGCAAAAGAATATTTTGCCACTTTGCCGGAAACAGAACAAAAAAGATATATCGATACAGCGAAAAAAAGTGCAAAAGGGATTGCATCGGTAATGTCGGAGTCAACTACTTTATGTGTGGCAATTCAGCTGGCCGCAAAAGAAAGAAATAAGAAAACATAAATATTTCTCTGGAAGAATAGGACAGCAGGAAACAAACCATAGTCGGCAATGAAAAAATCATGTCGGTGAATGGACTTATAGTTATGAAATTAAAGCGGGAGATTTTATAAAAGGAGATAAGAGATTCGGGTCACATTAAGAAAAGTCTCGGTGCTGTTTTTACGAGTAGGATTCTAAAATTTGCCGAGCAGAGAGGAATTGTTCTCCGGTAGGATTTAGCACAATTTGATGGTGCAGTGCTTAATGGAAGAGTACACGGGTTTGCTACAGGAGACCCTACGCAGAAAAATTCTGCCACAATTTAAAAGCGGTAAAGAAAAATGGCCATTAGTACCTGATATGATTAAATATTAAGCTTTAAATATTATTTAAAGCAGCAAAGAAAAAACAAGACAATTTATTAATGATAACATGCGCATATGTGGTTTAAACGTAAAAGAGGTTTTTGGAGCTGAATAAACAGTAAGTTAAGAGCAAAAATTGATTAACTATATGATATTGTTTAAATATTAAGGTTTAATAATTATTTAATAACCATTTAAAGCAGCAGGCAAAAAACAGGGTAATTTTACAATAAAAACATATTTATATGAGGTTTAAACATGAAAGAGATTGTTGGGGCTAAGATAATCGGTGAGTTAAGGGTGAGAATGGATAAGGAAGCGGCAGATAAAAAATGCTCGATGTCGGAATTAATCCGGCAAAAAATAGTATTTGCCTACGAGCAGGAAGATAAAGAAAAAACGATCATAGATTTAAAAAAAGTGGAAGGCGATATTAAATTTTTAATAAATTTACTTATCATGAATTCTTCTTTTATTGCTGAAGATATTCGTCAAGAAAAAGGTGAGGATGCTTGGCATGAGATATTTAAATACGCAAAGGGAATATTCGACAATTATAAGAAAACAGGAAACCTCTCCATGTAGAATTTAGTGAATTATTGATAACAAACATCATATAAAAGTATTTAAGAAATTTGAAATATGGATCAGTTTTTTCCCAAATGAATTAGAAAATATTCAAGGGGATTTTGATTGCATCCGGATTGTTAAGTTCAGGCTTTACATTATTAATTATTTTTAATTTAGGTGATTGGGATTTTTATTTTATTTTCAATACCTGTTGCCAATATTAAAACGCCTGTTGAGTCTTGCTGAAAGGTTATCTTATCTTTCATCACGCGTCTGAAAGTCTATTTCATAATTTAATGATCAACACTATTCATTACAAAACGCGAGTTACAGCAAAACGGTCATCTCTGTCTGCCAGGCGGAGCGCATGATCGGGTTCCAGCCGGGAACTGGCCACATGTCGGAGATGCCGTCGGCTAAGAGTTTCAGCCGCCATCATCTGTTCAGCAGTGGGTTGGGGATAAGGCTGACCAGGAACGGGAATGTATCCCATGATATGAAACGGGATGTCCTTGTCCACTGAGGCCAGCCAAGCGGCAACGCCTTCCACCTGATCGAGATCGACAAGTCCCGGAACATAAACTATATTAATCTTCAGATCCATTCCTACTTTGTGGGCGGCAGCCACATTTGCATAGATGCGATCTCTTTCCTGTCCTGTGATAGTCCGGTGGAGATCCTCATCCCAAGCCTTAAGGCCAACGTTGGCCCCGTCCAGATAAGGCAAAGGAATTTTACTGCCGTTCGTATGTCCCAAGCTGGTGCTGACATTTAGTTCCTCCTTGGCAAAGCGGAGTATTTCGGGCAAATTCTTCGCCACTGTAGGTTCTCCGCCCATGAAATACAGGTTCTTGATAGGCAGTCGGCGGAGGGCTTCCTTGATTTCCGCCGTTTCCAGATACTTTTTCGGGGCAGGAAAGGCCAAGCCGGGTTTTCCAGATGAACCGCTACGTAGTTTGTAACTGCATGTCGGACAATGGAATGTGCATCCATAGTTGTGGACGGTAGCGAAACGATACTGTTCATTGTAGGTGATTTTGTAAAAAGCCATAATTCATTCCTTTCTTTCTTGTGTTTTAGATTCCCCCGTAACGGACGGCGTTAATGATTGGTTTACTCAGGTATATGCCGATAAGGGCACCGATTATTGATCCAACTATACCTTGTGCTGTCTGGATAAAAATATACCAAGGCGCATAAAACTGATGCCAGATATAGGGAGCGGAAAAACAGTAAAAATAAATATAAACTGTAAGCCCTCGAAGAAATCCGGCACCAATGGCATTCTTCCTGGTTTGCAGATAATTTCCTGTAATAATAAAATACAGTTCAAGGGCAAATGAGGCCAAAAGGGCATATGGCCACCACAGTGGTTTAATGCCACTGGAAATGACCTGAGACAGGAGGCTGTGCCCGCAGATAATGAGGGTTGCCGTACCTGCCCGTGGAATCAAGCGGATGCCGATGAATAGTGTGGCTGTATAGGGAATGGCAAAAAAGAATGTTTGTATTATGGGAATACGGCTCAGGCCGAATTTAAAAGGTAAAATAGTGATATAAAGCAGACTGCAAAACAGGGCTATGGTTGTCAAGTCCATTGTGCTGAAAGACGGGATTGCCTTGCGTGTCCAAAGAAGATGAAATACTACTCCACCCAGTATGGCAATGAATATCACTGATCCGAAATAGAGATTCATGGCAATATCTCCTGGCACAGAATGAGCACAAACATACCCGCCGTGGAAAGGCCTAAAAAAGTCCAGTCCCGTGGAGAAAACATCAGTTCTTTTAAATTAGTTCTTTTGCCGGTAAATGCTCGCACCTCAGCGGCAAGAGCGATACGGCGGGCATTTCTCAGACTGTCGATAATTAGTGGCGGCAGGATACGGTAAAAAGCCCGGAACCAGCCCCTTATCCCTTTCACCTTTAGTCCCCGCAGCCGTTGAGCCAAAAGGATGCGTCTTGCCCCATCTAACAGAGAGGGAATAAAGCGAATGCTGACCGTAATAACAAAACCGATTCGTTTCGGCATACCCATACTCTCCATGCCGAGCAACAGATCAGAGGGATAGGTGGACATAACAATGACTGCGCTGAGAAGCATTGCTGAAAAAAGCCGGAGGCTCTGCAGCGCCCCATAAATGATACCCTCGCGGTATAGAGAGATTCCACCTGTTATATTTCCCAGAAATCCCGAGTCTGGTGATAATATTGTAATGATAATTGTACGCGGCTCAAGAGAATAGAAGAATCCCTGAGATATCATGGTAAAAAACAGAGCGGTAATCATGATAATAAACATTGCTTTTATAGTATTTTTTGCCGGACGCAGAATTCCAAAGAGAATGAGAACGGCAAAAAACAGCAGGAACAATTCTGATGGGTTCTTCAGAACAACAATAAGAATGGCGACCATCAGACCCAGGATAATCTTTGTCCGAGGATCAAGCCGATGCATGAAGGTTGCCTTATCCAGATATTTCATTGCTGATGATCCTTCCTTTGTGCATGGTTATTTTGCGCCCCGCCAGAGCAGCGGCATGTTCGTTATGGGTTGAAAAGATAACTGTTCCTCCCCTGTCGGCATAGTCATAAAGAAGATCAATAAGTTTATGCCATGTTCTGTTGTCTAGCCCTGTTGTCGGTTCATCAAGAATAATGATTTCCGGTTCCATTGCCATAATGGAAATTACAGCCAGGATTTGTCTCTGCCCCCGCGAGATGGTCTGCGGATGGCGCAGCCTGTGGGCTTTCAGACCGGCGATTTCCAGATATTGTTCCACATCTGTTCTCCTGCCCAGACAATCAGGACCGAAGGCAATCTCTTCTTCCACCGTTGCAGCGAAAAGTTGTTCATCGGGGTTCTGAAAAAGGAACCCCACGCGTCCCACCAGCGATTCCAATGCCGGTTTATGAATATTTAAAATAGTAATTTCTCCTTGATCGGCTTGCAGGAGTCCGCTTATAATCTTCAGAAGCGTTGTCTTCCCGGAACCATTATCGCCACAGAATGCAACAATTTCCCCTTTTCGGATCATAATATTAATGTTGTCTAAAACATTTATTTCCCGGTTATAGCCGAAGCAGACCTGCTGCATGGAGATTACTGATGATGACGACAGCGCGGCTGCTTCTCTAGCCGGCAGGAAGGTTTTTGCCGATGCATTATTTTCTGCGATCCGCCCGCTCTCCATGTTAATAACCCTGTCCATCAGGGGGAGATAATCTTCATACTGATGTTCGACCAAAATAACTGTTTTGCCCCTATCCTTAAGCCCTTTGATAATTTTGAAAAAATCTTTTCGACCCTCGCCATCCAAATCTGTTGTCGGTTCGTCAAAAAGGAAAACATTAGGTTGCATTGCATAGATGGAACTGACGGCCAGGCGTTGTTTGTATCCTCCGGAAAGCTTGAATGTTTCCGTGCGCCGCATATCCCATAAACCCATGAAATGCAGGGCTTCATTCCTGCGGCTAATGATCTCTTCTCTAGGCAGGCACAGGTTTTCACAGCCGAAAGCTACGTCATCTTCTACCCGCATCATAAAAATTTGACTTTCAGGGTTTTGAAAGACTGTTCCTACTGTTTGGGCGATCTCATGCAGGGGCGTCTCCGTCGGTGTGAAGCCATTCAATCTGACCGAGCCGCAAGATGAGCCGGCAAAGATATGGGGAATAAGACCGTTCAGACAATAAAGAAGGGTCGTTTTACCTGAGCCTGAAGCGCCACGGATCAAAACCGCTTCGCCAGGTTCGATCTGCATGCTGATATCCTGCAAGGCTGGTAAATCCGCATATGGATAGGTATAACTGAATGAGTCTATAGTAATCATATTAATTAAATCTTGTCGCCATGACTAAAAGTTTAAGGTAACCTCCATAAACCATGAACGTCCCGGCGCCTTATAATAACTAAAGTAAGATTCGTTAAAAATATTATCAACGGATGCAGACACTGTAGCAAATTTTGTTACCTTGTATGAAACCTTCGCATCTGCTGTAAAATACGGGTCATACGACGTGTAAACACCATTTATAGTATCCCTGTTCTGGTCATCGCTGTAAACTTTACCAACATATCTGCCCGTAACAGATCCCGAAAACTGTTCTATTGCACACTCCACACCCGCATTAATCATCGTATCCGGCAGAAAAGTCATTCTTTTGCCTACCGACAATGGGTCCGAGCTGTTTTCCTTTATTCTGCCGTCAGTATAGGTGTAGTTTGCAAACAGCCTTAACAATTTGTCAAACCGTTGCTCAAACGAAAGCATAACCCCCTGGCTTTCAGCTTTTCCGGCATTCATATTTTCGAATCCCGAGGGCACAGATGCCGAATAGATCAGGTTCTGCATTTGGTTGTCAAAATATGTGGCGCCGACCTTCGCGCCTTTCCAAAGCTCCTGCGCGATACCAACATCCCATGAGGTAGTTGTTTCCGGTTTCAGGTCAGGATTGCCGCTCCAGATCATACCGTAATACGACCATTTACTATAGAGCTCATAAACCGTCGGGGCTCTGAATGCCTGTCCTATGTCTGCCTTCAGTGTCGTTATTTCAAACGGTTTATAGACTACCGATAATTTCGGACTGAATGAAGATGCGTTTCTGGAATCATATGTATTCGCAAAACCGCCGCTGCCAAACTGATTGGCATAACCATCGTATGTTTCCCACCAATCCTCTCTGAACCCGATGTATGCTGTGAGATTGGAGAGAATCATTATCTCGTCCTGAATGAAAGCGGCGTATGTCCTGTCCTTTCCTCCTTGATTAGATACGAGATCAGTTGTGGAGGTTTCGTCCTGCCAGTCGGTAAGATTATTTACCTGGCTGTTAGCCCAATCTGTTTTGAATGACCCGCCAAAGGTAAGGATGTTCATACTTAAAACCGGCACTGAAACGAGAAGGTCGGCAGTATAATTCTGGGAAGGGGTGGATGTAACCTGGCCGGGTCCTCCGGTTAATGTCGTAGAATCTGAGTAGCCTGGGGTAACATACCAATTTTTACCCTCATCACTAAGTCCGAGAGTAAATTTTGTTTTCACAATTCCAATCTCGGTTTCGTAACCTATATTATACATATTAACTTCTTTCCCGCCCGACCCGTAGTCAAAAGTGCTTTGATTTACGGTGTAGCTGGAGTATCCTGGTATAGGGGGGCCATATGCATAAACGGGATTGCCCGACGCATCCTTCAAGTAGGTCTGAGGATCATCATAACTATATTTATAGCGCATTCTCATAAAGGATACGCTTAATTTTGAGTCTGGTGTAAAATCGAAACGTGCTTTGAATGAAAGATTGTCATCCCACCAGGCGTTGTCTCCCGTGTCGCCTATAGTGTAAGCGGGCAACCCTCCATATTGTCCGTTATCGGTTGTTGCTGAGTAGCCCGTAATACCGGCAGGAGGTGATACCGGTTGTGCCGGCTGCACATTAAAATTACTCGGATAACCATTTGTTGACTTGTATCCATAACTTAAGAGCAGGCTTAGTTTATTGATCAGTCTGTCGCCGTAAGATATATAATACTTTTGAAAGTCATCCATAGCTTCTCCCCTGTTCCAACTCGATCCGTATCCGCTTATCAAGGTGAATTCTCTCTTTTCCGGCATTTGTGTAATAATATTTACAGCACCACCCATGGCATTGCCACCGTAGAGGCTGGAAAAGGGGCCCTGAACAACCTCGACTCTCTCCACATTTTCTGTTGGCAATGCCGAAAAACTGACAGTTCCGTCAAAGGCGTCATTAAGCGGAATCCCATCCATCATTATAAGAGTCCTTTTTTGATCCGGAATTCCGTTTAATGTAATAGATGCCTCAATATCCGTGAGTGATTGCCGCTTGTTGTACACACCCGACAGTGTGTCCAGAGCCTCGTCAACCGTCGTTATGTTCCTTGTTTCTATTTCCTTTTTCGTGACAATATTTACGGTTCCCGGCGCGGATTCCACGTCTTTCTCTGTTCTTGTTGCCGTAACGACAATTTCTTTCAAATTTGTCACATCCTTCTCTTCAGTTTTAGCCGGGCTTTTTTCTTCCACTTTTGGGACGCTGTTTCCTTCAGTGTTGGTTGGAGTATTTTCTTCCGCAAAAGATGTCAAAGAAAATACAATTAAAAATAATACAATTAAATACCTTTTCCGCATTCGTTTCCCTCCTGTTGTTTACATCCCACCTCCTTTATGATATAAACTACAGCAGAGGGGTGATGTTAGTTGTGTTGTCACTCTTCTTCTGAGGCAGGGGATCCTCGCCAAAGGTAATACCCTGCCTCTTTATTTTTTTTATATTTCTTTAATTTCATAATTAATAATGTTTTCGAGTTGCGCCATTCCCACTTTTTCCTTATTGCAACTGAAATCGAACGGGCAGAAGGGCTTTGGTCAATACTCTTTCACCATTGCGATAACCCGGCGCATAAGTTGATTTTTTGACTGCTTCTATTGCCGCTTCCGTGAAGCCAAATCCGGCAGGTTCAACCACCTCTATATTCTGCAACCTTCCATTTGTATCGATTAAAAGTTTTAGCAATACTTTTCCTTCTTTTCCTAGTCTCTTGGCCCACATCGGATAAACAGGTATTTCCTGGTGGATGAATGTTGGAGATTCATTATCTCCGAATTTGGATTCAACAATACCTTGATGAATATTTCCTTTAGAGACACCCGATAAGTTTGCTTGATAAATACCCTGATTACCAACGCTTTTTTCAGGCATGACCGTCGTGTTCTGACTTTGTGTTGCGACGGATTTTTCGTCCGTCAAAGTTTTCTTCGCAACAATTATCTCACTATTATTCAGAACTGTGGATTTTTGCGGCGTGTCTTCGTGTGCCGGTTGTACCGCTATTGCCTTAAAATTATCTTTGGAAACTAGTTTGTTAGTTTCTTTTGACTTTGCCGCGCTCAGCTTTTGATTATCTATTGGAAATTCGGATTGATTATAAAAACTAACCTGAATGATTTGCAGATGTGGTTTTAATTGTGCCGTAGACACGGCTAACAAAACAAGAATGAAACCAATATGAATTATCAATGAGATTAATATTCCAATATACTTTTCATTCATAACAGGTGAATTACAGGAGAGGGAATTTGCATTGTTCATTGATGATCTGTTCTGTCCTTAATAAATATTCAATAATAATCAACAACTTTCTGGTTAATGCCGCCCAGAAGGGCTTCCTCCGTCGCATTCTGGGGGAAGTTGGCAAAAGGCCGCCTCTCTGGGAGTCATTATTCCGTAGCATGAAATAAATAATCGTACTAATACAAACTATTAGTGACACGAATATATAATAAATATCACGAAAAAGTCAAGGAATATTTAACAGAATATACTGTTAACGTTTTGTTCATTTTATTTGATATTTAATAAAATGCTTCTGAAATCCCCAATACACCTTTGCATTTGAGATCTTTGATGATTCCATAAGGATAGATTTTAACACTTAAGGAAGGAATGCTTGCCAAGTTTTTTGTTTCAGTGTTTGGCAGTTGTCATAATTGCAGACTATGGATCGAAAGATAATGAAAAATAACTCCTGAACTTTCCCTTTTGCTTTAGAAATGCTTAATATGCTTTATTTTTTGCAAGCGGTTTAGAAGGTTGAAAAATGCATCACATAACGCCCTTTAATTATCAGGGCAAATCACTTCCCTTGGTCGCCATCATAAATCCCGCATGTTTTACGTTCTTGATGGACTTTAGTTTCTGATAAAGTTCCTCAATTTCCTTTGATTTGCCCTTTGTTACAATAATTTCAAAACAATTATGATGATCGAGATGAATATGCTGTGTTGAGAGAATGCAGGCATGATAATCATGCTGAACATCTAAAACTTTGGTAACCAGTTCGCGTGTATGGTGATCATAAACGATCGTTATCGCACCGGTTACTTCCTTATTTTCCGTCCATTCTTTTTTAATCAGTTCTTCTCGGATTAAATCACGGATAGCTTCCGATCGGTTTGTATATTTTTGCTTTTTGATATGACGATCAAATTTATTTAAAAGGTCGTCTTCCAGCGAAACACCAAAACGAACTAATTCGGACATATATTCCCTCCGGCTGATTTATTATTCAAAAATATAATAAGAATACTAAAAAGGTCAAGGTAATTGTGTTTAGTCGGGTCACGCAGGGGAATTTCACCCCCACGTTCCCACGGATCCGGACATGATAGTCTCCCATCATCCGGCTCTTATCATCCAGCCACCAGGCTTACCTGGCGGTTTTATCTTATCCCCTGGCT
>JBKQWB010000048.1:0-5644 GCA_052139735.1 Smithella sp. | reverse complement strand
TGCTATACATGAATGTCGAGATAAAAGTGACAAGTTGCTAAAAGAAGTTACAAATGTGGAACTTGATCTTGTTAATAATCTTAGTAGATTTGGCGGTGATTACGAAGCGGCTAGAAATGTATTACACTGCTTAGATAATTGTGAGGATCATCTAATCCATCTATTAGAGTTATTCTCTATTGCCGGTATTATAACTAACGATGTAGAACGAGGTCGAATTGTAGATATAATTGATGTAGGTATTAAGTATAGATTAAAACGTATAACAGCAACCATTGAATATATTAATAAAGGGACGGTTTCTTTCACTAATAATCCAGCTCTAGTATCGCTTTGCAAGAAAGTCAAGGCGGAACTCCGCAAAGAACAAGAGCTTTTAGAATATATAGATTTAATTGTATCACGATAATCATCGCCAACTATGTGATTTATTTTGTGAATACATCTAACCTTGGCAGCGTCTCCATGTGTACGCATGTGTGATGTTACTGGCATGATGGTATGACCTCCGGTACCTGCTCAATTTTGTCTTGTTCATCCAGCATGACTTATGTCTCCTATCTTCATGTTACTCTAAATCATGGAAATCTTGATTGTTGCCAAACGAAAAGAAATCAATATCTATGCGCTCAAAGGTAACTGCGAGCTTAACGGCACGATTCAATCCAAGCTGATAAGCATGTGTTTCGCAATGGCCTCTGAGATAGAGCGAGATTTGATTTCTTCGCACATAACAGAGGCTCTGAAGGCAGGGAAAGCAGCGGGTGTTAAGTTGGGCAGGCCAAAGGGACCAGGAAAGAGCAAACTTGATCCGTATCGTGTCGAAATAGAAATCCTCTTGAATAATGGCTCTACGAAAACCTTTATCGCAAAGCGTTATGGTGTGTCTTTGCCGACACTTTTAAACTGGATCGAGAAGAATGGTATCGTTTGCCTTATAGCGAAGGTATAGGGCAATGAGAGAAGAAAGCCTTATCGGATTATGGGGAAGGCTGGAATAATGGAAATACTGCCCTATGGAATGCGAGGATATGGGGAAGCCGAAAGCCTAAAGCCATTATCCAACCCGCCCGCCCTGACTCTTGGCTCTCGAACTTCCCCGGAGGGTTGCGCACGGGGTGAATTAAGTCCCGCGCGACTTCAAAAAGAGCGCCAACCACGCTCATTTTGCCTTGGTTAAGACCTGACGCGCCCCGCCTGCTCCTTTCGCAACGTGAATGGATCAACCGGGGTTTGTGATTTGAGTTGACGAAACGTGCTCGTGATTCTGTCCGGTCTTTCTTGCTGAGTGGGATGTCTCCCCAAGAGTTTTAGATGAACAGTTCGCCAAATAGAAGCCCATCCATCGAGTTCGGATTCCCATTCGGCGGTAGGCAAGCTTTTCGCTGGCACATAAAATCTTTTTGCAATTTTGGCCTCGAAAAGGCTACCGCCTATGCCAAGTTGTTTATCCTTGAAAACCTCGTTCTTTCCATCATCCGCTTGAACTTGACCAGTCAAAAAGGCCTCGAAGTCGATTTCCAGAAGCTCGGATCGATTCATGAGCCGACTAATGAGGTTCTTCATTTCTGCCGGTGATTTGAGGTTTTGGGATAATTGTTGTAAATGGGTCATCAATTTCCGTATGGAAGTAACAATTCGCGATACATCCGTGATATTTTGAAAGTATTGACGCTCGGATTCGAGATAAGCGGCAATGTCTTGCTCATAAATTTGAGAAAGCACTAACTCTCTCTGTAGTGACAGTACCCCGTCTTCTAGATCCACGGTTAATATGCCAAAACATTCCACCTCTTCTCGAAGTGATGATACTTCGCGTTGAAGGGTAGATAATCGGGATGTCTTCCGTTTGCCTAACGATTCCTTTGTCACTTGAAGTAATAGCTTCTTTTTCTCTTCGAGTTTTGCTTTTGCACCGTTCCATTGCACTTGTGATTGCAAAACGCTGCGTTGCTTTTCCTGCATCTCCTCTAATATTTGTTTGCTGGCTCTCATTGCTTCCTCCTTTTGGGGCCAGAGCGCTCAACCATCGATTGCAACCATAGTTCATCCTCAGCGCTAAGCGCATCAGGATCATGTTGTTTAGAAAAAGTACCCATAGAGCGATTGAGCATACTTATAATTGTTGCCTCATCATTGTCTTTGGTACTTTCGAACTCTTCTCTGATTCCAGCCAAGCGGACACTTACCTCATCAATTCGCTTCGCCTGTGCCAATAAACGGTTTTCATACTCTTGATTCGTCATTTGTTCTCCTTTTCATATCGCAAACTTAACACGACATCGCTGGATAAAGCCCATTACCTCCTGTCGAACAGGATTCACTTTGCATAATTCTCAATATGCTTTTTACAGACCGTGAATGATTCCATTCACTTATATTTTTCACTCTCTTGAATACCTTGCAAGAATGCTGATAAGAGAAGTGATTGACAAATGACACGTAAATGCTCTGTTTTTGCGTCAATTCATGTTCTCCTCGTTATATAGTGGGATCATGAATCTATGATAAGGAATTCCACCTTGCTTTAAGGTGTCGATTTGATAGCTTAATACCGGCGAGTCCAAAGCACGATGAAATATACTTCGGACCACTAAATATTGTGACAATAAATGTGGGTCATCTTTCCTTATTTTGTTAAATGATGCGGTTCCAATACTATAAGCTCTATGTTTTGCTCGTATGTCCTTTGCCACATAGTTGTAAAGGCGAACAAAGTCTAATCCTTTGTAAAAGGAAATAATTTCGTTAGGCCGAAATGGATACCTGTGCAGATCGGATAGGAAAAGAATGTTGCGTTTTTTGTCTTGGAGCCACTCTCTGTCAAAAGTGGCTTCCAATCGAATAAGTGGTCTATTATCAATTTTTTTCCTATAAACCTTTAGGCCAACCCTTGCAGAACGGCCTGTCAGATAAGTGGTATTGAGGAATTCATCGCCCTCGCCTCGCCGATACTTCAGAGAAGTGATTGAGTTGAGATAGAACTTTATCAGGTCTGGATCGTCAGAGGTGAAATCCCAAGCCAATTCAACCCTGGATAAGTTCGTAAAATCGTGAATGCTGTGCTGATAAAAGAAATGTTCCAGTAACGCACAGAGGCTGATGGAAGGATTATTCGTTTCGATCTGGGAATAAGGTAACTCCATCTGACCCGGCCTCACACCATAGAGGACGATAATCTTTTCACTATGGCTCTGGAAGTCACTGAATCTGGCATACGGAGATTTTAGTTTCCGGCCATAGGACGGATCGCCTGACCTGACATGCTTGAACCCGCTGCATCGGAGGTACTCAAAAAACAAATCCCGATACAATTTGTCCAGAGACACGCGGATTCTATCGTAATGGAGATGGACATCGGCGCTGAAAGTTGTCGGCTCCGGCTCTTCCGGCATCGAGGATGTAGTTGCAGGCTTTAGAAGAGTTTCTTTCACTGCAACCATGACAGGATGAGATTTCATCATGTCTCGATATTGTTCAGGATTCCGGCCAAAAGTGAAGGAGTGGGTCATCTCTATATGCTCCGATTGTCCCGGAACCATCCGCAAAATGTCTGAAATAAATTTTCCATTGACTCTTTCATTTGCCTGTCCTATCATCAGTTCACCTTCGATTTAAGAAATCGGTCCCTGCTCTTGGCAAAGTTTGGGGCCGATTTCATTTATAACCTATCTAGCGATTCTCCTGATAGGCTTTGTTCCGTTATCGCTCAATCGATTACTTTCAAACAACTTGGTAAGCATATCCCGATCAACTAACAGGAAACCTCCAACCTTAGAGAAAATCTGCAAATGCTGTTTGGTGCATTTCCATCGATAAAGAGTACTCGCAGAAATCGGACATCCGTTCTCTTGACTTTCAGACACTTTGAAATATCGCTGCATACTATCTCCTTTGTTCGAAACAAAAAACCACGTCCTAAAACGAACGTGGCTATTTTCTGACAAATCCTGAATAAAGCTACATAAAATTTAACTGGCCTTCCGAAACCTTTACTCTGCCTTGGTTTGTTATTTTAATTTGCTTATGAACTGGAACCTTAGCGCGGACACGAAAAGGTATCAAACTATCTTTACGCTGTGAAGACGTCGTCGATCACAAGAATGTGGCGGCCCCGTACCCTGTGCATCTGAGATCTCGAAAGCGCCCTTAACGTTTTGAAGACGTTCCTGGCGATTGAGGCGGGTCTGGGTTAGTTTGGATCTCAACCTCCTGACTCTTGCAGCTCATCAGGTCACCCTTCGGTCACCCCGGCATTCATATCCGGCAACCGGTAATCCAAGGCTTGATTATAAGATGTCATTTTATTTGGTAAAAACCACAATCGTATCTATGTTGAAATAATCTGGGAATCATAGTAGAATTCTTACATTCTTCTTACCAAGGAGCCGACCTATGGAAACCATCAGACTGTCGACCAAGGGTCAGTTTATCCTTCCCAAGGCCATTCGCGACCGGCACCATTGGAAAGCGGGCACGGAATTCGTCATCATCGACCGAGGCGCGGAACTGGTCATTAAGCCGGCCAAGGTCTTTCCCCCCACCGAACTGGAGCCTCTCGACACCAAACAGGTCTACCAGGGAAGGCCTCTCACCCCGGAAGAAATGGAAAAGGCGGTCATGGTCGAAGCAGGGAAGCACCGTTGATTGCAGTCGATACGAACATCCTGGTACGTTACGCGGTTAAGGACGACCAGGGCCAAGCGCGCCTCGCGACTAATTTTTTGGCTAATAATCGTTGCTTCATCCTCAAAACTGTCCTTCTCGAATTTGCCTGGGTGCTCTCTTCACCAGCCGGCTACAATCTTCCCAAGGAAATCGTCCACGAGCGCATGCTTCACATACTCGGTCTGCCTGACATTGAAATGGAAGACGCCTCAAACGTTGCACGGGCTCTCAGTTGGTACGCCGAAGGGATGGATTTTGCCGACGCACTCCATCTTGCCGGCAGCGCTGAACTGGCAGGGTTTGCCACCTTCGACAGGAAGTTTGCGGCAGCAGCGGAAAAGCTTAATGCACTCCCCACGTTGTTGCTCGCACACTAATATTTGGAAGCAGTTATTCATGTCCCTTTGTGACACTCTGAAACAGCGAAAAGTGTCATTCTCTTCGCGACTGCGCGTCGCGTGGGAACTTTTTGGAAGCAGGAAAAGCGGTCGCGCCTTTCCACGGCCCTAGCCCTCTTCAAGCATCAGCAATGTAAATGCTTATAGGCGTGCGCCCGGTAAGCTTGTTCCCTTCTCTTCGCCTCAATCCGGCAGCGCCCTGGTTACCGTGATCGCATGCACCTCTGCCGCTCCGCCCTTCCGTTTCAGGACCCTTGCGCATTCACTTAAAGTCGTCCCGGTAGTGAAGACGGCGTAAAGATAGATGAAAACCAGAATTTGATACCTTTCCGTGTCCGCGCTAAGGTTCTTTCTCACGAATACCAAAAACCCGCAAGATTAACGGGTTAAATTTTTCCTTCCAATTTCCAGAGATTCCTTTATATGGCTCTACATCCAAGTAATTTTTGGATGAGAGCTTTTTTTTTGCAAGGAGGTTGTTTTTACACGAGGAGAACATAATGGAGCCACGTTTCATTCGAGTGCGGGATATTGAGAGTGCCGGGTATGGACTCAAGAAAACGACCTGTTACAAGTGG
>JBKQWB010000047.1:0-21843 GCA_052139735.1 Smithella sp. | reverse complement strand
TGCGATTTGAGAGCGGCAACGCTGAGTCGGGTTACGCCGCAGTGGACAGTGATGAAATCAACGCCGTCTTTGCCGTTTTCTTCGATGACGGCAAAGATATCGTCCGCTGTCATCTCCGATATGGCTTTGCCGTTTTTTATCATTTTTACCGCCGCCTGATAAATGGGTACGGTGCCGATGGCCACGGCTGATTCTTTCATTACTTTTTTCCTGATGGCGGCCAGATTTCCTCCGGTGGAAAGATCCATAACGGCGTCAGCGCCGGCCTCAACGGCGATTTTCAGTTTTTTCAGCTCCAGATTCAAATCCATATGATCTTTGGACGTGCCGATGTTGGCATTGACTTTGGTACGCAGGCCTTTTCCTATAGCAAGAGGTTTGATGGCCCTATGATTAACGTTGCGGCAAATTACGATTGTTCCATCCACAAGACCCTGGCGGATGTATTGGGGCGCGACTTTCTCATCTCTGGCTGCGATTTTCATTTCTTTTGTAATCAAGCCCTTGCGGGCTTTTTCTAATTGTGTCATTCATTCCTCCAAAATATTAAAGCGACATTTTAATCGCTTAACTTGAAAATTATTTCTTTTTATTTAAGATATTTTTCCCGAAGGCGTTAACGGAGCCGTAACCTTTTCCCAAATTTACGGCATTTTCGATAGCGGCGGTAATCAAAATTTTGGCCTGCCAGGCCGCTTCAACAATGTTTTCTCCCATGGCAATTCCAGCCGCAAGCGCCGAGGCGTATGTGCAGCCGGTGCCGTGAGTATCGCGTGAATTAATCCGGGGAGAGGAAAACTCATAATAGCTGCCGTCGTAAAGAATATCAACAACTGACCGCTTATTGCCCAGCTGGTGTCCGCCCTTAATCAGCACATTCTTTACACCCATCCCGTGAATTTTAACGGCCGCTTCCTTCATCAGGGCAATTGATGTAATCTTCATCTTTGTCAGCGCTTCCGCTTCGGGAATGTTCGGAGTAACGGCAAAAGCCGCAGGCAGAAGATTTTTAATCAAAGAGGTTCGAGCCTTACTGCTCATCAAATTTTTCCCGCCTTTGGCAATCATTACCGGATCAACGACAACTTTCGCAATTTTATATTTTTTAATTTTTATTGTCACTATCTGAACGGTTTCTTCAGTCGGGAGCATGCCGGTTTTTAACGCGTCAACGCTAATATCCTTAAATACAGCATCCATCTGCCTGCCGACAAATTCCGCAGAAACCGGATAAACATCCGAAACGCCTTTTGTGTTTTGCGCCGTTATCGCCGTTATCACGCTCAGTCCCCAGCAGCCGCGGGCGATGACTGCCTTTAAATCAGCCTGAATTCCGGCGCCGCCGCTGGAATCGGAACCGCCTATGCATATTACTTTAAATGGTTCCATAATCACTCCGCGATCACTGTGCCTCGGGGAAAGAATCCTTTTGCCGGTATTTGACAACAAGAAGTTTCCCGCTTACGGCACTGATGACGGCGCGGGCCTCATCAATGACATTGCTGATGCCTCGGGATTCACCCATTTTCAGGGTGCCGTTTTCCATGGGATAAAGAAATCCCGCCAGAGTTATTCCCGTAACTTCAGGAGTCAGCGCCAGAAAAGAAACAGTTTTCCCTTTTTCCTTTATAAAAGTAGCTTTTTTATCCAGTACAAAAACCTCGCAGTACTCGTCAACCAGAAACGTCCTGATTCCTTTTTCATGTCCCCTGCAAATCAAGAAAACATTGGCCAATGTGTGATCGATTCTTCCGCCCAGGGCACACCAGATAAATATTTCCTGCGGTTTCAAATTCAATGCGTAATCGAGCGCCAGTTCAGTATCGGAAAAATCTTTGTTTGCCGGATATTTTATAATTTTTAAATTTAGGGCGGAATAATCCGCCAGTTGTGCGGTATCAATGGAATCCATATCGCCGATAATTACATCCGGCTTGATTGCTGAATTCTGGAAGTGACGAGCTCCGCCGTCGCAGCAGATTATCAGAACGTCTTCCATTTCCTTTATTTTTTTATGGAAAAATACAGGGTCATCCAAAAAGCCGCCGCTTACTATGATTATTTTTTGATGCACGGAAAAATTCCTTCGTTAAAATAAATTAATACAAATTACTTAATGGGAGTCATTCTAAATTGGTATAATCCCAGTTTTCATTGGCGCTTTCACGTAAAAAATTTATTACATTAACACGTAAAAAGCAAATTGTTTAATTTCAAATTATACCAATACTCTTGAAAAGGCTAACCTTGTTGGCGTTGTCATCGGCTTCTTTAGTTTAGATCGCGCGATAAGATTCTCACAGTATAGACGCAAAAAAACCGGTCATTATAATAACAACCGGTTCTTTTATATTCGTAAGCGGATATTTATTTAGTTTCCTTTACTTGTTTATCAGGTATTTGGCAATTACCGCGTTTGTCGAGTAATCTTGTTTTTTGTCTTTTTTCAACTGACGCAAAACTTTCATGTCGGATTTCCAGACTATATCTCCGGGCGAAAGGAAACAGAAACTTTCCTTTGTATAGGTTGAGCTTACGGCATTGTCATTATAATAAAAATAATCGTTGCTTACTTCCGTGGGAAAACTGCGCACAAGCGGCGGAATATCAGTGGGAAGGAACCAGAGTTTGATTTCCCTTTCCGCGTCTGCGGGGTTCGCGGAGGCATGAATCAGATTATCTGATCTGTCTCCAATGAATTTTCCTTTTTTATCATACAGCGGAATTACCGTTCCCAGGGCGCGGATGCAGCCGGGCCTCTGTTGTCTTGCCTCGTGCGGATTCGTGTTTCCGCAGATTTCCCGTATATGTTTGATGGCGTTGGGCCCCCTGTAAAGTATGGCGATAACCCTGCGTTTTTGAGGCTGATCGGGATAATGGAGAATGCCTCTGATATAGTCCAGAAGAGACGGATAGAAAAATTTACCCTTGTGCTCGGCGTAGTGTTCCTCGGCCAGCGCCAGATTAACGCTAACAACTTTCAGCGCCGCGAAACGCAGCCCGGTGTGGAATTCGGAAAATTGCGAAAGGATATATCCTGTTAATGAATTCTTGAGAGCGTCCGGTTTGATGAGAACAAGCGAACTCTCCAAATCTTGTTTTTTCATTTAATTTCTCCTTGCGATTTGATTAAGTGTTAATTTGACAATGCTGTCATTTGGCATAAAATATTTTTTGAATGCACGGAGTATATGGGAAGTCGTTTTTTGTGTCAATAGAATATATACGCAAGGTATCAATCCAGATTTTGACTTGCAATCCAGTCGTTCAAATATTGCAGCGCCTGATTTACAAGAAGAATGTTTTTTTTTTTCTTTTTCATTTTTTTTGCGGGTAATGTGTGCAGTAAGCCGAAATTAATATTCATAGGCCCAAAGTGATCAGCTGATTCAGGAGAAACAATATAATTAACCAGTGCCCCGATGGCTGTTTGGGCGGGTGGCGGCGGCAGCTTCTTTCCTTCCAGGATAAAGGCGGCGTTTAATCCGGCAAGGCATCCCATTGCGGTCGATTCAGTGTATCCCTCAACGCCGGTAATCTGACCGGCAAAGAAAACATTTTCATTATTTTTAAGTTGCAGTGAAGATGTGAGCAGGGAAGGTGAATGAATATAAGTATTTCGGTGAATGCTCCCATAGCGGGCAAATTGAGCGTTATGAAGACCGGGAATAAGGCGGAAGATGCGCTGCTGCTCCGGCCAAGTCAGTTTTGTTTGGAATCCGACCAGATTAAAAAGCGTGCCGGTTTTATTTTCCCGGCGCAATTGAACAACGGCATAAGGCAAGACGCCCGTGTGTGGGTCTATCAATCCCACCGGTTTCATCGGGCCAAAGGCCAGAGTATCTTCTCCGCGCACGGCCAGCACTTCTACAGGAAGGCAGCCTTCGAAATGTTTGATGTCTTCAAATGATTTGGCGGGAACCTTTTCTCCTACCAGCAGTTCCTGACGAAAGCGTTTATATTCTTCTTCGGACAAAGGACAATTCAGGTAATCCGGCGTTCCCTTGTCATATCGCGACGCCAAAAAGACCTTGTTCATATCAATGGTGTCAGCTTCTATTATAGGAGCTATGGCGTCATAAAAATATAAATAAGAGTTGTTCAGCATCCGGGCAATTTCTTGCGCTATTGTGTCGGAAGTAAGCGGCCCTGTGGCGATTATCGTTAATAAATCTTTCGGAATTTCTGTTACCTCAACCCGGTTAAGAGTGAAATTCTCTTGTTGTTTTAGTTGTTCTTCCACCTCGCGGGAAAATTCAACGCGATCAACGGCCAGGGCAGAACCTGCTGCAACCGACGTTCTATCTGCTGCCATTATGATTAATGAGTGCAGGCGGCGCAGTTCTTCTTTAAGTAATCCGGGGGCGTTGTCGAGGCTGTTGGACTTAAGAGAATTACTACAAACCAGTTCCGCCAGATTTTCCATTTTATGGGCGGGAGAAAATTTCTGCGGCTTCATTTCATAAAGTTGAACCGCGTGTCCGCGCCTCAGAAGCTGCCAGGCCGCCTCACAACCTGCAAGTCCGCCGCCGATTATAACTACAGGATTGTTTTTAAGCATTATTTGTCAATCTTTTTCTGGAACCGGCGTTGACGGGGTTATAATGTCGCTCTTATATCCGCATTCTTTATTGGGGCAGGCCTTGTAAGCTCCTTTTTCGCGGGAATATTTTTCTACAAGGAAGAGGGATTCGCAATTCGGGCAGGCTTCCGCGAGAGGTTTATCCCAGCTGGCAAAAGTGCACGTTGGATAATTTGTGCAGCCGTAGAAGGATTTCCCTTTTTTTGTTCTCTTTTCGGTTAAAGAACCTTCGCATCCTTTTTCCGGACACTTCACACCCATCGCAATCGCTTTGGTGCTCTTGCATGAGGGGTAGGCTTCACAACCGAGAAATCTGCCGAAACGTCCCCGTTTATAAACCATACGCTTGCCGCATTTTTCGCAAACCTGATCGGCGTATTCCATTTCTTCTTTGGCCAGTTCGCCGTTTGAGTCCCGTTTGATGTTCATGGTATTTTTACATTCTGGATAATTGGAGCAGGCGACAAATTTTCCATTGCGTCCCCATTTGATGATCATGGGAGAGCCACATTTTTCGCACTTCAGATCGGTCGGTTCTTCTTCCCGTTTTATATCTTTCATCTCTTTCTTGGCTTTTTTCAGTTCCCCTTCGAAAATCGCGTAGAATTCCCTGAGAGTATCCACCCGTTTGCGCTCGCCGCTTTCAATGGCATCAAGTTTGTTTTCCATATCCGCGGTAAAAGCGAGATCAAGAATGGTGGGAAAACTTTTTACCAGAAGTTGGGTAACAATCATTCCCAGTTCCGAGGGATAAAATTTAGCCTTCTCCAGACGGACGTATTCGCGCTCCTGAATAGTGGAGATAATAGCGGCATAAGTGCTGGGTCGGCCAATGCCTTTTTCTTCGAGTTCCCGCACAAGCGACGCTTCCGAATAACGCGGAGGCGGCTGTGTGAATTTCTGATCCGTATTCAGCTTGAGGAGTTTCAGTTTTTCTTTCTGCTTAATATCCGGCAAAAGCTTGTCATCGCCGTTTTCTTCCTCTTTATCGTCTTTGCCTTCGGTATAGACAATGGTGAAGCCGGGGAATTTCATCACCTGTCCCTGAGCGCGGAAAAGACAATCCGCGCCTGCTATGTCAATGGTAGTCTGATCGAGAATCGCCGGATTCATCTGGCTGGCGACAAAGCGATTCCAGATGAGCTGGTAAAGTTTGAATTCATCGGCGGACAGGTATTGTTTGATATCCTGGGGTTTGTAGGTCATTTTCGACGGACGAACCGCTTCATGGGCATCCTGCGTTTTCTGCGCGTTTTTATAAGTATGAGGTTTATGCGGCAAATAATCAGAGGAATAATTTTCTTTTATATAATCCCGCACATCGTTTAGGGCTTCTTCGGCGATCCGGTAGGAATCTGTTCTCATATAAGTAATAAGACCAACGGATCCTTCCTTACCCAATTCGATGCCTTCATACAGTTTCTGGGCAACGCTCATGGTTTTCTTTGCCGAAAATCTAAGCCAGCGGGAGGCTTCCTGCTGCAATTTGCTTGTGGTAAAGGGCGGTGGCGCCGTGCGTTTTAGTTCTTTCTTATCCAGTTTCTCGACTATAAAATCGGCTTCCCGGATTTTAGCGGCAAGCATCTGCGCCTGTTGGCCGTTTGTCACTTTGGCTTTTTTGCCGTCTACCTTTATAAGTTTCGCTTCGAAAGGGGGCGGATGGCTGCCTTCAAACTGCGCTACAAGATTCCAGTATTCTTCCGGCACGAATTTGTTTATTTCTTCTTCCCTGTCGCAGATCATTCGCACGGCCACTGACTGCACGCGTCCGGCGCTGAGGCCTCTTTTGACCTTGTCCCACAAGACGGGGCTGATCTGATAACCGACCAGACGATCGAGAATACGCCGCGTCTGCTGAGCTTCATATTTGTTGAAATCCAGTTGCAGGGGATTTTCGATGGCTTCTATTACGGTGTTTTTAGTTAAATCGTTAAACAGGACACGATAAACATTTTTATTTTTGGTGTCGATAACTTCCGAAATATGCCAGGCAATTGCTTCGCCTTCGCGATCAGGATCGGGAGCCAGATAAATGTTTTTCGCGTTTTTCGCCGCTTTTTTCAGATCGTCAATAGTTTTCTTTTTTGTTTCGATTACAGTATAGGTCGGCTCAAAATCTTTTTCCAGATCAATACCCAATGTGCTTTTCGGCAAATCTTTAATATGTCCTACCGAAGCCACGGCATTAAAATCAGCTCCGAGAAATTTTTTAATAGTTTTAACTTTTGTTGGAGATTCAACAATAATCAATGAATTCGCCATAAGCACTCCCTATTCCTTTAAAGATAAGATTGCCCCTATAAAGGGAAGAATTGAATTTGTAAAGACATTTATTAATGACACTGCAGAAAATTGCCATATGATTCGCTGGGCTTTGCCAAACATTTCATTATGTTAATCATTTCTTCAAGGAGAAAATTTTCCCCGGATGCTGCTGAATAATTCCTTTTAATTCCATTGTCGTTAATGCGCCAAGAATATCGGCGGACGATAAGCCGGTGGAAGAAATTAAATCATCAACATGAATTCGGCTTTTGGTAACAATATCAAATATTATTTGATCAATCTCGTTCAATGTTTCGACGTTTTTATTCGCCATGTCTTCGACGTCGGAAGTCCAGGGCGGTTTTAATGCTGTTGTCTGCTCGATCTGCGGTAAAATTTCTTCCAGAATATCGTCGATATTCTCTATTAATTTCGCGCCCTGCTTAATCAATTTGTTTGTGCCGCGCGAACCCGCGGCATCAATACTTCCCGGCACGGCGAATACTTCCCGTCCCTGCTCGAGGGCGAGCCTTGCTGTAATCAGCGAGCCGCTTTTTTCTCCCGCTTCAACTATTACAACCCCATAGGACATGCCACTGATAATGCGGTTGCGCGCCGGAAAATTGGTTGAGCGCGGCGGAGTGCCTAATGGGAATTCAGAAATAACAGCGCCGTTTTGAATAATATCTTCATATAATTTTTTATTTTCGGGAGGATAAATAACGTCCAGTCCACTGCCCAGAATGGCGATAGTTTTGCCATGCGCGGCTATAGCTCCGCGGTGTGCCGCGGAATCAATTCCCCTGGCCATGCCGCTAACCACAGTTACGCCCTTGAGAGCAAGCTCGCGGCTGATTCTTTCGGTTGTATATCTGCCGTAAGTGCTGGCTTGTCTGGAACCGACTATGGCAATATTTATGTCATCTTTGTTCAGATTGCCTCGTACATATATATAAGGAGGACGGCCATAAATATTAAGAAGGTTTTGGGGATAGCGCTCATCTTGATAAGTAATTATATTAAATTTGTTTTTATCAATAAGATCGAGTTCTTTTTTAACTTTATCCCAATCTTTAAAACTTGTAATTGCTGTGGCAATTTCTTTTGAAATTCCCTGTGTTTCTTTTAAAAGAGAAACGGTCGCTGCAAAAATCGCGGGCATAGAGCCGAACTTATCTACTAAGGCCGGAAAATTAACATTTCCAATGCCAGGGATAGATTTCAGCGCGATCCAGTATTTTAAAACATCGTAATTCATAATTACATTATGAGTAGCAAAATCAGCAACCTTACCCCGTTAGAAGAGTTTCGCCCTTCTAACGGGGCGAGGCACGAAAAATTAGGGAGAAAGCTATATCTTGTTTGTGGGGCGTGTCAAGTTTTTTAAACGCGATAACCAGCTGTCGCACTGAAAAAAGAGATATAATAGTTGCTTAATTCTAAGCTTTGAGTTAGGAAGCCATCAATATTTCTCAAGAGGTGTTTTATAAAAATGTCAAAGATAAAGAATTATTTTATCTTTACTATTATCGCGCTGATTGTTTATCCTTTTATAACTTTCGCTCAAGATAGTACAAATATTCAACAAAATCAATCTGTTGCTACAAAAATCGCAAAAAAAGCCGCAAGCAAGGCCGCCGTAAAATCAAAGCCTTCACAATCGATAACTCCGCTGGAACTTGATTTGGGAATGATCAATATCGACAACTCCGTAAGCGAAGGAAGCTTTGCCTTTAAAAATAAAGGTTCAGATGTCATTAACTGGTCGACAGACGGACCGGAAGGCTGGGAAAACGCGGATAAACAGAAACTTTCAGGTGTTTTAAAAAATAGTCTCGATTACCTGCATGTGGAAATCCGTTTACTGCCGAAAGATGCATTGCCAGGTGAAAATAAACAAAAAAATGTGTCCGGTTATAATTATGTGGAAATGAAACTTGACGTCGGAGCGGAAAAGATTCTCTGCCGTAAGGAACTTCCGTCCGGCACGCATAAAGAAGCAGTTAAAATCAACACCCCGGACGGACAAAAAATAATATTTGTCACGTTTATAATTGGTTATACTCAAAAATCTCCATTGATTAATTTATATCCGGTAAGGATGGATATGGGCGGTATATTGCCGGGTAAAAGTGTTTCTAAAAAAATAATAGCAACCAACAGCGGCAGGGAAATGCTGGAATGGTCAGTTGTGGCACAAAAACATGTTATTGGAGATAAACCATTAAATTTAGGCAGATATATCTCATTCGCCAATGATGACGCGAGGGGATGCGGAGTATATTCCGTGCCGGGGCGTTTAAAAGAAACATTTGAATTTCTGGGCAAATGGATGGAAAGCGACGGTTATCCAACCGGCGCGGAAGCCGATAACGTTATCAAGATTCATTTCAACGGGACGGGAATAATTCTGTATTTATTGAATGCCCATGAAGATGCCAACATTTCAGTATCACTTGATAAACGCCTAATCGATAATAATGATCTTTTTAAAGAGAAAGAAAAAACAGGGGAATTGCTCATTGCCAAAGATCTCGTTTTTGGCCCCCATGTGCTTACCATAATCAGCAAAAATAGCCGTCTGGGATTTGAAGGGGTGAAAATACTGGGAGAAAACGCGTCATATTTTCCGGAAGGAAGCATAAAAATTATGCCTAATTCCGGCGCGATTACCAGACAAACCAATTATCTCAATATTTCTTTAAACACGGCACAAATGTCGCCGGGGTATTACCTTGATGATATTGTATTTAATACCAGCGGTGGTGAAGCAACTGTTGAAGTATTTGCGGAAGTGCTGCCTGATAATATAATAAAAGTAATTGATATCTATAGATATTACAATGGAACGGATTATCTGTATACAGCTAATCCTCAGGCAGAAGCAAAAAGATTAATACAAAACAATTATGTAAAAGAAGGCATTGCTTTTCGGCTTTTCAATCCGGACACTCCGGGAACAACCGGTTTCAATCGTTGGTATAATCCGCAAAGCAAACGTCATTTCTACAATTATGATCCCTTGGGAGGGAAAATAGACCTTAGGGGATACATATTTGAAGGGTCAATCGGCAATATTGCAACATCAAAACTGACCAATACAAAAGAACTTTACCGCTGGTATAATTCTAAGACAGGCGGTTATTTTTATTCAACGGACATGCAGGGAGGTAGGATTAATAAAAAAACATACCGGTTCGATGGCATTGCCGGTTATGTTAAATAGCAGATAAATTTTTTGTGTGGAAAACTTCGCCAAAAAACATATTTACAGTTTTTAACCTTGACAAAAACCGGAAGAGGGGATATTAGCCTATCTCTTTTTTAGGTACAGGTTAAAAAATGCGCCTGTAGCTCAGCTGGATAGAGCAACGGACTTCTAATCCGTGGGCCGAGAGTTCGAATCCCTCCAGGCGCACCAAGGCGAAAATGGTGGGTGTAGCTCAAATGGTTAGAGTGCCGGGTTGTGGCCCCGGAGGCTGAGGGTTCAAGTCCCTTCACTCACCCCATTCATGAATGGTTGGATAATAAGCGCCCGTAGCTCAGCTGGATAGAGTCGCAGACTTCGAATCTGTTGGTCGTAGGTTCGAATCCTACCGGGCGTACCAGAATAAAGAGACGTTCTTTTTAAATCAGAACTGTTAAAAAATGGCCGGATGCAAGGCACCCGAAGCATGAGGATTGAGGCGTACTTGCTGTACGCCGCAACGACGAATGGTGAAGGTAACGCGGCAGATGGACGTTTTTCAACAACACCCAAAGGGCCCTTAGCTCAACTGGCAGAGCAAATGACTCTTAATCATTAGGTTGTCGGTTCGATTCCGACAGGGCTCACCAAATAACAAGGGGTTAGACAAAATGTCTGATCCCTTATTTTTTTCTGTGCTACCCTGTATGTTACCCTAAAAAGATATTTATTGGCATTTTTGGGTAAAAACAGATTCGCCCGTTTCTTACATTCTTCTGATTAAAAAAGATAATACAGCTTAGGGCTGATGCATTTGTGACACAAATCCACAGTAATGGACAGTTGTCAAAATGAATGATTACTATTTGTAATCTTGTTTTTTAATGAATAGATTTTTCTGTCTCATTTAAGCTGATAGCCTTTCTCCCGAAATAATTTCAGGCAAGCATCTACGACATTACTGTCATAAAGAATGCCCTTATTTTTCTCGATTTCTTCAAGGGCTGCCTCAATACCCAAGGTTGGCCTATAGGGACGGTGGGAAGCCATAGCCTCCACGACGTCGGCGACGGCTATAATTCGTGCCTCTATGAGAATTTCATCCCCTTTTAGATTTCTGGGGTAACCGGAGCCATCCAGCCGTTCATGGTGCTGGTAAACAATCTCCGCCAACGGCCAGGGAGATTCCACATTCTTCAACATCTCGTATCCACTACGGGAATGTTGTTTAATCAGGGAAAATTGAAGCTCTGTCAGCTTGGTAGGCTTGGACAATATCTCTGCTGGTATGGATAATTTACCGATATCGTGGATGATACCTGCCATACGTACTCCTTCTATTTTATCCTGATCTAATCCTATTTCCGCGGCAATGACACAGGCTAGATCCGCAGACCGGGACTGGTGACCGGAGGTATAGGTATCTCTGGACTCTACGGCGGACACTAAGACCTGAATGGTCGTACCAATCGCTTTCCTGAGACTGTCAAGGGTGCGTCGCAGTTCTTCATCCCTCTGCTTTTGCTCGGTGATGTCATAGTAAATGACCAGGATACGGTTGAAAGTGAATAACATTGTCTGCAGCACGTGGCGTATGGAGCCATCTTTGCAAACGACGGCTAACTCTGAAGGGTCAGGCTCTTTCCCTTGCGCTAGCGCCTCGATATGCAGGTTAATCAGTGAAAAAACATGCTCTCTGTAGGCAGAAGATGGATAGGCAAATAGGAGCCAGGCATCTATATTGGGAATTTCCTCCAAAGTGTAGCCGAAGATATCCTGGAACTTACGGTTGGTGTATTTGATGTTCCCCTGCTGATCCGACCAGGAAACAGCTACGGGTGAGGCATCCAGGATGGCCTGCAGTTCTTGCTGGTCATTCCGTAGTTTCTCTTCCATCTGTTTACGCTCGGTGATGTCCCTTGTTACCGTTAATATTCCGGTCAGTTTGAAATTGTTGTCCCTTAGAGGTGATCCCGCCACTTCAACCCAAATAGTAGAACCATCTTTACAATACTCCTCAAGCTCCATCAAAACCGTTCTCGCTGGATCGGCGGTTGGGCTTGATTCCAATGCCATTTGATCGGCGAATATCTTACTTGCTTTTTGCAAAGAGTCGGGAGTCAGAATTTGATTCAACGTTTGTGTCATCGATTCTTGAACCGTGTAGCCACGCAAATTTAATGTTGCAGGACTAAAATATGTTGGATTGAGGTTCAGGTCAAATATAGCAATTGTATCCGCAGTGTTTTCAGCAATGAGGCGGTATCGTTCTTCGCTTTCGATCAACGCAACTTCTATCTGATTTCGTTTGATTCGCGAGCGCAACGCATTGATACCAAAGGCTAAATCGCCCGCCATTTCTTTCAAAATTTCAACTTCCTTTACATCGAATGCATCGGTATTAACGGAATAGATTTCCAGCACTCCAAGAGTCTGACTTTCACTGATAAGCGGCAAGGCAATGTTAGATTTATAGCCGTATTGGATGGCTGCCTTGCGCCAGGGAGCGAAGGCTGGATCCAGCAAAATATTGCGATTGATACACGGTTGTCCCGTTCGGATTGCAATTCCGCCCGGACCGCGACCGCGTTCGTTATCCGCCCATGTAAGATTGGCCGATTCAACATATCCCGACTCGAAACCTGCATGGGCTACCGGGCGCACAGTCTTTGCTGCGTCCTGCTCCACAAACCCGATCCACGCCATGCGATAACCGCCAATCTCAACTGTGATCCGGCAGACCTCGTTTAACAACGTCATTTCATCCGCTATACGAATCAGTGCCTGATTGGTATCGCTGAGCATCCGCAATGCGCGGTTCACCCGGATAAGTTCCTCATCCGCCTTCTTGCGCTCGGTGATGTCTGTTACGGAAATCAAAGCCGTGGGTTTATCTTCATATCGGATGGGGTTCCCGGTCAGGCTAACCCATTTTTCCGCACCGTTTTTTGTAATGATTTTGAATTCGTAAGCACGAGGTATCTCCTTTCCCTGTTGACGATTGTGCCCCCTTTCTTTTACCATGTCCCTGTAATCCGGGTGCACAATATCCCAAAAGTGCATGCCGCAGAGTTCCTCTTCCGTATAATCGGAAATTTCTTCAGCCGCACGATTCGCGTAAATCCAGAGGTCGCCCTGGTGCATCATGATGGCAAAAGAGCTGGATTCGGCCAGCATGCGGAATTTTTCTTCGCTGTTTCTTAATTTCTTTTCCGCCCTCTTGCGCTCCGTGACATCCATGCCCTCAGCAAGAATACCCGTCGCCTTTCCCTGCTCGTCTCTGAGGAACTGAAATGTGCAGTCGAGCACAATGATATGACCGTCTTTACAGTAGAATTCCAGCTCTCTGGAAAAAATGCCGTCGGGTTCTGTAATGAGTCCGTCATTCTCCAGACGCGTCAGTTTTCCAAGCCAATCAAATGCTTTTCTGAGCGTATCAGGCGTTAACTGCCTTTCCAGGGGCAGCGTCTGTATTTCTTCCACGCTGAATCCCCTCGCTTTCATGGCTGACGGACTGAACCAGAGAACATTCAGATTCATGTCCATTATCCACACAATGTCCGTCATGTGCTCCGCCAGCAAATGGTATAATTCCTCGCTCTGCCGCAATGCCGCGTCTGCATTTTTACGCTCGGTAACGTCGCGTACAATTCCTCTAAACCCTATTGGTTTATCTTCTGATGAATCTTTTAGTAAAGATATAGATCCTTCAATATCTCTTTTAGTACCGTCTTTTCTTATAATCTGCTGGCCGAATTCCTTATTGGGTTCTCCTTTTGTGTAAACTTTATTATACGCTTCAAAAACTCTTTTGAATTCCTTTTTGTCTGTGTATTGTCGGTAATTCATACCCATCAATTCATCTCTGGAGTAACCACCAAACCAGCAAAGGGCATCGTTGAAAAATGTTAAATTACCCGCAAGATCAAGTTCAAAATAACCTTCCTGGATGTTTTCCAGAATGGCTCGATATCTTTCTTCACTATGATGCAGCGTTATTTCTACCTTTTTTCGCTTTTTGGTAGTATCTGGCGATTTGGATTTGCTTATTTTTCCTTTTTTCTTCATTTTATAAAATTATATGAATAAAGATTTTGTGTCAAAGGAAATATTGACCACAAAATGTGAGATGTCGATATTTATCTGGCTCGAATTGTGTTTATTACGAATTAAAATGTTGTATGAATTGCGAAAATACGAAAAACAACCTTAAAGTCAACTATCATGAATTCAGTTGCGGACAAAAAGTTTTCCTGCCTACCCCAGATTAACGCACGATATAAGACACGTCAATATTACCGGCAATCGCCTTCATTTTTTGCGTAGGTGTATCCTTTGCAGTACCCCAGTTCACAGGCCCTGCGGAGGGAGTAGCACCCCATCGCTTTGTTGCCGGAAGAGATATAAGCCTCCCCTCGCATGTTGTAGGCAGGGCCATCTTTCGGTTTAAGGCGGATGATCTCATCATAATCATCGATGGCAAGCGCGTACCGCTCCAGCCTGGCATATAACTCTCCCCGGAGTCTATAGGCGTTCACATAATCCGGGTTCAGGATGATGGCCTGGTTCAGATATTCAATGGCATTTCCGAAATCATTACGATTTTTGCTGTCGATCAGGAGAAGCGCCTTATTATACCACTGCTCTTCTGTGCCAGATACTGGGCCGGACACTGGGCCGGACACCTCGCCTGCGTGCGCGGGCTCTTCATGCCCCGCAACGGGCGCTTTTAATTCAGGGGAAACTGCCGGCGCCTGATCTTTGATTTTGTTGAGGCCTGTTACCTGTAAAATTGTGATCAGAATGCCGGCGGCAAAGATGATGGCAAGCAGAATGATGATATCTTTGCGGTAATAAGTCCATCTTTCGGCAAAATCGTGGACGTTTTGTTCTGTATCTTTTTCCTGTCTTAACTTGTCTGCCTTTTTGCTGAAACTGCGTATTATATCAGTTAAATCCGGCACGAATTCATCGGCAAAGCTGAAACATCCCGCAAAAACACATAAGACAGGAATGACTGCAACTGTATAGGCCGTGTCAATATGGCTAAAGTCGCCCGTATATCGCATATAGAAGGCAACGATATATGTTAAAGGCAGTCCGAAAAAAATGATTCTGGCCAGATAACCTCTGGCGGAATATAAATATCTGGTTATAAGAAAAAATTTACACAGGATGCCGATGATAAGGCAGATTGCAAAAGAGGTTAAAGTCAGATTTATCGCCAGACGGATAAAATCCCTGCTCAAGATATCATTGGTTGTCCGGGAGCTTTCCGCAAACAGTACGGAATATTTCTCACCGACAGGCGCGGCTGTGAAAATAAACCACAAGTATTTTGCCATATATAAAAGACAGATGCAGGCAACCGCGGTGCAAATAATTAATAATACAATCTCTACGAATGTTCTTGCCAGTTTCCGGAAATATTCAAGAAGCTTTGCTGTTTTACTTTTGAACGGGCTTTGATTCGAATCAGACATAATTTTTCTCCTGGACCATATTGTTTATGAATCATAAGCGGAAAGGAAAGCAAAAGAGTCTTCCATTATTCATTATTTTTACGGAGCCGCGATGTTCCAATGATTATTTATTTCATGTAGCATAAATTTAAAATTTTGGAAATCATTGATGAAAATAATGAGTAACGGGCCGCAAAAGACTCGATCCGATGCCTGTCTTTTGCAGGCTGTGGTGTCGCTTGAGCGACGGAGGCGGTGACCTCTGTCACAGCGAACCGCATCTCATGCGGCGTGGCAATCTCTTTTCTTGGTCTGTCATTACGATTTCATGACAGTGTGTGGCGATCTGATATACCAACCAGGAGATTGCCGCGTCGTCTAAGCGGCTCCTTCAATGACAATCTATGAGTCAATGATGTTAGATGCAGAATTGAGGTGGGGATTACCAAATGTAATGATTGACCATGAACATTGGAAATCATTTGCCGTGTGAAGCATGGTCAGATGTATTGATTTGATTTTGGTTAATAAAGCGCACACTTTTTACAGGTAAAGAAATTTTATTTCATATTTGACCATCTACGTCCTAAAAATTCAGCGTCAGCAGGATGGATGATAATTTCCCTTTCGGGTAAATTATTTCATCGGCATTGCGCTCATATAAATTTTCACCTGTTTCTTTTCCGATCATTTGAATTGATTTTTCCATGTGACTGATAAACTCCCGTGCGGGCATCATTTCGCCATAAGTTCTGCTAAATGAGTATATGCACGCGCCTTTTTTTTCTACTTCCTTTGCTATAATTAGGGCTTCTTTTATCAATTGCAATACTCTTTGAGCTGTCGCAACAGTGCGGATTGGTAAAAAGTCCCACAGAGCCACGGCATGGCAGAAATGCGTGGTCGGATGGTAGGCCTGAAGCGAAATTGAATCTTCATGAATTTTATAGGATTTGATCATCAATTCTGTCGAGAAATCGAATTGAAACCCAGCGGGCATATCCTCTCTGTGGAATCCCAGCTGCCATAGAACTTCTTCAGATAGCCGTTTCACAACTTCAGGTTTCGCGTCGAGCGGCTTTTTAGGATTAATAAATATATCTTCATCGTTTTTTAAAATAGTCTTTAATGTTCTGACTGTACCCATCAAGTACGAAGACCTGATTCCGGAAGGCGATACGGTCATAGCTTTTTCAAAAAGGTTTTCCGCCTCGTCAAAAGCCGCAAATGCGGATTGTTTCAGCTTATCTATTTCCTTGAGTTCTTTAATGGATGTGCCGCTTTCCCGTAAATATCTTACTGTCAACATCGCTTTTGCCAGATGGACTACCGCATGCTCGCAAAAATAATCTTCAGATTGGCTTGTGCAGTTTTCCCGGATATACAGAGCCTCATGCTCCGCCATTTTGAAGAGTCCCAGGGCAATCGAATAGGAAGGGGCGGCGACAGCCATATTGCGGAAAAGCACCATTCGTAACGTCCGGGCGGTCAAATCGGTGGGATCAATCGAGAGGACTACACGCATGATTTCGACAGCTTCGACAAACCGGCGGCGATAATAAAGCGTTTTGGCGATTTCAACTCCGAGTAGTGAATTATGTGGAAATCTGAAGAAAGTCTTTATCGCGTTGGGCTCGTCGGCTCCGGGTGGATAGGGCTCTCTCACGGCGGCAGGCCACAGGAGACGGTTTAATTTTTCCATGGAGTCCGGATCGTTTTGCAGAATCTTGTCATCCAGCAGATCGGAAACAAAATCAAAATACAGCATGCTCCATAGTGAAATAATCCACCAGATCGTCAGGGCCTCGCCGTTGAATAATGTTGTTTCCGTGGGTTTCTGGCACAGGATTACGCGGATGTCGTTAATCAGCAGGCATTGGCGGGCATAGTCCGATACACGGATGACCGGATCATCCGGCAACCGGGCGTTCAAAAGAGGCAGCAGATAGTTATCGATGCCTGTAAATTCTCCCGCGACAATGCCAATTGATAAAAATCTGTTCTTTGTGCAGTATTTGGACAACGCCCATTTAACAGCTATCTGATGCGCCAGGGAAACAGCGCTGCGCAGGCACTGCCGGTAGGCTGCCGGATCGCTGGCCTCTTTTTCCTTGGGAAAGTCTATATATGTTGTCGTGATATCGTGCGATCTCACTTTTCCCCATTGGCCGTAAAGAAAGTGGCTGATGGATTGTTCGATATAATTTTTCAGGGTTTTCTTCAGCCAGTTTACAATTTCGTGATCGATAACGTCTCCTCTGCCCGAAAGTGAGAATCCTATGCGGACCCCTTCTTTGTAATTCTCCATCCGTTTGCTTTTGCCGCACAGTTTGAGCAAAGTCTCATAGTTCCATGTTGGAGCCAGATCAGCCCGTTCATGTCCCAGCCAGAAAGCGAAGCTGCGGAGGACATTTTTTTTATAGCCGGTATCCGCCGGTTCTTTTCTCAAGCGCGTAAACATGGAATTTGTCACTTTAGGCAGGCTGAGTTTCTCTCCCGTGATAAGTGCGTTAATCCTGTCCGTCAGAGCCCGCAGCGATAAGCTCAGGTGAAGCAGTTCATCCTTTTTGTCCAAGAGGTCTTCGAAATTAAGATGCTGGGGCGGCGCGTCACCCACGGGAGTTAAATGATTACTGATAAATAACTCCAGATTTTTTGAGTCGGCAGTCTTGATTATACTGTTGCGGGCGGCAAAATTGATAAAGGAATCAAGGATAATTGCGTTATCGCTGTTTTGGGAAAACACGGTAAATGTTTCTGCAGCCGGAAAAACGGCCATCAGGGCGGATATTGCTTTTTCTTTTTTTGTCATAACTGCATGACCTCGTGTAAATTGATTAGTTCATTAATTATTATCAGAATTAATATCATCATTTCGGGAACGGCAGCCATCATTTGAAACAGGTCAGTGTTTTACAATGAAACAGTATTTTTAATAAAACACCATGTAAAGTTGACAGTTGTTTTAGTAAGGCATATAAAGACATATCTGAATTTGTTAGTCAAGTGAATATCCGGCATTGGCTGATTTTTCTGCTTGCCGCCGTTGCCGGTTAAAAATCGCAAGCACGACATAAAATTAAGGGAGGTTTGAATATGGAGCATTATAAACTGTTTATTGACGGGGAGTTTGTCGACGCGGTAAGTGGTGAGGTTTTTGAAACCATCGATCCGGGGACAGGCGCCCCTTTTGCCACGGTAGCCAAAGCGGGCAAGGCTGATGCCGAAGCGGCCATCGCCGCGGCGCGGCGTTCCTTCGACAGCGGTGTCTGGAGTAATCTCAGCCCGGCTGCCCGGGCAGACAAGATCTACGATTTTGCCGATCAGGTCGGCCAGCAGACACTGCGCATGGCAATAACGGAATCGCAGGATGCCGGTCATGTTATAAAACTTGCCAAGTTTTGGGCAATGCTGGGCATGGGAATGCTCCGCAATCTGGGCTATTATGCCAGTCGGGAATTTCCCTGGCAGGAAGAAATCCCTTATTCAGGCAATGTTTTCGCTCCCGGCCGGGAATGGATCCGCCGCGAACCCATCGGCGTCTGCGTGGGAATTGTCCCTTGGAACTTCCCCGCCAGCATGGCCTTCTGGAAGATCGGCCTGTCCATTATCATGGGAAACAGCATCGTCCTGAAACCGGCCACCTCAACTCCGCTGACAGCGCTGATCATTGCCGAAGCGGCAAAAGCGGCGGGCATCCCCAAAGGCGTTATCAATGTTCTTCCCGGTCCCGGCGGAGAGTTGGGCAAGATTCTGTGTACACATCCCGATGTGGATAAAATCGCCATTACGGGCAGCACCGAAGTCGGCAGTCAGATCATGAAAATGGCCTCCGATTCCGTGAAGAAGGTCACCCTGGAACTGGGCGGAAAATCGGCAAACATCATTCTGGATGACGCCGACATCAATCTTGCTGTGAATGGCGCGTGTTTCGGAACGTTCTTCCATCAGGGACAGGTTTGCGAATCAGGAACACGCGTGCTGGTTCCGGCAAAAATTTATGATGAATTCGTTGAAAAGATGAAGAAGCGGGCGGAGGACATTCGCGTCGGTTATCAGCTTTTGCCGACGAGCCATATGGGTCCTCTGGCTAATTCGGCCCAGTTGGCCACGGTGGAAAAATATGTGAAACTGGGGCAGGAAGAAGGGGCAACCCTGCTGACCGGCGGCAAGCGTGTTATGATGGAAGGCCTGGAAGGCGGTTACTATCACGCCCCCACGATCTTCACCGATGTTAAGAACTCCATGAGAATTGCCCAGGAAGAAATCTTCGGGCCGGTAGTCTGCGTCATCAAGTACGAAAGTGATGAAGAAGCCGTGGCGATTGCCAACGACTCTATTTACGGCTTGGGCGGCGGCGTCTTCTCGCGCAGCAATGCCCGCGCGGTGCGCGTCGCGGAAAAAATCCGGACGGGAACAGTCTGGATCAACAACTACCATATATTTGCCGATTTTTGTCCCTTCGGCGGTTACAAGCAGTCAGGCGTGGGCCGCGAACTGGGAGCGGCGGGACTTGCCGAATACACCCAGATCAAGCGCATTCACGTAAATTCCTTCGCCTCGGTGGAAAGCAACTTCACCATGTCGTGTCTCTCCGATGATACCAAGGTCGCTCTCGTCCAGTATAACTGCCCGACGAATATTATCTCCGGTCATGGAACAATTTCCGCCATCTATAAAGAGGTAGTCAATCTGGGCTGCAAGCGGGCCATGATTATGACTGATCCCGGTGTGGTGAAAGCGGGACTTGCCCAAAAAGTCAAGGATGCCCTCGTTGAATTCTGCGTGGGTGTTTTTGATGAAATTGCTCAGGATACGGATCTGGATATTGTGGATGCAGCGACGGCAAAGGCGCGTGAGCTCAAAGTGGATTGTATCGTCAGCGTCGGCGGAGGCAGCGTCATTGACACGGCAAAAGCTGTTTGCGTCGCCCTGAAAAACGGCGGCAAAGCCAATGATCACATTGCCCTCAACCGTCTTCAGGAACCGCAGACGCCCCACATCGTTATTCCCACCACATCAGGAACGGGAAGCGAAGTTACCAACGTGGCCGTCATCAAGAGCAAGTCAGCCGGACGAAAGGTCTTTATGGTTGATCCCAGGATTATTCCCAATACGGCGATCCTCGATCCGCAGTTTACCCTGACCCTGCCTCCGGGATTGACAGTGACGACAGCAATGGATGCCATGACTCATGCGGTGGAAGCCCTGACAAGCATATTGGCTCAGCCCATCTGCGACGGACAGGCTCTCCATGCCATCCGCCTGATCAGGGAAAACCTGCCCAAAGTTATAGCCAATCCCCGGGATGAAATAGCCCGCAACCAGCTTCAGGTTGCCGCAACCATGGCCGGATGGGCCTTCACCATTGCCCAGGTCGGCCTGGCTCACGCCATGGCCCACACGCTGGGAATTTTATATAATGTGCCTCACGGCGCGGCCTGCGGCATTGTCCTGCCCGCAGTCATGCGCTACAATATAGATTTTGCCGCAGATAAACTGGCGTTGGTTGCACAGGCTCTGGGCGTTAACATCAGCGGTATCGATGACAAGACGGCAGCAGCGGCGGCCGCGGATGCCATCGAAAAACTGATGAAAGAAACAGGCCACCCCATGCGGTTGCGCGAAGTAAAAGTGCCCGAAGACGGTCTCGATATGGCTGCCTTCCATGCCATTTGTGATACGGCAGCGCTTTTCAATGCCAAGCCCGTGAGTGATCCCGGTGAAATCGCAGCGCTGTATAAATCAGTGTATTAATTAATTCCTGCCGGTAACAATACCGTCATCCTGAATGATGTCTAATCAGGATGGCGGTTGTTTCCAAGACCACTTCTAAATCAAAGCGCTATTTTTGTTGGCATCGTCGTCGGTTTCCGGTAACGTATTACTAATCTGAATTAGAAAAAAATTTAACCCCTTGATATCAGGTCTGATTTTTCGTAAACACTTAAAAATTAACAAAAAAGCAATTCCATCTGTTCCCATCTGTTCTATCTACTTCCTTTCTTTTCCTATTATTCTATCACAATTTTATCACATTCTGACAGTGGAGTATTGGTTCTATGTCATTGTGGAGTCTATTTCTTACGTTCCTTCTGGCTCGCCCGTAAAGATGATGATGGGCAATGGGAAGAATTTATATTTTTGCTTTAATCTTGGCCAGAATTCGTATCTCGACTTCACTACAAATCTTCGCCATCAGGTAATCCTGAAAGTTAACTATTACGAATAAGCGTCAATCCAAAGTTGAGTTAGCAAACGAAGAGATTCGGATTAGAGGCGTTGATTCAATTTTGGATTGACGCTTGAAGAACTAAGCCGCGTGTTGTGAGCTATGGCGTTTCAAT
>JBKQWB010000046.1:0-44489 GCA_052139735.1 Smithella sp. | reverse complement strand
GGGAGCAACTTCGCGAATCCCGGCGTCCCTCCCGCATCGCGAGAGCGCCGGAATTCGCCTCAGGTCAACCGCAGGACTCTGCCAGTCTATTCGATACTGGTGCCCGGCAGCGGCAGAAAGGAACATTTTCTCAACATCGCGTTTGGTTAGGTTGTTACGGCCGGTCTCCACAGTTACTCCTGTTATGCGCCGCACCATTTTCCAGAGAAAGTGAGAACCGACAATACGCAAAGCGATTATATCGTCAAATTCCTGTAACCACAATCCTTCAATGTTAACTTTTGTTGATGCTTCTTTGTCCATTCTTTTATCCGCAAAGGAAACAAAATCGTGGAAGCCTTGAAAAATGCCGATCGTTTGCTTCATTTTTTTGCAATCAAGTTTATCTTTTATCCACCAGACATACCGTTTGCCGAAAGCGGAGCGCCTTTTCGAAATTAGATATAGATAACTTCGGCTAAGAGCGTGATGGCGGGCGTGGAAAAGCGGCAAAGCGTTTTCCACATGTAATATATTAATGCTTGACGGTAAGTTATCATTGATCCCGATGCGCAGAGCTTCCGGATGAACATTTCTGGAAGATTCCAAATGGGCGGTTTGCGCCAAAGCATGCACGCCGGCGTCGGTTCTTCCTGCACCTTGAATTTTTACCGGTACGCCTAAAAAATTTTGCGCCGCTGTTATCAAAGTACCTTGAATGCTTTTAGCGTTTTTTTGTGTTTGCCATCCGCGGTAATTGGTTCCATCGTATTCGAGAATAATTTTATATTTATGCATAACAACCTTAAACACAGAAGTCTATAACATATCGTTGGAACAACAGGCATCTTTTTAATTGCCGTTTGTCTGAGAAATCAAATCATTTTGCCGTCTTTGTTAATTTAGTCTTTCAGGCATCAGTATAGTCATTCCTGAAATGGTCTTTATTAATAAGCCTTCCTGCGGATCAAGGCCATATAATTCAGCTCCGGGATATAGTGTTGTGATGACAGCCTTACCGATGATCTTTCTGCCTTCCTTGCCGGTAAAATCTCTTGTTTTTAGACCCCAGACATTATGAAAAATAAGCGCCCGTCCGTTTTGTTCGCCAATGTAGAGCATGATATGGCCTTTGCGCCAAAGGAGACTCAAGTAGGGAATTCCCCGCTCCAGGATGATTTTTTCCTTCTGCTGGGGATCAAGATTCTGTAAATTTGTATAAATTCCAACTTTTTTTGCCTGATCTTCGGAGTGTCTTGGCAACCATATGCCAAAAGGAGCGAAAAAATCTCTGGTCATTGCGGAACAATCACGATTTCCATAAAGCCCGCCCCAGCCATATGGTTCGTCAATTAATTCGTTGGCGATTTTCATCGCATTGACGTATGTGAAAGGAAGGGGCTTGGGCGCGATCACCTGACGGGAGACGAAGCCGTGCTTAATTACCGCGTCATTGTTTTTATCCGTCGTGGTGATAAGTATTTCCAGTTTATCTGCCATCTCATTGACTAAAGGAAATGTTTGTCCAATGGATGTTCTGAGACTGAAATTGCCATCGGCATCAAAAATAGAAATTTTGTCCTTGATAATGACAGCATAACGGCCGGACTCCCAAGTTTTGATGAAATTGTCATCCACACGTGCGTAATCCTCAACAGGCATCCACCCAAAAGCGAAACTGGTTTCCACCAACGCCCATGATTTATCCGCACTGAGATGAAATATAATAATAGGAGTGTTTGAGGTCACAGAAGATATTTGCAGATTATCAAAAGGCCAACCGGCGATGTCTCCTTCAGAACTGTAAAAGTGAGGGCCCTGCGTTGGAAGCATTCGAAGACTTGTATTTCTCGTTGTAATCGCGGGTTGCAGAGTGTTGGGATAATTCTCTAAGGACGCGTTTTGCTGAAGCTTTTTTAACCATGCGGCTGAATGCTTTTTTTTGTTTTCCCCGTAGCCGGGATTAGCGGCGAATTTTTTAAAAATCAAACATAATTTTTCTGATGAGGCATGGGCAGGCTGAAGATTATGCCAGACCGAAAAGTAAGTTTTATCGTAATCTTCGTTCATCTTAACCTGAAATTCCACGGGAAGAAGAAATTTTTCCTTTTGGGTAGTATTGTTTTTGGTAGTATCATTTTTGGTGGTATCGTTTATAGTAGTGTCGTTTATTAAATAGGCGGTGTGATCCTGAGGTAAATCTCTTACGTCTTTTATTGTGTCCGGTGTCTGCAAACACCCCCAGAACAGTAAGGGTATTAAAATAAAATAAAAATTTTTTATTTTCATGGAAAATACCTTAATTTAAATTTATGGCCTTTTATAGTCTTTTTTTATATTTAGGGCAAGATTAAACGATTAATATTTGCTTAAGTATTTTATAAATAATTTTGTGGCATTAGAAGTTGAACACTGATATAAGTTATAAATGCGGTTAGTATGAAAATAAATTAATTTATTTAAACGCTAATTCAGAGGAAAAATACGGCTGACCATATATAAAAAAATACGGTACACCCAGTTGACCCTACACAGAGTGTGCCACAGGGAAGCATCTATTGTTTATGGAGGTTCTTGCGGAATTGCATAACAGGTCGGGAACCGGCTACAAAAATAAAGCCTGTTTCCTCTTCACGAAAAAATAAGGAGATAAAAAAATGGATAGCTTTGTGCCCAAAAAAATATTTTTTACCAAAGGTGTGGGCACGCACAAAGATGAATTGCATTCTTTTGAGCGTGCCTTACGTGATGCCGGAATAGAAAAATGCAATCTGGTGCAGGTGTCCAGCATATTCCCGCCGCGCTGTAAAATGATTTCCAAAACACATGGGCTGAAGCAGTTAACGCCCGGTGCCATTACCTATTGTGTGATGAGCCGTTGTTGCACCAACGAACCCAAAAGACTTATGGCGGCATCGGTTGGCTGCGCCATTCCTGCCGACAAATCATCTTATGGCTACATCAGCGAACATCACGCTTACGGCCAGAACGAAAAGCAGGCGGGCGATTACGCGGAAGATCTGGCTGCGGCCATGCTGGCCTCCACTTTGGGCATTGATTTCGATGTAGATGAAAGCTGGGATGAGAAAAAGGAAATTTTTAAAATCAGTGGCAAAATAGTCCGAACTCTTAATGTGACTCAATCCACGATTTGTAAAGATAATAAATTCACCACGGTTATTGCTGTGGCTGTATTTATTTTTTGAAATGATTTTTTTGCTATAAAAAAATATATTTACCGGGAATTCAGCCGACAGGCCTCTCCCCGGATACGGTTTGTCAATAATGTCGCAATATCTTAATCAAAATACCGTCAAAAGAAAAATCCCGCCTTTAAAGATGCAGGATGTTGGCGGTGCGGAATTACCGTACCTTTATTACGAAGGAGGAACTCCACAAATTCTTTTTGCTCATGCCACCGGTTTCCTGCCATGGCTCTGGCATCCGATAATAGAAGATTTGACGCCGCCTAGCCAGGCATGGGTGCCTTATATTTGCAATTATCGCGATGGCGATCCGGAAAAAGGTGGTCTTGCCTGGGATATTATCGCCAAAGATTTATCTGTTTTATGCAGTGCGCAGAACATTAAAAATCATCTGGCCGTCGGGCATTCAATGGGAGCAACGGTGCTCACTATTGCAGCCGCTTCATTGGGCATGCAGCCGCGCGCCATGATTCTGATCGAGCCAATTTTTCTTCCGGAAGAATTTTACTCGATGGATATCAAGTTGAAAGATCATCCTCTCGCTTCGCAGTCTATAAAAAGGAAAAACAGTTGGAAAGATGAAAACGCAGCCCTGGAATATTTGAAATCAAAATTACTTTTTGCCGGATGGGACGAACAGATTCTGCAATTTTATCTGAAATACGGCATGGAGAAACAACAGGAAGGAGAGTTAAAACTTGCCTGCTCTCCGAGAAATGAAGCCGCAATGTTTATGGGCGGCAAGAGCACTAATCCCTGGCCGCTGATTAAAAAATTAACCTGTCCGGTTCTTGTCGTTGAAGGAGAAAAAAGTTCCAACAAAGACTTTGTTGATTTGCCAAGAGCCATCTCTTTGTTAAGAGATGGAAGATACAAATCTGTTCCTGACGCCGGACACTTAATTCCCATGCAGAAACCGCAAGAAATTGTTAAACTAATAAAAGAATTTTTGACGGGAATAACTTAGTAAATAATTGACGAATTCCGATAAATATGTAAACTTCCCACAGGAAGTGATCTAATAAAAATCAACAAGGGGATTTTGTTTGATGGCTGAGAACGAAAATAATCAGCAGAGTCTGGAAAACAACTGGATATATCTGTCGAAAATGTTTCTGACACAGCCATTCACCTTTATCGGAGAAAAGGTTATAGGCTGGATTAACGTTTTGGGCACGGCAACTATTTTCCTTGTTGTGGCACTTTGGAAAACATTTCGGCCCAAACAGTTTCCCAAGGTTTTAGAGCAAATCTATTATATTGGAGCCAGTTCCACAACTATCATCATTCTGGTTGGCCTGTTTACCGGTATGGTTTTGAGTTTGCAATCATACCATGCGCTCAGTAAGTTCGGTGCGGTGGGCGGTCTGGGAGCGCTGGTGTCCCTTTCCCTGATCAGGGAATTGGGGCCTGTGCTTACGGCCATTATGATTACAGCCAGAGCGGGATCCGCCATTACGGCGGAAGTAGGTATTCAGCGCATCTCGGAACAGGTCGATGCCCTGCATACCATGCGTATTGATCCGTTTCGCTATCTCATTAGCCCGAGAATTACTGCTTCGATTATCAGTTTTCCGCTGCTCACGGCGGTATTTGACTTTATTGGCATTATAGGAGGTTATATTACCGGCGTCATGTTATTGGGATTAAATGCCGGAGTTTATTCCCACAGTATTAAAGCCAACGTGGATATGAATGACCTCACCGACGGTTTTATCAAGGCGATAGTATTTGCGGTTATTGTTGCCACCGTTTGTTGTTATCAGGGATATTTTGTGCACATGCGCAAGGATAGCCACGGCGCCAAGGCGGTAGGGCTTGCGACAACTTCTGCCGTTGTGACCTCCTGCGTATTGATTCTAGTTTCGGATTATGTGGTGACGTCACTGCTTTTAATATAGAGAAAATTATGAATACGCCTCTGATTGAATTTAAAAATATCACCAAGCGCTTCGGATCGCACACGGTTCTGGAGAATGTGAATTTACAAATATACGAAGGGCAGGTTACCACTATTATTGGTCTTTCCGGTTCGGGGAAAAGCGTTCTGCTTAAGCATATCATCGGTCTGCTTCATGCCGATGAAGGGACGATTCTCTTTCGCGGTAAGGCTTTATCCGATATGAAGAAATCCGAAATATCATCTTCTCTGCGTGAAATAAGTTACATGTTTCAGGGCAATGCTCTGTTCGATTCCCTGACGGTTTATGATAACATCGCTCTGCCCCTGAAAGAGACGACAAATTTGAAAAAAGCGGATATTAACCGCAGGGTTATGGCCAGAGTCGAACAGACGGAGCTTACTGAGGCCGTTCACAAATATCCATCAGAACTGTCCGGAGGAATGCAGAAAAGAGCGGCGCTGGCGCGCGCGCTGATCACCGATCCGCAAATAGTTTTGTTTGACGAACCCACGACGGGCCAGGACCCCGTCCGGAAAAACGCTATTTTGAGCATGATTGCCCAGTACCAGAGAAAATTTAATTTTACGGCGATTATGGTCAGTCACGAAATCCCGGATGTTTATTTTATATCTAACCGGATTCTTGCTCTTTATGATAAATCCATCGTGTTTCAGGGCACTCCCGAGGAACTCGGCAATTTTAAACATCCCTTCACAGATGAAGTTATCAATAGCCTGGAAGGTTTGCAGAAAGAACTGACGGGCCTTTATTCCCGAAGAAAGTTTAAAGTTTTGAATTATGCTCAGCTAAGGCATGGACAGGCGGACGAAAATTACTGCGTCGCGGTTTTTACACTTTCGGATATGGATGCAGTCGTTGCCAGCCTCGGACACGACACGGCGCAGGAAATAATTCACGCGATGGGATTGTATATTGATAAACATTTTGGCGCGATAGGCGGTTTTTCTACCCGCAATAAAGCCAATGAATTTGTTACGGTGCTTCCTTATTCAGATGTGACGGAAGCTGAAAAAATCATGAGTGAATTTATTGATGATTTCCACCAACGTGGAATCAGCGATATCTGGGCGGAAGCTCAAAGGCGTGCGCCTTCGGATAAATGCGTTGATTTCGCCATCCGGGCGGGCATTGCCGAAGGGCAACCTGTTGCCGAAATAGATTCCATTATCGACTCGGCCAAATCTCGACAAAAAGAAATCGGGCGTTTGCAATGCGCCGCCAAGGAGTAAACAAATGAAAAAATACAAAGTAGAAACCATAGTGGGCATCTTTGTTTTTCTGGGACTGCTCTGTATCGGGTACATGACCGTGAAACTAGGCAAAGTTTCTTTTTTCCAGGATGAATATTACCCCATAACCGCCAAATTCATTGCCGTTACCGGCCTGAGAGCAGGCAATCCGGTGGATATTATGGGTATAGAGATCGGCAGAGTGGAAAGAATCACAATGGATCAGGAAAATCAGAAAGCGGTTGTAGAAATAAAGATCAAAAAAGGCGTAAAGATTTATGATGATGCCATCGCTTCCATTAAAACAGAGGGCTTGATGGGCGATCAATATATAAGTATTGATCCGGGAGGATCCGGCACGCTTTTGGGGCCTCACGGAACGATCACGGAAACTCAGGCTCCCGTGGACATATTAGGACTCATTGGCAAATACGCATTTGGCGATGTAAAGAATAAGTAAAAGTGATATCATAAGACTTCAGGAGGATTAAGAAATGAAAAAACAACTCGCGGGACTAATAATTATACTTATGCTTTTTGTATTTGCTTTTCCGGTATATGCCGGTGCCCCGCTGGATACGGTTAAAGTAAATGTGAACAATGTGCTGGATGTATTGCGTAATCCCAAACTTAAAGCCGAATCGGCCAAAGAGATTAAAAAGGAAAAACTCCGGATAATTTCCAAGACGATGTTTGACGAAAATGAATTTTCCAGGCGCACCCTGTCACGCAACTGGAGTAAGTTCAATCCCGCCGAACAAGCGGAATTTGTGAAACTTTTTGAGCAGGTGCTGGAAAAAGCGTACGCGGATAAAATTCTGGACTATACGAACGAAAAAGTTGAATTCACTAAAGATGAGATGAAATCAGATACTCAGGCCGAGGTTCAGACAAAAGTTATCACAGCATCCAAGGAAATTCCCATATTTTACCGGATGATTTTGAAAGACGGAAAATGGAAAGTATATGATGTTGTCGTGGAGAATGTAAGCCTTGTTCAAAATTACCGCACGCAGTTCAATGATATACTGTCCAAGAATACGCCGGAGCAGTTACTGGAAACTTTGCGAAAAAAGGTAAATAAGCCTTAGAAAAAACCGGTGGTAAATATTTTAATCAAAAACGAATCGACAGCGGAAAAAGAACGTCTCAACACTCAAAGTTGTATAGTAACGGCAAAGGAACAATTTCCACATCAAAAGTGGTATTGAGGCGTCAGGGAGGAGTCTCTTTTTTACATAAGTCGGGCAAGTTGACAATGCCACAGGCATAAGCCGGTATTGCTTTGCCGACAAAGATATCGCTTGGATATGGAATTGATATAGTGAGTATGAAAAAGTTTCATCATATAGAATCTTTTTTGTCTTTGATTTTCTTGTGCTTTTTTCTTGCGGCGGGTTATGCTTACGGATCACAACAGTCTTCTGTCGTTGTGCCACAAGCAACATCTTCTTCCGTTCCTGTTTTGCCGGTTTCCAACTCCGGTGAGATTACGGTAAAATCGTCGGGCAAATCAGTTGACGCAATCAAGGATGAATATAAAGACGAAGATGATCTTGATTACGCCAACGATAAAACTAAAGATGAAAAAGTAGAAATTGCCGATCCTCTGGAACCCGTGAACAGGGTCACGCATCAGTTTAACGATAAACTTTATTTCTGGGCGCTCAAACCTGTCGCGCAGGGATACAAAGCCGTTGTACCTGAGCCTGCGCGCATCGGTGTGAAAAACTTCTTTTCCAATCTTGGATTTCCCGCCCGTTTTCTAAGTTGCCTGCTTCAGACGGATTTCAGTGGTGCGGCCACGGAAGCAGGCCGTTTTACGATAAATACTGTATGGGGCATTGGTGGACTTCTTGATCCTTCTTCCGGTAAAGAGTTGAATCTCCAAATTCAAGACACGGATCTGGGGCAAACGCTGGGAGTCTATGGCGTGGGACAGTGTTTTTACATCGTCTGGCCTATACTGGGACCTTCCAGTCCGCGCGACACGATCAGCATAGCCGGCGATTATTTTCTGTCTCCCGTCTCTTACATTTCTCCGTGGTATGCCTGGTTAGGAGTGAGGACGTATGAGGAAGTTAATGCTACATCTCTGAGGATTGGTGATTATGAAGCGCTGAAAGAAGCGGCGATTGATCCTTACGTGGCGTTTCGCGATGCCTACATCCAATACCGGTTGAAGCAAGTAGAGGCCAGGAAAGCCAAACGGACATTATTCGCACCGTCTAAAGAGCAAGCTCAACCGGCCAATCCGGCATTACCGGAGAAGGAAAATTAGATGGAAAGAAAACTGATTATAAAAAATTTTCCTGTCATCGCGGTAATGATATTGTTAATACTTGCGATTGGCCCGACGGCCACGGCATCCGGATTATTCGGTCCGCTGCAAACCGTGTCCAGACAAGACGGTGGATTAAACACCGCCATCGGCTACTTTTATCATGAGGACACATATCAAAATGATACGAATCATACAATAAGGCAGAATGAGATTTATTCACAGGCAGGGTACGGCGCAAAAAATATCTGGGAAATATACGCGCGAATAGGGATATCTGATCTAAAAATTTTTGATATTTTCAATTCCACAGACGCTTCCACCACAACAAACAAGAATGATTTTGAGGAAAACTGGAAATTTTTCGGCACTCTGGGGGCAAAGGGTTTTTATCCGATAAACAAAGTATTCGGAGTAGGCGCCTTTATGCAGGGAACATCTTATTTCAGCAACTTTACGGATGATATTGTGGGAACAATCAGCGGTACGCCTTTTACAACCGACCTGAAGGTGAAAAATCTCTGGGACGTGAATTTCGGAGCCGGGCTTCAGGTCACCATCCCACACGGTATCAAGTTATACGCGGGTCCATATATCTATTATTCGGAAGCAGAGATTTCTTTGGCATCCAATATTCCCGGCCTTGAATATTCGGCAGGAGATGTTTCAATTAAGCAAAAGACAATGCTTGGCGGATTTACAGGACTGGATATACCGCTTATCAAAGGATTTCATCTTAATATTGAAGGACAATTTTCCGACAGGTTTTCCGCCGGCGCTGCCGTGAGCTACACATACTGATTTAAAAATCTGTTCACCGCGAAGGCACAAAAACCAGGCAAAGAAAATAAATCTGAGATGAAATTCATACCTTTTCGTTTAAAAGGATGCTTGGGAATATGTGAGTCACGCCATTATGGAGTAGCTAATCGGTAATGGAATGATCTATTATATTGTTGGGGATACACTTCCGTATTCTAATACTTGAGAAAGAAGACGACGATAACAACAAAGTTAGTCAAAAAAAGCGGATATCATGCTAAAATAATGCTGGACGATCAGTGGCAATCAGAACTATAAATATACAACTATTTGTTATACGGGGGACAAAATGAAAATATTTGTTATTGTGGGTATGCCTGCCGCGGGAAAGAATATCGCCCGTCTTTATGCTGAATCTCAGGATATGATCTATTATGCTACAGGCGACATTGTTCGGGCTGAGGTCAAGGGGCGCGGTCTGGAAGTGGACGCCCTTAATTCTTCCGAGGTGTCCGATGAACTGCGGGGCAAAGATGGCATGGGCATTACCAGATTAGCTTTGGCAGAAGTTCTTAAATCCGGCGTTACCGAGGGTTTTCTGGAAGGCATGCGGTCATGGCCGGAAATTGAACTGATTCGCGAAAAGGCCGATAGCGTGGTAATCGCTTTCGTTACACCAAGAAACTTGCGACGCGAACGCATTGTTTCCAGAGGCAGAGAAGATGATTCTCCTCAAGCTTTTGATGATCGGGAAAAGCGCGAAATTGCTTATGGCACGGCCATTCCTATTGCCCTAGCCGATGCGTATATATTAAATACCGGTTCAGAGGAAGATGCTACAAGCCAACTGGACGCTATCGTTCAACAAGAAATAGCAAAGTTGTAGGTTAGCATTCCTTTTGTCATACCAGCGCAGGCCGGTATGACAGTTTTCCCCCTCTTTATTAAAGAGGGATGAGTGACGATTATTTTCATGTCAAACCTCCGAGTTTTTAGAGCAGACTAAACGCAAGAAAATTTCTAATGACAAGAACACCCTTGTTTCGTAAAATGCCTTATATTTTTAAAAGGGTCTTGTCCATATGAAAGCGTTCAGAGAATCGATTATAAATATTATATATAAGGGCGCGACGAGCACCAAAAGAATTCGAATACTTCTTACCCCACTGGTCGGCTTTATCTTTTTCTATATAATATCGCTTTTGATACTTGCCTCTTTTTTTCTGGATCGGTTTTTTGGATTTGCGGAATTCATTTCCAAGCCTTTGGAAATAATGATTTCCATGCCCTTCCTGATTTTAGGTTCCTGCTTATGGTTATGGTGTGCAGGGAAATTTTTTAAAACAAAAGGAACTCCTGTGCCAATAAATCCTCCGCCAAAATTGGTTACTGACGGTCCTTACGCTTATTCAAGAAACCCGATGATGACGGGTCTTTTTATGATAATGGCCGGGATTGGCATTTTATTCGGGTCGGTGACGCTCACATTCTTAATAACGCCGCTATTTGTCTTTATGAGCATTCTCGAATTTAAATATATTGAAGAACCGGAATTGATGAAGCGTTTCGGCAAGAATTATTCTGACTATAAAGAAAAAACTCCGATAATTATTCCCTGGTTTCGTTGAAATATTTGTCGGGTTCAGCATTACTTAAAGGGAAGCAAAGACTAAATTCCGAAACGCATTTTAAAAAAAACAATGATGAATTAACTGACTGAATCCAGGGGAAAAAATTGAAGTTCTCCGCGGCAAGCTGCGGAAAATCTTCGATTCTTAAGAAATCGATATTATTAAATATTCGCCTGCTGCCGAATTCAAGCTTAATAAAGGAGGTACAGTTATGAATAAAAACAAAATTATAAACTCATTAAAAACAATGGCGCCAGGGTTTTATGCATTGACCTTGATAAACTGCGGCGGTTTTGGCGCTTTCGTCAATATGCCGATAGTAAAAGATGTCCCGGCCGGTCAGTATGAGCGTATTATAAAATTAAACAATTCCGCGATGGAGTACCTAAATCCGGATATGGCGGTAGCCAAAGTGGCGGCCACGGCCATTAAACTGCGTTGGGATCAGGAGAAATAATCGCTATTTTAAAATACTATTCTTAGTCCGTCGTAAGCAGAAATAGTTTCAGGAAATATAAATCGCGCCTGGGCTTGTGCAATTTCTCTTTTTGTCATTGTTGTGTATAATGCCGCGTCAAAATGGGTAAGAACAAGTTTTTTTACCTTTGATTTTAATGCAAGTTTTGCGGAAAGCTGGGGATTCATGTGAGGCCAGGAATTCGATGTTTGTTTACTGAGCAGGGCACATTCAGAAATAAGCAGGTCAGCATTTCCGGAAAGTTCTTCAGAGTTCTTGCAGTAACCGGTGTCGGTGCAATAACCTATAATTTTGTCGTCAATTTCAAACCGATAACCTAAACACTTTGAAGCGTGTACAAGCGGCAGCGCCTGGAATTTAAAGGGGCTTTTATGCCAGCCGTCTTTAATGTCGATCACATTGCAGGGGAATGGTAGTTTGTTGACAGGAATAGAATATTTTGGGGCGAGAAATTCTTTGATGGTCACCTTCGTTCCGGTTTGTCCTATTATCTCAAGCGACTTAAAATTAAATTTTGCAAGAGTGTGAAGACCTTCAATATGATCAATGTGGAAATGACTAAGGAATAAATAAACCGGCATATCTTTTTTTATATACCTGTTTGCTTTATGAATACCGTTTCCGGCATCAAGAATAATATACGCCGTTTTTGTCTCTATCAGCGTACAAATCGTATTACCGCAATCAGTGTCGAACCAGCCGTTAGTCCCCAAGAACGTAATTTTCATTTTACCCTCATGCATTCTTTTATCTGATTAAGTGATACTTTTCAAATCGAAAAATTTTTCTTTCTATAAGTCTTATTTTTCCATTTTTATATTTTATGTTACAATTCTATCGGAAATATTTGAATAATTTGACAATTCTAGCTAAATATAAAGCACGAGTATTGTGGGCAGATCGGAATGTTTTTTTCAGACATAAAGGATATCTGTCATGAAACGTTGTCACGCGTTTGAATTTAATGATTACAAAATGGTTCCGGAGTTTATTTCGGATTCGATGCCCGAAACATGGGGATTTTCCCTTATGTTATTACGTTTTTAAGCAGGTACCGTCTGATCAAGCCGTTATACATGACGGCGTCGAACTGACCGGCCACGTCTGGATTCGTCCGGCGGAGGCGATTAAACAATACGAGCAGTGACGGCTGGATATGATTTTACATCAGATCATAACACTTGAGGATATAAAATATTTCAAGACCATTGCGGAGATTATTGACACCGCCCGAAAACGCTACGTTCCTGCCATGCTGACCAAAATCAAAAGAGTCGACAGCAAAGATGTAGAAGTGATGCCCGACGGATCAAGCTTTGAAAATCGCCTTCCCGTATATGCCTGGCCTGAAAGGGATAATTAATCATTCGCTCTCCTCTTAATTTACCCCTCTCATCACCTAATAACATTAAGATCACACGATGGCGGGCAAGTAATGACCGGATTATTTTGAATCACCTTGAGAGCATCTTTGACCAGGACTTCAATTTAAAAACATTTTTCTCTTGACAAAATAAATATTAGTTGTATTATACAACCATGTTGATACAGATAAAAGAAAATACCAGTGAATTATTGGAAGTATTTGGCGGACTTTCACAGGTATTGCGCTGCTGCTGCCGGGATGAGGCCTTTTGCGAAGGTGTCACTTTTCATCAGTTTATGATTCTCGACGCCGTGGCTAAAGAAAAAGAGTTGCACATGGCCGATTTGCATAAACTTCTTTCCGTTGAGAAAAGCACAACAACGCGGCTTGTCAATCCCCTGATTAAAAAAGGGCTTATACGGCGCGACAAGGCGGATCATGATTCCCGAGCGGTGAAGTTCACGTTAACCAAAGATGGCAGGGAAACCCACAAAAAAGTCCTGATCTGCCTGACAGCTTTTTTTCAAAAGGTACTGGGCAATATACCGGCGGGAAAAAGAAACGATGCGTTGGAATCGGTCAAAATTTTCATAACGGCTATAAAAAATTCAGCCAATGGTTGTAGTTGTTGTTAATATTTTGCGAGGAAATTATAATGGATAAATTTGAACTTCCGGTAATTCAAGAGCCATCAGGTTGCGGTTGCGGCGCCGCGAGGGCGGAATCTGAAAATACCGTCCCGAATTTGAATCAATCTTTTATCAGTGGATCAATTGATACACCGGCAGTCCGCCTGCCGCAAGTATCTTCAGCGCTCACCTGGAAGGATCGGTGGGGTTCAATAAAAACGCGCTGGGGTGTTGGCAGAATGAATTATCAAGTAGACCCAGGACTTTACGCGCTTGGTACGCCGGATAATAATTCTTCCGTTTTTGTTTCCGCTAATTACAAGTTGAGCTTCGACCGTCTACGGTCAGCCCTGACGGGACGCTCTGCCTGGATTCTGGTGTTGGACACAAAAGGGATTAATGTCTGGTGCGCTGCGGGCAAAGGAACTTTCGGCACGGATGAACTCATAAGAAGAATAAATATTAGCAATCTGAAGAATATTGTAAGCCACAGGAAATTAATTGTTCCCCAACTGGGAGCGCCGGGAGTAGCAGCACACAAAGTAAAACAAATCTCAGGGTTTAAGGTTCAGTACGGACCAATTCGTGCGGAGGATTTACCTGCTTATCTTGATGCCAATTTTAAGACAACCGCGTCAATGCGTTTAATAACTTTTCCTTTAAAAGAAAGAGCCGTGCTGATTCCCGTTGAGCTTGTAGAAGCGATAAAGGCTTTTTTGATTATTGCGCCTGTATGGTTCGTTCTCGGTGGTATCGGAGGGCCGTCAGGGTTTTGGGCAAACGCTCTAAGTCATGGTTTATTTGCAGTTTTGGCGTTACTTTGTGCTGTTATCGGAGGCACTGTACTTAATCCGCTGTTGCTGCCATATCTTCCTGGACGGGCGTTTTCGATAAAGGGTTTTTCGATAGGCATTGTTATCGCCCTGATTCTTCTTTATCTACGAGAGATCAATCTTTTGGCATGGCCGGGAAGAATAGAGGCTATGGCATGGGTGCTTATTATTCCCGCTGTGTCAGGATATCTCGCGATGAATTTCACGGGCTGTTCTACCTACACCTCTTTGTCGGGAGTTAAAAGGGAAATGCGATGGGCGCTGCCTCTGGAGATCGCTTGCGCCGCTACCGGTCTTGTTATGTGGATTGGCGCCGTATTTATTTCTTAGGAGTTTAAAATGAAAAATTTAGTTTATCTTAAAGATGTTGTCACTTTACATCTGGACGAAAAAAAATGTACCGGCTGCGGTATGTGCCTGGATGTTTGTCCTCATGAAGTGTTTAAAACCAACGGCAAATATGTAGTAATACAAAATCGTGATGCCTGTATGGAATGCGGCGCATGCAGTCGTAATTGCTCTGCTAATGCCATTTTCGTTCAATCCGGTGTCGGCTGTGCTGCTGCTGTAATAAACTCCATGCTGGGGCGAAACGGGGGCGAGTGTTCATGCGGAGGACCGGATGCCAGCGGCACGACAGGCGGATGTTGTTGACTGTTTTTATATTATTGCGACATCGTGCGGTGGTTCGGACTGAGATATAAAAGCGTGATGACCCGATATATTCCCGGTAAAGTACGATGTAGCAGGAACAAAGCAATGGGCACAGCGCCTGATCAGCGCAATACTTTCTTAATTCCACTCACGTAATTGGAAACGATTCGTACTAAATCACGGCTATTTTTGTTTTCGTCAATAAGGCGCACAACCGCGCTGCCGATAACTACTCCATCGGCTAAGCGTGAGATTTCTTTTGCCTGCTGCGGTTTTGATATGCCAAAGCCCACGGCCACCGGTAAGCTGGTTATTCTGCGGATTTTTCCCACTTCGTTCTTTATATCTGTAATTTTCGGTGCGGCAGTGCCTGTAATGCCGGTTATGGAAATATAATAGATAAACCCTGATGCTTTAGCGGCAATTTTATTTAACCTTTCTGTGCCGGTTGTAGGAGCGATCAGAGAAATGAAATCTATGCCTGCGGCATCTGTGTGAATTCTCAGTTCCCCTGCTTCTTCATAAGGTAAATCAACTACCAGAATTCCATCTACTCCCGCTTTATGCGCAGCGTAAGCAAACTTTTTCACACCGTAAGTAAAAAAAGGATTGAAGTAACCGAAAAGAACAACGGGAATTTCAGAAACCCTGCGCACTGTCGCAACCATGTTCAGTATGCCCGGCAGAGTTGTTCCGGCTTTTAAAGCGCGTTGTGAAGCAGCCTGAATCACCGGACCGTCGGCGGTGGGATCGGAAAAAGGAACGCCAATTTCCAGAATATCCACACCGGCCTTTTCTAAACCCCAAATTAATTTTTTTGTAATCTCAAGTGAAGGATCGCCGGCGGTTAAGTAAACAATCAGCGCCTTTTCATTTTTAACGCGCAAAGATTCAAACTTTTTTTCAATTCGTCCCATTAGCATATAACTCCTTTTTCTATAATCGTCTGCGCGTCTTTATCGCCTCGCCCCGACAGGCAAATCACGATGGTTTTGTTTTTGGCCATTTTTGACGCCATCTTCATGGCATATGCGATCGCGTGCGCGCTCTCCAGTGCGGGAATGATGCCCTCTTCCCGTGATAAAAAGGAAAAAGCAGCAACCGCTTCTTTATCGGTTACCGTTACATACTTTACTTTTTTCGTTGCGTGAAAGTAGGCGTGCTCAGGGCCCACTCCCGGATAATCCAGACCCGCGGCAATCGAATAAGCATCGCGCACCTGTCCGTAGCCATCCTGTAAAAGATAAGTTTTATTTCCATGTAGAATTCCGATTTTGCCGCCGTTGATGCTGGCCGAATGCTCGGAAGAATGCAAACCCAAACCCGCTGCCTCCACACCGTACATGGCCACACCTTTTTCATTGCGGAAAGGATAGAAAGTTCCCATAGCGTTACTGCCCCCGCCTACGCAGGCAATCATAACATCGGGATTTTTGCCGTCCATTTTCATGATTTGTTTTTTTATTTCGCGTCCGATAACCGATTGAAAATCGCGCACCATCTTCGGATAGGGATGCGGTCCGGCTGTTGTGCCAATAATGTAAAAGGTATCACGCACACTCCCCACCCAGTATCGCATGGCCTCGTTCATCGCGTCCTTGAGAGTCGCTGTGCCGTTTTTCACGGGCACAACTTCCGCGCCAAGTATTTTCATGCGGAAAACATTAGGCGCCTGGCGTCGGATATCTTCTTTACCCATAAAAATTTTACATTCCATACCGAAAAGGGCCGCAACTGTGGCCGTGGCGACACCATGCTGTCCGGCCCCTGTTTCCGCGATGACTTTTTTCCTGCCCATCCTGCGGGCAAGCAGTGCCTGCCCCAAAGTGTTATTTATTTTGTGAGAGCCGGTATGATTGAGGTCTTCGCGTTTGAGATATATTTTTGCTCCGCGTAAGGATTCCGACATCCGCCGGGCGTAATAAAGAGGCGTGGCGCGCCCTGCATATTCCTGTTGATACCATTGAAACTCCTTTTGAAAGTTTTTATCCTTTTGGGCGGATTTATAAGCATTCTCCAGTTCGATGAGAGCGGGCATCAGAGTTTCTGCAACATATCGTCCGCCGAAAATACCGAAATGTCCGTTTTTGTCAGGTAGTGTTTTATTCATATTTTCCTCTTTGAAAAAATTAATAGTGAATTTTCCTGCACAGCATCTGCCGCTCGAACAATATCAAATATCCGGGCAAGCTTTGCGTGATCTTTTTTGCCAGGAGATACTTCCACGCCGCTGTTTAAATCCAGCGCCGCCGGAGCCACAGTTTTCATAGCTGCGGCAATGTTTCCCTCATTAAGTCCGCCGGAAAGAATAAGCGGCATTTTTTGTTTGAGAGCAAAGGCTAATTCCCAGTCGGCTTTTTTACCGGTGCCTCCGTAAAGTCCGGCATGGCGATTGTCGGCCAGAATAGCCGCGACACCATAGCAACAAGCGATTTTCAAATCATCATCGTTTTTTAAATCGACAGCTTTGATAACTATGGATGACGAAAACTGACGGCATAACTCTGGCGATTCGTCTCCGTGCAATTGGATCATATCGAGCGTGCAGTATTCCATTACTCTTTTTATTTCCTCTGTTTTTTCGTTGACAAATACGCCGACTTTTACTACTTCATCAGGCATTGCACTGATTATTTTTCGGGCGTCATCAGGTGTTACAAAACGTGGAGAGGGTGGATAAAAGATAAAGCCCAGCGCCGCCGCGCCGCACTGAGCCGCGAAAAGAGAGTCGTCTTTGTTCGTTATTCCGCAGATTTTAACTTGTGTCACTTTAAATCTCTCCTTTGAAAGTGCGCAGTTTTTTACCGATATCCGGTGCTGTGATAAGAGATTCCCCGATTAAGAAAGCATTGATCCCCGATCGCATCAATGATTCAACATCTTTTCTTTCATTGATGCCGCTTTCCGCCACAACAATTTTACTTTCGGGAATTTGCACTTTTAGCCTTTGGCTGGTTTCGATATCGGTGACGAAAGTATCGAGATTGCGGTTATTGATTCCAATAATTTCAGCGCCGGCCTCCAGCGCCAAATCCAGTTCCTTTTCTTCGTGAATTTCCACCAGAGAACTCAGACCAAGCTCTCTGGATAATAAAATTAATTCTTTAAGTTTTTTTCCTAAAACACGTACGATAAGCAAAACAGCGTCGGCGCCCATTGCTCGTGTTTCATAAATCTGGATTAAGTCAATAATAAAATCTTTGCGCAATAGCGGCAGTTTTACACTTTTCCTGATTTGCGTCAGATAATTTTTATGCCCCTCGAAATATTTTTCGTCGGTGAGCACCGAAATCGCGTCCGCTCCGTTTTTTTCATAAATTCCGGCAATATTGACCTGATCGAAATCCTTAATGAGTCTGCCGCGTGAAGGCGATGCGCACTTTACTTCCGCAATAATATTGCAGCCTTTGCCTTTTAGTGCTTTCCTGAAATCGCGACACGGCTCAAGACGGTCTATCGTTTCTTGTAGTTTTGCCGGGGTCGTTTCCTTTTTTAACCGCATCACTTCTTCTTTTTTAGTTTTAATAATTTTGTCGAGAATCATATGTTTTTAACTGTTGCTAAGTTCAATAAGTGATTGCAATTTCTTTATTGCCGAGCCGCTGTCAATGCAATCGGCTGCGACCTTTATCCCTTTTTTGATATTATCCGCTTTTTCTCCGGCAACAATCGCCAGCGCCGCGTTAATCAAAACAACGTTGCGGCAGGCTCCGTTTTTTCCGGAAAGAACATCTTTGACGATTTGGGCATTCACCATGGGATCGCCTCCCCGAATGGAATCAAGAGTATCAATTCTTCCAAAATAATCCACAGGATTGATATTGTATGTCCGAACTATCCCGTCTTTGAGTTCAGCAACACGTGTCTCGCCGGTTATGGTGACTTCGTCGAGACCATCAAGTCCATGAACAACAAAGGCTCTTTTTGTCCCCATGTTTTTTAATACATCGGCGAACATTTCTGTGAGTTTCTTATCATAAACGCCCAGAAGCTGCGCGGTTGCTCCGGCCGGATTGGTAAGAGGCCCCAGCATATTGAATATTGTGCGGATGCCGATTTCACGTCGTGGACCAATCGCATATTTCATCGCGCCGTGCAGTTTTGGAGCGAAAAGAAAGCCGATGCCGATTTGTTGAACGCATTCTTCCACTATATCCTGATCGGCGCTGATATTGACGCCGAGCGCTTCCAGAACGTCGGCGCTGCCGCATTCGCTGGAAACGGCGCGGTTACCATGTTTGGCAACAGTGAGTCCGGCTGCCGCCGTAACAAAAGCGGCTGTTGTTGATATATTAAAAGTGTTTAGTTTATCGCCGCCCGTTCCGCAAGTATCTACTATGGTTGAAGAGCAGGCGTTGATGCGGGTAGCCTTCTGGCGCATGATGCGCGCCGCGCCGGTTACTTCCCCCACTGTTTCGCCTTTCATGTGCAAAGCCGTAATTAACGCGGCTATTTGCGCAGGTGTAGCGATTCCTTCCATGATTTCATCCATTGCCGCCATCATTTCCGCTTCCGACACATCGGTTTTCTGAACGGCCTTTTCAATCGCTTCTTTAATCATAAACATCGCTCCTTTATTTTGTATATTTCAGGAAGTTTTTAATGATGCGCTTTCCATGAGGAGTCAGCACCGATTCCGGATGGAACTGAATTCCCTCTACGGGATAATCTCTGTGCCGCAGCCCCATTATTTCACCCTCCGTTGTTTCTGCGCTGATTTCGAAACAGGCGGGCAGATTATCTCTGGCGACCAGAAGCGAATGGTAACGTCCCGCAGGGAAAGGATTGGGCAGTCCGGCAAATATTGTTTTACCGTCATTGATAATTGGCGAAATTTTCCCATGCATAATGCGCGAGGCGCGCACGACTTCTCCTCCAAAGGCATAACCTATGGACTGATGCCCAAGACATATTCCCATGATAGGTAAATCTTTGTAAAACTCACGAATGACATCAACCGTTATCCCCGCTTCAAGGGGCGTGCAGGGGCCCGGCGAAAGAAAAATAGCCCGTGGTTTGAGACGTTTTATTTCTTCTATCGTTATCTTGTCGTTACGATATACTTCGACATTCTCGCCCATCTGTTCCAGATACTGTACAATGTTGAATGTAAAGGAATCGTAATTATCAATCATTAAAATCATTCTTTTCTCCTAGTTTCCGTTTTTGATTTCGAAACCGCATGCCGCCAGACGCACGGCCTGCAGCATGCCGCGGGATTTGTTTAAAGATTCCTGATGCTCCGATTCGGGAATGGAGTCATACACAATACCCGCTCCGGCCTGAACATAAACCCTGCCGTTTTTTATAATCATCGTACGGATGGTAATGCACAGATCCATATTGCCGCTGAAACTGAAATAACCAACCGCTCCTCCGTAAGGTCCTCTTTTGACTTTTTCCAGTTCGTTGATAATTTCCATTGCCCGTACTTTAGGCGCGCCGGTTAATGTCCCTGCAGGAAAGGTTGCTGCCAGAACATCGAAAGCATCTTTTCCCCTGGCCAGTTGAGCGCGCACATTGGACACCAGATGCATGACATGTGAATATTTTTCCACTACCATATATTGATTAACCTGAACGCTGCCGGTTTCAGCGACCCGTCCCAGATCATTGCGTCCCAGATCAACAAGCATTACATGCTCCGCCCGTTCTTTTTCATCGGAGAGCAATTCGTCGGAAAGAGCGCGGTCTTCCTGTTCGGTTTTTCCTCTAGGTCTTGTTCCCGCGATAGGGCGCAATTCCATGGTATTTTCCTCCTTGCGCACCATGACTTCCGGTGAAGAGCCAATGAGCGTCAAATCGTCCAGTTTCAGAAAGAAAAGATAAGGCGAGGGATTAATAAAACGCAACGCCCTGTAGAGATCTATGGGATTGGAGCGGCAGGCTGTTTCAAAGCGTTGCGACAGCACAACCTGTATGATGTCTCCCGCGGTTATATATTCCTTGGCTTTTTCGATGGCGCTTCTGTATTGTTCGGGCGTCATATTGGATTCAAAATTCACTTCACTTTCCGTAGCATCTGCGGTTTTATGGGAAGCCGCCGCAGCAATCGTTTCAATCATCGCTTCAATCTTTTCGCACGAGGCTTTATAGCTTGCTTCCAGTGAATCCATGTCTTCCGTATAGGCGCATGCTACCACTTTGATTGTATGGCGCACATTATCAAAAATCATCAGGGAGTCGCTGATGACAAAAACAGCCTCATCCAGATTCAGATCATCAGGCGGACTGGAGGGTAGTTTTTCAAAATAGCGCACCATTTCATAACCTAAGAAACCTACAGCTCCGCCATAAAACCGGGGTAGGCCGGAGACAGCGACCGGCTTATAGCGATTAAGTATATCGCGCAGAAAATTCAGTGGATTGCCCTTATGATCACAGGTGGCGCTCCGGCCCTTTTCTTCAATAATGACTTTATCGCCACGGACTTTAAAAATGACTCCGGCGTCCGTGCCTAAAAAAGAATAACGTCCCCACTTCTCCCCGCCCTCGACGCTTTCTAGAAGATAGACGTGATCTTTGTTCTGGAGTTTCATTAATACGGAAACCGGTGTTTCCACGTCGGCCAATATTTCCCTGTATACCGGGATTAGATTTCCCTTTTGGGCTGACTTTTTAAATTCTGCGAAACTTGGTTGATACATAAAATTCCCCCTAAAAATAAAAAAGGCCGTGAAAAATTCACGGCCTTTTCGAGTTAAAAATAAAAAAGCCGTGGAGTCCTGAGAGGTTCTCCACGGCTTTGACTTTAATTATAAAAAGATCAGCGGCGGATAAGCCTCCTTGTGAGGTTCCACCACCACCAGTTGTTAAGAGTTAATATTTTAATTGTTACTTTCATATCATTCTTTCCAAGAATTAATTGATTGTACTTATAACAACAATGAAAATGCCTGTCAACATTTTTTTTGCTGCAAAAATATCCTTTAGTTTAGGCAGGAACATCATTTTGAGCAATCAAAAAGACAGAGGCACTTGTATTAAGGAAGCATAACAACGGCGGCAACTCTTTTGTTGCCGGGAACGGGCGCGGCAGGCATCCAAGTCAATGAAGTAGCCATATTTTGCGCACCAGACATTTTCCCTGCATGGTTTTTCTTTAGCGGATATATCGCCTACGGTATCAAGATGATTATGGGATATTTTTTTCATGGAGAGAAAGATATGGGAAAATAGAGGTAAATGTCAATATAAGATTAATCCTGCTTGACACTTGCAGAGTTCTTTCTATATAAGTTTTTAAAACCGTATGGATTCCTGCGAATCAGGACGAAAGTTATGACATTACTTAACTCAGCTTTAGTTGTTATTAAGAGCATCAGAATTCAGGATATTCTGGATGTGACGATAATCGCTCTCATGATTTTTGCCCTTCTGACCTGGTTTAAAACAAGAGCTTCCCGCTTTGTGCTCATTGGCATAACACTTCTGGGCGGCGTTTATATCGTAGCCCGTTTATTTCAACTTTATCTTACCACGATCGTTCTGCAAAGTTTTTTTGCCATTTTGCTTTTTGTTTTAGTTGTCATCTTTCAGGAAGATTTGCGCTGGTTCTTTGAAAGACTGGCGCTGCTGGGAAACATCGGGAAGAAATTTCCGTCTCTGTCCGGGTTGAAAGGAACAGCGGAAATAATCGCGCAAACGGCGGCAAATTTAGCCAAGAAACGAATTGGCGCTCTGGTTGTTCTTCAGGGCAATGATCCTCTGGATAGACATATTAACGGAGGGACAAGTCTGGATGGGATTGTCAGCGAATCTCTTTTAGAAAGTCTTTTCGATCCTCATTCCATCGGTCATGACGGCGCCGTGATAATAAGCGGCAACAGAGTCACGAAGTTTGGCTGTCATCTGCCGCTTTCTCTCAACACATCAAAATATGTCAATATCGGATTGCGCCATACGGCGGCGCTCGGTCTTTCAGAGCGATCTGATGCGATATGTATTGTTGTTTCCGAAGAAAAAGGAACCATATCGCTGGCCTATCTGGAAAATCTCACTTTAGTTCCCAATGCCGCTTTCTTGCATGAAACAATTGATCAATTTTATATTCGCAACACTCCAGGCAAAAAATCACATCCGGCATTGAATTGGCTCAAAGAAGATACTCGGGGAAAAATTATTGCCTTGTTTATGGCATGTATTTTATGGATTGCTTTTGGCTATCAGAGAGAAATTATCCGCCGTGATTTTATTGTTCCCATTGAATATAAAAATATTCCACAAAATTGGCAGATTGATGAACCACAAGTAAACGAAACAAAGGTTATTCTCCAGGGACCACAACAGGCATTTCGTCTTCTCGACGAACATTCACTGAAGTTATCTCTCGATTTATCTTCTGTGATAGATAAAAAGCGTGAATTTACCTTAACCGGTAATATGGTCAATGCGCCGTCAAATTTGACAGTTGCCGATATTGTTCCCGGGAAAATTCATGTTTATTCCTCTAAATTTATCCCTTGGACTTTTCCTGTCAGTATCAACACGCAAAACTCGCTGGCAGAAAATCTTTCTTTGCAAAAAATGAGTGTTACTCCGTCAAAAGTTCATGTTTTAATCGGTTCCCAGGCTAAACCGGAAGACATTAAAATCGAAACGGAACCCATTGACCTGCAAAAAGTATTTTTCTCGACAACAATTGATACTAAAATTGTGCTTCCCGCAGGTGTTTCTTTCCCTGATGGGAAATCACCAGCCGCCAGCGTATTTATAAAGGTAAAAAAGAAAGCATCTCCTTAAGAGAGGTAAACATATGTTTTAAAGCATGGATTATGTTGGTTATTGCGTTGTTATTGTTTATTTATTTTAAAAAAATGAAGTGGTTTTAAATATGTTAATTTTATTGCATTAGATAAAAAAATATGTTCAATTTAATATAATATTATTTAAAAGTAGGAGGCATTTAATATGGGAGTTTTTGCAGCAAGTGATGTCGTTGAAGTTGCTATAAGAATTGAAGAAAACGGTTCTGATTTTTATAAATATGCCGAACGAATTTCCAGGAAAAAAGAAGCAAAAAAACTATTTGCTCAGTTGGCTCAGGCGGAAGTTGCTCATAAAAAAATTTTTGAAAAGATTTTTGCGAAAATGGAAAAAAACAGTCCGTTCGAGAGTTATGACGGGGAATACAGCGCTTACCTGCGTTCCTATGTTGATAACAATATAGTTTTCACAAAGGAAGCAATGGAAAAACAATTTTCAAAAGTTAAGAACACGGCGGCGGCTCTTGATTTCGCCATTCAAAGAGAACTGGATTCCATTCTTTACTATCATGAAATCAAGAAACTGGTTTCTCCTGCGCAACATGAGACGCTGGAGAATATAATAGAAGAAGAAAGAAAACATTTTTTGTCTCTTACTGAAATGAAAAAATCTATGGCATGACAAAATTATTAAACTAAACAAACCATAAAAAAGCCGCCTCAAAAGGCGGCTTTTTTATGGTCATTAAATTAATACTTACCTTTCTCTTTCATCTACAAATTCACAGTTTTTGATGGTCGTTAAAATAGAAGATTTCAGGTTAAAAATGTAATAAATAATTGAACACTGTAAACAAATTACTAGCACAAAATTGCATTTTTGAAAATTGAGACTTTCAGAAAAACACATCAGCTAAAAAAGCTTTTTATGTTTCACCGTTCCGTCAAATTTAAGGGCTGTTCAAAAAAGTTCAGATGCAAGGCCCCCGAGCCCTGAGGAATGAGGTGTATATGTGAATACTCCGCAATGACGAAGGGCGAGGGAAACGCAGCAGATGGGCTTTTTTCAACAGCCCTCAGGATTTCAGGCCGTATTTTTTTAGCTTGTAGCGTAACATCCTCTCCGATATTCCTAAAATTTCAGCGGCTTTTGTTTGATTGTCCTGCGTCTTTTCCATTGATTCAATAATTAATTTTTTTTCCAATTCATCCACTGATTCACGCAAAGCTCCGGAATATTTTTTGCCTGAATCATCCGGAAAGGAAACCGATTTAAATGGTAAATCGTCGGTCGTTATGTATTGGTCACGTGCTATTACAACTGCCCGTTCTATAATATTAACCAGTTCGCGTACATTTCCCGGATAATCGTATTTCAAAAGCATATCGCGAGCTTCAGATGTTAATCCTTGAATGTTTTTTCCGTTTTCCGTGGCAAATTTATCAATAAAATGATTGATTAAAATACTTAAGTCTTCTTTTCTTTCTCTTAAGGGCGGCAAAGACATGGTAACAACTTTCAGACGGTAAAAGAGGTCTTCACGAAAAGATCCTTCTTTAACCTGCTGTTCCAAATCGCGGTTTGTTGCGCTGATAATCCTGACATCAACCTGGAGATTAACATTACTGCCCAAACGTTGGAATTCGCGTTCCTGTAAAAAACGCAGCAGCTTAACCTGAGTGGAAAGGCTAAGTTCTCCTATTTCATCAAGAAAAAGAGTGCCGCCATCGGCTTCTTCAAATCGGCCAATCCGGCGGGAAGCCGCTCCGGTAAAAGAGCCTTTTTCATGGCCGAATAATTCACTCTCCATTAAATTTTCATGGAGAGCTCCGCAATTGACGACAACTATGGATTTGTGTGCCCTGGGACTCAAATGATGAATCAGTCGCGCCAGTAACTCTTTCCCCGTTCCGCTTTCCCCCTGAATTAAAATGGACGCTTTACTTGCGGCCACACGCCCTGCCAGATTAATCAGTTCCGCCATGAGCGGACTCTTGTAAATGATTTTGTCCGCGGTAACGCCGCGTTTGCTCATGTCCTCTTTTAAGAGTCTGTTTTCCTGAATCAGCTGTCTTCTTTCCGCTATCCTGTTGGCAAGTATTATTAATTCATCCAGATCCACCGGTTTGGTGATATAATCAATTGCTCCTGCTTTTAAGGCTTCAACCGCCGTTTCTATTGTTCCATAAGCGGTAATAATAACCACATCTATTTCCGGATTGATGCGTTTTACTTCTTTGAGTACTTCCAGACCGTCCATACCGGGCATTTTATAATCCAAAAGAATTAAATCAAAATGACCGTTTAAAACTGCTTTAATCGCTATTTCACCATTTTCCGCTTCTGTTACGGTATTGCCTTCAGAGCGTAAAAAATCGCGCAGCATTTGTCTTTGGGATTGACCATCTTCGACGACTAGAATACTCAGTTTTTGCATGAATTTTTAATCCTTGTCTTTTGAGGATATTTCGTTGAATCGCTCACGAGGCAAAATAACTTCAAATGTTGTCCCGCTGCCTTTGGTGCTGATTACTCTTATATCTCCTCCATGACCGCGGATGATTTCACAGGCTAACGGTACCCCCAGCCCCAATCCTTTTTCTTTGGTAGTGTATTCAGGATTAAAAATACTTGCGATTTCCTTGGATGTCATGCCGCAGCCGGTATCGGAAATTCTTACGACAATGTAATTTTTCCCTTCCTTATCAACCGTAATAATAATCTTCCCTTCTGCGGCCGTTATGGATTCCATGGCATTTTTAATCAGGTTGATAAAAGCCTGCTGGAGTTTATTGACATCCATAGAAATTAAAGCCGGAGTATCGCGCCATGTTGTTTCAATAGTAATGCCACGGGTTGACGCCTCTTCCCTGATTAGATTGACAATTTTTTGTAAAACTTCCGTGATGGAAAATTTACAAAAATCCAGTCTGCGGCTTTTGGAGAAAGTCAAAAACTCTTCGATTATTCCATCGAGACGTTTGATTTCGTCTCTGATAACTCCTGAAAGATTGCGAAAATCATCTGCTTTCTGCGGATCAGAAGGTATAAAATCCCTTTTCAGCCTCTGCGTAGCCATACTGATAGCATTTAATGGATTACGGATTTCGTGCGCTACCCCGGCCGCCAGTTGTCCGAGAGAAGAAAGCCTTTCTGCTTTTTCCAGCTGGCGTTCCATTTCAACAATACCGGCCAGGTGGCGGTTCTGGTCATGATAAAGGAGCCACATGGATAATAAAGCGATAACAACAATAAAAAACATAAAAACAAAGATATGTTGCCGGTTTTCGATAAGACTTTTATCCATCGAGCGGCGATCGAGACCGATTCTCACTATACCGACAATTTTTTTGTCCAGAAATAAAGGCGCCGCCAAATCCAAAATTTTATTATCACCGTAATTAACTTTTCTGCTGGCAATTTTTACATTGCCGGCTAAAATTTCTTTAAAATTGAAATCGTTTGTGCTTATATATGGGGTTGGCTGGCCGACACTGCTCAGAAGCTTGTTGTGATCATTGATAATTTGCATGTAAACGATACCATGGCCTTCGCCTATTTTATTCATTCCTTTCTCTCCGGCAACTTTGAGAATCCAGTAAACAGATCCTGTTTTATCCAGACTTATTATTACTGTGCCGCTGTTATCCTTACGCCTCAGAGCGATGAATCCTATTCTCTGTTTTTCTCCTATTTTTGCTATCAGTTCCAGCGTGGTTAATTTCCGGCCATTCTTTACCTGTTCATTTGCAGACAGCAGGTTTGTTTGCAAATGACCGCTTTGGTAAACCGCGTTTCCCTCGGTATTTAATAAACCCAGATATGAAAAATTATTGTCCAAGGCAAATTTATGCAGATAATCATTGTTTATCTTACCTTTTTTCCATTGCTCATCTAAGTTTTTGGCCAATGCCGTTATTGCTTCAATCACCCATTTTTTGGAATAAGAAGCTTCTTCCTGGCTGACAGTTTTTAAATTAGGAGTTTTTTTCACAGGTACGGCAATTATACTTTTCAAATTTTCTTCTGTTAATCGCTGCAACACGCCAATTGTGCTCAAGGCCTGATCTTCCATAAAGGCTAAGAGGTTATTTTCACTTCTGCTAATTTCCAATAAGCCCGTAATCAGGATTAAGGCTACAAAAATAGCGCTGACAATTGCTACCGCTAAAGGTTGAAGAAAAGGATCATTGTAACTTTTAGCTTTGCGGCGAACTATTAGTTCTTTTTTTCTGGAAAAACGCATTTTATCCTCACAATCTCGTTTTGCCGGTCATTTTAAGCTATTTAAGAGAAAAGTCAACGGATAATCCAAAAAAGTCCGACATTTTTGTCGAAGTTTGGACAAATATGGAAATTAAACGATATGTATTTGTATTTACTATATTTTTAAAAATTAACGGATTTTCTTTTCGACATTTATTGCCGCCAATAAAAAATATTATTTATAGGAACAATGACAATTTTATATATTTTGATAATTATATCGATTACTTAAAATAAATATTCATTTATGGTACGATAAATGCTTTAAATAAAGTCGTTAGTCGACTAAAAATAACGGGTATGATTGGCCGGCAACAAAACAACCAGAAGGTATTTAAACCTTCCCTCTTCATTGGGAGGCCCTAACCAAGCCTCCCATTTCCTTTTTTGCAATACCCTTTCGCTTGTAAGTTACCACCTTGCAGGTAGGTAATTACCGGTAATGTTAAATTCATTTACTATGCGCTCCCCTGCGGGATGCGCATCCGGTCTTTGGCTAACTTTGTTGGCCGCGTCGTCGGCTTCCTCAACGTATGAAAATATGCCTGCGGAGCCTCCTCCTTGCCGCCGCGTTATCCTTTGACCGGGTAGCGCGACCTATATAAGGAGCGCAATAAAAAATAGCCTTTGCCTTACCGGGAACTGACGCCTATCAGGCGGCAGCTTCCAATCGAAAGGGTATAAATCTATTCATCTTTGGCATTATTTTTCTTCTGTCTCCAGGCATTTATTCTTTCTTTAATGGTTTTTTCGAAACCAGTCTCCCTTGGTTGATAAAAAATTTGCCCTTTAATTTCTTCCGGCAAGTATTCTTGTGAGACATAAGCATCTGCGTAGTTGTGAGCGTATTTGTAATCTTTGCCATAATCAAGCTCTTTCATTAATTTTGTCGGCGCATTACGAATATGCAGCGGCACGGGTAAATATCCTTTCGTGTTAATAATTTCTTTGACTTTACCGTAACCAACATACAGCGAGTTACTTTTGGGAGCTGTTGCGAGATAAACTGCCGCCTGAGCCAGAGCCAGTTCTCCTTCCGGCAGGCCGATAAAATGAAAAGCCTGCTGGGCGGCAACAGCAATGATCAGCGCATGTGGATCGGCATTTCCTATGTCTTCCGAAGCGAAGCGTATCATGCGCCGGGCAATGAAGAGAGGATCTTCTCCGGCGGCAAGCATCCTTCCCAGCCAATACAGGGCGGCGTCAGGGTCACTACCGCGTAAACTCTTATGCAAAGCGGAAATTAAATTATAATGCTCTTCGCCATCTTTGTCGTATAAAAGAGCTTTTTTAAGCAAAGCTTCGCGGGCGAATTCCAGAGAGATAACCCTTTTATCTTTATGCAGGTTTTGCACCATAGATACTATAGCTTCCAGATTATTCAAGGCGCTACGGGCATCACCATCAGCCAAAAGAACAATATAACGAAGAGCGTCCGGGTCGATTTTTATAGAAATTTGTCCGAACCCTTTTTGTTTATCTTTCAGGGCATTCTCGACAATGGCCAGCAGGTCGTTCTCAGAAAAAGGCTTTAAAACCAAAACCCTTGTTCGCGATAAAAGAGGAGCAATTACTTCAAAAGAAGGGTTTTCGGTAGTCGCGCCAATTAATGTAATCAGTCCGCTTTCCACATGAGGTAAAAAAGCGTCCTGCTGGGCTTTGTTGAAACGGTGAATTTCATCAACAAAGAGAATCATCTTTATCTTTTTTCTTTCCAGTAATTCCCTGGCTTCATCAATTACCGCGCGAATTTCTTTTACACCGGAAAGAACGGCTGAGAAACTGATGAATTTTGATTTTGTTTCAACGGCTAAAATTCTGGCCAAAGTGGTTTTTCCAGAACCTGGCGGTCCCCAGAAAATCATGGAAAAAAGCTTATCTTCTTCAATGGCTCTTTTTAGTAAACAGCCCTCTGCTAAAAGATGTTGCTGGCCGATATATTCGGAAATCTTTTGAGGCCTCATTCTTTCTGCAAGAGGAGCCGAATCCTTTGCCCCTCCCGTGCCTTCCTGATTGAATAAATCTAGAGATTTCATTTTTTTGCCTTTGCCGCTTCAATTAATTCGATAAGACTTGTCACTTTATCATTTTGCCCGGAATTGTTGAAATTATTCCATTGCTGAGGCGTCAAAAATTCTTTTAGAAAAGCGGAGACATCAAAACAAGAAGACCAGCAGTGTACAATCCGCGAACAGGGAAGATTAACGGATTCCCGCAAACAGTATGAGAAAGTCATTTCATCGCCCAATTTCGGGCAACGGATTAATTTATGATCGTGCATGGTTTTCATTGCCTGACAGGTTGACGAAAAAAAGAAAAACCGTCAAGTTTTTTATTTCTCAACGGTTTTTCTTTTTAAATATATTTAAGTTTTATTAAGGTTTAGGGAAATCCTTAATGGCATTTAGCGCCCTTTCTACTTCATGATCGGGTAATTCATAAGCCTCTAATTTTCCAGATAAATAAGCGTCATAAGCGGCAAGATCAACTAACCCGTGACCGCTCCAGTTAAAGAGAATCGTTTTTTCCTTGCCTTCTTCTTTGGCGCGCATAGCCTCATCAACAACTGCCGCCAAGACGTGATTGGTTTCCGGAGCGGGAATAAAACCTTCTGAACGCGCCCATTTAACGCCGGCATCAAATGTTTTTAACTGGTCGTAGGCTCTTGGCTCAACCATGTTTTCTCTGACCAGATGGCTGACTATCGGTGCCATGCCGTGATAACGTAAACCGCCCGCATGGATCGGCGCGGGAACATAATCATGTCCAAGTGTATACATGGGAAGCAGCGGTGTTGTTTTAGCAAGATCTCCAAAGTCATAGGCGAAGGGTCCTTTGGTCATACTGGGGCAGGATGTCGGTTCTGCGCCAACTATCTTCACATCTTTCCCATGGATTTTGTCACAGACAAATGGCGATGCGATGCCTGCAAAATTACTGCCGCCGCCGCAACATCCCATAACCACATCAGGATAGACACCTATTTTCTGCATTTGCTTTTGTGCTTCCAGGCCGATAATTGACTGATAAAGCAATACATGGTTCAAAACACTGCCCAGCGCGTATTTCGTATTCTCACTGGTTACAGCATCTTCAATTGCTTCACTGATCGCGATACCCAGTGAACCGGGGGAATTCGGATGTTCCGCCAGAACATTGCGGCCGGCCTGAGTTAAGTTACTGGGGCTTGGGATGCATTCCGCGCCCCAGGTGTTCATCATCATGCGACGGTAGGGTTTTTGTTCATAGCTGATTTTAACCATATATACACGGCATATCAAACCAAACATCTGGCAGGCCATGGCCAAGGCGCTGCCCCACTGGCCGGCGCCGGTTTCTGTGGTAATGCGCTTGGTTCCAGCCACTTTATTATAATAGGCCATCGGAATGGCGGCGTTGGGCTTGTGTGAACCCGCCGGGCTGACGCCTTCATTCTTGTAATAAATTTTCACCGGACAATTGAGCAGCTTCTCGAAATTATATGCACGGTAAAGAGGAGATGGCCGCCACAGCAAATATTTTTGCAAGACTTCATCCGGAATTTTTATCCAGCGCTTGCCGGAAGCTTCATGTTCAATAATGTTCATCGGGAAAATTGCGGCCAGATCACTGGGGGTTACCGGCTGGCCGGTTCCGGGATGCAGGGGCGGTTTCATCGGTGTGGGCAAATCTGCCATGATGTTATACCACTTTTTAGGTATTTCGCGGTCTTGCAGTACTACTTTTACCTGTTCCATGTTTATTCTCCTTATTAATTATTTAAGAATAAGTCTAAAAAAAAGCCATGGGTTATGATGTATTCCCATGGCGTTAATATTATTCCGGAGTCATGGGAAGGAGCTTCCCTGCCCATGCTCTTTTTTATCCGAGCTTATGGGCAGACATTTAAAGTCTGCCACCACCAATTATTTCTGGAAAAAACTTTCAACATTTTTTAGCTCACTCATTCTTTTTAATGATATCAACTCGTAACACAGCAAATAAATAGATGTCAAGATGAAAATTAGATGATATCAATTCTAAAGGAATTACTTGGCACATGATTTAGCGAACGCGAATATTCTTTCAATAAAATTTTCAAGCATGACGGGATCATTAAGGAGTTCTTCATCTTCCACCGGCAGCAATGGAAAATGTTCTATGAAGATTTTTGCGAATATGCCCTTATCCTCTTTTAAGTGCATATGCTTTTCATTAAAAAATTTGACCTTTCTTATTCCGCAACTAGGCGAATTGCTTTTAAAAATAAAACCGCAAATATCTTCTTTATCCAGTTGATTCACTCGTTTCAGCGCCCAATTCACCATGCGTTTGGTCGTATCCTCTCCTGTACTTATTATGATTAACCGGGGAGAATCAGGATTGCCCTCCAGATGCATGGATTTTCTGGGAACGCCGAGGCCGCATTCCACTTCAGGACAAACAGGGATATAGTCTATGTGTTTCTCCCCAAGAGCATCCTTAAGAACTGTATTTTGTTTGTGTCCGCCGTCATAGCGGACTTTTTCACCTAGCAAACAAGAACTTATGCCGATCTTAAATTTCCCCATCTAAATTGCCTTTATGTATAAATTTTTTTATTAATTGATCATCATTTTTCAGAATAATGCTCCAAACAGAGCATTTTTACCAACGAAAATTAATTAAAATCAATCCTTTCCCCAAAAGTAGAAGATATTTATTGATTTTTGCCGTGATAATTTGATTTAATGTCTCCACTTGTGGAAATTGGAAAGAAAAATCGGCTACATGCTTTCATGTTTCCCACAAGAGTTGAAATTTTTTTACTGGGGAAACCCGCAATGTAAAAAATGACGGAAATTAAAAATATCACCGCTTAACCTTATACTTGCTGCAATAAATGTGATGGTGAAACAGGCAATAACTGCCTTATTTTTTTGGAATAAGGATTTTAAAAAATGAAAAAACTTGCATATTATGACACATCTCACGAAATGCCGCTGGAAATTATAATGTCTGCCGGATTTGTCCCATATAAAATTATGGGTGATGTCCACAAACCCAATGACCCGGCGGATAAATATTTATCCAACTTTTTCTGTCCCGCCGCAAAGAGTTGGCTTACGGAAGCTCTGTCTGACTCAAAAGAGTGGGCCGGGATTATTTTCGCGCAGGGGTGCAATAATACAAACAGGCATTATGACATATGGAAGCTTCATGTCGAAACGCCTTTCCTGCACTGGTTCGGCAGTCCCCTGCTTGACGGCGACGCCGCTAAGAAATATTACAGGGTTGAACTGCAGAGACTTATCAACAGCCTTGAAAATAAATTTGATATAAAAATCACATCAGAAAAAATCAGGGAGGCGATTGGCAAATCCAATGGGATAAAGAAAAAACTAAAACACCTCTCCCTGCTCAGATCGCAGAAGGACATCCCCAACCGTGATTATCTGGCCGCGTTGATAAAATGTCTTACTTGCCCCGTGGAGGAAGTTTCAGCCTGGCTCGACTTGGAGATAACGGTTTGGAATTCAAGGCCGGCTTTTCCATCTGACAAAAAACGTTTTCTGCTAACTGGCAGTGACATCACTTATGTGGAGTGGATGGACACGCTTGACGAATGCGGCATCAGGGTCGTCCGTGATGACCTTTCCATAGGCGAAAGATTTTTCGCTACATCGATTCCTGACAGGAGCGACCCACTTGATTCTCTGTGTGAATATTACATGGGTATACCCGCGCCTGCGACAAGGCCGACAATTCAGAAGAGGCTGGATTATCTTTATAAAACCCTCCGGGAGACAGATGTTGATGGAGTTCTTTCGCAAAATCTGAAATTCTGCGAGCCCTATGCCTATGATTCCGTGCCTGTCAATAATGCCTTGAAATCCAAGGGCTACAAGGTTATCCACCTTGAAAGAGACTTTTCCCCGGTTGCCGACCAGCAACTCTCGACCAGACTCATGGCCTTTGTTGAAATGATGGATGGAGGAAGTAATGGATAAAGTAAATAATTCCGGTGACAATGCCGGGAAGGTGATGCTGAAAACCTTGCCTCACTCGAAAAAACTTAAGTGGCCAATGCTGTGGTGGATTGCCATGGAAAAAATATACAGGATTCTGCCTTGGAAAAAGACGGCTTGGACATGTGCCGCTTTCCCGATTGAAATAATGTGGGTCTACGATATTTTCCCCGATCATCCCGAAAATATGGCGACAGTAGCTGCTGTCCGCAAACAGTCCCAGCGCCTTATCGAGCATGCCGAGTCAATGGGTTTTTCCCGGGACCTGTGTTCCTACTGCAAGACAAACATCGGCGCTTATGATACAAAAATCAAAAAGACGCTCGGGGGAATAAGCAAGCCCGATATCGTGGTTTGCACGAATGCCATCTGCGATACTCACTGGAAGTGGTTTCAGATTATGGCCGATAAAATGAATGTCCCGTTTTTTATGTTTGATATTCCAAAGTGGGTGAGTGGTACTGATGAGAAAACCCTCGAGGGCAATATTGATTACGTGGTGGATCAGTTTTACGACCTTATGGCGTTTGTAGAAAAGCACACGGGCAAAAAGATGAATAAGAAAAGGCTGAACAAGTCCTGGGCAGGTCAATGGAACTGACGAACCTGTGGCGCGAAATTTTTGAACACAGAAAGTCAGTGCCGTCGCCTTACAGCGGAGCCGAAACATCTGCGTCATTTTTCCCCCTGGTGGTTTTGCCAGGTGTTAAAATCGGAATAAATTTCTTAAAAAAAATTCTTACTGATATAAAAAGCATCACCGCAAAGGGTGAGGGAACAATGCCCAAGGGAAGCGAAAAATACCGGGTGATGTGGGAGGGCATACCTTTCTGGTACAGAATGAGATTCATGTATGACCTTGCACAACAAGGCGCTGTCATCGCTTTCGAGCCTTACACATTTTCATTTGTTCCTCCGAAGAAAAAGTGTCTCACCGTGGAAGAGACTTTGCGCGATGTTGCCAAACTGATAATGGACACGCCATACGCCTACAACCTCGAGAGACGGATTGAAAATTTTGAAAAATGGATTGACGAATATAAAATTGACGGTGTTATTTTGCACGAGAATATGTCGTGCAGGCCTTCCAGTGCCGGGATGGTCGATTTAGCGGAGGCAATCATGAAAGACAAAGGCATTCCGGTGCTGTTACTCCAGTGTGACATGAACGATCCCAGGGCTTATTCCGAAGGACAGATTAAAACCAGAATAGAAGGATTTATTGAGCTTATGGAGGCGAATAAAAGATAAAATCAGATTTTCGCTTACCGTTTTCGCAACACCAAACTGCCAACGGAATATCCGGCTCCAAAAGAACAGATTACCCCTAAATCGTCCTTTTTCAAATCATCATTATAAAGATGAAAAGCGATAATTGATCCTGCCGATGCCGTGTTCGCATACCGGTCAAGAATTGTCGGCGTAGTTTCTGGCGCGACATCTTCACCGAGGAGTTCTTTAATTACTCTGTTGTTCATGTTGATATTTGCCTGATGAAGCCAGAATCTGTTAATATCGCCGGGTTTTAAATCAAGACTTGCCAGATGATCACTAATATGTTTGGCGGCAATCGGACTTACTTCCTTAAAAACAATGCGTCCTGACTGATGAAAAAGCTTATCTCCTCCGAAAGTATTCACATCCGTAGCATACGCCATATGTCCGAAATTGGAGCGAATATTATTTGAAAATCTGGTCAGTGCTTTTGTGCTCAGAATTTCGTAACTGTTCGGGCTGGTGCAGGTTTCAGATCGCTCCATTATTATGGCTGTACTGACATCGCCAAAGATGAAATGGCTGTCACGATCACAGAAATTTACCTGGGGAGTAACAAGCTCCGGATTGATAGCTAAAACACATTTTGTCGAATAGGACTTTAAGCTGTCATATGCCCGGTGGAGGCCGAATGTTGCCGCCGAACAGGCTACCTGCATATCAAATCCGAAACCATTAATGCCCAGTTCATTCTGTATTTCAATGGCAATGGCCGGATATGGCCGTTGAGTATAAGCACAGGCGACAATAACAGCATCAATATCCGCGGCTGTCTTACCGGCGGCGGCCATTGCCCTTCGCGCTGCAAAAACGCCTATCTCCGCCTGGTTGCTTAATTCTTCATCTTTTCTTTCAGGAAACAATGGGCGCATGCGCCTGATATCTAAAATACCTTCCTTTGTATATACATGTCGTGCTTTTATTCCGGACGTTTTTTCAATGAACCTTGTGCTGGAAGGATATTTTTCCACTATTGTACCGGCAGCTATATCCGCTGCGTGATCAGAATTGAACTTTTCCGCATAGGCGTTATAGCTTTCCACCAGTTCCTCATTTGTTATAATATTCGATGGTGTCCAAATCCCCGAACCACTAATAACGATCTTTGGGGATGATTTTTTTGTCATATAAATATTCCTTTTCTAAAATAACCCGGCTGATTTTTCTTCGCATGGCATACCTGCCAACCCGCGAAAAAGCAACAGATATTACTTTTTGGAAAACAGGGTAGTGTCTTAACATTATGGTTTCATGACGGTAATTTATTACCGTCCTAACAATATTTTTATCTTGACATTGAGCCAGTGTTTACTCATAAGATGCTTCAAATATTTATGTTTTCGGGAAGATTAAGGCGAGAGTAGAAGATGCGCACAGCAGGGATTGATATAGGTTCCATTACGGCCAAGGCAGCGATTTTTGATAGCGGCAAACTTCTTGCGACAAAGATTATTTTTACAGGCTATAATGCGGAGATTGCCGGTATTAAGGTTTATGAAGAAGTTTTGGGAGAGGCAGGCATTGCTAAAAATTCCATAGAAAAAATTGTTTCCACCGGATACGGGCGCAACAGCGTGAACTTTGCCGACAGATCTTATACGGAAATCATGTGTCATGCAATCGGAGCTCATTTTCTCAATCCACATATTCGTTCCATTATTGATATCGGCGGACAGGATAGCAAGGCTATTCTCCTCGACGATAAAGGCAAGGTAAAAAACTTTGTCATGAATGATAAATGCGCCGCCGGAACAGGACGCTTTCTGGAAGTTATGGCAAGGGCGATGGAAGTCAATCTGGATGACTTCGGAGCCATGTCGATAAAATCGAAACAGCCATCAAAAATAAGCAGTTTATGCACAGTATTTGCGGAATCGGAAGTTATTTCGCTGATCGCGAAGGGAGAACAAAGGCAGGATATTATTGCCGGAATTCATGAATCTATCGCCGCCAGGGTTTCATCTATGGTTGGCCGTGTCGGGTTGCAGGAACCGGTCATGATAACAGGAGGGGTAGCCAGGAATATCGGGGTTATCCATGCCCTTGAAAAAAAATTGGGGATGAAAATCGAAGTGTCGCCCTATGCTCAGGAAAATGGTGCCATAGGCGCCGCCATTCTTGCCGCGTCATTATAGTCGTTACACGATTTTAAAGAGAAATATTTCATCGGAAAATGCCAATGGATCATGATTTTATGAAGATAGCGCTGGAAGAAGCGCAAGATGCTTACTGCCGTGGCGAAGTTCCCGTAGGAGCGGTATTGGTGCTCGAAGGCAATATTCTGGCGCGGGCGCATAACTCGCCGATTATGCGCAATGATCCTACGGCGCACGCGGAGATACTGGCTTTAAGGCAGGCTGGGGAAAAATTTGGCAATTACCGGCTTACAGGCGCGGAGCTTTACGTTACGCTGGAACCATGTATTATGTGCGCTGGCGCTATTATTCAGGCCAGAATTTCGCGCGTGATTTTCGGGGCGCGCGATCCGAAATGCGGTGCAGTGGTTTCATTATATAATATTTTGGCTGATAAAAGGCTCAATCATCAGGTGGAAATAACGGAAAGAATATTACCCGACGAATGCGGGGAAATTATCAGTAGATTTTTCCAGGAAAAGAGAGTAACATCCCCACCGCTTCGGCAACGTGATTGAATGCGGAGAGGTACCGAAGTGGTCGTAACGGGATCGACTCGAAATCGATTTGGGGGCCACAAGCTCCCACGGGGGTTCGAATCCCCCTCTCTCCGCCAAGACATAATCCGATAAAATCCAAAGAAGTACAAAAACCCGTTAGAAATAGCGGGTTTTTTGTTGCTTTTAATCCAAAGACGTGCTATAAGATTTCATGAAATCCAAAAAGTTTAGGGGCTGATTTGCACTAAAAAGCCCCGAAGATAAACAGCAAGCCCCTAAAAAGGAGATATTTTCATGCCTAAGAGAATCAAACCATTATCTGAAGTTTCAGCTCGCACAGTTAAATCACAAGAGAAAGACTTTAAGCTTTTTGATGGAGGGGGTCTTTTCCTTCTTGTTACTCGTTCGGGTGGTAAGTTATGGCATTTAAAATACAGATTTGACGGCAAGGAAAAGAAGCTATCCTTCGGCGCATACCCGGAAATAAGTCTTCTTGACGCACGTCAAAAACGAGATGAAGCCCGAAGGCAGTTAGCAAACGGAATTGACCCCGGAGCCGTTCGCAAAGCCCAAAAGCAAACCAAGATTGAATCGACTGAAACCTTCGAGGTTATATCTCGTGAATGGTATGCTAGATTTATTTCAAGCTGGACTATAGGACATGCCGAAACAATTAAGAACCGTTTGGAACGTGATGTTTTTCCATGGATTGGTAAACGTCCGATTGCCGAAATAAAAGCACCTGAGGTGTTGAAAGTCTTGCAACGTGTAGAATCAAGAGGAACTTTGGAAACAGCTCACCGTATAAGGACTATTTGCGGACAAGTTTTCAGATATGCAGTTGCAACAGGGCGGGCTGAACGTGATCCAGCAACGGATTTAAGAGGTGCGTTGCCACAACCGCAGGAAAAACACAGAGCGGCAATTACCGAACCTAGGAAAGCGGGGGAATTATTGAGAGCCATTGATGGCTATCAGGGAAGCTTTGTTGTTAAATGTGCGTTGCGGTTTTTGCCTTTGGTTTTTACCCGTCCGGGTGAACTACGTCATGCTGAATGGTCTGAAATAGATTTTGAAAATGCTGAATGGAATATTCCCGCAGGCAAGATGAAAATGAGAGAACCGCACCTTGTGCCATTGTCAAAACAGGCAATAGAGATATTGATGGAGCTTAAGGAACTTACCGGCGCAAGCCGCTATTGTTTTCCTTCAGGCCGTTCTTTTGATAGGCCTATGTCTGATAATGCCCTTGTTGCGGCACTAAGACGCATGGGATTTGAAAAGAGCGAAATGACCGCACATGGTTTCAGGGCAATGGCGCGAACCATTCTTGATGAAGTCTTGCAAGTCAGATCGGATTTTATTGAACATCAACTTGCTCATGCGGTCAGAGACCCAAATGGACGCGCCTACAACCGGACGGCTCACCTTGCCGAACGAAAGAAGATGATGCAGACATGGGCGGATTATCTTGATGGATTAAAAGTAGGAGCCAAAGTATTGCCATTTAAGAAAACAACAGTATAAAATTAACTGTCGGTGGACAGAGTTTTCTTGACATCAACTGCAAAGACGATGCAAGGTTATTACTTCAGTTGACAACATATTGTCTTTATAAAAATCGAGTCTTCAAATACTAAGTATAGAATAAAACACACTCCCCATTTTATTGATTTCAGAATGAAATAGTGATATTTAGGTATGTAATTTTTATAAATGGCAGGGCATTTACTTCTTCCTGAAGTCAAGCATCAGGTGATTTTAACAGACATGCATCCTTTCAATCGGTAATAAACACAATTCACGCCCGATAATAAACACCACACCTCACATTTTGTGGCCAAGATTTACTTGACTTAAAATGTCGTCCTTCCTATAGTTTAACTTCATGAACAGGCAGAACCAAATAAGAAATAGGATATATAAAATGGAAGACGAAATAATAATTCTTAGATATCTGGCAGGAATCCCCAAATATGAGGGTAATAAAAATTTTATATCAGGAGCAACTGGTGATGAAATACAAAAAAACACGAATTTGTCTCCTGAGATAATAAAAAAAGTAGTAAAAAAACTGTATGATAATAATTTGGTGAAATCAATACCAGATTCTTCTCCTAATAATACATACAAGTTTTTTTATGTATGTATAACTGATAAGGGATTTAATAAATATATATATTTACCTGAGAGAATCGATGACTGGAAAAAACGAATTTCAAATTTATATACATTAGTGAATCATTGGTTAATTGATCAGCAAGGATATACTATGAAAACTAATAATACGGTTAATATGTATGAAGAATTAATGCAAGAATATGAAATAGAAAAACAGTCGATTGATGTGGCAGATATATTTAAGCATGGTAAACTTATACTTTCAATTAAACCAGTCGGCTTGTGGATAATTGGCGCAAATGGTCGAGTTGATCTAATAACTAAAAATGACTCATTTATTATGGTTGATGTAGCAGATTGGCAAGAAGATCCAAAATGGACTATTTTCAAGTCAAACGATCGTCGAAATGGTCAGATTTTTTCAAAAGAAATATTCTATGAACTTATTGGTAATTAAGCTGTGAATATATTTGATAAGTTACAAAAACAATATCAAGAGATAGATGACAATTACGCACGAAAAGAATTTTCATGTCGATCTAAAGGACATCATAAAAAAGAAGCAGAATTACGGGTGAAGCGTGAACTCAATGATCACGCATATTTTTTATTTATGTTTACGCGATTAGAGGATTTTATAAGAAAAGAAAGCAGTAAACTGATCTCTCAAAAACAAAAGACTATAACAAATTTGAAGCAAAAGCGTGTTTGGAGCATATTTCCAGCAGCGGAAGATTCTAATAAAATACATTTCATGCATAGAGTGTTGTTATTGGTTGACAAGGATAGCCATGACTATAATCAAGTTGTTAAATATTATAAGCAAAGAAACACTATTAGTCATGGTGGAACATCTTCGACGGCAATTAGTATTCCAACTGTTGTTATAGATATGAAAAGACTTTATTCCATTTTCAAAGCATAATCATTTGTTCATCTCTTGAAGATTTCAAATGTGAATTGTGATAGACAGACTTGAAGTTTTTTTGGCGTCTTAGCAGCAAATATTGCGGTGTTTGAGTATTAGCAAGGAACAAGATAATGGCTGAGAAAAAATGCAAATATTGTGCAATGGTGATTTCAACGGAAGCTAAGATATGCCCTTACTGTAGAAAAAAACAAAGCTCCACTTTTTTAAAATTCATAGGTGGTTTTTTTATTTTTATTTTATTCGCCTCATTTATTGGACAAATAGACAAAGGGACGAATCAACAAAAACAAGAAGAAAACACAACGGTCAACGAAGAGAAAAGTGCAGAACCAATTCCCATTAATTTATCTGATATAAATATTCAAGCTCTCGATTATGTAAACGACTATAAGAATAACCGTAAAAAATATGAAGAACGTACTGTTTTGATAACAGGTAAAATATCAGGTATTTTCATCCCGCCTCCGTCTGTCCGGTCCGATATGACGAAGAAAGGATTATCAGCTGGCGCCTTTATTTATTTTTCCGATAAGCCAGTTTCAGATGCAACACAGACCCTAATGGATGATGGAGTAAGTTGCTATATAGATGAGTCACTTGAGGCAAACGCTAGCCAAATGCATATAGGTCAAACCATCACCTTGCGTTGCAAACATGCAGCAATCCAAACTCTTAGCGAATGCACATTAGCTGATGAAATACCTTCTACTACAAGTGAAACTCAACCGGAACATACAGACAGTAAAAATTCTCCACAGAAAGATAATACTGATACACCATAGGTTGACATTATTTTTCACAAAAATAATGAATTTTAATTTTTATATGAAAGTTAATATTAGTTAAATTTTTTGTTTCTTTAAATAAGGGAAATATTATGAAAAAGGTTATTGTTTTATTGACTGTAGCAGTGCTTCTTGTGTTCGGTCTGGCAATCACTCCCGTATTTGGCAACTTGATGCAGTGTATTACACGAGATCGTTATGGAAATATAGCTTATGTGAGTGGCGAAGATGGCTCGTGGCAAGTGCCAATTCTTGTTTACTCAGATTCAGATATAAACGTCTATATCCCTGATGGCATGATAAGCTCACACGTTGTATATGGAATAGGATGGAATCCAGAAGTTGGAAAGTTTTCTGCGATTTATTACATAGAATATAAAAAAGAATCGTCTCGGAAAAAAATAGCAAGCGATCTAAAAAAAAGTGGTGCAAGAGTCAAGTATCCCGATCTATTTTGTTACCTCGAAATGTTTACTATTTTTGATATGCAAAATAAAATGACGACCATCAATAAGAAAATTTTTATCGACAGAGACGGCGAAATAATGGGATGGTCTGGGAAAAATATAACAATCGATTTAAACTCACATTCCCATGAGTCGTACGTTAACATGCAAATAGCAAAAAATATTTCAGAGGTTTTAAATAAAGCAAGTAAAGACCCCAAACTTGCCGATTCTAGAAAAAACTGGAAAAATCAAAATGCGATCGTTCGGAATATGGTAAAAAATTACTATGAGAGTATACATTCTCCAGATGGGGGGCAGATGCAGCTTCAAGGAAAAGATGCAAATGACATTAACAGCAATTCCATTGAGTATTGGGACAACGTTATTAAACTAGACCCGAATAATGCCAATGCTTACAAAGGACGGGGGAATGTATATTACGGACTCAAACAGTATCAGCAGGCTATTAATGACTATGATGAGGCCATACGTTTAAAACCGGATTTTGCAGTGGCTTATTATGAACGGGGGAATGTATATGGCGAACTCAAACAGTATCAGCAGGCTATCAAAGACCTTGATGAAGCCATACGTATAAAACCGGATTTATTTGGGGCTTATTATGGACGGGGGAATGTATATTACGGACTCAAACAGTATCAGCAGGCTATCAAAGACTTCGATGAAACCATCAGATTGAAGCCTGATTTTGCAGAGGCTTATTATGGACGGGGGAATGTATATTACGGACTCAAACAGTATCAGCAGGCTATCAAAGACCTCGATGAAGCCATACGTTTAAAACCTGATTTTGAAGAGGCTTATTATGAACGGGGGAATGTATATGGCGAACTCAAACAGTATCAGCAGGCTATCAAAGACCTCGATGAAGCCATACGTATAAAACCGGATAAAGCCAATGCTTACATTACCAGGGGATATGTATATAACGAACTCAAGCAGTATCAGCAGGCTATCAAAGACTTCGATGAAACCATCAGATTGAAGCCTGATTTTTTTGAGGCTCACTATGGACGGGGGTATGCATATAACGAACTCAAACAGTATCAGCAGGCTATCGAAGACTTCAATGAAGCCATACTTTTAAAACCTGATTTGGCAGTGGCTTATTATGGACGGGGGTATGCATATAACGAACTCAAACGGTATCAGCAGGCTATTAAAGACCTCGATGAAGCCATACGTTTAAAACCGGATTTATTTGGGGCTTACAGTAGCCGAGGGAATGCATATAACGAACTCAAACAGTATCAGCAGGCTATCAATGACTATGATGAAGCCATACGTTTAAAACCTGATTTGGCGGAGGCTTACAATAACAGGGGGTATGCATATAACGAACTCAAACAGTATCAGCAGGCTATCAAAGATTTTGATGAAACCATACGTTTAAAACCTGATTTGGCGGAGGCTTACAGTAGCCGGGGGAATGCATATAACGGACTCAAACAGTATCAGCAGGCTATCAAAGACTTCGATGAAGCCATCAGATTGAAGCCTGATTTTGCTAATCCTTATAGACACCGGGGGAATAGCTTACGCAATATGACTCAGTATCAGCAGGCTATAAGGGATGATGATGAGGCTATCCGATTGAAACCGGATTATGCGGAGGCTCACAGTGAACGTGGTTTAGCTTATATCCTTTCCGGTAACAAACTTGAGGGTTGCCGTTCCCTCATCCGTGCATGTGAGCTTAAATACTGCAAGGATTACGACATTTCAAGGCAAAAAGGTGACTGCCAATAAATGTTTTGCGTGGGGTTAAGTTTTTGCTTTGCTCATTAGCGATGTAAACTAACGAAAAATATTCATCAATGGGAATCGGGTTTTTGTCTTGATTCTTTTTCCTTTAAGCGTTCTGGCATCAATAGAAAACTTCTGTCCTTTGGGATCTTTTGAACATTTAGCAACATATCCGCTGTCTTCTACCCGCTCGTCATACTCGTCGGAAATAAACACATTCCCTTCACATCCTGTAACGGGGCATTTTGCCGAAAAGGAAACAAGAGCAATACGATCTATGGCGTCTTTCAGAAAATACTTTGACGACAAATGCACCAATTCACGAGACATGAATTTAAACAAAATAATGACAATATATCCCATCCCCAGACTTAAAATAACACCACCGCAACCGATAAAGAAGATTAACCAAGAAGAATGAAATCTCTCCACATAAAGGATAAGCAAACTAATCAAAAAAAGAAGAGGTTTTTATTCCGGTGAAATCGGCCACGTGTTCCAGATGAAATCGGCCATTGATTCCGGTGGAAACAAGGCCAGTTGATCGGAGCGAAGCGACGCTGGTTTTGGTGGTCATCTTCTCACAACATGTTT
>JBKQWB010000045.1:0-9232 GCA_052139735.1 Smithella sp. | reverse complement strand
TTGCTCTACCGGCTGAGCTACATCGGCATCCATTTTTAATTATATCCCGATAAGGGGCACCATACTTATCTTAAGGGGTATTTCTTGTCAAGTTTTTACGTGATTGGAAAATTTGGAGTTTTAGTATGATTATTGTTCTTTTGATTTTTTTATGTCTTTACGGGGGTCTTAACTTTTATGCCTTTTTTCGGGCAATAAACATTTTCCATTTTTCCGGCGCAACAGACGTTATAATAATAATTTTACTCTTTTTTATGATCCTGGCTCCAATAATAATACGATTTACCGAAAAACTTCATTTGGAAACATTGGCCCGGTCAATTGCCTATTTTGGCTATCTCTGGATGGCTTTTGTTTTTTTGTTCTTCTTTGTAAATATAACATTTGACACAGCCAGATACGTATTTTATTTTTTTTGCCAAACCGGGGAAAACGTCTTATTGAAAAATATTTTCTTTGGTCTGTCTGTGTCTCTTTCCTTTATTTTTGTCGTTTACGGATTCTTTGACGCCCAGAGAATCAGGGTCAAAAGATTAGAAATCTATACTGACAAATTACTACCTAATAACGGGAAAATCAGGATTGTCCAAATATCCGACGTGCATATCGGGTTAATTATCCGGGATAAACGTCTGAAGGTCATTCTGGATCGTGTAAAGGACGAAAAACCCGATATACTGGTTTCTACAGGAGACCTGTTGGACGGAGAACTGAGTAATGTTATGCCGGAATCAAAACAACTGGCTGAAATAAAACCAATGTACGGTAAATATGCGATTCCGGGTAATCATGAATATTATGCCGGAATCAAAAAAGCTCTGGAATTCACTAAAAACGCCGGGTTTGAAATTTTAAGGGACGAAAACAGACGAGTGGCGGGAATAAATATTATTGGCCTCGATGATATTACCGGCAGAAAGTTAGGTTTAATACAAAACAGTACTCATTTATCAGAACTGCTGCGGGCAACACAAAACAAAGAGTTTATTATATTGCTAAAACATCAGCCCAACATTCATGAAAATATGAATTTTAACTTACAACTTTCCGGCCATACACATGACGGTCAAATTTTCCCTTTTATGTTGCTCACACGGTTATTTTTTCCCAAAAACTATGGATATTATAATTTAGGGGAAAATAAATCGGTTTATGTCAGTTCAGGCGCCGGAACGTGGGGTCCGCCCGTGCGCTTTTTCGCGCCGCCGGAAATTACAGTAATTGATTTAATCGGAAGAAAATATAATTAGATTAAATATATAAACATTGTTGATTTTAACGCAAGAGTGGTTCAATTTAAACATTTTTTTTACTTTGTTATAAATAATATTTAATTTTCATGAACAAATCAAATAAAGAGAATCACAAAAAAATCAGCCTGCCCGATAAATGCAACAACATGAAAAATATATATATTTCCTAATTAAATGCCGTTTTTCCCTTGACAATACGGATGAGCTTATATATTAATATTAATCTATGAAAAAGTTTGTTCATTTCACAAGAAGTACTGACATCTGTAGATGGCCAAGGCGTTTTTTGCACCACCAGAAAGTATCGTCATTTATTTTGATTGAAAATAGAACTAACTGAGCAATTAATGACAATTAAAGTGGAGTGCTATTTCAACAAAAAAAATTTCAATATATAGCTGTTTGCATCAATCGCATTAAGTTATACGCCTTATTTGAAAGTGACTGTGGGGAATTTCGTAAATATTTTAACCAATTAAGGATATCTGATGAAAAGCAGGATTTTTATCAATTTACTTTCAATGGTTTTTATTACGTGTATGTTATTTGTAGCAACTCCCGTCAGGGCACAGGAACCCGTCAGAGAAACTCCACTTGCTCTAAAAGTAATTGATGCGGATGACATGGAATCTGCGGTTGATGATGAAACTTCTCAAAGCCCTCAACCGAAAGCAAAAGCACTTAAGCAGAAGGATAATCCTCCTCAAAGTCCCCAACCGGAAGCAACAGAACAACTGAAGGATGAATCTCCTAAAAGTCTGGAGCAGAAAGTAGAAGATTTGAGGCAGGAAATTCAAAAAATGCGCAGTGAGAACGAGGCGCGAAAAAGACTGGAGGTGCCTGAGGAGGAAAAGAGTAAATCGACAGAGGATATTCTTTCCGCCGTTGGCAATCAATATGTTCTTTTAAAAAAGGGAATCATTGGACTGCAATATTCTTTGAATTATGCATACTATTCCAGCGATGTCGTAAGTTCATCCACGATTGAAACCAGATCCAATCATAACTTAACCAACTCTATTATCCTTCAATACGGTCTACTAAACAATTTTACCATGTACGCCAACGTTCCATTCGATTATAAGTACAACTCGGTAGGAACGGCGTCCTCTCAAGAATCAACCAATTTAGGAGATATATCCTTAGGTATTCAGATACAGCCATTTAAGGCAGGGGGTTCTCTCCCCACAACCATACTCAGCTTCAGCGCTTCCATACCAACAGGCACCAGCCCTTATGCGATTGACACGACTAACTCACTGGCAACCGGCTCAGGTGTCTATTCAATCAGCGGCGGGGTTTCTCTAAGCAAGGTCATAGATCCTCTCGTTGCCTTTGGTAACCTTACCTACGCCTACAATTTCCCTGAAAGCGGTTTGAATGCAACATGGCCTGCTGGTGGTTTCGTAAATAAGGTTGATCTCGGTAGCAGCATTGGCTGGGCTTTTGGATTTGGTTATGCCCTTTCTTATCAAGCTTCTTTGAACATGAGCGCTCAATTTACTTACAGTTTCAATAGTAAATACCACCTGACTGATGACACGACAGTTGAAACAGGCAGCACCCTTTCCGCTATGCTTAACATAGGAACAGGGTGGCGACTGAGTGCAACGAGATCCGTAAATGTTTCGGTGGGTGTAGGAATGACCGTTAATGACCCTGATGTATCTTTAACTTTTACTGTGCCGTTTGAATTTTAAGAATATTCTTCAAAGTAAAACCATACGGAGCAGAAAATACTTAACAAAAAATTATAGACTCGGGATAGCTTTTCCATAGTCGCTTGAAAATAAATTAAAGCGTTGAAATTACAAAAATAACGGGATCTATTAAATTATATATTTGATGCTATTTATTTTATTCTCTTGCGCCAATTAGCAGGGAAAGGTGCTTGTTTAAGGTTTATTTTTTATCATAAAACAACTGGTATCCATAATAATGATAAGAGTTTTAAAGCTCACAATTTTTATCGCCCATTTTCCACTATCGTTATTTCTTTTTTTTTGGAATAAAATACATAATTTAAATAAATTGTCACGTTTGCGCATCCCTGTTATCTACGTTATATGCATAGTCGCCGTAAGCCTGTTTCTCAGGCTACCGCAAGCTGAAGCTATGTTCAACGAGGATCTAATCATTGATCCGGAAGCTATTTCACTGGCCAATACTGTTACCGCCCGCCCCCCCGGCATCGCCTCAATCCATTACAATCCCGCAGGGCTCTCCCTCATCGGGGACGGTGATTTTATCACCCAGGGGCTTATGGCCGCTGTTATCGTAAAGTCGAATACATTTACACAAGACCCCAACTTCAGGGGATTTAATGATATTTACGACAACCTGATCAAAGACCCCTTGGCCGGCACCTCAGGAACCAATACTTCCGGCAAAGCCTACATCCCTATCGCGGACTTCACATTGAATTGGCCTGTGTTACCGGCTCCCATATCCGGTCTCTCTCATCGGAATCCCGGTTCAAACTGGACGTTCGGCTTCAGTATATATATGCCGTATGCCGGCGGCTGGAACTGTTCTGATGCTGACCCGGCACGGTTTGACGGCCAATCTCTATATCTTCAGCATCTTATCTACTTTGGTCCGGCGGTAAGTTACAGAGTCAGCAAGACCTTGTCTATAGGCGCTGCTTTCGGAGCTGGACAGACAGCAATGGGGATTGGCACGGATATGAGAGCGCCCAACGCGATAGTTAACATAACAAAAGCCCTCGGAGACGCCACCCAGGGTGGAGCAAATCCTATATCCGACCTTACTATTCCGTTCCCTCTGTTCGGAGGAGGAGTAGGCGTTTATGATACGGTCGGAAATTTATCTATAGCCATGCGTGATGATTTTTCCCCTTCTTACAATTTAGGTGTGCTATGGGAACCCTATGACTGGCTCTCCTTTGGATTGTCTTACAATAGCGCTATCAATGTACACATGACCGGGAAATATATTTTTTCGTACAGTCAACAGTGGCAGAATATGGTGGGATGGGAAGGAAGCACTGCCTTAATGACAATAGTCTCCGGTATATTTGATCTTCCCACACAAGCGATCTCAGCACAGATCGGAAACGTTTCGATGGATATGACATTACCACAGCTGGTCAATTTTGGAATCAAACTCAAACCGATTAAACGGCTTTCTCTTCTAGGCGACCTGCACTGGTCAAATTGGTCTAGTACTCAGCAATTCGTCATTCAGTTTGATCAGAGGATTCAACTTCTCCAGCTTTCTAAGTTTATGGGCTATACCGGAGGAGATTACAATCTGGTAGAGGCAAAAAACATGAAGGATACCCTGACTTGGAGTGCCGGTATCGAATATCAGGCGCTGGACTGGCTTGCGCTTCGCGCCGGCTATGAATACAGACCGACTTCTAATCCGGATAATGTTTACGATCTGCTGGGGTCCTTTCCCACACTGGATTACTATGGCGCCGGACTGGGAATCAAACTGAAAGACAATGTAGATATTGATCTTTGTGTCGGTTACCTGACCGGCAAACAGTATATACCCGATAACGGCAGTGTCAATCTGAACTCCACTGTGCTCGGCGCGGGGGTTAACAATCCCTATGCCGGGTTGAATGTCCAGTCAAATGCATCCATCTATGTGGCAGGCTTCAAAGTTACCATGCCTCTGGAAGACTTTCTGGATCAGCAAACTCAGCTTCTAAACAAGCAAGTCGAGCTTTTCGAGAAAATATTTCCAATACCAGCCAAATGGCGCCATGCTCCGGCTCAAGGGAGTTTGAAAGCTCCTGAAACAGAAAAGTCTGTGGATTCGTCTTCGACGGTTACTAATAATTTACGCTCCGAAGGAAAATCCTATTACACGGAAGATAGCGAGTAAGAATGATTTAAGCTTTCTGCCTGATAATATTGTACTACCTGCCCCGGAAGTTTTCCGGGGCCCGACAAGCGCGTAATGGCCTAAAGGAAGAAATTTGAAGGCATGGCTTGCTCCGCCTGCCGTATGTCATTATCCATTATTTCCAGGTGTTCCATTTTCGGCTTGTAACAATCACTGACATTCTTTTTATAGATATCGTAAATTACCCTGCTTGCCTGCGGATATAAATTAACATATAAGCTGAAAACATTAAGGAGAATCTCCGGATTCTTTACATCTCTGAAGCGCATGGGACCGAGATCAATCAATCTAATTTCCGGCGGAATTTTGGGAAGAAGCGATTTATGAACCAGTATGGCCGCATGCTGCTCAAAATACAAAAGCCGCCATCCGGCTTTCAGGAAATCAAAAATTAAAGGGAGTTCCCTGTAATGTATGATCGCTATCTTGAAAGGGTACTTTTCCGTAAAACGCTCAATGGCCTCCGGGGTCTCAGATTTACCGGTAAATTCCCAATAATCAGGGGCAACCTGTTTATAATATGGCACGTGACGGGGATCGATAAAAACCTTGTAATCAGGATACAACGCCCACAACAGGTAGCCGCCGATGAAATAGTCGTTGAATATCGGCCCCTCCAGCCGGTATTTTTTCAGGAAGGCCACTTCCTTCATCGGCGCGAAACTCTCGAGTCCGGCGCCGAACCACTTATTATCCGCACCATATCTGATGGTAAAATAGGAAACATTGACAAAAAATAAAATGAAAATGAGCAAAGACAGGATAGTTGCTCTGGCGGTAAAGCTCCTTAATTTCAGCCGGTGAAGCAAGTAAAAGAATAAGAAGAAAAATACGATTGGAAATATGTAAACTGCCCGGGCCGCCCTCATACTGCCCCAATACGTGAAAACAGAAAGAATCAGAAAGGCAAAGTCACAGGATTTCTTTTTTATTAATTCATAGAGAAAAAGACTCAGGAGAAAAAACATCATTATAGCCATTATCAAGGCAACCTGACCCATTCTGAAAAAGGAAATATCGATATTCTTTATATCTTTAAAGTACGGCCAGAGGCTGATATACGCCTGAATATATTTGCTGCTTAAAGTATATGATTCGGACATCGAAGCATGGTATATACTCAACAGGTAGTTTACGCCGTAAGGATTCAGCAATGTGGCTGCCCCGGACAGAACGCACGCTATCCCCAAATGAATCAATTCATTAATCGTAAATGATTCTCGCGGGAAAATAATTCTGTTTAAAAACTCGCCGATGCATATGCAGGCCAGAAAACAGCTCCCCAGAAAGAAACCGCCGTGCAGATTGACCCAGAAGGCGAAAATTAAGGGATAGAGATAAAAAAGAAACTTCCGGCGTGTTATCTTGACGCAAAAATAGACGAATACTATCCAGCAAAACAGAAGAGTGGAAAACAACTCCGGCTTGTAGAATCGGCAGGCAAGCCAGCAGGCGATAGCAACAGCAGCAATTATGGTCAAACCTGTTACATCCAGGCGCTGACGAATAAGGCCCAGAAATAGATAAAATGCAAGAAAAATTCCTAAAAATATCAGCCACTGAAAAATCCACAGTCCAAACCCTCCCATCAGACTGTAAATCAGATAAAAAACCATACTCCCCAGACACGTATTGTAAATCCAACCCGGATACGTTGGCGTCCAGGAAAAAATCGAATGGTTAATAACGAGGGTGTGATGAGTTAAATAATATTTACCGAGCGCCATCTGCCACCACAAGTCATAATCTGAATTGTCCACGGGATATTTCAGCAGTATCATGACCGGCAGAAGCGCCATTACCACCCACTTCAGATAACGGGAAGAAGCTAATTTTTCCGAAAAGGTGAGAAAAGATGAAACGATTGAGAAACGATTTACCCGTTTGTTAATCAGATCATTGGTTGGCTGATTATTCTCAATTGTCTTTTCTTTATCCATAATCATCCATATCGATATAAAAAAATATTGTTATAATTATTTAGAATTAAAAATAAATCCAGGCATGCGAATATGTCTGGTTCTATTAACACACGAAATATCGATAGAAGCTAATTAAACCATTTGTGATAGGTGTAATATCCTCTGGAAAGTTCAAAACCTAATTTTACCAAAACTTTTTGCACTGAAATATTTTTAAGTTGTGTGGATATAATCATTTTTTTAGCGTTCTTTGACAGGCACCACTCCATAGCCTTACACAAGAAAGAATGATAGATACGCTGCCCTTGAAAATCTGGATGAATGCCACCTAAAAACATTTCGCCTTCATCGTGACTATTCATCCTTAAAACACCAAAGCCTACTATTCTGCCCTCTATTTCGCCTACCAAAAAATTTTCAGAATCTCTGGAAGCAAAGGCCTTGCGCGCCCAATCAACGTATGCCTCATCACATTTATAGTTATCCAGCCTTTGATCAGCATGGTAGTGTCCAAAATATCCACGGAATGATTCTCTGGCCACAAAGATCATTTCTTTTTCTTCACCGGTACGGACGGGCCTGACATGCGCCACACCCTTATCGGCCGGAACGGTTCGCAAGGTAAGATCAAGGTTATAATAAACAAGGGTGTCCATCAATAGGAAGCCTTCCTTTTCCATGGCCTGAGCTGCCATTAGATCGGCCAGATTGCACCTTGCAATAAGCAGGGTCACCTGTTCCTTGGTGCAAAAATCCAGAATGGAAGGTAAACGATCTGTAGTTAAACCAATAACTCTTGCTGTTTTAATACCAAACCGTTCTTTATCAATATCTGAAATAAATACATCGGATGAAACCGGACTCATTAATCCTCCCTATTGCATAATTCCGGGATATGACGCATAAAACTTTTTAATCATATCATGATCATAAAATTCATGCGTTTTAATTATACGCTTACGGATATTTTCACAACAACCAATTTGAAGCTCTCCGCAGAAAACGACAGAGAATCTTCTATTTTTAGAAACAATATTATTCAGCATTCGCTCGCTTATCCGCAGCAAACTATGAAGAATGCACATGCTGCCGAATTCAACTTTTTCTTTTCAACATTCACGGTGATGGCAAGTTGACCTTGTTCTGAAATCCTTGTTCTTCACGCCGGATGTTAATGTCCATCAATTGTAGAATGTCCGGCTTCGGCTTGTAATAATCGCTGACATTTTTTTTGAAAACATCATAGATATACCGGCCTGCTTTCGGGTCCAGATGAACATAAAATTTGAAAACATTAAGCAGAACTTCCGGATTCTTTACTCCGCTAAAGCGCATAGGGCTGAGATTAATGTTTCCCGTTTTCGCCAATGTAGCAGGAAGTAGCGATTTATGGATCAAAATAGCGGCGTTCTTTTCAAAGTACAAAAGACGCCATTCATCTCCGGATCCTAAAAACTCAAAAATTAAAGGGGAATTTCCGTAATGTATTATTGCTACTTTGAAAGGATACTTCTTCGTAAAACTGTGTATGTCCTCGCTGGTCAAAGGCTTCGTAGTAAAGTCCATATAGTCCTGGAAAAACCGATTATTGTAAGAGCCCCCGCGGGGATCAATGAAAACTTTGTAATCAGGATAAAGATCCCACATCAAGTAGCCGCCGATGACATAGTCATTAAATATCGGCCCATCCAAATGATATTTCTTAAGGAAGGCCACTTCCTTCATCGGCACGAAACTGTCGAGTCCGGCGCCGAACCATTTGTTATCCCCGCCATATCTTATGGTAAAATAGGAAAGATTGACAAAAAAGAAAAGGAAAACCAGCAAAGAAAAGATAGTTGCCTTGCCGGGAATACTCTTCAACTTCAACCGGTGAATCAGCAGATAGAAAAAGATGAAGAAAAAGGCAATGGGGAAAAAGTAGCTTGCCCGGCCTGTCTCCATACCTTTCCACACGCCCCTTTCGACGTGGTTTTGGGGCGCGTACTTGATGACTACGCAAGTCCCTGGACAATCGGCCGTCCAGTTCCAACGCCAGCTTGCCCTTAGAGGCGGTCTCCGAGCGAATTGAATCGTGGGAGGGATTCCCGAATCGGCTTTGATCTGCTTGAAGGTAGTCGCCGTGGGCAGGAGGCGGCGGGGATGGCGCTTTCGGATGATCTTCGCGAACGTGTCGTG
>JBKQWB010000044.1:0-31418 GCA_052139735.1 Smithella sp. | reverse complement strand
GTTGCTTCACCTCCTTTCTACTTTTACTATTAAATATTTTTCTTTAAAACGTCAACTGAAAAATGCCGGCATGATTTGCCGATCAATTCTATTCGTTGCGCATTCATATTTCCATTGTTCGCTAAAGGTTGACCAACAGCATAAATTGATATTAAAACAGATCGTGGAAAGTTCTGGTTTTTAAAGTTTATATCCAAAAAATGCCAGTTTTGAAAATCATTTATTCCGATTATCAAAGCTGGTATTGTAAATTTATTATGTGTTCGCTTAAATTATTACCGATTTATCGCCTATCGTGTTCCCCTTCTTGCTGTTTTCTGTTATTATTTCCCTAAGGCTTATCGCCGTAGGAGCGTTTGCCTTTATTTACTTCCGCTTTACTCTGGGGAACTCTATTTTCTCTCATTTCCCGCGATTGCATGGTCGCGCTGAGGCTGATTCCTCATCTCTTTTCGTTGTCGTGCGTCATGTCCGGGAGGCAATCCCTGCACTCCCCATAAGTTTTGCTTTTCCCAATGCCTGTCACTTTGCCTTATCTAAGGCTTCGCGAAACTTTAAATAATCTTCGGCAGACTGGCGCGGTTCTTCAAGCATCGGCAAGTGCCCCAGACCCTTCATCATAATAACCTCGGAGGCCGGTATCATCTTATGCAGAATCTCGGCCGTGGCCGGATTAATAACACGATCTTTATCTCCCCAGACGATTAGAGTGGGTGTCGTAAGACCGGTCACATATTTTTCGGCTGAATCGGAGGACATCTCTTTCATGATGCGTTTTTCCAAATCATAATTACGAATTCGTTCCTGAGCCATGACATTCAACATAGGCCGAGGAATAAAAGGAGGATCAGCCATAACAAACGCGAATATTTTGGCAAACTCATCTTCGTTTCTGGCCATGAGCGGATTTTCTCCGGTTTTCGTGATAAGCTCATAAAATTCGCTTTTTGGTGCGCTCCAGATTCCGCCCGGATCAATCAACCACAGACTTTTGACTTCATCGGGGTAATAGAAAGCATACATCATTGAAATCTGGCCTCCCATGGAGCTTCCGCCCAGGTGAACTTTGGTGATGCCCAGGGCTTGTGCCAGAGCTCTGATTCTGGCAGCTTGAGCGCTTGAGCTGTAATCTGCATCATGAGGATGGCCAGACTCGCCAAAGCCGAGGTTATCAGGAATTATTACTCTGTAATGCGGAGTTAGAAAGCGGGCTACCCGTGTAAAATTATCCTTATTGGCGCCGAAGCCATGCAATAATATAAGCGGCTCACCTTTCCCGCCGTCCAGATAAACATAATTAATGCCATTCGGAAGATTGATTTCCTTACGTGTAAGCCCGGAGCGCTTGCGTTCCATATCAATGGCCAATGAAGTTGCTTTTTGGGGAGCGAGATAAACAAATCCAATTCCTGCCAGGATACATATAATAATAAAAACAAGAATAATCTTAACTATACGCACTTTACCCTCCCTTTTTTATAATATTGTCCATACGTTTTATTTTGTAAGTATATCAATTATTAATAAAAAGTTTAAATTATTTTTTTAATAATTTATTGCCAGTTGTAAAAAAATAAACCACATTTGCTGATTTTCTTTATAATAACAGCCGAATTCTGAAAATGAAGCATCTTCTTATCTGGCGAGTTTTTTTGCCGGTACAGCATTATCCCTTTTCGCCGGTTGGGGAGGGCTATATTTTTTCCCGCGCAGAAGCCGGGAAATATCTTTTTGTCTTCTGGTTATTTTTTGTCCGGCCAAAGGTATGCTCCTTTTGATTCTACAAACATTACCCATCCAAAGGAAGAGTAAACGATCTTTTTCTTTTTGAGACCGCCATTATTCACCCCCGCCCAGCGCCATATAAAGCGTAACCTGATTGACAAGCCTGGCGAGGCGAAGAACGATCAGTCCCTCTTGCGCGGCATAGAGGGAACGTTGCGCATCGAGGACGCCCAGATAGCTGTCAATTCCTTTGGTATAACGCGCGTTGGAGAGCCGATAGGTTTCCGCGACAGCCTCAACCAGTGATTGTTGTGCCGCAATCTGTTGATTCAATGTGCCTTTCACGGCAAGTGCGTCGGATACTTCCCGAAAAGCCGTCTGGATTGCTTTTTCATACTGGGCCACGGATATTTCCTTTTCAACTTTTGTTACATCATATGCCGACCACGTTCGGGGGTCAAAAATCGGCATAATGATCTGCGGCGCAAAAGTCCAGGTGTTCTGGCCGGCTTTAAAAAGTCCCGATAGCTCCGCGCTGGTGGTTCCGACAGTGGTCGTCAGGGAAATATTAGGAAAGAAGGCTGCACGGGCGGCGCCGATATTGGCGTTGGCCGCCTTAAGTTGATGTTCAGCCGCCAGTATGTCCGGTCGGTGCAAGAGCAGTTCGGATTGCAGTCCCGGGGAAATATCTTTTGGCGGGTTAACACTGTTTAGATCCGCCGGCAGAAACTCCGATGGCAGTGAAGAACCAATAAGAAGACTCAAGGCGTTTTCATCCTGCGCTGTCAGTTGCATGTAGCGCGCGACATCTACTTTGGCTGCATCCACCTGGCTTTGCGCTTGTCGAAGGTCCAATTCGGACGCTATCCCCGCTTCATAACGTTTCCGGATTAAGTAGTAAAAAGTCTTTTGTGTTTCCAAAGTAGAAGTTGCCAGTTTGATATTGTCCCTGTCCGCAGCCAGAGAAAGATAGGCTTGAGCTACCGATGACACCAGCGAGATTTTCGCGCTGCGGCGGGCATCCTCCGTAGCCAGGTACTGTTCCAAAGCCTGGTCTTTCAGACTGCGGATGCGGCCGAAGAAGTCAATTTCCCAGGAAAGAATGCCGAGGTTGACGCTGTATTGTGAAACAGTCAGCGCACTTCCGGTGAGCGATAGATCAGCCGGCGTGAGCGTACTGTTTACACTTCCGACAGCGCTGAGCGTAGGCAAAAGTTCGGCTCGCGCAATGCCGTAAAGCGCCCGCGTCCTTTCAACATTCAGGGCCGCGACCCGCAGATCGCGGTTGTTATTCAGGGCAGTCTCAATAATTTTTTGCAGGCGTTCATCGGTGAAGAATTTCCGCCAAGGTATATCCTGTACTGCAGGCGCAGATGCGGCCGTTTTCGTTTCGCTGTATGCCGCGCCGGCAGGCCATTGCATGGGAACCGGAGAGGCTGGTCTTGTGTATTTAGGAGCCATCGTGCAGCCCGATACGGCAATAATCGCAAGAAAAGCAACTGAAGTGCCAAAGGCATTTTTAAATATTCCCATATCAATTCACCTCTGGGGAGTTACTGGAAACGTCAGGTTTTACATGTGCCTGTTTTTTCTCAAACAAGCGGGAGACCAGGACAAAGAAAAATGGAATAAAGATCAGATCGATAAAAGTCGCCGAGAGCAGCCCGCCGTCTACGGCGGTGCCGATGGCATTCTGGGCTCCGGCGCCTGCCCCGCGGGTCAAGGTCAGCGGCAGGGTACCGAAGAAAAACGCCAGTGATGTCATGATGACCGGGCGAAGCCTAATCTTTATCGCCATCAGGGTAGATTCTACCAGTTCATGGCCCTGGCGCATCTGAGCCTTGATAAACTGGATGATTAGGATGGCGTTCTTGGTGGAAAGCCCCATCGTCGTGAGTAAACCGATCTGGAGATAGATATCGTTGGGGAGCACCCGTAACGTAACCGCAGTAATAGCCCCCACAAGTCCGAGTGGTATCATCAGCATATTGACGAAAGGGATGGTCCAGCTTTCATATAAAGCCGCCACGCTGAGAAACACCACCAGCAGCGAGATGGCATAGAGTAACGGTGCTTGTGCGCCGGCATTCTTTTCTTCGTAAGAGAGGGCGGTCCACTCATAGCCGATCCCCGTCGGCAGCTGGGCTGCCATTTTTTCCATTTCGGCCATCGCCTCGCCTGTACTCACCTTAGGCGCCGCCTGCCCCATAATCTCCACGGAGGGAATACCGTTATACCGTTCCAGACGTGGCGAAGCATACTGCCAGTGGGCGGTAGCAAAAGCTGAAAGCGGTACCATGTCACCGGATTTGTTGCGGACATACCAACCATTGATATCCTCCGGAAGCATCCGGTATTTTGCATCGGACTGGAGATAGACCCTCTTGACCCTCCCTTTTTCAATGAAGTTGTTCACATAGGCACTACCCCAGGCGGTAGCAAGAACATCGTTGACATCCGCCATGGATACCCCCAGAGCGCCGGACCGTACATCATCAATGTCCAGCTTGAATTCTGGGGCGTCATCCTGACCGTTTGGGCGCACCGCGATCAATTTCGGGTTTTTCGAGGCGAGGCCTAACAACTGGTTACGGGCTTCCATCAGCTTAGCGTGACCAAGTCCGCCACGATCCTGAAGCATAAAGTCAAAGCCGTTGGCCTGTCCCAGCTCCATCACCGCAGGCGGTGAAATGGCAAAAACCATGCCGTCCTTGATTTTGGAGAATCCCATCATTGCCCGTGCCGCAATCGCCGGCGACCTCATCGCAGCGGGCTGGCGAACCTTCCAGTCCTTAAGCCTGACAAAGGCAAGTCCCATGTTCTGACCACGTCCGGCAAAACTTATCCCGGCCACCGTGAGCACTTCTTCCACCGTATTTTGTTCATTTTGTTTGAAATACTGATCAACCTGTTTAAGGACACTGAGAGTCCTCTCCATCGTAGCTCCGGCCGGCAACTGGATCATACAGTACATGAGGCCCTGATCTTCATCAGGCAGAAAGGATGTTGGCAGACGCAAGAAGAGGAAAATCATGCACGCAATGATTGCGCTGTAAACAGCCAGATAGCGCACCGGTTTGCCGAAGGAACGACCGACGATTCCTTCATACGTTTTCCTGCAGAAGTCGAACCCGCGGTTGAAGACCCGGAAGAACCCCGTAAACAAGCCGGATTCACTTGAGGAATGCCCTTTCGATACCGGTTTGAGCAGGGTGGCGCAGAGTGCCGGGGTAAGGGTCATCGCAAGAATTACCGAAAGAATCATTGCGGAGACTATGGTGACAGAGAACTGACGATAGATGACGCCGGTGGAACCGCCGAAAAAAGCCATCGGCACAAAAACTGCCGACAATACGGTGACAATGCCCCACAATGCACTGGTGATCTGCCCCATGGACTTGATGGTCGCCTCCTTGGGGGACAACCCTTCTTCACTCATAATCCGTTCCACGTTCTCGACGACGACGATGGCGTCGTCAACCAGAAGACCGATGACGATGACCAGAGCGAACATGGTCAGGGTATTGATGGAAAAACCGGTGACTGCCAAAACCCCGAAGGTGCCCAGCAGAACCACCGGTACCGCGATGGTTGGGATCAACGTTGCCCGGACATTCTGGAGAAAGATGAACATGATGATAAAGACCATGAGTATCGCCTCGAATAAGGTCTTGACCACCTCTTCGATGGAGATCTTTACAAAAGGGGTTGTGTCATAGGGATAAACGACTTTAACTCCGGGTGGAAAGTATCTGGACAGTTCCGCCATTTTTGCCTTGACCCTGCTAGCGGTTTCCAGCGCGTTGGCGCCGGCTGCCAGCCTGATGGCCATGCCGCCAACCGGTTGCCCGTTGTCGAAAGATTGGATTTCGTAGTTTTCGGTGCCGATCTTGCACTCTGCCACGTCTTTGAGTTTGACCGTGGAGCCGTCACTGTTGGTGCGCAGGACGATGGCGTCAAACTGCTCGACCGTCTTTAGCAGGGTGCGGGCGGTAATGGTGGCGTTCAGCTGTTGCCCGGCTAGCGCGGGATTGCCGCCGAACTGACCTGCTGATACCTGAGCGTTTTGAGCCAGCAGTGCGGCAGTTACATCACCCGACGTCAAGCGGAAGTTACTCAGCTTGGTCGGGTTCAACCAGATACGCATGGCGTTCTGGGCGCCGAAAACCTGCAGTTCACCCACCCCTTCCAACCGGCTGACGATATCCTGGACGTTGGACACCAGATAATCGGTCAGGGCGTTGCGGTCCATAGATCCATCTGTGGAGACAAGCCCAACCAATATCAGATAATTCTTGGTGGACTTGACCACAGAAATGCCTGACGTCTGTACGATTTGGGGTAAAAGCGGCGTAGCCAGCTGCAGCTTGTTCTGTACCTGCACCTGCGCGATGTTCGGGTCGGTACCGGCTTTGAAGGTCAGGTTTATGGCTACCGCCCCCGATGAATCACTGGTGGATGACATATAGATCAGGTTGTCGATGCCATTCAGTTTCTGCTCGACAACCTGGGTGACCGTATCCTCCACCGTCTGGGCGGATGCCCCCGGATATACGGCGTTTATGGTTATCTGTGGCGGAGCGATAGGCGGATATTGGGAGACCGGCAGTGCTTTAATCGCCAGAAGACCGGCCAGCATAATCATGATGGCGATGACCCAGGCAAAGATCGGTCTATTTATGAAAAATTTTGGCATGGCGCAGCTCCTCTATTTTTTTGCTGCCTGCGCTGCTGCAGGTGCTTGGGCGGCAGCGGAAGGCACTGCCGGTGCGCCATCGAACGGCACGGCTTTGACCGGCGATCCAGGGCGCACCTTCTGAATCCCTTCCAGGATAACGCGATCTCCCGCTTTTAACCCTTCACTGACCAGCCAACTGTCACCAACCGTCCGGACAACGTTGATGATCCTCGGTTCAACCATCTCCTGAGTGCCAACAACCATGACCATGGCCTCACCTTTTGGATTTCGGGTAACTCCACGCTGCGGGACAGTGATTGCATGCTCGCTGATCCCTTCAATCAATATGGCGCGCACGAACATCCCGGGAAGCAGCAATTTTTGGGGATTGGGGAAAACAGCACGCAGAGTAACAGAACCGGTACTCTGATCCACCGTAACATCAGAAAATTTGAGTGTCCCCATCAAAGGGTATATTGAGCCGTCTTCCAAAAGCAGCTTGACCGGCGCCTGCGCAGAGTCGCCTTTTTTTAGTAATCCTTTGGCAAGATACCGCTTCAGCTTGAGCAGGTCAGACGTTGACTGAGTCACATCCACATACATGGAGTCAAGCTGCTGGATAGTGGCCAATGCTGCTGACTGGCTGGCGATTACCAGTGCCCCATCGGTCACGGCAGAGCGGCCTATTCGCCCTGAAATAGGAGCTGTAACCCTGGTGTAAGCCAAATTGATTCTGGCGCTTTCCACCGCCGCCTTGGCTGATGCCACATCAGCCAAGGCTTGTTTAAACATTGCGTGAGCATCATCATAATCCTGCTGGCTGACCGCCTTGATTTTCACCAGATCCCTGTAGCGTTCCTCTTTGAGCCGCACTGTCACCAGGTTGGCCTCAGCCCTTGCTTGAGCGGCCTTGGCGCTATCAAAGGCAGCCTGATAGACTGCCGGATCAATTTGATACAACAACTGACCGGCTTGAACATCGCTCCCTTCCGTAAAAACCCGTTTCTGAATGATCCCGTTAACCTGAGGACGCACTTCAGCTATTAAATTGGCGGATGTTCGGCCTTCCAATTCGGTCGTGATAACCACTTGTTTCGGTTGTATAGTCACAACTGAAACTTCGGGAGTAATGTTTGGAGGGCCTGTGGTCTTCTTTCCGCAACCTCCCAGGATAAAGCCCACCGCGAGAATGCCTGCGGCTGCCATCAGCCATCCGGCTCTATTATTGTTCGTCATTCGACACCTCTATTATTTTAATATCGCAACTATAATCCACATACAACAAAACTACGGCCAGATAGTTCCCATGGCCCTTTGCAGCTTGGCATAATTCACGTTATAATCGCCCAAAGCATTGGCATATTCCGATTTTGCTTTTGTCAATAAAGTCTGGGCATCGAGAACCTCCGTTGAGGTAGCGACTCTTTCTTTATATCTTTCCTCGGAAATGCGGAAATTTTCTTCGGCCTGTTCAATGACTTTTTGCCAGACAATGATTTGACTTTCCGTTTCCTGTAATATCAGGTAAGCATTTTTTATTTCCAGCGTAATCTGGTCATTCAATTCTTTGGTTGCTTCCAGCGCCTGATTCTCTTTGGCTTTGCTGGCATCAACCTTGAATTTGGTCTTGCCCCATTCCCAGAAATTCCAACTGGCCACCCCCATCACGTACCAGCTTTCCTGGTTTTGATAGTCACTGCCGGAAACAGATGGATTATCGCCAAATCTTGAATAATTGCCAACAAGGCTTAAAGTGGGGAAATAATCGCTTTGCGCAACCTGAACTAATTTCCCCGCCTGCTCCGCGTGGAGTGATGATATTTTAAGCTCCGGCCGTGCTTGCCGGGCAACATTCAAACATTCTTCAAACGATTGGTTTAGAGGATGATAGGCGAGAATGTCCACTACTTCTACCGGCGTAAATATTTTGCGTTTCAAAACTGTATTTAAACTGGACTTAGCCAGTTCCACCGCATTTTTTGCTCTGACTAAGGCTTGCTTGCCATTAGCCAGCTCGACCTCGGCATGGAGCAAATCATTTTTGGGGATCATGCCTACATTGAAATAATCTTGAGCAACATCGCGATGCGCGGAAAGCATTTCTACGGACTGCCGTGCCGCGTCTTGAATCCTCTGCGCCCGCAAAATGTTAAAATAAGCAATTTTTACTTCCTGCACCACATCCTGATATTTAGCCGTTTCCTCTAAATGCGCTGCATCTTCGCCAATAATGCTTGCCTGATAATTAGCAAGAATCCCGCCTCCTGCAAATAACGGCTGCTTTGCTTCTATCGCCCAGTTATAATTATTCTGAGTTCCGGCTATTAGTTCCGAACCGTTTAGCATATTTAATGGGGGGGGAACATCTACAAATTTCATATAAGGAGCTGTGTTCAACCGAGTATAGCTGTAAGATGTGCTGAATTGCGGCAAAAAACCGGTAAACGCCTCCTTCTTCTGTGCTGTAGCGCTATTTGATCCTTCCTTGGCAATGTTTATAACTATGCTGTTTTTCAAAGCGATATCGATACTCGCCTCCAGAGTTAAAGGCTCTTCTGCATAAATCGGATGTGAATACAAAACAAAAGTGAAAACAGCCAAAAATAAAATAATTATGCGCCAATTTTTGTTAATCATATTTTTTCACTCCATTAAAAAATATATTCATAATAAGCCCCTTCTTTGAAGAGGGAGATTCTTTTGCTGGCCTTAACATCCATTCAATTGACGATGCCCTGATTAAATGAAATAATGATTGAGCCATGTCATGCGGTGGCAGGGCGCGTAACAAACCACTTTCTACGCCATCTTTTAATAAATTTTCAATGAAGGCTATATGTTTAAAATAATCATCAATAATTTTTTGACGCAGAGATGTCATAGCTTCCGATAAAGCAGCGTTTTCTCCTTTTATAAATAACCGGCAAAAATCCGTATTGTTTTCAATAAATTGCAAATGAGTATCAATCAGCGCTTCAATTTTATTAAGTATACCGTGAGCGGCATTCGTTTCTCTTCTGACTTCAGTGTACATCAAATCGAGTTTTTCACCGATCATTGTTGTGTAAAGATTCTCTTTGCCTTCAAAGAACTGATAAAGTGAACCGATGGAGAAACCGGATGTGCTGGCAATTTCCGCCATAGTGACATTATGAAAACCTTTAGTGGCGAATACCGTTTCCGCTTTTTTCAGTATTTCCGCCCGGCGCATGTTAAACTCGCGTTCTTTTCGTTTTAATTTTTCCATCAGTTAGACCATAGTTTTTTGAATTATGATTAAATTTTTTGAATGGAGGTTCAAAAATATAGAGTATTTGATATTTGTCAAGAAAAATATGCACCTATGCAATTTATTTATGATTGCCAAAAAAAATTTGTTTGTGCCTAAAGCCGCATCGCATTACTTTGATTTAAAGCAATCTACTATTAAATATTTTATTAGATATTTCTGGAAAATTTAACGTTTCTTTCAATCTTAAAGAATTATATAAACATATCTATGGTCTTGCAAAAAGAAGATTAAATCATTTTGTCATTTGATATCATGTGTTTATGAATTTTGAGGTTTATTGGAACAATTTGGCACGCTTCTTCCATGACAAAAGACATAAGAGTTTTTAAAATGCATGTAAAGGAGAGACAAAAACTATGAAAATAATGCAAACAACACTTTTAACGGCTTTCGTAATTTTGGTAACAGCTTCTTTCAGCTATGCACAGTTCAGCGTTACCGGAAATGATAATTTTCCTTTCTTTCACCTTGGTTGTTTAATTGTTGGCGGGTTGATTATCGTTTCTCTAAAAAGAAAATATAGTAAACTATATATGAGTGAAGCTGTTGGTTCATTTGCCCTTTATACTGTTCTTGTGTCTATTTTTACAACACCAGTGGTTGAAGCTCTCAAAAATTTAATGAATTAACCCCCTTTAACCCCTTTTTCCCTTCTCTGAGCTACAACCTTCAGAACCCCGTACTCTCCTACGGGGTTCTTCTTATAATACGCAATGTAAGTTCAACGGAAATTTTTTCCTAAACAAGTTCATTTAAACAAACAGATACTGACTGGGCCAGTTTCTGTAAAAGATTGGTTTGCATATCCGGCGTGTAACGATTAAGGCGGGCATCGCCATTATTCCAGCTTCCCACAATTTCGTTATTCATTTTAAAAGGCACCAGGGCCAGTGATTTGACAAAATATTTTCTATTTGCAGGCAACAATTTATAATACTGATTTAAATTCTTATTCACTAAAACCGGTTTCAAATCTGAAGGAATAATTTCGTTAAATAACTCCGGCTTTATTACATTAAGCCTGTCTTTTAAAATATTCGAAGATTTTATTGCCTCTATGACAGGCGCAGCAGTGAGAGTATTTTTCAAGGTAAGCCAGACAAAAGGAACTTGAAACTCCTTTTCTATTCCCGCGAAAAGAATTTCAAAGAGTTCGGCAATATTTTTGGCCTCCGCCAATTTTTTTTCAATATTTTCGAAACTGGCGGCAATTTTCGTGTTGATGCCTTCAACATCTTCTTTATTATGCATTTCTTTCACCTTTACCACTGTGCGTAAACGATTAGATGGTCGGACGGTTTTGGAGCAAGTCGTGATGCTAAATCAATAGTACAGCTTTTGGACTTTGCGGCAAGTAATTTTGTCGCCAGCATATGATCAACCCGCCAGCCCAACTTTCGGTTCACTGAATCTTTGATACGATAATCAAAAAAAGTATATTGACCGGCCATACCCGGATGATGTTTACGAAATATATCGGTGAAGCCCCATGATTTAGCTTCTTCATATGCTTTCCAGATTTCCGGATTAAAACAAACGTGTCCCAATATTCTTTTGGGATCGTGAACATCTATGTCTTCCGGAGCTACGTTAAGATCACCGCACCAGATTATTTCATTTTCCGGTTGAAAATGCTTCTGCAGATATTTTTTAAAACGCGCGAACCATTCCAGTTTGTATGCAAACTGCGGACTTTCTATTTCCTGACCCTGTGGAACATAGGTATTAATTACTGTCAGATCCTTGTATTTTGCGATTATCAAACGATCGGAATCAACCGGTTCACTGTCAAATCCAAATGTTATTTTTTGCGGTTTGAGCTTCGAGGCTATAGCCACGCCTTTGTATTGTTTGTCGCCTTTAAAAACCACATGATAGCCTAAAGCCTCAAATTCGGCCGCTGGAAAACCGGCGTCAGCGACCTTTGTTTCCTGCATACAGAAATAATCGGGACTGTTTTCCCGCAGCCAGGGCAAAACAATATGCATACGGGAACGAATGGAATTTACATTGTAAGTAGCGATCTTCAAATAAAGCTCCGCCTTTCGTAAATGACATGGAAATAATATCATGACCGAAGATTACGCTCAAGTATTTTTGCGGTAATTCTCTAATATTAATATTGACAACCTCATAACCTTACCTTATAAACTGTGACCAAAATAACGAAAAAAAGCAGGAGACATTCCATGAAAAAAGCGATAATATTTTTTATCCTTTTGATAGTTCTTTCTTCAGGTATTTACGGTTGCGGTAAAACGGATTCCAATACTATCAGGATAGGTCTTATTGCAGAATTGACCGGCGATGTTCCCGCGGTCGGAGCGTCCTGTAAAAACGCGGCGGAAATGGCCGTGCAGGAAGTCAACGATGCCGGCGGGATTCAGTTGGGCGAAAAAAAATATAAGGTAGAGTTAATTATTGAGGACAACGCCGGGAAAGCCGATCAATCGGCATCCTCGGCGCAAAAGCTGATTACGCAGCAAAAGGTTACAGCGATTGTCGGTCCCAACGCCAGCCGTTACGTTCTGCCTGCCGCTGAAATCGCCGAATCGGGCAAGGTTGTCCTTATCACACCCTGGTCCACCGCTCCTAAAGCCACGCTGGATTCCAAAACAGGAGCTTCCAAAAAATATGTTTTCCGGTCCTGTTTTATCGATCCATTTCAGGGACGCGTGCTGGCGAAATTCACGCTGGATAATCTCAAGCTGAAAAAAGCGGCTGTTCTTTACGATGTCGCGTCCGAATATAACAAGGGCATCGCCGAGTATTTCAAAGAGGTCTATGAACAAAACGGCGGTAAGATAGTCGCTTTTGAAACCTACACCACGAATGATAAGGATTTTTCATCCCAGTTAACTAAAATCAAACAGGCTGCGCCTGACATTATATTCCTGCCCAACTATTACAGCGAAGTGCCGCTGCAGATCCAGCAGGCCAAGCGGCTTGGCATCACCGTGCCCTTTATCGGCTCCGATTCCTGGGGATCCGAAGAGCTTTTGAAACTTTGCGGCAAGGACTGTAACGACTATTATTTCAGTACGCATTACGCAGCCGACTCGGCCAGCGACGCCACAAAAAAATTCATTGAGAACTACAAAACAAAATACAACAACACGCCGGATGACGTGGCCGCTCTGACTTACGATTCATTCGGACTTTTATGGCAAGCGCTCAAAACCGCCGGGAAGAACGACCGCCAGGCCGTGCGCGACGCGTTGGCCAAAATTCCGCAATATGAAGGCGTTACCGGAAACATGCAATTCAAAGAGGGATCCGGCGACCCGATCAAGAGCGCCGTTATTTTAAAAATAAAGGATGGGAAGTTTACGTGGTTTGCCAACGCCAAACCATGAGCTAAGGCTTGTTAAAAAGCTCATATGCTGCGTTACGCTTCGTCTCTCATCATTGCGACGTATGAAACTATACGTCTCACTCTTCGAGACTCGCGTGCCTTGCCTCTGAAGCTTTTTACCAAAGCCTTATAAAATTTCATTCATGCCTGTCATGTATACCGGATCAGTCTTGTATGACGACATGACAAAGGGATTTATAACTAAAATATGTCGTATATTTTTCAACAGATTCTCAATGCTTTGCAGCTGGGAAGTATTTACGCTTTGATTGCCCTTGGTTACACCATGGTCTACGGCATTTTGACCATGATCAATTTCGCCCACGGCGATCTGTTCATGGTCGGTGCTTTTTTCTGTTTTCTGCTGGCCTTCTATCTCCATCTTTCGTTTATCCCGACGCTGCTTTTATCTATGCTGGGCGTGGCCATTCTGGGCGTCATCATCGAACGGCTGGCTTACAAACCGCTGCGCAATGCCCCGCGCGTCTCCGCCATCATCACAGCACTCGGCGTTGGACTTTTTCTGGAAAATTTCACCCTGGCGCTTTCTCCCTACCCTAAACATATTCCGCCGCTCCTGCAAAATACCACATGGACATTCGGCGCTCTTTCCATTTCTTCCTTGCAGATTATAGTCATTGTCCTATCGCTGGTTTTGATGCTGATTCTTGATTTTATTGTCCAGCACACCAAAGCAGGCATGGCTATGCGTGCCATTTCCTGGGATAAAACAATTGTCCCGCTAATGGGCGTGCCGGTGAATAAAATAATTTCGCTGACATTCGCTATCGGCACCGGCCTGGGCGGCGCAGCCGGAGTGATGTATGGCCTGGCCTATCCGGTGATTGATCCATACATGGGTATCATGGTCGGCTGGAAAGCATTTATCTGCGCCGTGGTCGGCGGCATCGGCAATATCCGCGGCGCAATGATCGGCGGATTTATTCTGGGTGGAGTGGAAATTATGGTGGGTGCATTTTTTCCATCCACATACCGTGACTTTGTGGCCTTTACGCTGCTGCTGATTCTGTTGATTCTCAGGCCATATGGAATTCTGGGTAAGCCTCATCCGCAGAAGGTGTAACAATAATGGCCAAACTATCCGCCGCATATTACATACTGCTTACACGCTGGCACACGCTCACTGGCTACAAATACTTCTGGCCGGTTTTCATGATCGCGGGGCTGGGATTTTGCATGGCAGCCTCGACCTTTGAATTTCTGGATTTATATCTTCAACTGATTTTAATTTATGTGGGCATCAACATCATCCTCACCGTCAGTCTGAACTTAATCAACGGTTACATGGGCGAATTCTCGGTGGGCCATGCCGGTTTCATGGCCGTGGGCGCTTACATAGCCTCACTTTTGACAGTCTATGTATTTCCGCCAAGTATTCAAAATTTGCTTTTTCCTCTGGCTATACTGGCCGGCGGCATCGGTGCGGCGCTTGTTGGATTTCTCGTGGCAATACCCTCTTTTAAAACACGAGGCGATTATCTGGCCATTGTCACACTGGCTTTTTGCATGATTGTGAAATCCGTTTTGGAAAATATCGACGCGGTCGGCGGGCCGCGCGGCCTTCTGGGAATGGAAAAGCTTACCACACTGCCGTGGGTATTTTTCTGGACAGCTCTGTGTGTCTGGGTGATTCGTAATCTGGTTTATTCAAATTTCGGACGCGGTGTTTTGTCCATTCGCGAAGATGAAATCGCCAGCGATCTGATGAGCGTCAACACGCGTCAGGTTAAAATAATCGCTTTTGTCGTTTCGTCTTTCTTTGCGGGCGTTGCCGGAGGACTGTTCGCACACGCGCTGCAATTCATCAACCCGCGCATGTTCGACATTCTCAAATCCACAGATATTCTGATTATGGTTTATCTGGGCGGCATCGCATCCATCGCGGGATCAATCATAGGCGCGGTCGTTTATACCATTTTGCTGGAAATCCTGCGTCCTCTGGGCATATGGCGCATGGTACTCATGCCGCTGATGCTCGTACTCCTGATGATCTATCGACCGCAAGGTATCATGGGTATGAAGGACGCCCGTCTGTTTAAGCCGCTTCGAGATTTGGTGACGGAGAAACTGTGGCGGAAAAAGAAAAAGGAGGCCGCTAATGCCGCTCCTTGAAATATCCGGACTCACGCACCGCTTCGCTGGCCTCTGCGCCGTATCCGATTTCAACTTTGCCATAGAACCGCATGAACTTGTCGGAATTATCGGCCCCAACGGCGCGGGCAAAACCACTGTTTTTAATTTAATCACCGGTGTCTATCGTGCCTCCGAGGGAAGCATCAAAATGGAAGGACGGGAACTTGTGGGCCTTACACCCCACGCAATCACCAAGCGGGGCATTGCCCGGACTTTTCAGAATATCCGGCTATTCAAGGAACTCAGCGTTCTGGACAATGTGCGCATTGCACATTACGGTCAGATTGCATACACACCTGCGGAGGCGCTTCTGCATATTGGCCGTTTCCGCGCAGAAGAGAAACGCATTACAAACCGGGCGCTGGATTTATTATCGATCTTTAAGCTTGACGAACTGGCCGGTGAGAAAGCAAAAAATCTGCCGTATGGTTTACAGCGTCGCCTGGAAATTGCCAGAGCGCTGGCCACAGGACCAAAGCTCCTGCTTCTGGATGAACCGGCTGCCGGAATGAACCCCAATGAAATTATCCAGTTGATGGAATTTATCGGCTGGATTCGTAAAACTTTTTCGGTAACGATCATTCTGATTGAACATCAGATGCGGCTGGTTATGGGTATTTGCCAGCGGCTGGCAGTGCTGGATTTTGGCGCAACCATTGCACAGGGATTGCCTGCTGAAATTCAAAACAACCCCAAAGTGATGGAAGCATATCTGGGCGGGGAGGTCGTTCAATGACGCCCTGTGATCGAATTCTTGTTGTCTCAAACCTGCGAGTCTCCTATGACAGTATTCGCGCGGTTGACGATATTTCTTTTGAAGTCGGCAAGGGAGAAATTGTCGCGCTGATCGGCGCCAACGGCGCGGGAAAATCATCCATTCTGCGCGCGATTTCCGGTCTCGTTCCTTACAGCGGCAGCATCACCTATTCAGGAAAGGATTTAAAAAATATTGCCGCCGATCAAGTTGTCGCCGCGGGCATTGCTCACGTGCCGGAAGGCAGGGGCATCTTCGGCAATCTGACAGTGTTGGAAAATTTAAAGATCGCCACATGGCAGCGTAAAGATAAAGAAAAGATTGCCAAAGATTTTGAAAATGTCTTTTCTCTGTTCCCGCGCCTGAGGGAACGAAAACGACAACAGGGAGGAATGCTCTCCGGCGGCGAACAGCAGATGCTTGCCGTGGGCCGCGCGCTTATGACCGACGCGCAAATGTTGTTGCTGGACGAGCCATCGATGGGACTCTCGCCGGTTCTTGTGCGGGATATTTTCAAGATCATTTACGACATTAATCAGGCGGGGAAAACAATTCTGCTCGTCGAACAAAACGCCAACATGTCCCTGCACATCGCATCTCGCGGCTACGTTCTGGAAACCGGCCGTATTGTTCTTTCCGGCACAGGAAAGGAACTAACGGGAAATCCAAGAGTTAAAGAAGCATACCTCGGAGGATAATTGTGTATTCTGTTACCATGCCTGTGCAGACCCGAATCCAGTGAGCTTATTATAAACTATCTCAAGATGAAGGTATCATTATCGCAGGCACACAAACGGTCTGCCAATATTGCTGTTTGAAGACCTTATTTTTTAAAATCTTAATTTATGTTATATTATAAGCGGTGAGGGATGACATGTTGAGGCATCTCCGGGAATGATAGAACAACAGGAGGTAAAATTGAAATGCAAGAGATAAACGGAATTAAAATATATGATAAACTTCCGGAAATCGTTTGTCCGGAACACTCCTGCCTGGTTGTCTGGGATGTGCAAAATGCTCTTGTTAATTGGATATTTAATAAGGATCGATTTCTGGCTAATCTAAAAGTCTTCATCGAAAAAATACGGGGGAAGATGCCGATCGTCTACACATTGATTACACCTCCTCCCAGAAATCTCACATCGGCTTGGCACCTTTTTGCGCAAATGAGACGTTTTAAAGTAGATGATGTAAATAAGTTACCGTCTTTTATGGTGGCAGGCTCGCCGGACCGCGAAATACCTGAAACAGTCAAGCCTCATCGCGACGATTTACTTCTGGAGAAACCTTCGGCCAGCATTTTTTTTGGAACAAATTTTGAATATATGATGCGGAGCCGCCGGATTGACACTCTCATTTTTACCGGTATCGCTACTGAAATGGGAATTGAATCATCAGCAAGGGACGCCGCAAATCGGGGTTTTTATCCTGTGGTAGTAGAAGATTGTGTTTCTTCAATGGATAAGGATGCCCATGAGCGTTCCCTAAAAACAATGGCGAAGCTTTTTATTGTTGAGAAGGCGGCAAGCCTTTTAGAAAATATAGACAAAAAATAAAACAGGAAGTTTCAGCTTGTTTTAATTTTCAGCAACTGCATAATTTTATCACTTGCCGGACGAAGCAGGGATTGCGTCTTCGGCGAGAAACTGCGTTTGAAATCGAAATCGTGCGCGCGAACGGACACCATGTATGCCTCGGGCTCATGTTGATACAGAGTTTTTAAAAAGGCCAAAAGCGCATCCGGTGTCAGATGATGCGTAAAAGTTGAACAGACGTATTGGGGGATTACCTTTGAACAATTCAAATCATCCATATCATCACCGGTATGAGCATCAACAAAAATGATTTGCTCATAGCCTGTGATCAACTCCATAATTTCAGGAACAAGCTGGGGTAAAAATATTGAATCAATTTCCCCGTCAAGGTTTTCTAAACCCATGTCCCCATCTTCCAGAATCTTTTGACCCAAATTTTGCCTTACAAGATTGATTATTTCACAGGCGACGCCATCGTCAGACCGATCAATATTACCGTATCCAATTATAATAGTCCGGGGCATAAATTCTCTTTCCAAAAAAAAGCAGACCGATACAATAACCAGCCTGCTTTCCTCATAAGATTCAACCATTTCTAAATCTAAGATGATATCGAGGCGGCCAGGAAGAGGCGCCGCAGTCGTATATTCCGATACGTCGAGGAAGCCGATGACGCAGCCAACAAAGATAGCGCTTTGATTTAGAATTGGTGCATATCATTCTTTAACGGCTGATCCTGTCAAGCTCCGTGCCATCCGCCGACAGAAGTCTGATTTCCAAAGGCATTCTGCCGATGGCATGCGTAGAACAGGATAAACACGGGTCATAACAACGAATAGCCGCCTCCACCCTGTTTAACATGCCTTCGGTGAGTCTGCTTCCGACAACGTAAGCTTTAGCCACCGAACCTGCCGCTGTGTGCATAGCCCAGTTATTATTTCCTGTGGCAACGATAAGATTCACTCTTGTCAGCAGCCCGTTCTCATCCGTGCCGTAATCATGGAAAAGTGTCCCACGGGGAGCCTCAATAACGCCGACACCCTGTCCCGGTAATTCTTCCAAAGGCGGATAGTTTCTGACATTGGTGGACATAATATCAGGATCATCAAGTAATTGACCTATTCTTTCCAGACAATAGAGTAATTCAATCATCCGGGCGTAGTGATAATAAAGAGATCCTTCCACCGGTCTGCCGCCATTGATCTGCCGGAACAATTTAAATTCTTCCTGAGCCAGAGGAGTGCTGATCTTGTCAATCACATTGAGTCGTCCCAGAGGGCCTACGCGGTAAAATCCCTTCGGCCATCCCAGCATGCGCAAGTAGGGATGCTTAAGAAAGGACCAAGATTCCACATGTTCGGCGACATAGGAAAGATAATGCTCCGGTTTAAACTGGGCCAACAATTTTCCATTTGCATCTCTTGTCCGGATTTCGCCGTCATATAGTTGCAGGCCGCCATCCATATCCACCATTCCCATATAATTAGAGGGGAACGCGGCAAAGCTCTCCGCTGTTTCTTTATTTACTTCCAGCCAGCCTTTGGCGATACTGATCGCCGCTTTTCCGATTTCGGTCATTGTTTTTAGTTCAGCGGCAATCTCCTTTCGGTTCTCTTCCGTAAGCGGAGCATTTACCCCGCCGGTAACGGCAAAATTAGCATGAATACGTTTGCCTCCCAGGCGTTGGATGACCTGTTGCCCGAAACGGCGAAGATTTACAGCCTTCAGAGCCAGTTCGGGATTTTCTTTAATGATACGGAAAACATTGCGCGTTGCCGGATCGGAATCGAAACCAAAGAGCAAATCAGGAGCAGCCAGATGAAAAAAATGCATTCCGTGAGACTGCACCATTTGACCCATATGCATCAATTCGCGCAATAGTTTGGCTGTGCGCGTGGGCACGACTCGTGCCACGGCATCGCAGGCTTTTGACGCCGCGAGGTGATGGCTTATCGGACAAATTCCGCAAATACGCTGCGTGATTTGAGGCATTTCGTAATATGGCCGGCCTTCACAGAATTTCTCCAGACCGCGGAATTCGTCAACATGAAAATAAGTTTGTTCTACCTCGCCCTGATCATTGAGATGAATCGTTACTCTTCCGTGACCTTCTATGCGTGTAACAGGTTCGATGGTTATTTTTTGCCCCATAAAAGTTCTCCTCTAATCATATGTAAATAGTTCGGGCGGCAAAACAACCGGTGTGCGCCCCGCGAGAAGCTCCGTCAATGCGTAATAAAAAGCATCCGCCCTTGGCGGACAACCCGGAATGAAAAGATCAACCTTAACAACTTTGTCAACTCCAACCACCAAATCCAAAGGTTTGCCCAATTCGTCAGAATCCGGAATAATTCCATCAACCGTGCTTTCCGTGTCAATATATGCCCTCTTCAACGCCGCGTCTGTACCCACAAGATTGCGCATTGCAGGGACACCTCCGAAAGTCGCGCAGTCCCCGACAGCAATCAATATATCACAGCGTTCGCGCATCTGTTTGGCGACTTCAATGTTATGCGTGTTGCAAATCGCCCCTTCGAGAATACCCACCGTAACACCTTCTTTCGGGGGATGTTTGAGGTCGGTTATCGGACTTGATGTAAATTCCACCAGTTCTGATAACTTGACAATGCGCTCATCTATATCAAGCAATGACATGTGACATCCGGCACAACCAGCCAACCAGTCTGTCGCTATTTTTACTTTGGCCATTTAGACTGCTCCTTTCACTTCAGTAATTTTTCCAAGCCGGCTGAGACCGCCTCAGGGGAAAAGACAATATTTTTGTCTATCTTTTCGGCTAACATCCGGAGAACTTCCCAGTCGGATTTCGCTTGTCCCGCGGGTTGAACCGCACTGTTTAATTTCTGAATACAGCCTTCGGTATTTGTCAAACTGCCCGTTCGCTCCGACCATATTGCCGCAGGCAGAACCAGGTCCGCTTTAGCGGTCAGGTCCGATAAGAAACTTGACTGAACGATCTTGAAAGCGCCCGCGGGCACTTTTTTTAACAAATCTTTTCCATCGCAATTTTGTTCCCCCTGCAAAATGTATAACAACTTGACACCTGCAGGGCTGAAACCGCCGTTGAATCCAAAAGCTTTTGCCGCGCGAGTATTGACACCGGATTCGATGATAATAAATTGTGCCTGTTTTTCAAGTTTCTTTATCGCTTTAGCCGACTTTTCAGTAATCTCCGAACCGTATAATATAATCGGGTTTTCCGCTCTGCCCGCGATTTCAATGGCCTTATCAATATCGCCCGTTCCCACACACATATAGGCAAATGGCGTCAGATCGTTTTCTTTGTCGTCGACAATTATCAGGCGCGCCCCTTTATCAAGGGCGTGTTTAATCATGAAAGACGCCACCGGCTGATCTTTAGCTGGATTTGTGCTGACGACTAAAATAATGTCGCTTTTGGCGATTTCGGCAAACGTGCTTTGCTGTTTTTTAAAAATTTGCGGCGCGACATCATTGAGCAGACCAATATTGGACACCTTCAGTTTATCGCTAAACAGTTTGCTGATTAAATAAAGGGCTTCATTTGTCGCGTAGCTGGTAGCAAGCACGCCTGTCTGGTTTGCTTTGGCGTCGCCGATTTGTTTTACCATGACATCAAAAGCTTTTTCCCAGCTTACCGGTTCAAGTTTCTCATTATCGCGCAACAGCGGTTCGGCAACTCTTTTGCGGCCATCATATAAAGGCTCAAAGCGGCCCATTTTGCACAGCAGGCCATGATTCACCGGTGCGTCCCAATCTCCCCAGATTTGGAGGACATTGCCGCCGCGTGTTACAATCTCCATTCCACAGCCGATACTGCATTGTCCGCAGGTACTTTTAATTCTCTGTGTCAGGCTGTTACGCCCCATAAAGGAGCTTCTTTTAAAGAATAATGCTCCTGTCGGACATACCTGAGTACATGTGCCGCAGGAAATACAGGTAGATTCGCCAAGAGGAATATTCGCATCGGCACGGATCATCGTCTCATTGCCTCGCGAGCCTAAACCCAGTGTGTGATTAGCTACCAGTTCATCGCAGGCACGAACGCAGCGTTGGCATAAAACGCAACGGTTGTGTTCCATCAGATAGTATTTATTTGTGGCATCAAGGGAGAATGCTTTTGTATACGTCGGAAACGCCCAGTGATCGATACCATAACGGTAACCCAGGTCCTGCAGTTCACAACTACCGCTCATTTCACAATAAGGACAGAAGTGATTTCTTTCGGAAAAAAGTAAATCCAGAACTAATTTCCTGGCTTTGATTACAGCAGGCGAGTCTGTTAGTATTTCCATGCCATCGCTCACCGGAAAGGTGCAGGATGTTTGCAAATTGCGTTGTCCTTTAATATCAACGATGCAGATTCGGCAGGCGCCAACGGTAGACAATGCCGGATGTTCACAGAGTGTCGGAATGTCAATTCCTTCCTGCCGCGCGACTTGAAGAACCGTATTTCCCGCCTGTGTGGTTATTTTCCGGTCATTGATGGTAATATTCACTGTAGCCATCTTTTACCTTGCCTCCTTTCGTTAACCTATCTCTTTTGGATCCTGTGAAAATTATATGAAGATTACTGACAACAATAAAATTATAAAACTTCTTTTTGTGAAAGTCAAATTTCTTTGTAAACAATCCCAACTTGCCGGTACAACGCGGCAATTTTTCTATTTTAATAAATATACAAATATATTGTACAGTTATAACATGATGATAAATTGTAAATTACTTTTTCTGAAGTTATACCCTTGATATATTTCCACGAATATTATAGATTTCGTTCCGCATTCTACGTGAGTTAAGGAGTTTTAATATATGACGCAAGATACAACCCCAAACCCGACTGATTTTATCCGTGATATCATAGACGATGACCTGAAAACCAACAAAAACGACGGCCGTGTCGCTACCCGTTTTCCTCCGGAGCCCAACGGCTATATTCATATCGGACACGCCAAGTCCGTATGCCTCAACTTCGGCATTGCCGGACAGTATCAGGGAACCTGTAACCTCAGACTCGACGATACAGACCCGGCCGGAGAATCCATGGAATATGTGGAATCAATCATCCACGATATCCACTGGCTGGGATTTGACTGGGAAGATCGTCTGTATTACGCATCCGACTATTTCGAAAAAATTTATCAGTTTGCCGTTGAGCTTATCAAATCCGGAAATGCCTACGTATGCTCTCTGAGCCCCGATGAAATAAGGGAACATCGTGGAACGTTCACCGAACCCGGCAAGGAAAGTCCCTGTCGCAACCGTTTGGTGGAAGAGAATCTCGACCTGTTTCAACGGATGCGGGCGGGCGAGTTTCCAGACGGCGCCTATGTTCTGCGCGCTAAAATTGACATGGCCGCGCCGAACATTGTCATGCGCGATCCTATTATCTACCGCATCAAACGGGAACCTCATTACCGGACAGGGACAAAATGGGTTATTTATCCCATGTACGACTTTGCGCACTGCCTCTCCGACGCGTTGGAAGGAATCACCTACTCCATCTGCACACTGGAGTTTGAAAACAACCGTCCCCTGTATGACTGGATCGTGGAGCGGCTGATCACCGGCCTGCGCCCGCGGCAAATCGAATTCGCCCGTCTTAATTTAAGCTATACGGTCCTCAGCAAACGCAGGCTTATTGAACTGGTACAGAAAAGCTATGTAAATGGCTGGGACGATCCGCGCATGCCCACCGTGACGGGACTGCGGCGCCGGGGTTTCACACCTGAGGCCATCCGGAATTTTTGCGCGCAGATCGGCGTGGCCAAAAATGACAACCTGATTGACGTGGCGCTGCTGGAGCATTGCGTCCGCGAAGATCTGAACAATCATGCGCCAAGGGCCATGTGCGTTTTAAATCCCCTTCGCGTTGTAATAGACAACTATCCTGAAAATCAGGTTGAACAATTCGAGTGTGCCAACCATCCGCAAAATCCCGACATGGGCGTAAGAGAGGTTCCATTTTCCGGAGTGCTGTATATTGAACGCGACGATTTCATGGAAAACCCATCCAAAAAATATCATCGGCTTGGCCCCGGACGCGAAGTTCGCCTCAGAAACTCTTATGTCATAAAATTTGAGAGCATGGCGCGCGATGAGAGCACCGGCGAAGTGTCGGAACTGCACTGCACCTATGATCCCCAAACCCGCAACGCGCCGCCCGCGGACGGACGCAAAGTGCCGGGAGTTATTCACTGGGTATCGGCCGGACACAGTGTTGCCGCCGAGATAAGATTGTACGACCGGCTGTTTAACATCGAGGATCCCGGAAGTGAAGAGGACTTTGTCAAATATCTGAATCCGAATTCTCTGGAGATACTGACGACCTGCTTTGTCGAACAAAGCCTCAAAAACGCGGAGCCGGGGAGCCGGTTTCAGTTTGAAAGACTGGGGTATTTTTGTGCGGACGCGAAGGATTCGACAGCCGGGAAACCTGTTTTCAACCGGGTTGTGCCACTGCGGGACTCGTGGGCAAAGATTGCCGGAAGCGAGAAAAAATAGAAGGCGCGCCTTTTAAATTCCTTATAGCGCCTGAATAGCGCCTAAATAGCGCCGGGCAAATATTTCAGCCTGTTCTATATTAAGTGCTTCTGAAGCAGCTGATAGCTTGCAGAATTTGAATCCACAAACGCAGCGCCGACATCAATGACATCGTCATTATCCATGAAACGGTAAGATCGGCACTTGATTTTGAAAGGCGCCGTTTCGTCAGGGAGGGCGATGATGATATCGAGAGTTGTTTCGCCATCATCGATATTGAAAGTATATCCGCTGTCTTTCGATATGGTAAGACGCAGACCCGTCAAAGAAATATCCTGAATGACGCCCGGGTGATAAGATTTCAAATCCGTGTTCATTTTGTTGATGAGTGTCGGAATATGAACAATCTTTCTCTGGTGATGGCGTTTTTCATTTTCGATGACTGCGGCAGGTAACGGCTTTTCCCCATCCACAGGGTTGCGCACAACAATGTCCGTGCCGGGGGCGACGAAAAGTTCCTGAGGAAGGGGGGATGCGCCTGCGAAACCGGGCAGGGCAAGGCCATCCATCTTCAGGATCTCCCTGACATCCAGACTTTGCCGGGTTCGGGATTTTAAACAGCATCGATAATTGATTTGGGCTGCAACCTTTCCATTCTCCTTAATAAAGGCTCCCGTAGCGTAAATATATCGGCCTTCGCAGTGCAGCATTCGAACTTCGATGGTGTATTTCTCGAACAGTTTGAGCGGCCGTTGCCATTGCGCCTGGATTTGGTCCCAGATGAACATATAACCCCGTTTCAGGGAAGACTTGGCCAATCCGGTTCTGATGACGGCAGCCATGGCCGCAAGACCCAGAAGGGTAATATAGCGGCCGTTGTTCATGTGGCCGTAGGCATCAATATCATTGGGCAGGACTCGTCCCTTCCAGACAAACTTTTCATCACAGCGGACCTGTTTGGACAGAAGAGCCTTGAGTATAGTTAAAACCAAGCGAAAGTAAAGATTCATCAAAATCCCCCATCGATTGATATATATTATTGAATTGATAAGAATTTTCTGTTTAGGCATGAAGTATAGGGAACGCCGTCTTGTGTGTCAAGGATATTCTGGATACAAAATTTGAAGTACAAATTGTGTTTATTATAGGTTGAAGTCTTGTGTTTTTTGTTGAGCAGGCAAAAGCAAACTTGCCCTGATCATTATAAACGTCTGCTCAAAGCAGGAGAAGCAGACAGAAAAGGAATAATCAGATAAGTCACCCCCCCTCAATTTATCACAAGCAATGATTTTACTTTAGCCAATAGGGACCTATCCATAAATTTTTTCCCAGAAAATCATAACCACAAACACTTATTCCTGAAAGTAGTAAAAAAGTTAATATTCACGGCTGTGGAAGATTTCAATCAGTAATAAAAATTTTCTTCATAGTTTAATAAATTATCGTATTTTTTTTGCAAAGAAATAATTAAAATATATAAAATATATTATGGATTATTGATATTTTATATGGTATATATAAACAACATAATGAATATATGTGTGAGGTATTATGCTAAAAGAGACAAAACATGAGCGATTTAGAAGGATTGCAGGAAAAAGGACGAATGATGTTCTAGACAAAATAAGACTGCTTGGAAATTGCTCAAACAAAAATACATATGAATATTCTAAAGATGAGGTAAATAAAATTTTTAATGAAATTGAAAAATATTTAAAGATTGCCAAATTGAAGTATTTAGCCGGAGAAAAGCAGAGGTTTCAATTATGAAATCTAAATCGGTAAATCAAAAAACAAAGAGTAATAATTCTAAATTTACTTTTACAAAAAAAGAAACATTGACCAATAATAATTCTTTTTCTAATAAAGAAATTGGTGTTCTATCGGTATATCTTCTTGGTGGTGAATTCAAATACATTGATACAGAGGACATCGCTATTAAAGCAGACGCGCTTGCACCTGGAAGGTTTTTATGGAGAAAGTATAAAAATCAAATCAATATGGAGGTTGTGAGAAAACGATTATCTGATGCAAAAACAGATGGAAATTTACTTGGTTCATATAGTAAGGGATGGATTCTAAGCGAGATAGGATTACAATATGCGAAAGAATATGTCAAAGAGCTAAATAATTCCGATTTATCAAGAACACCAATGAACAGAAAAGAAATGATTTTACACCATCGTGAGAAGGCACGAATGCTGGCAAGTATTGCATATGAGAAAGTAATATCAAATGAAATCGATTATATAACATCTAAAGAAGCTGAAGACTTTTTTAGAGTAGATGATTATGTAACAGGAGTGGCACGTAAAGAAAAGCTTACTCGAATTATCAATACATATGGAGATGATCCTGAATTGTCTAAAGCAATAAAAATCTTGTCAGAAAGGATTCGGAAGATATGAAAAAAGAAGCATTTGCTGAAGAGAAAATATATGTCAAAAGTCATGTTCCCAGAGATCTTTTGCAGAATGCCGCGCTATTTAAAAATGAAAAACTTGCTATTTGGGAATATGTTTCGAATGGACTTGAGTATATTGAAGATGGAACTAATCCTGTTGTTAAAGTTATTCTAGAAAATAATCCAAAGAGAATAGTGATAGAGGACAATGGTCGTGGAATGAACTGGAAAGGATTAAATAATTATTTCATTATGCATGGTGAAAACATTGATAGAGCAAAAGGCAAGCCGGGCCGGGGATATTTTGGAACAGGTAAATCTGCGGCATTCGGTATCGCTGGTACTCTGCGTATAACTACCATTCAAAAATATAAAAAATCAACTGTAGAGCTTAAACGTAAAGATGTAGAGGCATTAAAATCTGAAGACCCCATACCCGTCTTAATAATAGAAAAAGAAATTCCAACCTCACAAATAAATGGTACGCGAATAGAGATTGAGGATATCTACCTAAAATCTTTAGATCAAGCTGCGATAATAAAGTATATTGAACGTCATTTAGCTAAATGGAGGAAAAATGCCACTGTCTTGGTTAACAGTCACGAGTGTGAATTTATAGAACCACCTATAGCGGATACAAAGATATTTTATCCAGAGGGAGAAATTAAAAATAAAATTGGTAATGTAAAACTTATTATAAAAGTTGCAAAAGCTCCCCTAGAAGAAGATATGAGAGGAGTGTCTATTTTTTCTAATGGGATTTGGCATGAAACAACTATGGTGGGTCATGAAGGGCGAGAAATGTCTCTCTATATATTCGGAGAAATAGATGTACCATTACTAGATAATACTAATTCACCATTCCCATCATATGATTTAAGTCGTAATATGCGTTTAAATCCGAGCAATGAAACTGTTCAAGCATTGTATGCATTCTTAGGCATAAAGATTGATGAGGTAAGAAGAGAGCTTGTAAAAGCTGAAAAAGCCAGAAAACAAAGCGAAGAAGCGAAAAAATTGAATAAACAAGCAGAAGAGATTGCACGTGTTATAAATGAAGATTTCAATGAATTTCGAGAACGTATTGCAAAAGTAAAAGCTAAAAGTGCCACAGGATTTGATTATGGTACAACTTTTTCTTCGGCAAGTATTGATGAAAAAATGATTCATGGTGGAGAAGAACCTGCAAAAGAAGTTTCGCCTATTGGTAATCCTAGTTCAACTGAGGGGCATCGATCTGGTGGTAAAGAGCCCAGATTATTAGATCCTCAACTTGAGAAGGCATCTAATGATGAAACAACAAAAGGCAAAAAAGCAGGAAGTATTGCAAACCGCGCCGGTGCGCGTGGTGGTTTCAAGGTAGATTTTGTACCAATGGGTTCTGATGAAAACAGGGCAAATTATTCACGTGAAGAAAGAACGATTTACATAAATATAGACCATCCTCAACTTGCTGCAGCAAAAGGTAATAGTACCATTGAGGAACCAACATTTAAGAAACTCGCATATGAAGTAGCTTTTACAGAATATTCAATTGCATTGGCTGCAGAATTAAATTCAAATGGCGATTTTATAGATATTGACGAACCTATTGTTAACATCAGACAAACAATCAATAGGGTTGCTAGGAAGGCAGCACATTTTTATTCTACTTAGAAATGAATAAAAAGATTTTTCATTTAAATATTTCAACAAAATAAATGGTGTGGGATTTTGTGTTTATGAGGCTATTAATAATATAAAATATCGTCTTAATTAACTCATGACTGAAAAAATACGTCCAACAATCATATGCCCTGAATGTTGCGTGGAATGGCGAGATGAAGCGCCGGGATCAGTTCAATGTCCAAATCCCGAATGTCGCATAACTTTTAAGGTTGATGACTATGGCACACCAAGATTACGATCAACAATCATATGTCCTAAATGTGGAGAGGTATGTCGAGATGAAGGATGGGAATCAGTAATATGTCCAAATCCCGAATGTCAAGAAGCTTTTGAAGTTGATAAATATGGCATGCCAATTCAGTATACGGTTTCTATAAAATGCTTGAATTGCGGCGAATCATGGGAGGATGACGCCCCCGGAACTGTTGAATGTCCGACTTGTGGAAAATCTTTTGATGTTAATTCTAAAGGTTTACCGGCAGTACTAACAACAATCATATGTCCTGAATGTGAAGAGGAATGGCAAGATGAAGTGCCGGGATCAGTCCAATGTCCAAATCGCGCATGTCGAGAAGCTTTTGAAGTTGATAAATATGGCATACCAATTCAGTATACGGTTTTTATAAAATGCTTGAATTGCGGTGAATCATGGGAGGATGACGCTCCCGGAACTGTTGAATGTCCGACTTGTGGAAAATCTTTTGATGTTAATTCTAAAGGTTTACCGGCAGCACTTACAACAATCATATGTCCTAAATGTGGGAAGGAATGGCGAGATGAGGTGTCGGGATTAGTCCAATGTCAAAATCGTGAATGTCGAGAAGTTTTTGAAATTGATTTTAAAGATAATCTAATTGTACAGGAAATACATGAACCTACTATAACAAAAAATTCCGTTGAAGAAACATCGTTGCAAACTTACGAAGTTCAATTGCCTAGATATGATAAAACACGATATGTTCAGATAACCGCCAAAGATCCTATAAACAATCAAATTTTTACTGCTTTTTTAATAAATATTAGTGAGAATAAAAATGGTATTGTTGGAACAGAAGTTGATAAGAACGGCAACGTTGTTATAGACAATTTGTTTAATGAAAAAAAACATATAATTCTTAAAGGTAATATACTAACTCGATACGAAGTTAGAATAAATCAACAATATGGAGAACTGGAAATACCGGCTCAAATAAAAGAAGAAATAATTATACCTGAAAAAGTGGAGACAGCTCCCCAAACGATAAAAGAAATTACAGAAAAATCTTTTAACAACATAACAGAACCAATTAATTACTCAAACTTGTTTATTAAAATAAACAGTCTCACCCTATCTGTTCGCACATTTAACTGCCTCATTAATCAAATTAAATTATCATACATTGGTGAGTTGGCACAAAAGAATGAATCCGAATTGATGCTAATCCGGAACTTTGGCAGAAAATGCTTACATGAAGTCAAACATATCTTATCTGATTATGGGCTAAGTCTCGGAATGATAGTTCCCGATTTTGACACATTACGTTATCAATATGAGCAATCAATAATCATAGACAATACGGAAAACATTTTTAAGGCAGATAATATTGATAGAAAATCGTTTTTAAACTTGTTTATAAAAATCAGCGAATTGTATCTTTCGCCTCGTGCACTTAACTGTATGAATAATGCCAAGGTTGTATATGTTGGTCATCTTGTAACGAAAACAGAATATGAATTGATTAAGATGAAAAACATGGGACGTAAATCAGTCTGCGAGATAAAATCAAAACTATCCTGTATGGGTCTTTACCTTGGCATGAAGATACCAGAATGGTCACAAAAAAATGTAGAAGAAGAAATAAAATTGTTATCCGATGAACTCGAGATGCATAGGAGAAACAATGCACAGATGTTTTTACCGGTTGTTAAGCATGCTGATTTTTTAGAAGATGAGTTGATACATTTTGTCGAAATGTTTTCGAAAGAAAAAAACATGCCGATTATTGCAAGTTTTTTTGGATTTGATGGCAAAGGGAAAAAGACTTTGGAAACTACCGGTGAAGAATTTCATATTACTAGAGAACGTGTCAGGCAGATTACTGAAAAGTATTTGAAAAAAATCAATCAATTAAGAATTGGAAAAGATATATACTTACCTATTTGTAAGAATATTGAAAAATATATAATTAGCAAATTGCCCTTTGATGCTGACTTAATTGAAATGGAGTTGGTGGGGGAAAAATTTACGAAGAATATTTTTAAGCTTGAAGGAATTTTTGAGGCTCTTAATTCTTTTGATAAGAAATCACCTTTTAATATTATAAAGATTGGTCGGAAACGGTTGGTAATTAGTTCTAAAGAATTAAAAACTACTAAAAAGAGCACGAAATTGATTCTTCAAATTTCAAAAAAATTAATTTCTAGTTATGGCATCGCAAATATTGCAGAAATTATCGAGCAAGTGTTTCGGAAAACAGGGCAAGTTCTTGATGATAAGTATGTAATTTCTATTTTATCGGTATTCAAGAATTTTAGTTGGTTAGATGAATCAAAAGGATGGTTCTGGTTAACATCTACAAGTAGAAACAGAATGTTAAATATAATACGAAAGATATTTTCCGTTTGTGAAAGTATTAATCTGCATGAATTACGCGCTGGGATAGGGAAATCTTACAGAATGGAAGGTTTGGCACCAACCACTAGAGTGTTGCTTGAATTGTGTAAACAAATTCCATGGTGCAGGGTTGAGGGTGATATGATAACCGCAAATCCACCAATAAAGGCTGAGGATGTTTTAGGAAATAATGAATTGAGAATGTGTCAAATTCTTAAAGAACAAGGTCCATTAATTGCAACAGTCGATTTTGAAACCATCTGCTCAGAGTACGGTGTTTCTAGAGGCAGTTTTTATCAAAATCTATCTTATTCACCCATATTAAATAGATACATGAGTGGCGTATATGGATTGCGCGGTGCATGTATACCGCCTGGTCTTGCAGAATCTATTGCACCGACAAGAAGGAAAGTATTTTTAAAGACTGATTATGGCAGGACTAAAGAAGGCGATATATGGGTTATTCGTCAACTTGCACCTTCTACAATTCATGATGGTAGATTTAGTATTCCTACGGCTTTGAGCCAATACCTACCAGAATCTGTTATGCTAAAATCAGCTGATGGGACTATTTGGGTGAGTATTCCGGTCCAAACCGGCCACTGATTCCGTTTCAAATCGGCCACCAAATCCGGAGCAAATCGGCCGGTTATTCCGGAGCAAACCAGGCCACCCATTTGAGGAGTTAAACGACGCTGGATAATTAAACTTAAAGCCATTAAAGCACCTGTAAAAATAGCAGGAGGCTTATGATGGCCAACAGGAGATTATCCATGC
>JBKQWB010000043.1:0-19989 GCA_052139735.1 Smithella sp. | reverse complement strand
CTCTGTTTCCTCTCTCATTCTCACTCCCATACCGCCTGCCAGAATCACCACTTTCATAAAATTTCCTTATCTTAAAGTTTATTATTTTCTTGAAATTGAAAACGGACTTCTAAAAATTTGAGCGTGTCTATTACATACACGAATATTATAAAAACTACAATTCCTATCAAATGAACAATAAGTAAATTGTGAGGTCAAATGATCACTTGTTTTATTATCAAAAACCGGTAACCACTCTGCGGATAAAAATAATTGACATACAAACGCAACTTCCCTATACTTTTCCCGTAATAAAGCAATATCTTATCAAAATAAATCTTATAAAATATCAAATAGCAACATGAATAATTTTATACAAGCAAACAAGTGTAGAGTATGTGGACATAAATTTTTCGACGAACCGTTGCTGCGGTACGAAAACATGCCCAAGGCCGCTCAATTCATGCCGGATGCCGGGTCGCTCAAAAATGATCAGGGAGTTGATCTGGAGGTATGTCAATGTACCGGTTGCGGGTTGGTGCAGTTGAGTAATATTCCTGTTCCCTATTACAGAGAGGTTGTTCGCGCTTCCGCTGTGTCGGAGGAAATGAAAGATTTTCGAAAAAAGCAATTCAGCCGTTTTGTAAACAAATACTCTCTTCAAGGAAAAAAAATCATTGAAATCGGATGCGGCAAGGGAGAGTTTCTCTCCATTATGCAACAATTTATCGCGGAAGCTTATGGATTGGAGTATTCAAAAGAATCCATCGCGCAATGTGAAAAAAGCGGCCTGAAGGTATCCCAGGGATTTATAGAAAGCGGGGATTATAAATTAAACCGCAGCCCTTTTGATGCTTTTTTCATATTAAACTTTCTTGAGCATCTTCCTGAGCCAAATTCGGTTCTTCAGGGAATATATCATAATTTAACAGAGGGCGGCATTGGGCTTATTGAAGTGCCAAATTTCGATATGATATTGCAGAAGAAACTCTTCTCTGAATTTACAGGTGATCATTTGTTTTATTTTACCAGGGAAACGTTAAACTCAACGTTAGGGTTGAATGGTTTTGAAATTGTTGACTGTAAGGTGGAATGGTACGATTATATAATTTCTGCTGTCGTGAAAAAGAAGCGAAAGGCAAACCTGTCAGATTTTCACAACGCTCAGGTTAAACTTAAAAATGAAATAGAAGGATATCTGTCACTTTTTAAAGATAAAAAGATTGCGATATGGGGCGCTTCACATCAGGCCCTGGCAATTATTTCCTTATTGAGCCTGGCCGGTAAAATCACGTATGTAATAGATTCCGCGACGTTTAAACAAGGCAAGTTTACGCCTGCTACACATATTCCCATTGTCGCGCCCGACAAGTTATATTCTGACCCGGTGGACGCTGTTATTGTCATGGCTGCCGGTTACTCCGATGAAGTTGCAAGGATTATAAGACAGAAATTTGATAAAAACATTAATATCTCCATATTAAGAGATTTTGGATTGGAAATTATTAAACCTTGAAATCAAAACAAAAATTTTACAATAATCCTTTGAAAGAAGATATGGATCACGTTCTTGCCCATACCAAAGGCTTATGGGAAGAATTAAGGGGTAAAAATATTTTTATAACCGGCGGCACCGGCTTTTTCGGCTGCTGGTTTCTGGAGAGCTTTGCCTGGGCAAACGAAAAATTGAATTTAAACGCTTCAATGATTGTTTTGACAAGAGATTTAGAAGCATTCAGGAAGAAGGCCCCGCATTTGACAAATCAGCCATCCATATCTTTCCATATCGGCGACGTTCGTTCGTTCGATTTTCCTAAAGGCGAATTTGCTTATATCATTCATGCCGCGGCATCATTGAGTTCCCTCCCGAATGGGGAAGACTCCCTGCAGGTGTTTGACACAATTGTTGAAGGAACGCGCCGTACTCTTGCATTTGCCAAACAATGCAAAGCAAATAAATTTCTCTTAATCAGTTCAGGGGCAGTCTATGGCCAGCAGCCTCCGGAAATAACCCGCATTTGTGAAGATTATCAGAAGGCTCCCAATCCTGCTGATTGGCATTCCTCCTATGGTGAAGGTAAACGAGCCGCAGAACTGCTCACTGTTCTTAATGCAAGACAATATGGTTTTGAGGCGAAAATTCCCCGCTGCTTTGCCTTTGTTGGTCCTTATCAGAAACTGGACGGTCAATGGGCGATTGGGAATTTCATACGCGACGGCCTCAATGGCGGCCCTATAGTAGTGAGGGGCGATGGCACGGCATATCGTTCTTATTTATACGCCGCGGACTTAATTATTTTCTTATGGACTATACTCTTTAGGGGTGAATCTTGCCTGCCTTATAATGTGGGCTCTGAGGAGGAAATAAATATTCGCTCCCTCGCGGAACTTGTATCTTCTGTTTTTAAGCTCAAAAAATCTGTTGTTATTTCAAAAAAACCGGATATAAAAGCAGATGTTGAGCGCTATGTTCCTTCAGTAAAACGAGCGAAGGAAAAATTAAATCTAAAGCAAATGATCAACTTACAAAATGCCATTAAAAAAACAATTAAATATATAGAATTTCGAGAGAGAAGCAATAGATATGAATAGTATAGCCATTGGTAATCGCAAAGTAGGAAATGGATACCCCTGTTACATTATCGCAGAAGTAGGCATCAATCATAATGGTGATGTTAACATTGCCAGGAAATTAATAGATCTCGCTGCTTTTGCCGGATGTGACGCGGTCAAATTTCAGAAGCGCACAATTGATGTTGTTTACACTCCCGAAGAATTGGCCAAACCCCGTGAAAACCCCTTTGGAAAAACAAACGGCGATTTGAAGTATGGACTGGAATTCGGCCCAAAAGAATATAAAGAAATTGATAAATACTGTAAAACAAAGAAAATTGCGTGGTTTGCTTCCTGCTGGGATGAAGGCTCTGTTGATTTTATAAACAAGTTCAATGTTCCATGCTACAAGATAGCATCGGCAAGCCTTACGGATGACGCACTTTTAAAGTACACCAGAGCAAAAGGCAAACCGATAATTCTTTCCTGTGGTATGAGTACGATTAAGCAGGTTGATCACGCCGTAAAAGTTCTGGGCAAGAAAGATTTGATTATTCTGCATACCTGCAGCACTTATCCTTCAGAGTACAGCGAGCTTAATTTAAAAGTAATTCCGGCCTTAAGCCAAAGGTATAAAGTTCCGATAGGATATTCGGGGCATGAAACAGGTATTCCCTCATCAAGCGCCGCTATCGCTTTGGGAGCCTGCGTCGTGGAAAGACATATTACCCTTGAACGTTCCATGTGGGGTTCAGATCAGGCGGCATCATTGGGGCCCGGTGGTTTAATTAAATTAGTCAGAGATATCCGTCTGGTGGAAATGTCTTTGGGCGACGGCGTAAAACAGGTTTACGAAAGCGAGAAACCTATAATCATCAAGCTGCGCAGAAAAGGCCAGTGATTATGGAAGATATTAAAGCGGTGGCCCTGGATGTTGACGGAGTTTTAACGGATGGCACCTTTATCTGGGGAAACAACGGCGAAGAATACAAAAAATTCTCATTTACTGACGTGATGGGCATTTCGCTGGCATCAAAAGCGGGAATTATTTTTGCTTTGATTTCAGGCGAAGACAACGCTCTGGTTGACAGATTCGCCGAAAAAATGAAGATTATAAATGTTTACAAAGGAACAAAAGACAAGGCATCCGCTTTAATTTCATTCGCTGAGAAAAACAAGCTGGAGTTGAGTGAAATCTGTTTTATGGGCGATGACGTTAACGATCTTGGCGCTTTGAAACTGGCCGGTTTATCCGCCGCCCCCGCAAACGCTCATGTCAGCGTCAAAAGTTCGGTAAAACTTTTAACAACAAAACCCGGCGGAAACGGCGCCGTTCGAGAACTCATAGATTTGATTTTAGAAATGAAAGAATCCGGTAAAAAATGAAGCTTTCAGATTATGTAATGAAGTTTATTGCCGAACTGGGAGTCGGGCATGTTTTCTATCTGCCCGGCGGCGGGGCCATGCATCTGGTTGATTCGCTGGGGAAAATCACGGGCATGGAAATTGTGTGCTGTCTGCACGAACAGGCGGTCGCCGTCGCCGCTCAATCATACGCCATGCATACCAATAACCTCGGAGTAGGCATATTTACCACGGGTCCAGGAGGCACAAATGCAATTACTGGTGTGAGCGCCGCCTGGATTGATTCTGTACCTTGTTTATTTGTTTCCGGTCAGGTTAAAAGATCAGATATAATGAAAGACAAGGGGATAAGGCAGCTGGGAATACAGGAAGTGGATATAGTTTCGCTGGTGCAATCAATAACAAAATACGCAGTTACAGTCATGGAACCGGATTCTATCAGATATCATCTGGAAAAAGCCCTGTATTTGGCAAAAAATGGAAGGCCGGGCCCGGTATGGCTTGATATACCGCTTGATGTGCAGGGAAGCATCATCGATGAAAAAAAGTTGGAAGGTTTTAATCCGGTGGAACTGAAAGAAAAAAAGCCGGATATGTCTTTGGTGAAAAACTCGGTAAAAAAAATCATCCGATTGTTGAACGATTCCGAACGGCCGGTAATAATCGCCGGTGATGGAATAAAGATAGCAAAATCAAAAGAGTTGTTTCTGGATATTATTAGAAAAATCGGAATACCGGTGATTCCCACATGGAAGGCCATGGATATGATTTATGAAGAGCATGAATTATACGCAGGAAGAGGCGGCATAATGGGAGAGCGTTCCGCCAACTTCGCGGCGCAGAATTCCGATCTTCTGTTATGCATCGGTTCAAAAATGGATTTCACGCAGACAGGTTTCGATACCAAATCGTTTGCCAGAGCCGCAAGGAAAGTTGTCATTGATATCGACAATAATGAAGTAAATAAATTGGATTTTAAAATTGATTTAAAAATTGTCGCCGACGCCAAACTCGTCTTGGAAGAAATCTTAAATCAGTTAAATAATATTGAAGTTAAAGACAGAAGCCTCTGGACGGATAAAATTAAAGAATGGAGAAAAAAATATCCGGTAGTTTTAAAAGAGTATTATAATAAAACAGGGCTTGTAAATCCTTATGTGCTGGTTGACGTGTTATCCCGGGAAGCGACAAGCGAAGACATAATTAATCCCTGTTGCGCGGGGACCGCCGCTGAATACAATTTTCAGGCGTTCAAGATTAAAAAAAATCAGAAATTTATCACCAATCACGGTCTTGGTCCCATGGGTTTTGAATTGCCAGGCAGCATAGGAGCATGTCTGGCCAACAACAGAAAACGAACAATTTGTATAGCCGGAGATGGCGGGCTTCAGTTAAACATTCAGGAATTGGAAACACTGCACAGACTTGATTTGCCGGTGAAAATATTTATCATGAATAATAACGGCTATTCGTCAATCAGGACCATGCAGGAAACTCATTTTAACGGGCATTACGTCGGTAATGATCCTTCTTCCGGATTGACATTGCCGGACATAATCAGTGTGGCACAAGCATATAAAATAAAAGCAGTCAGAATTAATGACGTAAGCGAACTGGAACTGAAAATAAGGGAAGCTCTTGATTTCCCGGGACCGGTCATCTGCGATGTTATGGTGATACCCGGCTTTAAGGTTGCGCCAAAAGTTGCGTCCCAAAGAAAGGAAAACGGCACAATGGTTTCCAAACCGCTTGAGGATCAGTGGCCGTTTTTAGATCGGGACGAATTGAAGTCTAATATGATGATTCCTTTAGTCAGAGAATAATGAAATGGGATGGATAAACAATGAATGATTTATTTTCAGTCAAAGATAAAGTCATTATTCTGACGGGCGGAAGCGGCTTTTTAGGTTCTCAATTTAATCAGCATTTAACTTCATGCGGAGCAAAGGTTGTCGTATTTGATAATCAGGCCGACAATCCTGTTGATATTACAAATCCTGTTGCTATAAAAAAAGCTGTGGATAAAACCTTCAAGAAATATAAACGAATTGACGGAATGGTAAATGTTGCCGCTATAAACGCCACTCCCGGCAGCAAAACGTCTAAAGATTTCTGGAAGCCTTATGAGAAATATCCTTTAAAACTTTGGAAAAAGGAGCTTGATGTCAATCTCACCGCCGCTCATATTGTTACTCAAGCGGTCGCGCCTGTTATGATGAATCAAAAAAGCGGTTCAATTATTTTTTTGGCGACAGATCTCGCGGTTATAGCTCCCAATAACAGTATTTATCAGGAAGGCAACTTCAAAGACATAGCTTATGTTACTTCCAAAACCGGATTGCTCGGTCTTATGCGTTCCTGGGCATCCTATCTCGGGGAATATAATGTCAGGGTAAATGCCGCTGTTCCCGGCGGGATGTACAATAATCAGCCGGCGGACTTTGTTGAAAAAAACAGCGCACTAAATATGCTGGGACGAATGGCGAATAAGGGTGAATACGATGGGGTTATTCAGTTTTTGTTATCCGACGCGTCTTCATATATGACTGGCGCGTCGCTGATCATTGACGGCGGCAGAACAGCATGGTGATGAAATTTTTAATTTGCGGAATCGGCTCGATTGGACAACGTCATTATAGAAATTTAAAATCTTTAGGACATGAATTGGCTTTATTTCGCGCCGGCGGCGGAGCGAATGCTCCTTTCATTGATAAATTTTTATCTGAAGGACAATCATCAGGAAGACCGGTAAAAATTTATTACAATTTCAATGAAGCGGTTGAAGATTTCAAGCCCAATGCTGTTTTTATAACAAATCCCAACAGCAAACATCTGGAAACAGCGTTGCTCGCGGCAAAATCAGGACAGAATCTGTTTATTGAAAAACCATTGGCGCATCACAGAAATGGCTTGGACGAATTAAAAGAGCTGGCCAAGAAGAAAAAGCTTAAAATAATGATTGGATACAATCTCCGCTGGCATCCACTGTTGAAAAAAATGAAGTTAATGGTCACAAATGGAGACATTGGTCAGCCTATCTCCGCGAATATCGAAATGGGGGAAAATATTGAAGACTGGCATCCGTGGGAAGATTATCGTCAGGCTTATGCCGCGTATAAAAATGGCGGCGGCGGAGCTGTATTGTGTTTCAGTCATGATATTGATTATCTTTACTGGTTTTTCGGAATGCCTGAAAAGATTCATACAGTCGGCGGGAAGATAACTCCTCTGGGAGGCGACGCCGAGGATATGGTAAAAGCATTGCTGGAATATAAAAATAATTTAATTGTCTCTCTACATCTTGATTACTGGCAGAGGCCTCCCAAAAGATTGTTTGAGATTATCGGCACCACCGGGAAAATAACATGGGATTATTATGCTAAGAATTTGACACTAGCTTCCAGAGATAATAATACGTCTCCAATTGTATACTCTGTACCAGACAACTTTGACAGAAACGATATGTTTATTGATGAAATCAAAGATTTTATCTCCGCGTTAAAAAATGAAAAAGAAATGCCGGTGCCTCTGCAGGAAGGCATAGATGTTCTGGAAATATCTCTTAGAATTAAAGAGCGAATAGGATTTTGATAACCGCAAAGGACTGATATTTTGTAATGGATTATAAAAAAGAAATTTCAAACTATTTGGATGAAGTGCTGAAAAGAAAGGAATTTAATATCGACAGGATAAAAAAGGAGATTAAAAGCTCAAAACATGTGTGCGTCTTCGGAATAGGCGCTATTTCCTATCCGATTATTTCATCAATAAAAAATTTTACAGACATCAAGATAGATTTTTTATCGGATAATGATCAAACCAAGTGGGAGAAAATATATCACGATGATTTAAAATGTATTTCCCCCGATGAACTGGAAAAGTATAAAGATGATATAGCCATTCTGATAACAACTCAGCATTATAAGAAAATATATCAGCAGCTTTTAAAAAAGGGGTTCCAGAAGATATTCGCGGTTACAGAATACAGGCTTCTTAATGACGTTTATTTTAAAAATAAGCAAAATATCGGAAAGATAAAAAAGAATGCGTTAAAAGTAATTGATATTCTTGAAGATGAAAAATCTAAAGAAATAATATTCACTTTGATAAAAAACTGGTTTGATTTTGATGTAGATACGGTAGGATATGAGAAGATTTTCACCAATGATCAATATTATCCGACAGATATAATTAAATTAAGCGATAATGAGTCATTTGTTGATGTAGGAGCTTACAACGGCGACACACTGTTTGATTTTCTTAAAAGGACAAATAATAAATTCGGCTCCATTTTCGCTTTTGAACTGGATAATAAGAATTTTAAGGAAATGGAACTGGCAGTCGATAAACTGGATATAAATTTAAAGGGAAAAATTAAATTATATAATTTAGGCCTTCTAGATGAAGAAAAAGATGTTTATTATGAAACGGGCGGTTCCGGAATGCAGAACACCTTCATAAATGTTATTAACACCGCCAGCGACTACGGAAAAACTGTCAGGTTAACTGATATTTTGAAAAATATAAAAGTTACATTCATTAAAATGGATATTGAAGGTTCGGAAGTTCAAGCTTTATCAGGAGCAGAAGAAATAATTAAGAAACAGAAGCCCAAACTTGCTATTTGCGTTTATCATAAACCGGAACATTTATGGGAAGTTCCTTTATACCTGAAAAATATAGTACCGGAATATAAAATATATATAAGACATCATACTCCATTGGAGTATGAGACAGTTTGCTATGCCGTTATTTAACCATAATAATGATAAATAGGAATACGATTATTATGACAACAGAGAATGAAATAGAACAACATAAAAGAGAAAAACTCAAAAGGGAAAAACCTCAGGTATTTGAGAAAGTCATAAAAATCGAGGAACGATTCAAGCAGGGCATCCCGACGCCGATTATCGATATTGCATATAGTTATGCCTGTAATCTTAAATGTCAGCATTGTACGGCTTCGAGATTTAAAAAAGAAGGAAGAATACTTACGCCGCGTGACTTGCTTAATATCAGCAACCAGGCGCATGCGATGGGTCTTTGCCAGTTTTGTATTTCCGGCGGCGAACCATTGATTTTTAAAGATATCGATGAGGTCATCAGAGCACTTCAGCCGGATAAGTTTCATCTTACCATGAGCACCAACGGCCATTTTATGACACTTGACAAGGCAAGACATTTAAAAGAACTGGGACTCGACAAGGTAAAAATAAGCCTTGATGATTTTGATGAAAAAAAACATAACAGTAACCGCAATAGTGAAGGCGCATACCGTAAAGCTATTGATGCCATGCAAAACGCCAAGGAAGCGGGATTAAGCGTGGTTATTCAGACTGTGGTTACACATCAGAACTGCCAGACTGACAGACTGATAAAGATGGCTGAATTCGCCAAACAAAATGGTTTTACTATTGATGTGCTGATAGCCAGATGCACGGGGGAATGGGAAGGAAAACACGAGGTATTAATCAATGAAGAAGACGCGGAATTCCTGCGCCGGGCACATGAGAAATATCCTGTTTTACATCGCGATACCTTCCCCTCCTACGGCATGGATAAGGGCTGCGGCTGTGTTAACGCTTGTCTTCATATAACTCAATATGGCGATGTTTTGCCCTGCGTTTATGTCCATATTGGAATCGGAAACATTTTTGAGGAAAGCCTAAAGAATATTATTGATAGAGGTATGAGTATAAAGCATTTTAATAACTACAATCCCAAATGTTTATCCGGAGAAGACAGAAACTTTATCGAAAACTATATGACTAAATTTTATGGCAAAAAACTGCCTGTTCCTTATACGGAAGTTTTTGCCAAAGATGATTTCTGCGGTTAATTTAATTTAAACTTTCACAGGGATGACAATAAATGCAAAAGCTTATCAGTATCGTCACGCCATGCTTCAATGAAGAGGAAAACGTAAAGGAAGTTTATCAGCAGGTAAAAGATGTTTTCGCTCAAATCGCCGGTTACCGCTATGAACATATTTTTATTGATAACTCTTCAACAGATAAAACTGTCCCAATATTAAGGGAAATCGCGAAAAACGATTTTAATGTCAAGGTAATTATCAATTCCAGAAATTTCGGTGTCATGAATGGTTATTATGCACTCTTACAATCTGCCGGAGATGCTGTTATTCAAGTAGTGGCCGATCTTCAAGACCCTCCGCCGATGATTAAAGACTTAATAAAAAAATGGGAAGAAGGTTATAAAATAGTCCTTGCTGTAAAAAATAAAAGCGAAGAGTCACCTGTTATGTTCGCAATTAGACAACTTTATTACAAAATATATAATCAAGTTTCAAATATTCAAATAGTTACAAATTATTGTGGTTTCGGACTTTATGACAAGACAATCATTGATATTTTGAGAAAACTGGATGATCCTTATCCTGACCTGCGTAGTCTTATCGGTGAAATAGGTTTTGAAAGAGCAATCGTAAATTATGTTCAGCTGAAAAGAAAAAAAGGCAAAACAAAAAACAATTTTTACAATTTATATGATCAGGCCATGCTGGGTTTAACAAGGGATTCAATCATTCCTTTGCGGCTTGCCAGTTTCATCGGCTTCTTTGTTGCCACAATAAATTTATTGGTGGCGACGGGTTATTTTATTTATAAATTGATTTACTGGAATAATTTCCAGTTAGGCATTGCTCCGCTGGTCATCGGCATCTTTTTCTTTGGCGGCGTGCAGTTGTTTTTTCTGGGTATTATCGGCGAATACATTGGAGCTATTTTCACGCAGGTAAAAAAACGTCCGCTGGTCATCGAAAAAGAGAGAATTAATTTTGATTAATCTTGTAAATCTTTTAAATCAAAGAGATCTCTTTATTGGCTTCGTCATCGGTGTCTCAACGTAGAGATAATACGCCTTCCCCTTTCCGCCGCGGTATTATGTTTGATTTAGAAGTTTTGATAATGGAGTAAACATTTGAAAATATCATGGAAGCATCTGTGGCAGATGCATCAGATAAAAATTCGTTTTTTCTTTATTGGCGTATGGAACACCATCTTCGGTTATTTAGCCTATGTTGGTCTTGATTATCTTTTTACGTTCGTTTTTCAAAAACGCTATTTAGCTTACATGACGGCTGCCGTTGTGGCAAATATTATAGCCACGATCAGCGCGTTTATCTTTCACAAATACATTACATTTAAATCAACTGTGACGGGGAAGGCCGTCATTATCGAATTTTTTAAATTTTATTCGATGTATACCGTGACAAATATTCTCGGCCTTGCGTTACTTCCTTTTTTTGTCGAGGTCATGAAGATAGACCCCAAAATCTCCGGTGCGCTGTTAATCCCGCTAACTGCGATCATCAGTTATTTCGGACACTCCAGGTTTTCATTTGTAAAACGATGAACTGTCGCTCCAAAAACATCAGAAGCTGCTAAAGTTAAAGAATACGGAAATGGCCATTCTGATTTTGAAAGATGTGGGGTTTCATTCTTAAGATACTCGTATTGCCCTGATTTCTTTATTCTTCTAAACATGCATATATCTTTATTCTGTCATCCCATAATCAGAGCTTTTATAACCTACAGTCAGGAATATTTAACATAATTCTGCAGCACCGCATTTATGATTTTCTAAAAAAAGAAGCCAACGATTACAAAACCTTGATAAACCATATGTCTGTTTTACTGTTGGAAGAAAAGCTTGAATAATAAAATTTACTACGCTATATTCTTTACGAAATAATCGGTAAAGGAAGATACCCCCGGCAGAAGCTGGAGGTATCTTTAGTGTTACAAGCGAAAAGATGCTTGTACCTTTTATGCGGCTTAAATAAAATTCATGTTTAAATTGTCGGAGAAATGTTTATTTCAATTACCTTTTAGTGGGAGGTGTTTATTAGATGTCTAAAAAATTTGTGTGCTTATTCATAGCAGTTTTTTTTATTATTAATAGCGTAATATCTTTTGCAGAGGAAAAACCTTCCGGCGGGGACAATTCTGAAAAGAGTATTGCTAATATTGATGTGGCTCCATTGTTATTCGTGACAAGTCCTGACGGCAGGCACGTGGCATATGTGGCGCAGATAGGAGATGAGCAGTTTGTCGTCATTGATGGAAAAAAAGGGAAACATTATGATGGTATTGCGCGCGCTATTGTTTTCAGTCCCGACAGCAGGCGAGTCGCTTATATTGCCATTATAGGGAAAAAGGGGGCTGTAGTCGTTGATGGAAAAGAGGAAAAACAATACGATAACCTTGGGTCTAATATTATTTTCAGCCCCGACAGCAGGCATGTGGCATATCCGGCTCAATCGGGAAAAAAGCAGTTTGTAGTGATTGATGGAAAAGAAGGAATACATTGTGACGGTATTGGGACTAGTCTTACTTTCAGTTCCGACAGCAAGCGATTCGCTTATAGTGCCGAGATAAAAAACAAGGGCTTTGTAGTCATTGATGGAAAAGAAGAAAAACATTATGATGTTATCGGGTCTATTCTTACTTTTAGTCCGGACAGCAAGCGATTCGTTTATGATGCCCAGATAAAAAACAAGGGTTTTGTAGTCATTGATGGAAAAGAAGAAAAACAATACGATGGCATTGCGTCTAATCTTATTTTCAGTCCAGACAGCAATCATGTGGCGTATGTGGCCAAATCAGGGGAAAAGCTGTTTGTAGTCGTTGATGGACAAGAGAAAAAACAATACGATCGTATCGGGTCTGAGCTTATTTTCAGCCCGGATGGCAATCACGTGGCATATCAGGCCCAATCAGGGAAGAAGCTGTTTGTAGTCGTTGATGGAAAAGAAGGAATACATTATGATGGTATTGGGATAAGCTCTATTATTTTTAGCCCGGATGGCAATCGTATCGCATATGGAGCTCAATCGGAAAATGATCGTTTCATAGTAGTTGATGGACAAGAGGGGAAGCATTATAATGGACTCGGGTATCCTCTTGTTTTCAGTCCGGACAGTAAACGTGTGGCGTATGTGGCTCAATCGGGAACAAAGTGGTTTGTCGTCATTGATGGAAAAGAAGGAAAGCTTTATGATGATATCGGAAAGAGCACACTTATTTTCAGTCCGGACAGCAAGCGTGTGGCATATGGAGCCCAATCAGGAAATGAGCGATTTGCAGTCATTGATGGACGAGAGGGAAAGCATTATGACAGTATCGGACTTTCTCTTACTTTCAGTCCGGACAGTATGCATTTGGCGTATGCAGCTCAATCAGGCAAAAAACAGTTTGTAGTAGTCGATAAAAAAGAAGAAAAACATTATGATGAAGTTCTTGTAATTGGGAAAGAAAGTGTAATTTTTGACTCAGATGACAGCATCCATTACCTTACCACTAGAGATAAAAATATCTATCTGGTCGAATCTAAAATAAAGGGTAATTAATATGTAAGGAAGGTGTTTTTATTACCTGATTGGCAATGCTTAATTTCCTCATATAGCGCCTCACTTATAATATTTTCTTACAACCGCAGTGATCACGCCGGCAATGCGCAAATCCGTCCGCGGGATGATCGGGGAATATTTGGAATTGGCCGCCTCGAGAGTCACCATTTTCCCTCTTCTGCGGAAATACTTCATCGTCCAGTTGCCATCCACTTCGGCTAAAATTATATCGCCGTTTTGGGGTTCCTTGTTTTTTTCAACAATTACCAGATCTTTTTCTCTGATCCCCGCTTCAATCATTGAATCGCCGGTAACGGAAAGCAAAAAAGATGTTTCCGGATTCCTGATCAAATATTCGTCGAATGAGATAATATCCCGCAGTTCTTCTTGGGCAGGAGAAGGGAATCCGGCGCAAACTTCTCCGGCTAGCTTTAACGCCCGCGGATTGCGTGTGAGGAATAAAAATCCCTTGGAATCTTTTTGCAAAATTCCGGCGGCCAGTAATTTAGCCACCCAAAAATGAACAACACTCTTGGAGCGTACTTCAATAATTTCAGCAATTTCAGAATATGTCGGCATTCTTCCCTGATCCCGGAAAAAAGCGGTGATTTTTTTTTCTACATCCTGTAAAGTTCGCTTGACTTTCATGAAAGACATGATATAGAACGATCGTTCTATTGTCAAGGCATTTTATTTATGCAACTCCGGTTCCCATATTTTTTATTTTAGTTTCGGAGGAATTTTGAACGAAAAAATGATAACATTTCTGGCAACAGGATTCGGCGCAGGACTCGCTCCTTTCGCTCCCGGAACGGCTGGCACACTGGTCGGTGTTTTGATTTGCCTGCTTTTTCTGCCCTTCCCCTGGATTATCCGTTTATCTGCCGTGCTTGCTTTATTGGCTCTTTCTGTTTACGTCGCGCAGCAGGCGGAAAATATTTATCAGAAAAAAGATGACCAACGCATTGTTATTGATGAAATTATAGGATTTCAGATAACGATGCTGCCTGCGGAAATAAACATCCTTAATATTTGCGCAGGTTTTGTTCTGTTTAGAATCTTTGATATTTTAAAACCTTTCCCCATCAAAAATCTACAGAAACTGCCCGGCGGATGGGGCATTGTGGCCGATGACGTTGTTGCCGGAATTTACGCTTCTTTGATACTATTTTTGCTAACATTTTGGAATGTGCTATGAAAATCGGTATTCTGACAATCGGAAATGAATTAATGAACGGACGCATAACTGACTTAAACGCTTCGTTTATTGCGCGCGAAATTAATCAACAGGGCTGGCAGATAGAAACAATAATATCTGTAGGAGACGACTTCGCATCCATTAAAAACCGTCTGGATTATCTTTTATCTTTAACAGATGCCATAATCTGCACAGGAGGACTGGGACCCACTGCCGACGATATTACCACCGCTGCCATCGCCGAGGCTTTCGGACTTCCTTTATATACTGATGAAAATGTCTTAAATTTTATTAGAGATATATTTACCAAATTCAATTTGCGCTGGGTGGAAAATAACGCCAAACAGGCCATGTTCCCGCAGGGTGCGGAAATAATCCCCAACTCCAGAGGCACTGCGCCGGGCTTTTCTCTGCTCATTAATGAAAAACCCATTTTTGTCATTCCCGGAGTTCCTGCCGAAGCCAGAATGATGCTGACACTGGGAGTCATCCCCATTTTGCGGAGGTATTTCCCGCATAATGAGCTATACACCTCCAAGCAAACCATTAAAACATTCGGACTTTCCGAAGCCGCTGTTGATGACAGGCTGAAGGATATTGATTTTGATTCTCTGGGCGTGAGTGTCGGATTTTACCCTGTATTCCCTGAGAACCATATCGTTTTGATATCGCGCCGCAAAACGCTGGAAGAGGCTCAAAATAATCTGCAAAAAGCGCAGGATGAGGTTTCGGCCCGCCTGCATGATTATATTTTTGCCTGCGAAGAAAAAACGCTGGAAGAAGTTATTGCCGATCTTTTAACAAAGAAAAAACTAACCATCGCGATAGCGGAATCCTGTACCGGCGGATTGATTACGAATCGCCTTACTAATGTGTCCGGCAGTTCGGATTATCTCGAGCGGGGCTTAGTGACTTACAGCAATGCGGCTAAAATAAGCATGCTGGGAGTTCCGGCGGAAATAATCGAAAAACACGGAGCGGTAAGCCAGCAAACAGCGCTGTTAATGGCCGAAGGCGTACGTAAATTAGCGGGCACTGATTTAGGACTTTCCTCTACCGGAATTGCGGGTCCCTCCGGCGGAAGTAATGAAAAACCTGTTGGCACCGTTTATCTGGCGTTAAGTGATTCCGGCAGGACAATTTGCCGCCATCATACCTTCAGATGGGATCGTCAAAGAAATAAAGACATTTTCTCCGAGGCGGCGCTGTTTTTACTGAAAAATTATTTACAGGGAAAAGTTTAATTCATGGCAAATTCCGAAAAAAATATCCGCGCCTTTTTGGCTATTGACCCGCCAGAAGATATCTTGCGGAAAATATCCGGCCTGCAGGAAAAATTAAAGCGTGAAATCAGCGGTCGAATCAGCTGGACCAGGCCCCACTCTCAGCACCTGACATTAAAATTTTTCGGCGATATTTCAACGGAGGATGTAAAAAATATTTGCGCCGCCGCGCAAAAACACACAGCTTCGGAAGCATCTCTGAATCTGAAATTTGAAAAGCTGGGCGTTTTCCCGGATGCCCGCAGGCCACGCGTTCTCTGGTGCGGCACGACGGGCGATGTGGAAAGATTATCCGTGCTTCAGAAAAAAATGGATAGCGATTTCGCGAAAATAGGTTTCCCGGCGGAAGACAGGCCTTTTCGGGCGCATCTGACTCTGGCGCGTATTAAGGATCCGCGCGAATTGACGGGAATAAGCGAAGCCCTAACGAAATATAGCTCGTTTACAGCCGGAGAATTTATCTGCAGGAACTTAGAATTATTCCAGAGCAACCTCTCTGCGCAAGGCGCGGTTTATACAAAGTTGGAAATGTTTTCTTTTTCCGGTTAATAAGATATGTAACAAAGGTGGTTTAAAAACAACAAACAATTTACATCTAATGAGGAGGTAATTGATAAATGTGTGCTGATATGGATAGATCAAAGGCCGTGGATTTGGCGATTACGCAGATAGAAAGGCAGTTTGGCAAAGGATCGATTATGAGACTGGGCGGCTCGGAGCCAGTGGCTGATGTCCCGGCAATTTCCACAGGATCGCTTAGTCTGGATATAGCGCTGGGAACTTTTGGCGTTCCGCGCGGCAGAGTAGTGGAAATATACGGGCCGGAATCCGGCGGTAAAACCACGCTGGCTCTGCATATCGTTGCCGAAGCGCAAAAGAAAAACGGCATCGCGGCTTATATTGATGCAGAACACGCTCTGGACGTAACCTACGCGAAAAGAATAGGCGTGAATACCGATGATCTTCTTATTTCCCAGCCTGATACGGGAGAACAGGCCCTTGAAATCGCGGAGACGCTGGTGCGCAGCGGTGCGCTTGATGTTCTTGTGGTTGATTCGGTTGCCGCGCTGGTACCCAAAGCGGAACTCGAAGGCGAAATGGGCGACGCTCAGATGGGGCTACAGGCGCGTCTTATGTCGCAGGCGCTGCGCAAGCTCACCGGCAGCATCAGCAAATCCAAAACAACCGTAATTTTTATCAATCAATTGCGCATGAAAATCGGCGTCTTCTTCGGCAATCCCGAAACGACTACCGGCGGTAACGCGCTGAAATTCTATTCATCCCAACGCCTCGATATTCGCAAGATGACCTCCATCAAAAACGGTCAGGATGTCATCGGCTTCCGAACTAAAGTAAAAGTGGTTAAAAATAAACTGGCCCCTCCTTTCCGGGAGGCAGAATTTGATATTATCTTCGGCGAAGGAATTTCACGCGAAGGCGACGTACTTGATCTGGCGGCGGGAAGCGGCATTATTGAAAAAAGCGGCGCATGGTATTCTTACAAAGGCGACCGTATAGGACAAGGCAGGGATAATTCCAGAGTTTTCCTTAAAGAAAATCCTGATGTTATGGCACAGATCGAAAACGATGTCCGCGCTAAGCTGGGTATCGCGGCTAAAGAACAGGAAGCATAATTTGAAGGTCTTAGATCTGGCGGTTGCCACGCAAAAGGCATTTCGCCTTTTGTCCATGCGGCCGCATTCGGAAAAAGAACTGGAAAAGAAACTGCGGGAAAAAGGTTTTCCCGCGGTAGTCATTAAAGAAACACTGGAAAAACTTTACGATTTAAAGTATCTCAATGACGTGTCTTTTGCCGGTCAATGGGCGCGAAATCTTGTTGTTAATAAACTTTGGGGAAATAGAAAGATAATCGCCAGCTTGCGGAATAAGGGTATCGCGGCGGAATTAATTGATTTATCCATAGAGCAGGCGCGCGAGGAATTGTCGGAAGAAGAGGCGATTGAGTTTTTAATCAAAAAAAAGGCTGCCTCAAAAAAGCTGCCCGCTTTTGATATCAAAGAAAAACGGAGAATATTTCAAAGCCTGACAGGAAGAGGTTTCCCTGCGGGATTAATTTTAAATAAACTTGGAAAGGCGGTAGAGGAAAATAGTAATGGCGAAGACTGGGAATGAAATAAGGGAAAGCTTTTTAAAATATTTCGCGGGTAAAGGACACACACTTGTGACGAGTTCATCACTCATTCCCAAAGATGACCCTACCCTGCTTTTCACCAACGCGGGCATGGTGCAATTCAAAAACTCGTTTCTCGGTCTGGAAAACAGAGGCTATACGCGGGCGGCATCATGCCAGAAATGCGCGCGCGCCGGCGGCAAGCACAATGATCTGGAAAATGTTGGCGTTACCGCACGCCATCACACCTTTTTCGAAATGCTTGGCAATTTTTCTTTCGGCGATTATTTCAAGGAAGAAGCTATCGCCTGGGCGTGGGAATATTTGATTGACGTGGTCAAACTTCCTAAAGAAAAACTATGGATCACGATTTTTGAAGACGACAACGAGGCTTTTGAGATATGGAATAAAAAAATGAAAGTGCCCCATGATCGAATTGTCCGCATGGGAGAAAAAAGCAATTTCTGGATGATGGGAGAAACCGGCCCCTGCGGCCCCTGCTCCGAAATCCTTTACGATCAGGGCAATGACACCGGCTGCGGCCGTCCCGAATGTGACGTTTACTGCGACTGCGACCGCCATTTGGAAATCTGGAATCTTGTTTTTACTCAATTTGATCGCGACGAAAGCGGCAAATTAACACCGCTTCCCAAGCCTAACATTGATACCGGTATGGGGCTGGAACGTCTCACTGCCGTTATCCAGAACAAAAAAAGCAATTACGATACCGACCTCTTTGCTCCCATTATCCGCTTCGTGGAAAAAACAGCAGGCATTGCCTACGGCAAAAACGCGGATAACGATATTTCCGTCAGAGTGATTGCAGATCATAGCCGCGCAATAACTTTTTTAATCGGCGACGGCATCACGCCCAGCAATGAGGGACGGGGCTACGTGCTGCGGCGTATTCTGCGCCGCGCCGCGCGCCACGGGAAATTACTCGGCATTAACAAACCGTTTTTAAATCAGAGCGCTCAAGTCGTGATTGATATGATGAAGGGTGTTTATCCCGATCTGGAAGAAAAGGCCTCTTTCATTACCAAAATGATTTTAAATGAAGAACGGCGTTTTATGGAGACGCTCGATGCCGGACTGCGCATTCTGAATGAAGAAACGACAGCTTTGAAAAAAGCGAAAGAATCCATTCTTCCCGGAGCGCTTGTTTTTAAACTCTACGATACCTATGGATTCCCCGTCGATCTGACGGCGGATATTGTCCGGCAAGACGGCTTTACTCTGGACAACGATGGTTTTGAAGCCGAGATGAAGCAGCAGCGCGAAAGAGCTCGCGGCGCGTGGAAAGGCAGCGGTGAAGAAGCAATTGCTGAATGTTACCTCAAAGCTTCGAGTTCGGGCATTATCAGCGAATTTTGCGGTTATGAAGGCACAAACATAAGCGACGCTAAAGTCCTGGCAATCTTTGTGGATGGCAATCCGGCAGACAGTGTACGCGAAGGGCAAAAAGCGGAAATCGTTCTGGATACTACTCCATTTTACGGCGAATCCGGCGGACAGACCGGCGATACCGGATATCTGGAAGGTGCCGCTTTTAACTTTAAGATAGAGGATACGAAAAGGCCCATCGATAAATTTATTGTGCACGCAGGAGATGTCCTGAAAGGCGAGATCAAAGCCGGCGCAAAAGCACAGTTAATTGTTGATGAAGAAAGACGAAAAGCCATCGCCGCCAATCATTCCGGCACACACATACTACAGGCCGCACTCAAAGCCGTTCTGGGCGATCATATCAAACAATCAGGATCGCTTGTTAACGCCCTGCGCCTGCGTTTTGACTTCACGCATTTCTCTAAAATCAGCGATGAAGAACTTAAGCGCGTAGAAACCATTGCCAACGACATGATCCGTAAAAATGTACCTGTAAAGACGGAGGTCTGCGCGCTGGAAGACGCGCTCAAGACAGGCGCCACGGCAGTGTTTGATGAAAAATACGGAGCGACTGTGCGCATCGTGAAGATGGGCGAGATGAGTATGGAACTTTGCGGCGGAACGCATGTCAAACAGACCGGCGACATCGGCCTGCTGAAAGTTGTCCATGAATCCGCCATTGCCGCGGGCGTGCGCAGAATCGAAGCGGTAACCGGAAAGG
>JBKQWB010000042.1:0-15324 GCA_052139735.1 Smithella sp. | reverse complement strand
TCGCGCTCAGCCTCGTTAAAGGCCATTCCCTTGTTCAAGATGGGGTCGTAAAGGAATGTTTTTCCCCGGGGAATTTTTGCCGAGTGATCTTTAATTGTCCGGTTTGACATGATTTTTCTCCTTAATTAACATTTGTTTCTGAGAAGTTGAAGTATAAGAAGAAGAGCCTTGTGTCAATGAAATAATGATACGAATTCACTTTTAGGTTATGACATAAAAATATCAATTACTGATAAAATATTTTGCGTTCAATATTTCCTTGACATATAAAACTGAAAGCTCTTATACTCCCCCGCAATATACGAAGTTAAAAAAATTCTAATAAAATTTAAAAAACGGAGGCATTATTATGGCAGAAAAAAAAGGATTGAGTAAACCGGTTAAATTGAAAGCCGATCTGGCGGAGTTGCTGGGCGCTAAAGCGCTTCCCCGCACAGAGATAACCAAAAAACTGTGGGATTACATCAAGGCCAACAAGCTGCAAACGAAGACAGTCAATGGAAAACCGGAAAATGCCGGAAAGAACATTGTTGCTGATGCCAAATTAATCAAGATAATTAATAACACTAAAGTTAAGACCTCGAGCGGTAAAGTTGTTGATTTTACAAAATTGAAAGAAGGCCAGACAATTGATATGATGCAGATTGCCTCTGTTGTCAGCGCTAATATCGAGTAAGTTAAAAACTTACAATCGTTTGTTCCTAGACAGGCAGGTTTAACATCCTGCCTGTCTTTTCTGCACGGTTTTAGATAAACTCATTAAGATTAATTTCTTCAGCATCCGATCTTCAACATCAAATAAAAATTTATATTTTGTTCGGAATGGAACATTCATCATATTATTGATTTTATGACAAATGCCGTATATGATTATTATGATAAATCGCATTTGGCTGACGAAATTCCGAAATTCGGTAAACATAAGACATGGACACAAAAAAAGCTATATTATGGCCTGTGATAATATCAGTTTTAATTCATGTATCACTGCTCGTGGTTGCCGGGATGATTGATTTGCGCGACAACATTAAGCCGATGGAAATGATTTCAGTAAGCATTCAAGCACCTGAGTCGGAAGCGGAAAAAACGCCAGCATCTAAAAAAGAAAATAAAACGAAGGAAAAAATAAAATCGGTTCATGCCCAAAAGGAGAAAGGGGTTGACATTAACGATGATGATTGGCGCGAGGATACAATTTATTTAGACAGTAAAGATGTCAAATATGTTACGTATTTAGCCAATATCAAAAAAAAGTTCTTACATGCTTGGAACAATCCCGATTGGAAATATCCCCCAAATTCTTACGAAAAAAAAGAAGAAGGAACTGTTATCGTCAGAATATCCATTGATGCCGATGGCCGTCTTGCCGGTGCATCCATTATGTCTTCGTCGGGGTATGCTGACCTTGATAACGACGCGTTAAATGTTATCCAAGTCACTGCACCGTTTGAACCATTGCCTGCATTTTATGACCTATCGCGCTTGAATATAATCACATCTTTTATCTACAATATGACGGATTAGAATTTTTTTACAACCTTACATGAACGTATATGCAAACAATTAACAAGCTCTCATAATGCTCTGGTATTATCTAAAAAATCCGTACAGTAATTAAATTCGGCAGCGAGCGAATACAGAATTATAATTTACTTTAAGAATCGAAGATTCTCCGTGACCTGCCACGAAGAGCTTCAATGTGATCTACTCTATTTACACCAATGTTAAATCAAAGATGATATCGAGGCTGCTAGGAGGGGGCGACGAGGCGTATGTGATCTACGCCATTATGGCGCAGATCATCGGTAAGGAAGTGATCAATTTTTTATTGTGCCCCTTCGGGGATGCACTCCCGTTGTGCATACGTTAGCCGATAACGACGCTAACAAAGATAGCGCTTTGAGTAAACATTGGTGTTACAGATGAGGTTTTATTTCATCAATGCTTGTATTGGCCTGGCGCAGCAAATCTAGAACTTCGGCCTGCCGCGCCGCGGGCAGAGATTGAATCTTTCCCATTTGATCATTGATGTAATCAATTTTCGCTTTCAGATCAGCCAGCAATGGAGACAAAATAATCGGCTGTTGTATAACCTGTGATTGTTTTAATTGTTCTAATGGGGCGCCGGCTTTAATTTTGATTTCTTCCAGATATTCCGGAATCGTCACATCAAAGCCCAATTTTTGTTTGATTAAGGATGCCAGTTGCTCTTGCGCGGCAAATTCACCGTGTATTAAAAAAACCGGCATTTGTTTATTATGAAAATTTCCCAGCCAATCCAAAAGCTGACTTTGACCAGCGTGAGCGGAAAAACCGTTGATGGTCCATATTTTGGCTTTTATAGCGATGTCTTCACTAAAAATACGGATTGTTTTCGCGCCATCTACTATCCTGCGGCCTGGTGTGCCTTCCGCCTGAAATCCGACAAAAACAATACTCGCTCCCGAACGCCACAAATTATGCTTCAAATGATGCTTGATCCTTCCGGCATTGGCCATGCCGCTTGCGGAAATGACAATTGCCGGACCTTTCATTTCATTGATTTTCATGGATTGTTCCGTTGATGAAGAAAACTGGAGTTGCGGCAGATCCAGAGGATCTTCGCCATTTTTCAAAAGACTTTGCGTTTCACTGTCCAGATATGATCTGTAGCGGCGAAATATTTCAGTTGCTTTTATGGCCAGCGGACTATCCAAAATTACAGGAATGTCTTTTGGCAACCTTCCGTCACGGTTAAGAAGATAAAGCGAATAAAGCATTTCCTGCGTTCTCTCCACAGCAAAAGCGGGAATGATAACTTTTTCTCCTCTGGAATAACTGTACTGAATTGCTTCGGCCAGTTCATTTAAACTGTCGGCTTCACCTTTGTGATTGCGGTCGCCATAAGTTGATTCCATAAAAAGAAAATCCGCTTCACTGATTATGCTGGGATCTTCCATTAACAATTGATGACGGCGGCCGATATCGCCGGAAAAAATCAACTTTGTGGATGTTCCATTTTCTTCGATAAATAATTCCAGAATGGCCGCTCCCAGAATATGACCGGCATCATGAAAGTTGACTTTTATCCCGCTTGCGGGGCTGAAAGTTTCATTGTATGTTTTGGTTTTAATTAATGGGCTGACAGCTTCGGCGTCTTTCGTTGAATAAAGCGGTTCAATATCGCTGGACTTGTCGTAACGCTGCATCTTTTTGTTTTTCCAGTTTGCTTCTGATTCCTGGATATGAGCGCTGTCCAGAAGCAATATCTTTATCAAATCTCCCGTCGGCTCGGTCGCGTATATAGGACCTCTAAACCCATTCTGCGTCATACGGGGAAGTAGTCCTGAATGATCTATATGAGCATGAGTGATAAGAAAAAAATCAATATGTTTTGGGTCATAATCATCTATGTTCCAGTTGCGTTTTTCTACTTCGGTGCCGCCCTGATGCATACCGCAATCAACTGCGAATCTTGTTTTGTCTGTTTCAATAATAAAACAGGAACCGGTAACGGCTCTTGCCGCTCCGAGAAATTTAATTTTCATGAGAGATCCTTTATGACGAATTTTATATCAGCTGACATAACTTGCGGTCAAACGTCAATGAAGCCGGAGAAACACCCTTCCGTATCCTCATCCGTTCATGATGGTAAATTTTTTTTAAATTAAGTTTTCCGCTTTTCTTTCTTACCAATTACAGACTGGCTTTAGCGGCCTTCTTCATTTTTTTGGCTTCCTTCTTTTCTTTGACGGACTTTACAGGTTTCTTTTTTGCGTCTTTTTTCCCTTTGTCCATTGATTTACTCATAGTTAATTCCTCCATTTCTAAAAATACGATAAATTAAAATTTACTCAAAAACAAAACTTAAATACAAACTCAATCACCATGCAAATATAAACTAAATGTGAATATAATAGAAGGAATATATTTCGTCAAACATAAAAATGTGGAATTTCTTTCTGTTGACAATATCCTCGCGATTGGAATAAGTTTATACCAAGCCGCATTCTTTGGCTAACTTTGTTGGCTGCGTCGTCGGCTTCCTCGACGTATTAGTAATACGCCTGCGGAGCCTTCTTCTTGCCCCCGCGTTATCCTTTGAATGCAACTTGGTATTATAATAAAATTGTGAGAACAGCGTGTCAGACAAAAAAATTCCACAACCGGTGATAGCGGTCTGTAATTTAAAAAAATCATTTGGTGCTTTTACCGCTGTAAATGATATCTCTTTTTGTGTTGATAAGGGTTTGTGTTTTGGTATTCTGGGACCGAACGGCGCAGGCAAAACTTCCACCATCAAAATGATTTATGGTTTTTCACCGCTCACGTCCGGCGATATTTTTGTTTTTGGATTAGACATAAAAAAACAATACAGGATAATTAAAGCCCGTATCGGCGTCTGCCAGCAGGATAATACTCTTGATCCTGACCTGACCGTGATGCAGAATTTTGAAGTTTTCGCCCGTTATTTTGATCTTGATAAAAAAACAGCCATTGAAAGAGCGTCGTCTTTATTAAAATTTTTCGCTTTGGAACAACGCCGGGACGCTCGCGTCACGGAACTTTCCGGAGGAATGGTGCGCAGACTTGTTATTGCCCGCGCCTTAATCAATCAGCCTGATCTTTTGATTCTGGATGAACCGACAACGGGCCTTGATCCTCAATCGCGCCATCAGGTATGGGAGCGGTTGGAAAGCCTGAAAAATAAAGGTATGACTATTTTGCTTACAACCCATTACATGGATGAGGCGGCGCGCCTTTGCGATGAGATAGTAATAATGGATCAGGGCAAAATATTGGCGCATGGATCGCCCCAATACCTGATTAGTGAATACACGGGAAAAGATATTATTGAGATCGCTGAGCCGGAAGATGATTTACGCGCGTTTTTTCGGGCAAAAAAAGTGAGGCAGGAGGATCTGGGGCATCGCCTGATTATTTACACCGAAGAAGGACACGAATTTTACCGGGAAATCTGTAATCGCTTTACCCACAAAAGTTGCATATTGCGTTCAGCGACTCTCGAAGATGTTTTTCTGAAATTAACCGGACGGGAGTTGCGGGAATGAACGTCAATATTTCCACCCGTTTTATGCGGATCTGGCAACGGAATCTTACTGTTTATAAAGAAAGTTGGAAGATCAACTTTCTGCCACCGCTTTTGGAACCGTTTTTTTATCTTCTGGCCTTTGGAATCGGCTTTAGCGGCATGATCGGCGCTGTCAGTTATGGGTCGGTACAAACGTCTTATTTGCGTTTTATCGCCCCGGCGCTTGTGGCGATCAATATTATGAACAACGCGTTTTTCGAAAACACGTTCGGCTCTTTTGTTCGAATGTATTACCAAAAGACATTTGACGCCATGATGGCTACTCCGCTCAATGCCGACGAAATCATAACCGGTGAAATAGTCTGGGGAGCGACAAAAGCGGTAATCGGCACGGTTATAATGCTGATAGTGATAAGTTTCTTCGGATTAGTAAGCTATCCGGCGGGAATATTAATTGTTTTTGCGGCATTTCTTGGCGGAATTGCCTTTGGTTCCACAGCAATGTTTTTTACCGGCATGGTTGAGAGAATAGAATTGTTTAATCTGCCAATATTTTTGTTTATTACTCCCATGTTTCTTTTCAGCGGCACTTTCTTCCCACTAACCGGTTTGCCCCTATGGGCGCAATATTTCGCTTTGATTTTGCCGCTTACCCACTTGGTCAACCTTGTCCGGGCATTAAGTTTCGGCTTATTTAATTTAGAATTATTGATAAGCTTAGGATACTTGATCGTTTTTTGCCTCATCATGTTTCCTCTGGCTATTTTCAAAATGCGCCGTAGATTGATTAAATGATGTTTGATGCCCCGGGAAAATAAAGGCAAATATTCCTTGACTAAAAACCTGTAGTGTGAACTAGTAAAAACACGAGCAAAATTAAGTGTGTTTATATTATAGAATGTCAAACCTTTCTTAATAAATAAAACACAACCGCCATGCTCCCCGGAGTAGTGGTGGTTTTTCGCTTTCAGCGGCAATGAGCTTTTAAAAAAGCTCCAGAGGTAAGGCATACAAGCCCCTCACTTTTTCCTTCCTTCTCAACCGGGAGATGGATGGGGGTGATTTTGATGCTTTGTGGGGCCCCATCGGGGAATGAAGTTTAAACAGAAAGTAATTAAGAAAGGGGATTAAAATGAACAAGAATTTGTATGTCGGCAACCTGTCTTATAAGGTCACAGATGAAGACCTTAAGTCTAACTTTTCCGAAGCAGGAGAAGTTGCAACCGCCTCAATCATTAAAGACAAGTTCACAGGCCAATCCAAAGGTTTCGGCTTTGTCGAAATGAAAACTGAAGAAGGCGCTGCTGAAGCGATTAAAAAATTCAATGGCGGAATGCTTGATGGTAAGGCCATTACCGTCAACGAAGCAAGGCCGAAGAAAGAATTCGGCGCAGGCGGCGGCTCCAGAGGCGGCGGACGTCCTGGCGGCGGTGGATTTAATAGAGGCGGCGGCGGCGGTAATCGCGGTGGTGGCGGCGGTAACCGTGGCGGTGGCGGCGGAAGATACTAAATTATCTAAAAAATAAAATTTCTTAAATAAAGAGCGGAAGGGTAATTTGTAAAACCTTCCGCTCTTCTGTTTTTATGTAGAATTCAGCTATTTGCTCACTGTAACCCATAAAAATATTTCGTTTCCAATATAAGAATCATGAGAAGCATCTTTAAACAGACGTTGTACAAAATTTAGATACAATGATTTGGGCGATATTGTGCATATGTTGATGCACAGCTTTTACGCTTCGGCCGGGATAATTTCTGAAGGTTATAAGAACGCCATTCAGCGCCGCAAAAAAAGCATGAGACATTGGTCTTACCGGTTCCGGCATGTTCATTTTCCTGAAGAGGGCATCGAATTTATCAAATATAAGCCGTTCGGAGGCGTTAAGCTTATCGACCATTTCGGCGGAAAGTGAGCCGTCTAGCATGAAATGTGTCATCATGCGGAAATACTGGTCATTATCGATCAGGTAGGTGAGGTAGACTTCGGCCACCTTTTCGGCGGGTTTTTCTTCACTGTTCCTGATAATGCTATCAAGAATGACCGTGATTTCTTCGGCTCCATGGAGGAAGGCTTCCACAAACAGAGACTGCTGATCGGGGAAATACCGATAAATGGATGCATGAGAGATTCCAGCTTCTCTGGCAATGTCACGAATGCTGACTTTGTTGAATGGTTTTATGGCAAAAACACGTTTGGCGCTTTCGATAATGACATCCTGTCGTGCTTTTTTCTCAATATTTTTAAGATCAACAAATGAGCTTCTTTTTTTCATATCAACCCTCTGGCTATCATATATCATATTGTTCCAAGACCTTGTATTAAAAAAGCTTGACATATGAAACCAATGGTTTGTAATATAACCACTGGTCAATATAATCAAGAAATATCTTATTAAAGGAGGTCATATGTCTTTATCCGATCGAAACAATCCATACAAGTTTGATAATTTTTTAGACTGGCGGCAAAATTTTGATTACTACCGGGACGATCCTTTTATCCAAAAGGCAGTGCGCCATTTCACAGGAGGCCAATGGGAAACGATTGATTCCCAAGCCCGGGAGATCTCTGTTAAAGCGTCTTTCAGGTGGCGTGACTTTGCTGAAAACATCGCCCGGCCTGAGAAAAGGCCTTTCATGTTACACTACGACGGCCATCATAATCGTATCGACAGGATTGTGCGTCCTCACGAAACGGAAATACTGGAAAAAGAAGTTTTCTCCGAAGCATTCTTTGCCGATAAAACATTTCCGTGGGTCAAGCTGATTAAAATGTACTTGGTTTATCAGAATGGCGAGGCTTGTATCGGCTGTCCCGTTACCTGCACGGAAGGTCTGGTCAAGCTTCTCGAGAAGTATGCCGATACGCTGGAAACAAGGCATATTCTCTGTCATTGCAAAGAGGGCATTGGCGGCGATTTTGCCATTGGCGCCCAGTATCTTTCGGAGATCCAGGGTGGTTCGGATGTGCCGGCAAATGTATTGGAAGCCGTCTATGAAGACGGTACTTGGCGGCTTTATGGTACAAAATTCTTCTGCTCGGCAACGCACGCCGATTATGCCGTGGTTACGGCAAAACCAATCGGCTCGGAAAAGGTCGCCCTTTTTGTTGTGCCGTCCTGGCTTCCCGGCAACAAAAAAAAGGAAATAAGAAACGGCTACACCATCGACAGGATCAAGTGGAAGATGGGCACCAGTGAACTGACCACGGGAGAATTGACGTTTAGTGGCGCAATAGCCTATCCGGTGGGTCCTCTGGAAAAAGGCGTTGCCAATGTTGTCGGTATTGTTCTGACATACTCGCGCCTTACAGTGGGTCTTTCCGCCGCCGCCTACATGACGCGGGCAGCTCGTGAAGCACAAAAATATGCGGAGTTCCGCGATGCTTTCGGACTGATGATCGGCCAATTCCCGCTGGTGGCCGTTCAGTTAAAGAAAATCGACCATATGACCAAAAGAACGACTGCCGGGGCTTTCAAGCTTTATCGGGATTTTCTGGCGCTGGAAGGAGGAACGAAAGGTGGACTAGCCATGGATGAACCGGAAGCTGTTCGAAAGAATCGTTTCAATATACGGGAACTTATCATGCTGCAGAAGATGGCCGCATCCTGGGATTGCACTGATGTTATCCGCGATGCTATGTCCATCTTCGGTGGCCACGGGGTCATGGAGGATTTTTCGTCGCTGCCGCGTCTATACCGCGATTCCGCCATTAACGAGTTGTGGGAAGGTCCAAGGAATGTCCTTTTGACGCAGATCCACCGCGATCTGCAAAAAGTAAGCACCTGGTATGCGCCTGCGGAGTTTGTGCGCAATATTCTTTGCGGCTTGGATGATACGATCATTGCGGAATTGTCCGGAGAGATCACTGAACTGGTGGCGTACCCCAATCTTTTCCAACCGGATGAAAAAACGATGGATATTTGCCGGCGATGGGATGCGTTTTGCCATAAGTTTTTCCACGCCTATCAGGATCTGGCCCTGCATGAGTTAGGATAAGAAGCGAACATTGAATCCCGGCATTGAAGAAGGCATCAAAATATTCAGTGGTTACAGGCGGCAACGGAAGATACTAAGACTATTAAAAAAGTAAAATTACTTATAATTTAAAGAGCAGAAGACTGTCTATAATAAATCTTCTGCTCTTTTCTGAACCGGATCGCCGATGTTTTCCCAGATTATATTAACACCATATTCTTTGAGCTTGTTGGCGATAATAACTATATTGAGGATTTCATATGTCAGCTAGCTGCCGCGGCGGGAAATTTCGAAACGCATAAGTATTTTAATCCCTTAGATATTATAATCATTTCGTAATATATATTTATTTAAATATCCATTTTTTTTTAATTATTAGAAAAAACCCAAAGACAATTTATATTTTTTATGTTATCGGGTCAACCAAGCCTTGCCACAAAGCGCAGCATTAATAAAGAGAGGAATATCTATGGAAGAAACAAAAAGTTTTTCTGAATTGCTCAATGAAACAAATCTTACTCCCAGGCTTTTTTCCGTGGGGGAAAAAATTGATACAATAATCGTAAATATTACATCGGACTGGATATTCCTCGATCTGGGGGCAAAGAGCGAAGGTTATCTTGATAAAAAGGAATTCCTTGACGAGAACGGCAACCTTACTGCAAAAGAGGGCGATCACATTACCGCCTATTTTGTTTCTTCGCAACATGGCGAAAAACTTTTTACAACCAAGTTGCTGACAAGCAAAAGCATTGATGATTTTTTATTCAACGCCTATAAAAATCAAATTCCAATGGAAGCAACAGTAGAAAAGGAAATTAAAGGCGGATTTTCCGTCAGGATAAACGCGAATGTCAGCGGTTTTTGTCCTTACTCTCAAATGGATACGAAAAAAATTGATGATGTTACCGCCTACATCGGCCAGAAATTTGAGTTTCTCATTACTGAATATTCGGAGAACGGCCGAAATATAATCCTGTCGCGCCGTCCTCTTCTCGAAAAAGTGGAACAGGAGAAAGTCAGCGCACTTAAAAGTTCTCTGCAACTGGGAATGACCATCAGTGGGGTAGTTACCGGCGTGCAAAACTTCGGCGCATTTGTTGATATCGGCGGCATTCATGCCCTGATGCCCGTTTCGGAAATGGGATGGGGAAGAGTTGATGATCCCAAAGTTCTCTATTCTCCTGGCGACAAGGTTGAGGCTGTTATAGTCAATCTTGATTGGGAAAATAATCGAATCACCTTATCCGCTAAAGCGACTCTTCCCAATCCGTGGGATGGTTTCGTGCGAAAGTATGGCGAAGGAAGTTTGCTGAAAGGCAAGGTCTCTAATCTGACGAATTTTGGCGCTTTCATTAGAATGGAAGACGGTGTGGAGGGGCTTTTGCATATTTCCAAAATAGCGCGCGGTAAAAAGATTAAACATGCCGGCGATGTCATTAAAGCTGGTGAAGAAATAGAAGTTAAAATTGAAAAAATTGACCGCGAAAACAGAAAAATTTCGCTGGATTTGGCCGGCAATGATAAAGATACTTCAGTAGCTGGCGAGGATGAAGATTTTCGCAGCTATATAGCCAAGCCATCTGGGGCCATGGGCACTTTGGGCGACATGTTTAAGAAATCGCATAAAAAAAGCTAATATCCATGCGCTTGTAATTACCACCTTTTAGGAGGTAATTGCCGGTCATGCAAAGGTTTTATTTATTGCGCTCCCCTGCGGGATGTGCATCCGGTCGTCGGCTAAGTTTGATGGCTGCGTCATCGGATTCCTCAACGTATGATTAATACGCCTCGTTGCCTCATCCTTGCCGCCGCATTATCCTTTGAAAGCGAATGATATCAACATTAAGGATTATCTTCCAGCACGATTAAAGCGTCAGCGACAACCGGTTCATCTCCACTGATGATAATCGGATTAAGATCGATCTCTGCTATTTCAGGATGCAGTAAGGAAATATTCCCCACTGTTTTGATTATGTGGGAAAGCTTATCAAATTTTACCTTTGGCATTCCCCTGAACTCATCCAATAGTTTACGGGCGCGAATATCAGCGAACATTTCCCGCGCGTCAACATCTGCAAGCGGCGCCAGGCGTAGAGTTGTGTCTTTATAAACTTCAGTGAAAACTCCACCCAGTCCGAAAACAATGCCGGGACCGAATCCGGCAAAGCGCGTCATGCCGGCTAAAAATTCACGATTCCCTTTCAGCATTTCCTGAACCAGTACCGGTACAGGTTTTCGTGCCGCTTTTTGAATAGATTGAAAATTATCTTTAAGCCCGGAGGCATTTTCTATATTTAAAGCAATAAACCCTTTGCCGCTTTTGTGCATGATTTCCCAACTGCAGGCTTTGAGCGCCACGGGATAACCGATTTTCTTTGCTGCCTCCAGAGCTTCCGTTTTTGTTGATGCCATTACTTCCTTTGTAACCGGCACATCGTAGCAGGCAAGCAACATTTTGGCCGCGTGTTCATCCAGAGCCTTTTGATTGTTGTTTATAGCCTGTCGGATAATATTGGCTGCCGACTTTTTGATTTTTGGCAGGATGATTTCTTTACGGGAAATACGTTCTTTAATTTGCTTGTAACGATAAAGACAGTCCAGCGCCCGCGCTGTATTTTCCGGAGAATAAAAAACCGGCGTATTTGTATCCTGATATCTTTTTATGTAATTATCTTCATGATCGAAGAAAGAAGATATCAGCATCGGTATTTTATACTTACGGGAAAGTTCAAAAGTCTCGGTTGCCATCGGCTGGCTGAAATTTAAAAAATCTTCCAGAGACATATTCCCGATAATATCCTTTAAGTTGGGATAAATTTCTTTCAAATAACCGGTCATCATGACGCCGTGAAGAATCATCGCATCTACTTCGCCGCTTTTCATAACAATTTCCGGCAGGGTAACAGCAAGTTTTTCCATACTCAAGTCGAAAGTCATGTCGACGGGATTTGCCGCAGACGCATGCGGTTCGATATGTTTTCTGATTTCTTTTTGCAGGCCGTCGGAAAAACGGGGAACTTCCAGACCAACCGAATCGCAGGTACAGGCAATGGTTGTTGACGGGCCGCCGGAATTGGTCATAATACCGACGCGTCTGCCCCTCATCGGCGGTTGTGTAGCCAGTGTCCAGCCATATGTGTAGAGTTCTTCAATGGAGCCGACCCGAATTATAGCGGCTTGTTTAAAAATACCGTTGTAGAGGAAATCCGGACCGGCCATGGCTCCGGTGTGGCTCATTCCCGCGCGCGCTCCGGAGGCGGAACCGCCCACATATAGCGCCATAACAGGTTTGTGCGGGGTGATCTTGCGGGCTATCTCTAAAAATCTTTGTCCCTCGCGAATTCCTTCAATGTAAAGGATAATGGCTTTTGTTTGTTCATCTTCTCCCAAATATTCCAGAGCATCAATAATATTTATGTTGGCTTCGTTGCCCAGACTGATGGCTTTACTAAAACGGATTCCTCTTTTATTCAAGTAAGGTAAAGACTGGCTCATGAAAGTGCCGCTTTGGGAAGCGAAGCCCAGCAGGCCTGGTTCTTTGGCTATAGGCAACACGGTTGTGTTTAGCGGAAGCTGAGAGTTGATTATCCCCATGCAATTGGGACCGACAAAACGCATTTGATAGCGTTTTGCTATTTGGTTGATCCTTTTTTCCATATCTTTCCCGGCATCCCCTGTTTCCTTAAAGCCGGCGGTGATAACAATGGCTCTTCTCGTGCCGATTTTACCAAAACTCTCCAAAAGAGGAACGACTGCTTTTATTGGAATTATCAGCATGGCCAGATCAGGAACTTCGGGTAAATCTTCCGGCGAAGCATAAGCCTTGAACCCCAAAACGGTTTTTTCTGTGGGATGAATCGGATAAAACCGGCCGCGGTAACCGTCTTTAAAAATATTCAAAGCCTGTATTGTCCCCATTTTTGAGGGTTTATTGTTTGCTCCGACAACCGCTATGGATTGCGGGTTCATAAGTAAATGCAGTGGATTTTCAGACATTATAAAATCTCCTTTATCGTTCTATTGACTATCGCATCAGGGTTGTTTTTTCTGTGTTTTCGAAGGGCATCTTCAATAAAAATAGGACCTGCTTCGGCAAGTGTTCGGATGATAAAACTATCCTGCTCATTTTTAATGTATCCGGAAAAAACCAACACCGCAAATCCATGTGCGTATATCCAGCTATTCCTCAATAGGTCATTCCTCTCTGTATGAGCAAGCTTTTTTAGCTTTGGTACCTTCACTATCTCTTTGTCCAGTTTTCTCAACATTTCATCGAGGATTCCGCTTGCATCATTGTCTTCGAGGAATATGGTTTTAAAGAATTCCTTATGATCCCTGGCATACAAAACATATCCCACGCCTGTATTCAGGAACGCATTTTTCGTGTATCGCCTGGTTACATAATCATAGAGGAGATCAACAGTCATTTGCAGCACCGTCTTTTTAAGCTCATTCATTGATTGAAAATGTTCGTAAACGGGCCTTGTTGATGAAATCAATTCCCTGGCAACTGCACGGGCGCTGAGTTGTTTGAATCCCTTTTCTTTAACAATTTTCAGAGAAGAGTCAATAATATCTGATTTTTTAAAAATCTTTTTGGGCGGCATGCAATCTCCGATACGTTTACATTACACACGTAATGTAACGCATGTTGCCTATGAAATCAATCTTTTAAAATTAATTTTGTTACTATTTTTTGATGATACCTATAAGCTTGATTATGCCAAATCCTGCAACAACGAAGCGATGATTTGTCTAAATCAGGGGCATAATGTTTTTGGTTGTAATGACGCGCAAAAAGCGAGTGAATTGGGATATTGCGAAATATTAGGAGCTGCTAAATCAACGGCAGTCTCCCTTGCTTTTAGTAATTTCTAATGCTTTACAATTTCCTAATTCACATGCTTTTTGCGCATCATTACAACCAAATTCGTTGTTGCCTTGCAAAAAATAAACAATCCCCCGATTATTGTAAGCATCAGCATTATCCGGTGTCAGTTGGATGGTCTTATTGAAGTCTTCTATAGCCAACTGGTATTGGTTTGTTCTGCTGAAAGCAACCCCCCTGTTGTAGTAGGCATCGGCATAATCCGGTTTAAAGCGGGTGGCTAGACAAAAGTCATCAATTGCATGTTGATACTGGCCAAGTTGATAGTAGGCAGAACCCCTGTTGTTGTAATAGAAAGCATTATCCGGTGTCCGCCGGATAGCTTCATTATAACTCTCGATGGCCAGTTGATACTGACCAAGCTTAGTATAGGCAATCCCCCTGTTGTAGTAGGCACCAGCATAATCCGGATTCAACCGGATGGCTTCCTGGTATTGGTTCACTGCCTCGTATATTTGGCCTTTCTCTTTAAAGATGTTACCAAGATTGTCATGGGCCATCCAGCAAATGGGATTTCTCGCGATGGTCATTTTCCAGAGCGTTTCGGCATCACTATAATTGAAGGTTTGCCGCCAGGTCAAAACGCCCAGGATTAACAACAAAATTACACTGAAAACCGGTACAAGGAAAACGCTCTTCTTCCCCAACCGGCCAGCGACCCAGGTGATTCCAGCCGCCGCGAGTCCGATTGGCCCTATGATTGCAAAATACTGCCAATGGTCAGCTACCAGCGAGTATTGCATGAAATATATGTTAATAAAACCCAGAACCGGCAGCAGCATCACTACAAAGTATCCCAGCCCAAATAACCATGCCTTGCCCCACCCCTTGCGATAGCGCAAGAAAATTGCAGCTAACGCCAGCACCAACAACCCAGGCACATATGACAGCAGATTCGTTGCATCGATTTGCCACTTTGGATAAACAAATATAAGATTCACCGGAAGCAGCGCCTTGTAGAGATAGAACCACACCGCACAACCCGCTACTGCCAGGCGCGACCAAAGGCTGTCCGCACGTACGACTTCAGACCCTATGGCGTTATGGGATTGGAACCAGATAGTGATTAATCCCATCAGTACCGCAATACCGAAAAACGGCAGTACAAGCCTTACATCCCGGCTGCTGATTTTATCCCGTTGCCACCACGCTAATCCCAACAGCACTATTGGCAACGGTGCCACCGCTGTCTTGCTCAATAACGCGAGCACAAAAGATCCCAAAGCTATTCCATACCAGCGCCATCGATTTGTATCCTCAAATCGCAGGTAGAAAAGGAAAGTCGTGACATAGAACAGCATGGCCAGCGTGTTCTTGCGCTCGGTGATCCACGCCACCGATTCCACATTGACCGGATGAACCGCAAACAAGGCCGCCGCCAGCCACGCCCCGGGAATCTTCAAGCGAGCAAGCACCCGCCATATCA
>JBKQWB010000041.1:0-71766 GCA_052139735.1 Smithella sp. | reverse complement strand
TATTGCATAGGCGCAGGATCTGAGGCTGTAGCGGATACAACTGTGGTCATCAATAGAAAACTTGTGTCCTTTGGGATCTTTTGAACATTTAGCAACATATCCGGTGTCTTCTACCCGCTCGTCATACTCGTCGGAAATAAACACATCCCCTTCACATCCCGTAACGGGGCATTTTGCCGAAAAGGAAACAAGAGCAATATGATCTATGGCGTCTTTCAGAAAATACTTCGACGACAAATGCACCAATTCACGAGACATGAATTTAAACAATATAATGACAATATATCCCATCCCAAGACTTAAAATAATACCACCGTAACCGATAAAAAAGATTAACCAAGAGGAATGAAATCTCTCCACATAAAGGATAAGCAAACTAATCAAAAAAAGAAGAGGCGCTATTAATAAAAGCAAAACCCTAAGACTGTTCATTGCGGAAGGCTTGTGCTTTATAGTAAAATACTGATGCTCGTTATAGGATACAGATTCTTCCGGGCAGAGCAATTGTGCATTTGTTTTCTTTGGCCGTATTCCTAACTTATAATCTCCACTATCGGCGATAAAGTAAATTTCAAATTTTGAATCTTTTCCTTCAGGAGACGTATAAAATTTATCTATGCTCTTGCGCAAATCTTTAATTACAGTCCTGGCTCTGTGTTGCGCTACAACTTTGATTTCTTTTTCCGGGTAGAAGGCTGTTGCCTTGATTTGATCTTCTTTTTCATCGTTGTAGATTTGGTAATAAATTTCCAGAAACGATTTTTGGGCATTCTTATTGCCGAACAGGGGAGATTCCTTGATATTCCCAAGCTCTTGCAAACCTTCTTTTCTATACCTATTCCATCCGTATTTTTCCATATAATCATCTTCTTATAAAATATTATTTTAAAGTCAAGCCTTTAATTATTAAGAACATTCCCACACTCGTGTCGATTCGCGGTGACTGACATATACGCGTCTTTGTTTTATTTTGTACGCAGGCAAACAAAGCAAACCTGAATCAATAGTAAAAAGACTTTAAAAAACTATTGAAGGATATTTGCAAAGAAAAACAGCGAATCAATTTTCTGAAGGAGGAAACAAGATGAACAGATTACCGGAAACCGGATTTTTGAGGATTAATCAAATTGTAGGAGACAAAACGACACCGGCCATAATTCCCATTTCCAAATCAAGCTGGTGGGCCGGAGTTAAGGAAGGACGTTTTCTTAAACCAATTAAACTAGGCAAGCGAACAACGGCGTGGAAAGTTACGGACATTCGCCGGTTGATCGAAGGTGAGGACGCGCAATGAACGAAAAAACAATTTCTGATATTCAAAGACACGGCAAGACGGCAAGGGGCAAAAAGGAATTGATTAAACATTTAGAGGGCGGGCGGCTAACTTTAAAACAGGCGGTCAATGCATATTGCTTTGACTGTATGGGATATTATGCGGACGGAAAGCAAGACTGCAATATGCCGCATTGCTCGCTTCATCCGTTCATGGCCTATAACCAAAACCGAGAAAAGCAAACCGTTAAGAAAACCATGCCTGCGGGTCACATGGAAAAGATGAGGGCGGCGCGGCTTTAAATATACCCATATTTCGCGCTGGCGCATTGCTAAAAAGGGGGTTCTAGCAACATAACATTATCAGGCAAGGGATTGATAAGGGTTCATGGAAAACATACAAAATGTAATAGATCAGGCGCGTCAAGCATGTAAGGCGCGGAAAATCGCCGATACTCAAAAAGAAGATGACTTTGAGGCAGATGAAACAAGGCCGCTTATTCCCGAAGGGTCTTATCAAGTTTGCTGTATCAGAATTGAGAAAGCTGCTTCACATTTCAGATCACTAAAAATGTTTTTAATATTTAAAATAGTCACCCCTGGTCAATACATGGATACAGAGCTTTTCATGGCAATGAATTTGATTAATACAAAAACAGGGAAGCCTTTCAAGAAAGTGCCGCGCGGGTCAAAGTACTTTGAACAATGGGTGATAGCCAATAACAATATTCACCCGCGCCGCAAAGACAGAATGTCATCAACAATATTTAAAAATAGTGTTTTTGAAGCAATTGTCAGAACTGTAAAACCAAAATTTCCAGACGGAACTGAAAAACCTGAATGCTTTCATTATTCCGTTGTTGATTACTTAAAAGGCAAAGTAACATGAACATAAATAAATCTTTTACTATTACTAAAAGCAATAGTTTTACTAATAGCAATACTCATACTCATACTTATACCATTACCAGCACTAATACTAATACCCATACCAACTTACCCTTAATAGAAATGCAGTTGTGTAAAGGGTTTGCGGATAATTATTGTCAAAATAGAGTTAACGAAATTTGGCTTTCTCAGGTGGATTTCATTCAGCAAGTAAATCCATCAACTCTTCCCGGTGGGCGGTGCTTGCCGGGAAGAACCCCTTTAAATAAAACAGCATAGAGGTAGGGCTAGTAAAATCGCAAAAGGCATTTGCAAATGAACTGGTTGTGGCACATGAAGCCATCCACCAAAATATTTAAACATCCATTTGTAAAAAATAGGGCAAATCGAATAAAAATAATAAATGATTTTCTCGTTTATTCCCCTGCGGCAGAGACCGCAGGGCGAAATAAGGAATAACCTTTTATCATCTTGGAAACCTAAGGTTTCCAAACCTTCCTAAGTGGAAGGCTGTGGCAGAGACCACAGCGTGAAATTATTATATAATCCCCTTTAAATTATTCTGGCAATGATGCGCGAATAATAATTTTGTCCAATGCATCCCGCGAACCAATACCGGCATCAATGTGTCTCCGTATTAACTTTATAGATTCTATCATTAAACCACTTTTTAATTCAAAATTATTTAAAGTTTTATATATTTCTTGCTCTAATAATATTTTAGCTTCAATAATTTCTTTTGAATCCATAACTGCCTCCATTTTATAATTTTGGTATCATATCGACAACTTTTTATTGATGCTGAAATCTACTCGCAAACTATTCTTATTTCAAGATATTCATAATCACTGGAGAATCCGGAGCAAACCAGCACCCCATTCCGCTGGAAGCCAGCGAAGCATAATTTAAGAACCGATGATTTTGAATGTTTACTTTTATCAACATGCTTCAGAACAGTAATTCTTTCGAGAGGGAAAAGGACACTTAATAATTGCCTGTTTGAAGTTAGGGAGTGAAAAACTTAGGTGGGTGCTTAATGGAAGAGTACACGGGTTTTCTACGGGAGACCCTACGCAGAAAATTTCTGCTAAAGTTTAAAAACGATATAAAAAAATGATTATTAGTATCTGATATGATTAAACAATAAGCTTTAAATATTATTTAAAGTAGCAAAGAAAAAACAAGACAATTTATTAATGATAACATGCGCATATGTGGTTTAAACGTAAAAGAGGTTTTTGGAGCTGAATAAACGGTGATCCAAGAGCAAAAATTGATTAAACACATGATATTGTTAAATATTAAGTTTTAATAATTATTTAATAACCATTTAAAACAGCAGGCAAAAAATAGGATAATTTTACAATGAAAACATATTCATATGGGGTTTAAACATGAGAGAGATTATTGGTGCTAAAATGATTGGTGAGTTAAGGGCGAGAATAGATAAGAAAGCGGCAGATAAAAAATACTCACTGTTAGAATTAATTCCAATTTAAGAACGGATGAATTTGAATTTAGCCTTTCTTAGAATCATCAACGGCAATCATTGATGAAAAAAGTCATTGCCTGTGATGATAAACCTTGAATTACAAATTTTTATTTGATAGAAAGAGCAGCCAAAAAAACATTTGACTGGCAGAGGTAAAATTATTTGGGGGTGTTTTTGGGGGCATGCTGAAAACTACGCTATAAAGAAATGTAGTAATTAAAGCTTGTTATGCTATTTATTGGAATCCCCCTCTCAATATTTCGGCTATAATTTAATAGCTGTTATTCCCGTCGTGGATAACCTTCAGGTTGCAAAGGTGGGAATCCATGATTTTAGAACATTGTATTGCTGGTTTGCTGACAAGAGAATAAGTTTTTCACGGAGAGATGTCCGAGCGGCCGAAGGAGCACGACTGGAAATCGTGTGTATGCCCACAAAGGTGTACCGCGGGTTCAAATCCCGCTCTCTCCGCCATTTTTCTTTTTAAACCAAACAGGCGACATGCGTTTGAATTCGGCGGCGAGCGTAAACACGTTTGTTCATTGCGTGAATTCCATCTCGTTAAACTTCAAAACGAGAAAAATGGTTAAGACAACGTCTATAGTTAGTAATCTTCTGTGATAACAATAACATCGTTTGTCAAAACGTCATGCAAAAAATTTGAGTTGATTCCTGTTCATTTATCAATTAAAAGCCATGATGAAGACTATTTTAAATAGTGTGGCCGGGTCCCGCGCAACGGAGGCTTGTGAACCCCGTCAGGTCCGGAAGGAAGCAGCGGCAGCAATGTCCGCCATGTGTTGCGGTAAACCCGGTCACCATTATATCTGCCCTTTTGATTTCAAAGGATAACGAGGCGGCTAGGACGAGGCGCCGCAGGCGTATTTAATAATACGTTGAGGACGCCGAGACCGAAGCCAAGAAAGTTAGCCGCAGAAAGCAAAAGCGGCATCAGGAGTTCAATTGGAATATCAAGTATTAGCCCGAAAATTCAGACCGCAGTCTTTTGAAGAAGTTGCCGGCCAGGAACCGGTTGTCAAAACTCTGCGCAATTCCATTGGTCAGGGTCGTGTAGCGCACGCTTTTCTTTTCAGCGGTCCGCGCGGCGTCGGGAAAACTTCTGTTGCCAGAATTCTGGCCAAAGCGCTCAATTGTGAAAAAGGACCAACGGCCACTCCCTGTAATATCTGCTCAAATTGCATAGGGATAACCAATGGTTCCTCGCTGGATGTGCGGGAAATAGACGGCGCTTCAAACCGCGGCATTGATGAAATCCGGGATCTGCGGGAAAATGTGAAATTTGCCCCGGCATCGTCCAAATACAAAATTTATATTATTGACGAAGTGCACATGCTGACCGATCCGGCTTTCAACGCCCTTTTGAAAACTTTGGAAGAACCGCCTGCGCATGTGATTTTTATTTTTGCCACAACCGAAAGTCATAAAATTCCCGCCACCATTCTTTCACGCTGCCAGTGCTACGATTTTCGTAGAATATCTCTCAAAGAAATAATCGCGAATCTGGGACTTGTTGCCGCCAGGGAAGGAATTAAAATCAGCCCTATCGCTCTTTCCTGGATTGCTGAAGCGGGCGACGGAAGTATGCGCGATGCGCAAAGTGTTTTTGATCAGGTCATTTCCTATGCCGGACTGGATATCCAAGATGATGACGTGGAAGAAAGTTTAGGACTGGCCGACCGTAAATATCTTTTCCGTCTATCCGATGCAGTCCTTAGGCAGGATGCCGGCGCGTGCCTGCTTATTCTCGAAGAAGCGTATCTGGCCGGAATAGACATGAAGCATTTTTATCAGATATTGTTGAAACATTTTAGAAACCTGCTTTTGGTTAAAATTGCCGCCGGCGACAGTTCTTCATTTGATATCGCGCCTGAACAAATTGAAAATCTAAAAAATCAGGTACAGGAAATATCACGAGAAACCCTGCAGCGCTATATGGAAATTCTGATTGCGGAAGAGGGAAGTTTTCGCCGCAGTCAGGAACCGCGTATGAAACTCGAAACCATAATTGTTAAAATGGCTTACCTGGAGCCGATAATTCCTTTGGGTGAAATTCTTTCGACCATTGAAAACATCGAACAAAAGCTGCTAAAAGGATCGTCGGCAGATGCCCTAAATGCCACTCTGCGAGTTTCAGAAAATAAATCCTCATACGAAACACCTTTTAATGCAAACGTGGAAACAAGCGTTATCGCTGATTCAGACAAAGGAAATAATCACCTCGATACGAAAAATGTACTGGACTTGAATGCGCTGAGCGACAATTTTAAAAAATTTATCAAAAAAGAAAACGCTATTCTGGGAGCAAAAATTGATTCTGCCGGGATTTTAAGTTATGAAAATGATTGCCTTACAATGGGCTTTCCGAAAAGCAACATTTTTATAGAGGAAATTAAATCAAAGCAAAAAGAATATCTGGAACAAATTGCCGGAAAATTTTTCCAGAAAAATGTGCTGATAAAAATTGAAATGTTAAACGCGGAAAATGGCAATGCGAATGGAAATAACGGGCGCAGTCCGGCCAGTATTATAAACGATATAAAACGTGAAGCAATGAGTCAGCCGCTTTTAAGGAAAGTAATGGATGAACTTTCCGATGCCAAAGTAATAGACATTATAGTACAGGCGGAAAAAAATTGAGGCATTGTAAAAAGCAGATCGATTCGTGAAAACTTGAGGAGGATAAAAGAGTGCAAAATTTTAATACCATCATGAAGCAGGCAAAAAAGATGCAGGAGCGCATGGGTCAACTGCAAAAGGAATTGGAGACGAAAACAGTCGAAGCTGATGCCGGCGGCGGTATGGTGCGCGTTGTGGTGAACGGAAAATATGAAATTGTATCATTGAAAATTGAAAAGGAAGTGGTGAATCCTGAAGATATAGAAATGTTACAGGATTTGATTATTGCCGTGGTGAATGAGGGAATGCGTAAATCTCAGGAAATGGCTTCCTCAGAAATGTCGAAAATTACCGGAGGATTAAATATCCCCGGTTTGTAATAAGGTTTATTTATGAAAGCATATGCACAACCTATAAAAAAGCTTATTTCTGAATTAGGCAAGCTTCCCGGTATTGGCGAAAAAACAGCCGCGAGGCTGGCAAATTATATTTTGCGCTCCACGGAAGAAGATGTGAAAAAACTCGCGGAAAGCATTATTGAAGTAAAAAGAAAAATCAAGCTTTGCCGGATTTGCTTAAATCTGACGGAGGAAGATACCTGTCACATTTGCCACGATACAACAAGAGACAAAGAAGTGATTTGCGTTGTGGAAGATCCTGACGCCCTTGCGGCGATTGAAGAAAGTGGAGGATTTCGGGGAACTTATCATGTTTTGCACGGTGCTCTGGCGCCCCTGGATGGAATCGGGCCGGATAATCTGCGGTTAGGCGAACTTATCCAGCGAATTAACGAAGGCAGTATTAAGGAAGTAATTATAGCCACGAATACAAATGTTCAGGGTGAGACCACAGCGCTGCTGCTTACCCGGATGCTCAAAGAAAAAAATATCAAGTTGACCCGCATCGCCATGGGTATGCCGATGGGCGGAGATTTGAAATACATAGATAAGATGACGATTTCGAAGTCCCTCGAATTTCGTCGCGGCATGTGACATGACACTTTAAAACAGCCATATACTGCGTTGCCCTTCGTCCTTCGGCATTGCGGCGTATGAAAAAATACGCCTCACTTCTCGGGACTTGCGCGCCTTGTCTCTGACTGTTTTAAAATGTCATTAAGACATAACTGGGGAATGTGGTTTTATGAACACGGAACGGAAAACCAGAAATACATTGCGGCGGATTAACGTTAAGCGAATCACCAAAGCGGTAAAGAAACTTTTTATCGAAGCCAATACAGTTTTGGACGAGGATGTTATAGAGGCATTACAACAGGCGCAATCCCGCGAAGAATCGGAAACCGGCAGACAAGTATTACAAAAAATAATCGAAAACGCTGATATCGCCCGTTGTAAAAAAATGCCCATTTGTCAGGATACGGGACTCGCAGTAGTTTTTGTGGAGTTGGGACAGGATGTTCATATAACAGGCGGGCCATTGCATGCCGCGATTGAGGAAGGCGTGAGACAAGCCTATAATGAAGGTTATCTGCGCAAATCAGTCTGTGATCCGCTTTCCAGAAAAAATACCACCGACAATTTACCCGCGATAATTCATGTTGATATTGTTTCCGGTGACCGCTTGAAAATTATTGCCATGCCGAAAGGCGGTGGCAGTGAAAACGTAAGTGCTGCGAAAATGCTAACCCCGGCCGCGGGAATTGATGGAATTAAAAAATTCGTAATGGATACGATGGCAGCCGCCGGCGCCAATCCATGTCCGCCGGTAATTGTAGGTGTAGGCATTGGCGGGTCGCTTGAGCAGTCTTGCGTGATGGCTAAAAAGGCTCTTTTGAGGCCGGTGGGCGAAGCCAACAGAATTGATGAACGCGTGGAGCAGATTGAGAAAGAGCTTTATCAGAGCATTAACAATTTGGGTATTGGTCCTGCGGGACTTGGCGGCAGGGTTACCGCTTTGGCAGTACATGTTGAGATGAGGCCATGTCATATCGCATCTTTGCCGGTGGCGGTAAATATTCAGTGTCATGTCGCCCGCCACAAAGAGACGACTTTGTGAAAAGTCCATCTGCTGCGTTACGCTTCATCCTTGAGGCGTTGCGGTGTACGCGAAAAGTAGGCTGCACTTTCAAGGCTTTGCGCGCCTTGCATCCGGAGCTTTTGACAAAGCCGTAATAAGTGTCATTCTCACGAAGGCGTGAATCCAGGAGTTTAAATGGGCACAACACGAAAAATTAAAACACCACTAACTAATGATATCATTGAGTCACTTCATGCCTGCGATATGGTTTTGTTGAGCGGCGAGATTTATACTGCCCGCGATGTAGCCCACAGGCGTTTGTACGATTCTCTCCTCAAAGGCGAAAAGCTGCCGGTTGATTTGTCGCAAACCGTTTTGTTTTACGCGGCCCCTACACCCGCTCCACCAAAAAAAATTATCGGCTCCATTGGCCCGACAACCAGTTATCGCATGGATTTTTTCACACCGAAATTAATTGAAGCAGGTCTTCGGGCCATGATCGGTAAGGGCAATCGATCGCCCGAAGTTGTAGAAGCTATCAAAAAGCATAAGGCTGTTTATTTAGGCGCGATTGGTGGCATTGCAGCTCTGATGTCTCGATGCATAAAAAAAGTTGAACTTGTTGCCTATGAAGATCTGGGGCCGGAGGCTATTAGAAAACTGACGGTCATAGACTTTCCGCTAGTGATCATTAACGATTTTCAAGGCAACGATATGTATATTGCTGAACAACTCAGATGGCGTATCACATCAATATAACAATCATTTTTTGCGTTTGTGAAAATCTGTTGACTGAAATTTGCTTCTATATTATGGATGATAGTCATTTTTTGTAATGTTAATAAGGAGATTAAAATAAATGATAGAAGTTAGATGGCATGGACGCGGCGGTCAGGGGGCGGTGACATCGGTGGAATTGCTGGCTGTAGCCGCAATCGCCGCTGGAAAATACGCTCAGGGTTTCCCCAGTTTCGGGCCGGAAAGAAGAGGAGCACCTGTTGCCGCTTTTACCCGCATTGACAATAAAAAAATCAATGTCCGTTCTGGAATATATGAGCCCGATGTAGTGCTGATTCTGGATGCAAGTCTGATAGGCCTGGTCAATGTAACCGATGGTCTGAAGCAGGGCGGCAAATTGATAGTCAACACAACTAAATCGCCTGATGAAATACGCAAGGATTTAAATTTCAATGGTATAGTAGCTACAGTGGACGGTACGGGCATTGCACGCAAAGAAATGGGTGTACCCATTGCCAACACCACGATGATAGGAGCGTTGTTAAAAGTAATAGGAGTCATGGAGCTCGACGCCATGAAAGAAGCAGTAGAGCACCGGTTCGGCAGAATCGCTCAGAAGAATCTCAATGCGATGAAACGGGCTTATGACGAAATTAAAATAAGTAATTAAGGGGTATATCCAAATGGCATTGAAAACATGGAGGGAGCTTCCCACAGGCTGTGTTGTTTTTGAGCCGGGCAGCGCCAGTGAATATCATACGGGAAGTTGGCGGTCGCAAAGGCCCGTTTGGAACAATCAGAAATGTATTAAATGCGGCATCTGTTATGTGTATTGTCCTGAAGGCTGCGTTCAGCAGGGTGAAGATGGTTTTTTCCAGGCAGATATGGATTATTGCAAGGGCTGCGGCATTTGCGCGCATGAATGCTGGCCTCGCGCGATAACAATGATAGAGGAGGGATAACATGGCAAAGCGCATTGGAATGGAAGTAGCAGTTGCCGTGGCGGAAGCAGTGGGTCTGTGCGATATAGATATGGCGGCCGTTTATCCCATTACCCCCCAGTCACATATTGCCGAGCATCTTTCCGATCTTGTGGCAGATGGTAAAATTAATGCGGAATTTGTGACGGTGGAATCGGAACATTCGGCCATGAGCGCAGTCATCGGCGCGTCCGGAGCAGGCGCCCGTTCTTATACCGCGACCAGTTCGCAGGGATTGATGTATATGCACGAATTGCTGCCTATAGCTTCGGCGATGCGTCTGCCGATAACCATGGCAATAGCCAACAGGGCGGTTTCCGGCCCCTTGAATATTTTAAATGATCATTCCGATATTATGCCCCAGCGCGATTCCGGCTGGATTTCCATTTTTGTGGAAAACGGACAGGAAGCCATTGATATGTCGATCATTGCTTTTAAAATCGCCGAGCATAAAGATGTAATGCTTCCGGTAAATATTAATATAGACGGTTTTCAATTAACGCACATGGTGGAACCTTTTGAGATGCCGACACAGGAAGAAGTAAACAAATTCCTGCCGCCATTTGTTCCGTATGCGACGCTGCATCCCGCAAAACCTGTAACCATGGGCGCTTTTGCCATGTCCGACTATTTCGCGGAAATCATGAAAGCCAAAAACGAAGCCCTGAAGAATTCCAAAAAAGTTATTCTGGAAGTATGGGACGAATGGGCGAAAATGTTTGGTCGAGCATACAAACCCGTGGAAACATACAAAGCAGAAGATGCGGATATTTTGATGCTGACAATGGGTTCGATGGGTGAGACCGCGGAGATGGCAATTGACGAGCTTCGCGCCAAAGGCGTTAAGGCAGGGCTTATAAAATTAAGATTATGGCGTCCTTTCCCGTTTGAAGAAATCAAAGCCACAATTAAAAACGCGAAAAAACTGATTGTGACCGACCGCGCCGTTTCATTCGGCGGTCCCGGCGGTCCTGTATTTTCGGAAATTAAGTCGGCCCTTTATGCCGAAACTCACCGTCCTGCGATTTATGATTATATTTATGGTTTAGGCGGACGCGATGTTCCGGTAAGTGATTTTATAGGCATGTTTGAAAGAGTTCTGGCGGATACCGATAATAAAGTGGTGGACACCTATGAATTCTGGGGAGTGAGAGAATAATGAACATTGTAGAAAATTTTGATTTATATACTCCGCGTCTGATCAATAAAAAAGAATTGTTGTCTGCCGGTCACCGTGCCTGTTCCGGCTGCGCCGAAGTCCTGGCCGTACGGATGATGTGCAAAGCGCTTGGCGAAAATACAGTGATTGCCTCCGCGACCGGCTGCATGGAAATCGTTTCCAGTATGTTTCCCACGACCGCCTGGAACGTTCCCTGGATTCACGTCGCCTTTGAAAACGCAGCATCGGTCGCTTCCGGCATCGAAGCAGGCCTCAAAGCACTGCGTAAGAAAGGCAAGATTGACGACCGCTATATAAAAGTCGTCGGCATGGGCGGCGACGGAGCTACCATGGATATTGGATTCCAGGCTCTTTCCGGGGCGATGGAACGCGGCCATGATATGATTTACGTCTGTTTTGACAACGAAGCCTATATGAACACAGGCATTCAGCGCTCCAGCGGCACGCCGATGGGCGCATCCACTACTACCGCTCCTGCAGGGAAGGTAAGTTCCGGCCAAAAGACATGGAAAAAGAATCTGCCGGAAATAATGGTCGCGCATGAGATACCCTATGTAGCTACCGCGTGCCCCAGCTATCCGCTGGATTTCATCCGAAAGGTAGAAAAAGCCAAAAGTATCAAGGGACCTTCTTATATTCACTGTTTTTCCGTTTGTCCGACAGGCTGGCGTTGTCCTTCGCATATGGCAATTTCCATGGGGCGCCTGGCCGTGGAAACGGGAGTGTTTCCTCTGTATGAAGTGGAAGACGGGCATTATCGTCTTTCGCCGGATATGCCGAAAAAACTAAAACCGATTAAGGATTATTTCAAGGGGCAGGGACGTTTCCGTCACCTGAGCGCCGATGAAATTGATACAATTCAGGGGAAAGTAACCGCTGAATTTAAGAAGCTGACGGAAAAAGCAAAGTTTCTCAAAAAAGGCAATGAGTAAAAGAGAAGTTTAAAAGAATACCGAGGTGAAAAAAGCATGACGAAAGCGAGCAGCATTGCAACAACAACAAAAAAAATAGTTAAAAAACACGGAGGCGGTAAAAGCGCGATGATTGCCGTGTTGCAGGATATTCAGGAAACTTTCAATTATCTTCCTAAAGAAGCTTTGAAGGCAGCGGCTCAAGCTATGAAGGTTCCTTTCACCCGTGTGTATGAAGCGGCAACATTTTACACCGCGTTTAGTTTAAAACCGCGCGGCAAAAATATCGTTAAAATTTGCACGGGAACTGCGTGTCATGTTCGCGGAGCTTCAACCCTACAGGACAAGTTCGAACGCTCTTTGTGTATTAAACCGGGAGAAATGACACCAGACGGTCAGTTTTCGCTCGAAACCGTTAACTGTGTGGGCGCCTGCGCGCTGGGTCCCGTAGTCGTCATCAATACCGAATATCACGGACAGGTCACCATGGCCAAAGTAGATAAAATCATCGACAAAATCAAACAAGAGGGGGCGCAGTGATGAAAAATAATTCCGATACTCAACCCCGACAGCTTAAGGATGATTTGAAAATGAACTATGGACCGAATAAAAAGTTTGTTGCTATTTGCGCCGGTACCGGCTGCCGTGCTTACGGTTCTCTCAAGGTTAAAGAGGCTCTCGAGGCCGAACTCAAAAAGCAGAATATGAATGTAGATGTCATCGCAACCGGATGTTTGGGTTTCTGTGAAAAGGGACCTATGGTAGTCATCCATCCCGATAAATATTTTTATCAGTCGGTAAAAGTAGCAGACGTTCCGGAAATAGTTTCCAAAACAGTGGCCAAAGGTGAAGTTATCAGCCGGCTGCTCTACCGCCATCCGGAGACGAAAAAAACCATGTTCAGGGAAGAAGACATGCCCTTCTACAAGAAACAGCTTCGTGTGGTTTTTGGCTCTAACGGCATGATTGATCCGACAAAAATTGATGATTATCTTGTCATCAACGGCTATCAGGCGTTGGGCAAGGTACTTTCCGAAATGACACCAGAAGGTGTCATCAATGAAGTGAAAAAAGCCGGATTGCGCGGTCGCGGCGGCGGAGGTTTTCATACGGCCGTCAAGTGGGAAGGGGTACGCAAGGCGGCAGGTGAACCTAAGTATGTCATCGCCAACGGAGACGAAGGCGATCCCGGCGCGTATATGGACAGAAGCCTCATGGAAGGCAATCCACACAGCATTATTGAGGGTATGATCATCGGCGGTTACGCCGTAGGCGCAAATGAAGGTTATATCTACGTTAGAAACGAATATCCGCTGGCCGTAACACATTTAAATATAGCAATTGCGGCCGCCAGAGAAGCCGGATTATTGGGTAAAAACATTTTAGGCACTGATTTTTCATTTGATATTCATATCAACAAAGGCGCGGGAGCGTTTGTCTGCGGTGAATCTTCCGCTTTGTTTGCTTCTATCGAAGGCCGCGCCGGTGAACCGCGCGCCAAATATGTTCACGCCGTGGAAAAAGGGCTTTGGGACAAACCCACGGTACTCAACAATGTGGAAACATGGGCCAACGTTCCTTTGATTATCAATAAGGGCGCCGACTGGTATTCGTCCATCGGAACCGAAGGCTCCAAAGGAACAAAAATATTTTCTCTTGTCGGCAAAATAAGAAACACTGGACTTATCGAAGTTCCGATGGGCACTACGCTATACGAGATCATCTACGACATGGGCGGCGGTATTACCAACGGCCGCAAGTTCAAAGCCGTGCAGACCGGCGGACCGTCGGGAGGCTGCATTCCGGAGAGCCTGCTGGATATACCTGTTGATTTTGATAAACTTTATGAAGTGGGTTCCATGATGGGTTCGGGCGGCATGATCGTCATGGACGACAAATCCTGCATGGTGGATGTGGCCAGATACTTCCTTGCCTTCCTTAAGGAAGAATCCTGCGGAAAATGCGTGCCCTGCCGTGAAGGTGTTCGCCGGATGAGCGATATTCTGGAAGACATTTGCGCCGGAAAAGGTACAGAAGGTGACATCAATCTTCTGGAGGCCATGTCTCAGGCAATTACCGACGGCTCGCTTTGTGCGCTGGGTGGAAGCGCTCCTAATCCGGTGCTCAGTACCATCAAATATTTCCGGGAAGAGTATGAAGCGCACATTAAAGATCACCGCTGTCCGGCGGGAGTGTGCAAAGCGCTCATTACATACAGCATTGATCCGGAAAGGTGCACAGGATGCGGTTTGTGCATCAAGGTTTGTCCCACGCAGGCAACCAGCGGTGAAAAGAAGAAAGCTCATATAATCGACAAAGACAAATGCACCCGCTGCGGCGCGTGTATCGAAAGCTGCAAATTTGAAGCAATCAATGTGAAATAGAGGTAGGATAAATGATGGTAAATTTGACTGTTGACGGAAAAAACATATCGGCACCCAAAGGAACTATGCTTCTGGAAGCAATACGCGGCGCGGGCATTTCGATTCCCACACTGTGCGCGCATGAAGCCGTTTCACGTTCCGGCGCCTGCAGGCTTTGTGTGGTGGAAATTAAAAAAGGAAATCGAACAAGGATAGTCACATCCTGTCTTTATGCCGCCGAAGAAGGCCTGATTGTTGATACCAAAAGTGAGAGAGTGTTGAATGTCCGCCGGCTGGTTATGGAATTATTGCTGGCGCGCTGTCCCGAATCCGAAGTTTTACAGAAGATGGCAAAAGAAATGAGCGTGGAGGTGCAGCCGCGGTTTGTTGCTGATTCTGATAAAGGCAAGTGCATTTTGTGCCGTTCCTGCGTGCGTGTTTGCGAAGAAGTTGTCGGTGTGAGCGCTATCGGTCTTTTTTCCCGCGGTACTCAAAAAACCGTCGGCACGCCTTATAATGAAAAATCTGACGTCTGTATCGGCTGCGGCGCGTGCGTCTATGTATGTCCCACCGGGCATATTGAAATGACTTCGACCGGCGACAAACGTAAAATATGGGGGCGTACCTTCAAGATGCAGACCTGTGATAAATGTGGCAAATATTTCGCGCCGGTGGATCAATTAAAATTTATCAGTAAAAAAACTGGAGTTCCCTTAAAAGATCTGACTGTTTGCACTGAATGCCGGTAAAATTTGTTTGCTCTATAGCTTAAATCGATACAACAGATGCACCGTTAATTACCAATGCGCCGCTTTGCTCTCTATCCCTGGTTATCATCCAGTTGATTGAAGGCCCTAATTTAAATCTGTCTGTCAGGTTGTAACCCAAAAGATACTGAAGATATAATTTATCTTCCGGCAGGACATTGGTAATGTAGTTTTCAACCGGAAATAAGATATCGCTTCGGCATCAATTTGTATAGTGTTGGAGTGTGTATTTATACAGTAATTCCGGGTATGTTCAAAGAGGAAAAAGGGGCAAAATCGACATCCCGTTTTATATTTTTAAGTGGCTTTATTTTCTTGACTCTTGGATATCATCTTCATATAATTAATACTACTTCACTTGGTAGTATGACATTTTGAACACCGTCGTTAAACTATAAAAATAAAATCATGCAGATAATAAAGGTAAAAATTTATGTGGAAATATAAAGTTGTTTCTCCGGAAGAAGTTCTTTCTAAAATCGAACCGGGCATGGCCATTTTTCTTGGTACGGGCATGGCGGAACCGCGGACTCTGGTTAAACATCTCATGGCTTCAGATGAAGCGAATCTGCAGGATCTGGAATTGATTCAACTTGTAAGCATCGGGGATGCGATACCCATTGATGAAAGATATTCGCGGAAATTCCGGCTAAAAACTTTTTTTTCCGGTTGGATTGCTTCCGAAGCTGTCAGTGAGGGTAGAATAGACCTTATTCCCAGTAGATTTTCACGTATTCCCGGTCTCTTCAAATCCGGAGCCATCCACATTGACGCGACCTTCATTCAGATATCACCGCCGGATGACAACGGTTATGCCACTTTACTCGGAGTGGATGTGGAAAGGCAGGCCATGGAGGCGGCAAATCTCGTCGTTGGTGAAATTAATGCTCATGCTCCCCGGGTCATGGGTGACACCCTGGTTCATATGGATGAATTCAACTATTTTGTCGAATCGACGGAATCCCCGCTTTATCTGCCCCGGTGGCCGGTGGCGGATGTTTTTCTGAGATTAGCCGCGAACATTGCAAATGTAATTGAAGACGGGAGTTGTATATCTTTCGGCATAGGGCCTCTCTATGAAGCCCTGGCCGTGCAGTTGGCCTCAAAAAAACATCTGGGAATTCATTCTCCTTTTTTTACCGATGCTTTGATGGACCTTGTAAAAAGCGGAGCTGTAAATAATCGGCTTAAAAGTGTTTTTCGCGGCAAGTGTTCCGCGTCTTATCTGCTGGGCAGTGAAAAATTAATGCAGTGGCTGGATCGCAATCCCCTTGTTGACTTTCAACCGGAAGACGTAATTACCGATCCGAAGGTGATCGGCAGTAATGATAAGGTGATAGCCATTATTCCAGCAAGAAAAATTGATCTTACGGGAAATGTTGCCCTGCACACAGGCAAGGGAAATGTCACTGCCGGTCCGGGAAATGTGCAGGAACTTTTTATGGGCGCGGCGCTGTCGAAAAAAGGCCGGACGATTTTTGGACTTCCCAGCCGTAACATCAAGGGTATGCCGAATATTGTATTGTCTGTTGACAATCTGCCTTTTCAGTTCACCAATCGTGAATCCATGGATTTGGTTGTGACGGAATATGGTGTAGCCTACCTCATGGGAAAAACAATGAGGGAGCGCGCGCAAGCGCTGATTGACATCGCGCATCCCGATGATCGGGCGGAATTGGTCAGACAGGCCAAAGAAGAAAAATTGCTTTACGCCGACCAGATTTATTTCCCCGAATCAGGATCTCTTTACCCATCCAAGGTATGCTGTTCCCATGAATTTAAAGACGGTCTGAAGGTTTGTTTCCGGCCGATTAAACCTTCAGATGAAGATATGATGCGCCTTTTATTTTACCGATTCTCGGATCAGGCGGTCTATTCCCGGTACTTCACGTCCATAAAGACAATGCCCCATAAAAAAATGCAGGAATATGTTAATGTGAATTACAATCTGGTCATGTCTATTGTAGGCATTGTCGAGGATTCGGGCAACGAAAAAATCATTGCCGAGGCGCGTTACGCCCGGACGAAGCAGGATAGCTTTGCCGACACGGCATTTATTGTTGATGAAAAGTATCATAACAAAGGAATTGCTTCGTATCTTTTTGAATTGTTGATTCGCACAGCCCGCGAGGAGGGAGTCAAGGGATTTACTGCCGATGTGTTGGCATCCAATAAATCAATGTTGAAAGTGTATGAAAAGTCACCCTTCCCTGTTCAGACTGTTCTGTCCAGGGGTATCTATGAATTAACAATACCATTCACTAATATAGCTGATTTGAAGGAAAAAGATTAAAACTTTACGATAACTATTATTACGAAGCACGCACATACTTATTTATGCATGCGTCACGGTAATTTCACGGCGGAAATCCGGCAACATTTCTGATGCTGGAGCAATAATGAAATGCCACACAGTTTTTGATCACAGCCATGCTTTTTGTAAACTGTTTTTATTGTCGATTAACAGCCGCATGTAATCCAATTCCAGGCCGATCATTTCCGTATCCTTACGGCGCAGCCATTCTGACAGCCAGGCAAAGCGAAGCGCCACGATAAATTCCACCAGATACTTCCAGCTTGTTTTGGAGAGAATCCTGGCCGCCTTTATATCGGAAATAAAACTTTTAACAAGCTCGCCGGTCAGACTTTGGGGATCTTCCACCCCGACACAGCCGATTAAATTAGCCATATCGTACACTTCTCGTTTGACGCCGGAAAATTCCCAGTCAATTACGCATTTAATATCATCGGCAGACCAGATAACATTCATGGGGTGATAATCCCCGTGGCAAAAGGCAACAGGAAGTTTTTCATATGCGGACATAAAATCTTTTTCCAAAAAACAAGAGATATCTTTAATTTCACTTTTGATGTTTTTATTATAAAGATTAATTTGGCTGATTAATTTATATATATAATTTTTAAGCGAAAATACTTTGCGGAAATCAGAAAAAGGCAGGTCTTGCGATTTGCGGCGCAGCTCAATGAGAAAAGCGGCAAGCGCCCTGCCGCGCCATTTTTCATACATGTATTTTTGCCGGTCGAGCAAAACGCCTTGCACAAAAGGAATTATTTGCCATAAATTATTTTTATATTTGATAACATATTCCCCTTTTTCATCCGCTAAATATGGCTGGATATGCGCGAGATTTTTCTTCGATAAAAAATCAACAGTCGCGGCGATCTGTCGTTTAAGCTCCAAAGATTTTGCGGGTATTTGTTCCAGAACAAAAAACATGCCATCTTTATCTTCCAGAACGACTCGAAAAACCGACCGCTCGGGACTTCCCGAAACAGGAAGATTATAATGTAATTTTTTAAGTTGCACCTGCCAGAGCCCGGCAACAGCTTTCAATATTTCTTTGCTGAATAAAGGAGTTTCCACTCTGGCGTGAACGCGCGTTTTTCTATTTTTGTGGATTACGCGGCCCGCGTAGGTAACGCCGCCGGCACATTTATTCCCGGCAATGAAAACGTTTTCCGCGTTTTCCCACTCTAGCGTGAGATTGCATCCGTTGGGACATTCCAGGCAGAGTAAGTTTTCCATATTCATCATTTCTAAAGCAAGTTTTCGTCACATTGACGAAAATTCCCGGCAAGATAATGTTCTGTTTATTATGCGCTTACTTAAAGAAAATGTGCTTCCACTTAAAATGCTATTTTTGTTGTCCGCACAATCCGGCGTATGCCTGGGCCGTTGTCGTTTTCGAAAACGTATATAAATCCGGAAGTGCACATCCGAAGGTGGGAGGCGTTCAGGCTGTTATATTCCGGCAAATATTGCAAAGTTCTCACCCCCAAAGCGAAAGCCTGGCAGCATGGGAACTTGTAATGCCTTTATTGATTTTGCCTGTTTCTGATGCTCGCGCAAGTATTAGAAGCTTCTTTCGAATAATTCCTTAATTGCTTTTTTGCCGCCTTCTTCAAGAAATCGCGTTCCTGTTCCGGTGAAATGAGGATGATTGATTACCGGTTCATTTCCTTTTTTGCATTCTATCCAATCAAGACGGTTCCATGTGAACCAGGAATTGCGTTTTTGATCAAATACATACAGCGGCTTGTTGCATATCTTGCTAAATTCTGCTCCCCAGCCGGTACCCCCTTTAACGGTCTTGTCTTCCAATATCTCTCCGATGACAAATATTTCCTGACCATTATTGATCTGATACCAGATACTTTGCAGAATTTTACGGAATGTCGGGTTATCCGTGTAACGCCGATTCATTAATTTGGAAACATATTCCAGGCTGATATCACCGTTTTTCAATTCTTCGTGATTAAGAACACGCAAACCCTGTGTTCGGACTATAGTATGTCCGGGAAACGTAAAATTAATTTCTTCGATTCCCATTTGTTCCGCGTTGATGCCAAATTCCGCTTCCGCACCCTGAGCACCGCCGCTGAAAAGAATACAATCTTCTTTTTTCATGCCGATTATTTCTCCTGTTCCTTTTATTTATGGATAAAGTGTACGCATCGCCACAAACTTATCATGATACGTAAGTATGCATATCAAGGAAATCAATTAATTGCTAATAAATTCTGGTAATTTGAATAATACATAACATACGGCTTGAATTATTTAACTTTTAACAATCCGTTCCTGTTCCTGTTTAATATCCTTCAATTTACCTTGACCCTTAGTTAAATACCTGATAAATGAACGTAACCAGTTCTGAATGCAAGTTAAGTAACAATAAATTTATATTTTCACGCAATCTTACGGAGGCTGTCATGCAAAACGGCTACGCGGGAAAATTTTTACAGGTTGACTTAATCAGTGGTTTCCGCGGTTTCCGTTCCAATTTCACAATCGAAGTCGAGTTTGGCCTTTTAGAATTACAAAACAAACTATATAAAAAATAATGGAGGATGGAAAATGGCAGAAGCATACAAAGCGTTTACTCAGGAATGGATGGATGCGTGGAAAAAAATAATTAATGGATCCAAAGAGTACAGAGAAATTGCCAAAGAATGGGAGGGAAGCGTTTCCATAACGGTTAATGCCGATCCTTCAAAAAACGTCCCCGAGCCCGTTTATATGTTTACGGATTACTGGCATGGCGATGCGCTTGAATTTTTAATCTGTGATGCCGCCAAAGCGCAAACGGCTAAGTTCATTATGAGCGGTGATTACTCCCGTTGGAAGCAAGTCGCCAAAAAAGAACTCGACGCGACCAAAGCGTTGATGCAGGGGAAACTGAAATTAAAGGGTGATCTGACCTACGTTGTGCGCAATGTCAAAACGATCAACAAAGTGGTCGATCTTTTAACAGAAGTAAACACAATATTTCCCGACGAAGCTTGAAACTTTGTCTCTGCAAATAAGAATATATAGTTAAAGAATCTACCGCCGGCGGACAGCGATCCGGTAGGATAAGGAGAACGTTATGGTTTACGATGACAGTTTATCTTTTGTTTACTTTGGTCCGACAAAAATTATTTTCGGCAGCGGCTCATCCACATCGGAACTGGAATCTGAAATGAGCGCTCTGGGTTGCTCACGAGCTGTCGTAGTTACCGATCCCGGAATTATCAAAGCAGGACTATCGGAAAAAATAGTGAAAACCCTGGGCGATAAATGCGTTGGAGTATTTAGCGATGTGCCTCAAGATACAGGCATTGATGTTGTTAACCGTGGCGCCGCCTTTGCCAGAGAAAAGGGCGCGGATATCGTTATCAGCATTGGAGGCGGCAGTGTGATTGATACCGCCAAATGCATGTGCATACTACTCACTGAAGGCGGGTCTCTGGCTAATTATGAAGGCATCCAGCTTTTAACACGGTTGCAGACGCCGCATATCGTTATCCCGACAACGGCCGGAACGGGAAGCGAGGTTACCTGGGTAGCGGTAATCTATGATAAGGATAAAGGGCAGAAAATATTAATTGTGGAATCATATAACGCGCCGCGCGCGGCCATTCTCGATCCGCAACTAACGTTGAAACTACCTCCGTTACTTACCGCATCCACGGGTATGGACGCCATGACCCATGCTATAGAGGCAATGACATCAGTGCAGCGCGAACCTATGGCCGATGCCATGGCCCTGCATGCCATCCGGCTTTTGAGCACTTATCTCCCGCAGTGCATAAAAGACAGCAGCAATTTAAACGCCCGCGGACAGGTACAACTGGCGGCAACTATGGCGGGGTGGGCATTCGGTAATGCGATGGTCGGGCTGGTGCACGCAATGGCTCATTCCATCGGCGCTGTCGCTCGCGTGCCGCACGGAGTTTCCTGTGGCATCATGCTGCCATACTGTATGGATTTTAATGTTAGCGATGGCGATCAGGATGCGATCGATATTTACGCCACAATCGCGCAGGCGTTGGGCGTGAGCACACGAGATGATGAACCGAAAAAGGCGGCAACAGCGGCGGTGAATGAGATATTTGCTTTGCTTAAAAAAATCGGGCATCCGCTGAAGCTTTCTGAATTCGGCGTAAAGGAAGCAGATATAATCAAGGCGGCTGATTTGAGCATCGCCGATGGCGCTATTGTCAACAATATCCGTTGTGTTTCAGATAAGGATGAAGTTCTGGAAGTTTACCGCAAAGCTTTGTAACTTTTGATGGAGAATATATGGAACTGAATATAACCAATAATGCGGCAGATGTTCCTTTTTCTTTCATTGTGCAGGATCTTCTGACCGGCAATATCGAAAAATCAGAGGCAAAGTACGCTGTTTATAAAAAAATGCGCGGTATTGCGGCAATAAACTTGCAGGATATTGAAACCGCGATAAGCCTTCATTTCAATCAGGGCAAACTCACCATAGAGCAGGGAGTCAGTCCGGACGCGGCCGTCATAATCAATACGCAATCGGATAAAGTAATGGATTTAAACATGCTCCGTGTGCGCTGGGGCCTGCCGTATTATTTTGATGAAGCGGGTAGAAATGTTCTCGGCTTGTTGTTCAGCGGTAAAATAAAAATCAAGGGACTTTTATCTCATCCGGTATTGCTTACGCGACTCACCATTATCATGTCGGTCATGTAACCCGGATTTTGGTTTTTATTGTAGGTGTAAAGATCAAAGAGCCAGGCCTTTGCCTGGCTCAAATTCATGGTGTGTTGAACATAATTACCAATACTCTTCAGCAGCAACCACTTTCCAATTTAGGGGATATAGGAAAGTTGCGTTTGCATGTCAATTGTTCTCAGAAATAACCATCACCCGTTGAATCGAAATAAACGCGGGACAATAGACAATGCTTCAAAGAAGGTCGGGAAATGCAGCCACGGGCAACTATGGAGCTTTCCCAGCTTTTCTTGTTGAACAGTCGGAAGCTGCTGTTGAGGCATTCAGGGTTGAATAAGAATAATGAATTAGTTTTTTACTGCGGAGTGGGCTTAATTTTATTATCTTTGTTGTATTGAAAAAAGATACCTTGACAGCAGAATATTGATACTTAATTTAAGCAGACCGATGTAGCTCAATGGATAGAGCATCTCTCTAACGAAGAGGTCGGCTGGGGGTTCAAATCCCCTCATCGAAAATTAAAACCGCTAAAGGCAAAACGCCTTAGCGGTTTTTTAGCATTTGAAACGTTTGAGGCGGAGCAGTTCATTTGTCAACCAAGGTCAGTGGCGCCAATTTCAATAGCTCTAGCAGAAAGAGCGTTATACATATCTTGGGGGATACCCGGATGTTTATCCTCATAATGTTTCTTAATGACATCATATGGATTTAAAATGAGGACGTAACTTATTTCCCCACTTGGTCCTGATTTTATGTCTATGAATCCCAATTTAGATAAAACATGAACTCGTTTCTTCCATGTTTGGAGAGCACGTTGCCCTGAAAAGCCAGCATGAAATGCTACGTTCTGCTGGTTATTTAACGTAACGAAGCATTCATCAAATGCCCTGCACCAAATCTCAAGATATGTAGAAGAAACCGGTAGGCCCTTTGACAAACTGTCCATTATCTTAAGCATAATTGGCATTGTCCTCGGCATTGTTGTAAACCCGTCTTGTCTTTTCCTGAGCCATAATCGTTTTTCGTCAAGCTCAGGCCAAAGGGTCTGTCGAAGCTTCAACTGTTTTTCTCTAATCTTTTGTTTCGTAAAATCAGTTTTTACCATAAATTCTCCTTATTTAGAAAAATAGCGGGCTAGGGTCTGGGGTCCTAGCCCTGAGTCGTGACCAAAAGATTTCGGAAACGCTAGGGTCTGGAGTCCTAACAATTCACGACTTTCGGCTAATATAACATATTATGTAATAATATCAAGTATTTAAATAATGCAAGGGCTCCTAGTTCCACTGCGCCTTATCATAAACTTAATATATGAGTTTAATGTTTTATTGTAAAGTAAATATATGAGATGTTTGTAGGTAAAAAGTAAAATGCAGTGCTAATGAATGGTTAGCAAGATTCACCTGTGCTCCCTGTACTTACGTGCTTATGCGTTATCATATGTGCTCAATGTGCTCATAACTTTTTTATTTGTCTGTCATGCACCCCCACTCCCCTTTTTCATTGACAACATAATCTTATTAAAGGCTTCTTATCAGTAATGCACAAACCACAATGCAATAAAGACGAGCTTCTAGTGCGGATACGTAGAAAATTTGACATTGACAAGCTATAGAAAATTCTAAAAACAAAATATAAATTCACGGGTGAAGTAATAGAGAGGCCAAAAGCCGATTACGCATATAGGAAGGTAGTTCCCAAAAAAGCATTTGCATCATTTATGGTAGATGCTGTAATTGATGTGGATTATGACAATTTCAAAAATACAATTCCCAGAATGGATTATAAAAAGCATGAAGTATATATGAGATGCTGGGAAGCCATGTATAAATGGCAGAGAGATTTGAAAAATGTCAAATAAAATTTCCAAACGGATACAGATGTAAAGTTGATACAGATAAACTTCGAAAATGATAGATATTTAGTTGTGATTATGTATAATTTCCTGCTAAAATAAAATAATCTGCTATCAATGGTAGCGAAATTATCTGAAAAAGTATGATTTAGATATTAATGTCAGAATGAGAAAGGAATCATAAGGTGACTTTATCGGCGCTTATGTCTGAAACAGACTTTATCCAGCATTACATCGCAAACGCCTCACATGTGATGTGGTTTCTCGGCGCCGGAGCATCTCGAACTGCAGGCCTGCCAAATGCCACAGATATTATTTGGGATTTGAAGCATAAATATTATTGTTTGAATGAAAATCAAGACGTACAATTTCATGATATCAATAATAGAGCCATTAAGAATAAAATTCAAGCCTACATGGATAGTAAAGGGTTTCCTGCCCTTGGTAGTTCGACAGAATATTCTTTTTATTTTGATTTAATCTTTGGCAGTAACGATATAGCACAGCAAGAATATATCCATAGCGTTTTCGACAGCAAAAAAATCTCCTTGAATATAGGACATCGTGTTTTGGCAGCGTTAATGGAGATGGGGCAGACTAGGATTGTTTTCACAACAAACTTCGACGAAGTAATCGAAATGGCTTTTGCCGAGGTAACCGGCAAGAATCTGTCTACCTTTCATTTGGAGGGTTCTTATGCTGCATTGAATGCATTAAATAAGGAAAATTTTCCATTTTACGCTAAGGTTCACGGTGATTTCCGCTATAAAAAAATAAAAAATTTAACGGCAGATTTACGCAACAATGACAGAGAGATTCAGAAATGCTTTCTTGCAGCCTCTGCAAGATATGGACTTGTCTTATCCGGCTACAGTGGGCGTGATCAGAATGTAATGTCCATGCTTCGTAGTGCAATTGATCAGAACAATTCATTTCCTCAAGGACTTTTCTGGACAGTTCCTAGAATATCGGAGGTAGAAGAAAATATACTGCAATTCTTAGAGTACGCAAAAGGAAAAAATGTATGTGCTCATCTCGTTGAAACGGGAACGTTTGACGAACTGCTCTCTAAAATATGGCGGCAGATAAAGGGAAAGTCCCAAGTAATAAATTCTAAAGTGATGACCGCGCAGATCGACAGTGTTTCCATCCCTCTTCCTATCCCGGGAAAGAAATTTCCGATTCTACGTACAAACGCCTTGCCTATTCTTACGACTCCAACCATCTGCGGTACAGTGGATTTAGATGGATCCATTACATATAGCGATCTCAAGGATGAGATCATTAAAAAATCGCCAAATGCGATTTTGACCTATACCGATAAGATTCTATTTTGGGGCAATAGTAAAGAGGTCTTGAAAGTGCTTCCTCCTAGCAAAATTAAAGCTATTACGCCCTTTACTTTTGAGGATGGTACACAAAAGGGACACTCTACTTTTATAAAGTCATTCTTTGAGGAGGCGCTCGCGACAGCGCTTTGCTGTGGCAAGCCGCTTTTTCTTCGGCGTAAAAATAGGACTTATTACGCCGTTGTGAAGAATGATGCCGCAAACAATCCATTATTTTCTGGTTTGCGAACTATACTTGGCTTCGATGGCAACCCCGGTTATATTACGGGATCCGTACCAATGCTAAATGATGTTACTTGGGCTGAATCTGTGTCAATACAGCTTGAAGATCGTGGCGGTCAACTTTGGGTCATGTTAAGACCAGATATTTGGATCAAGCCACTTGCTAAACGTCAAGACGCAACGGAATTCTTACGAAGACGACGTCTTTATCGATACAATAATAAGTCGTATGATCTTTTAGATGCATGGATTGAAATCTTACTTGGCACGGTTGGGTCGGGGAGCGCCGTAGAAGTATCCAGCTATACATATACAGAATACAGCGCCAAATTTGTGGTCGGAACTCGTACAGCATACAGCCGCGGAGGGAATAATGGCAACTGATCTTTCATGCCTTCCTGCGCATTCCATTTTACCAGAGCCTCGTCTCCTATTTCATGGAAACAGGACTGATACACATCCGCTACGCGGACTCTCGCAGTATGGTCCGTATAGCATGGATTTTCGGTTGCCGGGTCATGTCAGGTTAGCCTACCTCGCATCAACGAAATACATGTGTAAATTGGAAGGTATTGTATCAGAACTTAATAATCCAGCAACACCAATAGATGCCCTTAATTACTATATTGAGTATCCGGGATTTGACAAATTATTCCGCATTCCGTTAATTGAACCACCAGAAATCTTGAAATACTATATGCTTGATGAGTGTGATGATCTTGCGGCCTCCGGAGACGGGATCGCCCTTTCAGAAAAAATATTCCAATCCTTGACTGGCTTGCTTAGACAAAAACATTCCTTCGACGTTCTTATCATTTGTCTACCTCCAGACTGGAAAGCCTGTTACGAGTATGAAGGCTTTAATCTGCATGATCGTATCAAAGCAAAAGTCGCACCACTTGACTTACCAATACAGATAGTCAATGATATTGCTTTTACGCGTAGAGATCGAGCCAATGTGATGTGGGGTATCAGCGTTGCTCTCTATGCGAAGGCCGGTGGAATACCATGGAAGCTTGCTGATTGGGACAAAGATGAAGCATACATTGGTCTAAGCTACGCTGTTAAAAAGCATGAAAATGGATATGCGTATACTACCTGTTGCAGCCAGATTTTTGATCCTGATGGTACGGGTTTCGAGTTTGTTGCCTATGATACGCGTGAATTCACAACCGACTACAAGGGTAATCCTTATCTCAGCTATCAAGAAATGCAATCGGTGCTATCCAAAAGTCTGCACCTATATCAGGATGGTCACAATGGACGTATGCCTCGCAAGATTTTTGTGCACAAGACAACACATTTTACAGAAGAGGAAATACAGGGCGCATTTGATGCTTTCGGTAGAAAGACTGAAATTGAACTTGTGCAGGTAGTACGAGGAATAAACTGGTATGGCCTGAAAGTAGATGGTCCACAAGGTGTAGGCCAAAAACCTAGACCAGCCTCTTATCCAGTCGATCGTGGCTTATATCAACCGTTGACAGGATCTGAATGCCTGCTCTGGACGCAAGGCAGTGTGATAGGTGTCAATCCACAGCGGCCAAGTCAACCGGTTTTTAAAGAAGCGGCTCTCAAACCGCTGCCAGGTCCAATATTGTTGCGTCGCTTTTCTGGTGTTGGAGGATGGCATGATACATGTTCAAGCATCCTCGCTTTGACAAAAGTAGATTGGAACAACAATACACTTCACAAGACACTTCCCGTTACGCTTGTGTATTCGCAGGTCTTTGCTAATGTTGTTAAACAGACGCCAGATATTGTTAACGAAATATACGACTATAGATTCTTTATGTAGTAACTAAGACCGTGTTGCATTAGATAAAAAAATTAATATCTAATATGATAGAGTGTGATGAAAAGATTTGACCAACAAATCAATCCAAAGGACTCACTACGCTGCACCGCTGATTTGTAAGTTGGATTGAGGAAAAATTAAAAACTCATCAATAAAGCCATTCGTAGTGAAAACAACAAAAATATGATAGCACCAGCGATGCAACCGTGAAGAAAAAAATGAACTCATGATAAGAATTAAACAAGTTAAAGTTACCCATTAAAGAAAAAGGGATTAGATATAAATCGTAACTACTTGATATTTAAAGTGCCCCTGGCGTGAGTCGAACACGCGGCCCACGGATTAGGAATCCGTCGCTCTATCCTGCTGAGCTACAGGGGCAGCCATATTGAAGAATTTGTCGCGATTTAACATTCTTTCAAAGCGCTGTCAATCATAAGAAAGGTACGTCCGGGAAATGTTTCACAATGCGTTATAAATAGCAATAATTTGCTTATCTTTATACCACCCCAATGATATGTTAACTTTGTTTGGGTTCGAATTGGTTCTTTGCCGACCAGAACGCCGGCAGGTGGCGTAATAAATACATAAGGCTTTTACGATGCTGCCAAATGCGTTTGCGAAATTTTTCACGCCATATTTTATCGGAATAAAAACGCTTTACATGCTCGTTGTATAGTTGATCGAGTCTTTCCTCGGAAGCAATCCCTTTGGGCACAAAAACAAAATTCAGGCAGTTCATCAGGCGCCAGTCTTCATTGAAAGCACCTTCGTCTTTTATGGTGCTCCACAACGGCGCGCCGGGGAAAGGCGTGAATTTGGCCATGTTCATATCGTCCAATCCCAGCGAAATTATAAAATCGGATGTGCGCTTAATTGATTCTTCCGTCTCACCAGGCAGGCCCATCATAAAGAGTCCTTTGGCGCGTAAACCCGCTTCCTGAATCCGGCGCACAGTGTTGCTCACATCATCAAGCGATATGCCTGATTTATGTCTTGCGAGCATTTCCTGATCGGCCGATTCAACGCCCAGTGAAACCATCAGGCATCCTGCATTTTTAAGCATCTTTAGTAAATCGTCATCGGTGTAGCCCACGCGCACGGCACAGTTAAAATTAATTCCCAGAGGATAGCGGCTGAGTTTTTCGCAAAGCTCGACAATCCGTTCACGATTGGCAGTAAATAAATCATCGTATATGTTGATGTGCCGCACACCGAATTTTTCCCGTAAATATTTCATGTGTTCGTATATGTAAACGGCAGAATTGTAACGAAAGCCTTTTTTGAAAACGGAGCGGTCACAATAGGAGCATTGATACATGCAGCCTCGCGAGGTAATCATCGTGGCTCCGGGAGTATTGATGTAGCTGAATAATGGCAGGTGGTAATCGCCGGGAAAACCTTTAAGCTTTTCATAGGCGGGAAACGGCAGAAAATCTAAATCCGGCATTTTCGGACGCGGATCATTGGTAATAACGTCCGTATCACTGCGCCAGATTAATCCTTTAATTTGAGCGGGGTCAAAATCACAGGCAAGTTCAGCCACTGTTGCTTCGCCCTCTCCGGCAACAAGAAAATCAAAAGCCGGATAATCCCGCAGAAGCTTTTCCCCTTGAGCGGAAACATGGACTCCTCCGCAGACCGTTATAATGTCGGAAGAGTTTGCTTTGATTTTTTGCGCGAGGTCGGCGGCATCGGGAAACGATGAGGTCGTTGCCGAAAAGCCGACAATTTGCGGTTGATAGGCTAAAATTGCCTGCGCCTGCTTTTGCAAATCAAGCGGGGCATCAAGGCCAAGGCAATCATAAACATAAACATCGTGGCCTTGTTCTATAAGATAAGCCGCGATGGAAAGCAAACCCTGCGGCACCATCCTGTTGGCAATATCGGTAATATCGCGCTTTCCGGGGAACCAGTTAAATCCCCGCGGATGGACAAGAACAATTCGTTTTTTTTGTTTAGAGGAAACCATGTATAAAAAATACTTTCCCCGCACAGGCAGGAAGGTGCTGTTACTTATAATGTAATTTTATGTAAAAATACAATTCCGCCGGTACTATACCTTTTTATGAATTGTTTTTCCAATGAATGGCTCAAAATGATACCATTCAAAGGGATGCCGGGCGACAAAATGGGCAAGATCGTCGGCGTAAGCCTGCGCTGATTCCTGTACCGCTTTTTTTCGATCCGCGCGCGAGGCGGCCGAAATCTTTCGTCCTCTGGAAACTTTAATATGGTATTTCCCGACAGCCTCTTGATAAACAAAAAAAGTTAAAATTGGCGCTCCCGTCATCAAGGCGAATAAATGCGGCGTATCCGGAAGACGCGCCTCATACCCCATGAAATCCACAGTGACATAACTCTGCCGGCCCCAGAGACGGTCGCCTGCCATGGATACAATTCCGCCTTCGCGCAGGAAATTGATTCCCTCGATCAAAGCAAAAGGCGATTTTTCGTCCTCGGACGTCGCTACGATTCTGATGCCGCTTTTAGCCAGATTCTCTTTCTGAACACGTTCCATCTGTTCTTTGAGTTTTGCGCCCAGATAAAGCATAATAGGCATCCCTTTGCTGTTAAGAGCTTGCGCTGCCAGTTCCCAGTTGCCGATATGCGACATTAGTAAAATTGCTCCTGTCTTTTTTTTCACAGCCTCTTCCAGATATTCCCAGCCTTCCTTGACGAATTCGATATCTTCTTCCCCAAGCCGGATAAACCGGTGAATATAGATGCCGGTAAAATTATGATATTGCTTCCACGCGCAATAGAGATGATAGAGAAAGCCGCGACCGGGAAACAAAGCGCGATAGAATTTGCAGCTACCCGCCACACGCGTCGGGAAAAGAAAATAATATCCCGTGGCTATAAACCAGGAAAATGTGCGGAAAAACCACATTCCCAACTTGCGGGAAAGATAAATCGCTATTTTATAAGAAAATTTCTTCATTTTGTTTATCATCGCGGGATGTCTTTTGGGTGTCGTGGCGATCTAACACGCATACGATGAGATTGCTATCTCATTACGTTACGACTTCTTTCCCACAAACCATTTTTCTTCTACATTGGCGGATGATGAAGCATGAACATTGACATCAAATCCGGCAGCGGCCATGAAACAGGCAATCTCGTTTTCCGGACGGAATCGTTTTCCCATACCTATTATTTTTAAATGAGCCGCTTCAATCCATCGTTTCCACGGGACCTTTTTCTCCGAAGGAATGGTTGCGCGAATCAAAAGCGTGCCGCCTGCCTCAAGTTTTTCATGAATCCGGCGCAAAACCAGTTTAAATTCTTCATCATCAATAAGATGCAGCATGTCCAGTATGAGCACGTAATCAACAAGCCCTTCCATAACGGGTAAATCCGGTGCGCGACCTGTTTGCACACTGCCGCGGCTGCCAATGGCGTAAGAGGCGTTAAGCACCCGTACTTCATCCGGCTCCAGGCCGTAAACTTTAGCTTCGGGATAAATTTCCAGAAGCCAGGTAGCGGGAATTCCGTAGCCGCAGCCGATATCAATAATCCTTCGGGGATTTTGCACATACGTGTCCAACTCTTTAAACATCGGGTCTATCATCATTTTCATGCGGGCAAAAACCCGCGGATAAGCGGCCAAATGCCTGTATCGTAAAACAGTCCGGCGCAAATGCTCGTAAGAGCCAACTGTAAAAGGGCCGCCGGGATAGGTAACCGAAGAAAAAATTTTCTTTATCAGTACAGGCAGAATGAAATACGCGCCCAAAATGGAATAGCCGACTCCTAAAAGAGATGTGATGCCGATGCTCTTTAAAAGCGCGTGGCTGGCAAAGGCCAAAACACCAAAACCAATCAAGGTTGTAAAAGATGCCAGAAACATGGCTAGTTTAACCGTATCCATTTCCGGCCGGCTCTCATCATGATAGCGCTGATAAAAGCAGGCATAATAAATGGAGTAATTGATTCCCATACCCATGATAACAATCCACAACATGATGCCGGGGATATCCAGCGGATGACCGATCAATTTCAACGTGCCCAATGTGGCGATAAGCGCGAAGGCAATGGGCGCGAGCACGGCAAACGCGATGAGCCAATCCAGGTAATATATAAATACGATAATCGCAGTGCCGATACCGATAATGATGGCAATTTGAATAAAGATATTTTTTAAAAAATCTCCCAGCCTTTTGTTAAATAAACCGACATCGAATAATTTAGCCAATCCCGTGGGGAGCAGGCGTGAGAAAAAATCCTCCGCGTTATAATTTTTGCCGGTGGCAAGCAAACTCAGTTGCGTGAAACCTGCGGGACTTTTGGCAATTCCAAGCATTTCAAAATATTTCTCAGGTATTTCAAAAGTCGTCGGTTCTTGCTGATTTATGATCCTCCAGAATGGCGCGAATGCTTCCGGCTTAAAACCGGATTCCCGCGCCGACACGTCCAGATCGCGCTTCAACGCGGCCACGCGTTCCTTATTCCAAAACTCATGCCAGGCGGCAAAATTACTCCGGGCTGACTCCGCCGACGGAAATAAAACGGAAGGGAGGAATACAGGAGATAGTTTTTGCTGCCGCACGTCGGCAGACAGCCAGTTCATTAATTGATTGTTTTTATTCTGTAATTCGTCAATATTTTTTGCTTCCAGAAAAACGTAACATTTGCCGGAAAAGTCACCCCATGCTTCAAGGGTTTTTCCCGCATCCAGAGTTTTTTGACTTACGGAATTCATCGCGTTAAGATCGACATTGAACTTAGGCCACGCGAACAACAACATGAATAAGCCCAGAATAACCGCCGCAATCAATTTCCATTTCGCGGGTGAGGCAATTTTTTTTATGGCATTTAAAAGCAGAGGATTACTCTGACGTGTCGCCGCGGGCATTGTCGGAAATATTATCGGGAACACAAAAAGAACAAAGATCAGCGCGAAGAGAACTCCCAAAGCGGTAAAGACGCCGATTTCCGCAAGGATCTTAAAGTCGCTGATCAGCAGTAAAAGAAATGACCCGACAGTTGTCAGCACTGCCAGAAGTTCGGCCGACCACACCGTCCTAGTTATTTTTCTGCCGTATGTTTCGTAAGGTTGATCCAGAAAAAGCAGATAGGTAATGCCCAGATCAACGGTAAAACCCATAATGGCGCCGCCAAAACCGACAGCCAGCATCGATATGGATTTAAATAAAAATGAGCAGACAAAAAGAGCGGCAATTGCTCCCACCGTTGAAGGAAGAAGCGCCAGAAGTCCGATAAGCGGACGGGGAAAAGCAAAAATCAGCAGCATTGCGATTCCCAGTGTTGTCAGGATGATGGCCAGCCGGGTATCGCGTTTAGCAAAGGTTTCATTATCGAGCGCCGCTCGATAAGCGCCCGCGGAAGTCAGTGTATACTTGTCTTTCTGCAAACTCTTATCGGCTTTTAGTTCCCGCTCACAATCTTCGATTGCTTTTTCAATTTTTGCCGCGGTTGCCGTATCTGTGCCCGATCCCGCGATTCGGGCGATGATGAGCGCGTGTTTACCGTCTTCGGAAATAAGTTGCCCCTGATAAAATTGCGCTTTATTGGCGGGAAGCAAAGCGGATAATTGCCTGAGAATCAGGGCGGAGAAACCCAGCGGGTCTTTCGCCATCATCTTGCTTTGGCCGATTCCTTCGAGTTGTTCCAGACTCTGCCGGTTTTGCGCCATCGCATCCCGGATTTTGTCAGGCTTAAGAAGCGGTTGAATTTTTTGTTCAAGATCAGACGCGCTCAAAAGCGATGGCAGATTATTGTTTACATGCGCTATAAGTTCAGGAAAGTTTTTAGCGTCATCCCCTATGCCGACTTTGGTGAAAAGACCACTTTTGCTGAGCGTGCCGGAAATGGTAACGGCTGCTTTCACCAGTTTATCTTTATCTGTCGATTCCTGGCCTACATCAACAAATAGTCTGTCCTGAATGGGTAAATGCCGGATAATCTGATGCGCGTCGGACAACACCGGATCATTTTGCGGCAGCGATTCCAAAATATCCGTTTCGATTTTCAGGTTTTTTGATTCCCAGAAAAAAAGCGCCGCTACAATCAGGGAGATGATAAGAACAATAGACCACTTAATTTGATATTTACGTATGGACATGTAAACCTATAAACTCGTGTCTGATTCAATATTTGACGCAGATTTTATAAACCATATTTTGCTGGTTGGGGCAAGACAAAAAGCTGCAACATAATGGAAAAACGGACATAACAGCCCGCCGAGCATAAATAATGAAAGTCTGTGTCTTATTTACGTGATAATATTTATTTTAATGAAAAAATCCGACGGAAAATTAAACGGGTGAAGGTTGAAGAGTTACGTATGAAATCCACAAAAGGGCGAAAATGAGAAATTCTTGCACCCCCGGGATTATAATCGACGCGTACGGGAGCTTCAATTACCCCAATGCCATCTCTTTTGGCCTGAACTAAAATTTCTACTTCAAACTGGAAACGCCGCGCCTTTGTTTTTAAATTAAGCGCTTCAGGCAGGGGATAAACACGAAATCCGCTCTGTGTATCGGAAATTGTCGGGCCGCCTGCGGTACGTACCCAGAAGTTGGAAAACTTCCTGCCGAATTTGCTTGTCCAGGGAACGTGTTCGTCGGGCATGTAATCTCTGGCTCCCACGACAATAGGCCGCGTTTTTTTCGGAATGGCCTTGATGAGTTTTTTCGCGTCTTGGGGGTAGTGTTGTCCATCGGCGTCTATTGTGATAGCGAAGTCGGCCACAGCGGAAGCTGCGGCAAAACCGGTCATAATAGCCGCGCCCTTGCCCTGATTCTGATCATGCCGTAGAATTTTAATGCCTTCTATTTCTTTAATCTGATCGTATGTGTTATCAGTTGAACCATCGTCAACAACAAAGACGGGAAAGCTCAGCGCCTGTGCGTCCCGGACAACTTGCGCCATGGTTCCGGCATGATTGTAAACAGGAATCACAAAAGCAAACCGCATTTTATTGTTTTTTGCACCCATATAAACTATGTATGATATTAATTATTTTCTTATTTTTCGATTATTTAATTAAGAAGGAATAATCTTCTTCTTTTATTTTTTTAACATACTGACGCCATTTTGCATCACTGACTTCATAATTAAGGACTGCCTGAGTTCTTTGAAAATTCATATTAATAAATTTTCCTTTAAAGGCTTCGTAAAAAGCTCCAGATGCAAGGCGCGCGAAGCTTTGGAAGTGAGGCGTATTTTTTCATACGCCGCAGCGCCTCAAGGATGAAGCGCAACGCAGCAGTTGGGCGTTTTACGGAGCCTTTGAGTCGGGTAGGAACGCTATTCCCCACGTCCCCGGCCCCATATGTGCGCCAGAAGTCAGTGATAACGGCTGCACGATAATTTCCAAATCAGGATAGTGTCCGGCGATCGTATTTTTAACGGTCTTTTCTACCCAATTCTTATTGTCGGAATATTCCAGCATGACGAGCGCACTGGAATTATTTTTCAGCATTGCAGTAAGTTTTTTCAGAGCCATTTTCAGTTGATCTTCCTGATTCCTGACCATGCCGACTTTTTTTGCTCCCGCAGGCAGGGGAGATATTACCGGTTTCATTTTCAGTATATCGCCGAAAAAGGCGCTGGTTTTGGAAAGCCGGCCGCCTTCCGACAGGTATTCCAGTTTGTCCAGAAACACATATTCCTCACATGCGATTAACGCCTTTTTGGTAAAATTAAAAGTCTTTCTTAAGTCGTTTGTTTCGATAAGATATCGAGCTGTTGCCAGCGCGATTGTTCCTAATCGTCCTGATGCCGCGCCGGTGTCGACTATTAAAAATCTGTCCTGCGGATCATGCTCTTTCTTCCACTGGAGCGCCACCTGATAATTGCCGGTAAATGAGGAACCGACGCACAGATATAAGACTTTTTCAAACCGCTCGAGGGCGCTTTCGTAAAACTGATGCCTTTCATAAACAGAAGCCTGCGAAGTGGAAACCTTTATTCCTTTCTTCATGGCGCTGTAAAGTTCTTTAGGATGAAAGTAAGTTTCGGGCAGGCATTTTTCGTCAATCGTCAGATAACTATTGAGGAGCGTGAAACCGTATTTTTTCGCATCCTGATTTGTCACGGAACCAGCGGCATCGGTCATTATGTGGAATGTCCGGGCGGTATTGGAATTTCTGAACTCGTTAATTTGGGAAGCTAAATTATCATCTTCCCAGTTAACCACATTGCCCAGTCCGTTTATTTGATCTCTGACTTTTTCCTTGTTTCCGGTATGCAAATGTATTTTATAAAAATCACCTTCAGGAATGATAATGACATTTTCTTCGGCGCAGGTGATTATTTTTACTTCATCGGGGGAATAATTTGGAGCTTTAACGACAAAATCAACGCAGTATCCTGATTCCGTTTTTTCCTGAAATGCAGGCAATATCCGCAGGCGATTATTAAATGTTTCCATAATCGGGCGGCAATTATCGGGAAGACCGGCAAGAGCGTAAAAAAATCCTTCGAAGAAAATATAAATTCCAAGGGCTCCCGCATCAACGACCCCGGCTTCTTTTAAACGGGGCAACTGTTCGTAAGTTTCATGGACGGCTTTTTCCAGAGAGCCGATGATAGCATCTATTCTTGTTTGATCGGGGGTGATTTCTTCCGCCAGAGAATCAGCAAGGGCGTCAAAGACACTCAACATTGTTCCCGGACGCGGATTGCTTACCGCCTGCCACGCCTTTTTAGCGCCCTCTCTGGCGTGGTCCGCCAGTTGGGAAAGATTTTCTGTCACGCAAAAAGCGGAAAAAAATTGAGATGCGATATTGCCGGAATTGCCGCGTGCCGATAAAAGAAGCTGATGAACAATTTTTTCTTTCGACTCGCCAACGCCGCGCAGCGGAGCAAGGCTCAAGGAAAGATTTCTCCCCGTATCGCCATCGGCAACCGGAAATACGTTGATGGAATCAAGCAACTCCGCCCGGGCAACAAGACGTTCCAGGCCGGCAACAAGAGATTTTCGTAAAACTTCTTCCATTTTAAAAACCAAAAACGCGGCGAATTTCTTCCGGAATGCTGAATATTGTTTCCATTTCAGGAACTTTCACGGTAACTTGTTCCGTGCGGCCGCGGGTACAGATTTTGCTATCCGCCGCTTTCCTGATTTCAAAATCAACGACCATTTTCACATACGCGTCCACGAGAGTCGCCTTGCAGATGATTTCATCACGATGACGCAAAGGAAGGATATGCTTGGTGGAAGTTTTAATAATGGGAAAGATTAACTGATACTTTTCGTAAAAGGAATAAAGATCAATGCCGTTATTTTCGAAAAGCGCAGCCCGTGCGATTTCAAAATAGTTCAGGTAATTGGCATGCCAGACGATTTGCATGGGATCAAGATCAAAAAACGGCACTCTTATTTTTACTTCAAAACTTCTTTTGTTTTCATTCATTGTTTTATTTTAAAAAAATCGGAATATTTTATTGCTGTACAAATATTTTCAATATCCTTATCCATTGCCCTGTCCTCTACAACCGGCGCGCTGACAGATCTGATTTTTTCCATGAGACTGTTCAGAAGCGGTCTTGCGCCGATATTGTTTCTTATATCGTAGGCCTGTGCCGCCGTCAGAAGATGAATGGCCACAACGCGCTCTGTCAGTGTGCAGATCCTTTCAGCGTCACGCGCTGCGATTGTTCCCATGCTGACCTTATCCTGATTATGGGATTCGGTGGAGCGTGAAAATGAAGCTGCCGGCATAGTTGCTTTCAGAGCTTCCGCCGTCAGCGCGGAAGAGGAAATGGACATGGCCTTGAAGCCATGATGCAACCCTTTCATCTTGTCTGCGTTTCTCACCAGATCGCCGGGGAGTCCTCTGTTGGAATTCGGATTAACCAGAAGCATGATCTGGCGGTCGCACATATCGGCGACAGAAGCCAGAGCGGCTTTCAATCCGTCCATAGCAAAAGCGATATGCCCGCCATAGAAATTACCGCCCATCAGCACCTTGCCGGTCGCGGGATCGAAAATCGGATTATCGTTGGAACTGTTGGCTTCAATCTCCACCCATTTTTTTATCCAGTCCAGTCCATCATATAAAACACCAACCACCTGCGGAGCGCATCGTAGCGAATAAGGATCCTGCAAAGTGTCCAGAGAATCATCTTCCAATTGACGCGCCGATACTTTAGTTTTCAAAAGATTGATAATTTGAGCGGCAATAAACGCCTGACCGGGGAATGGTTTAGCTTCCGCTATTACCGGATGATAATGTTGAGCGTTTCCCTTAAGGGCGTGTATGGAAAGCGCCGTAGCGTAAATCGTGGCGCATAAAATTCGCCAGGCCGATTCGACAGTTAAAACGGCTATTCCCGTCATCGTTGTTGTCCCGTTAACCATGGACAGGGGCTCTTTGGGCAGATAACTGTAAGACTTTAATCCCGCTATTTTCATGGCCTTTGCCGCAGACATTATTTTGTCCTGATAAATAACTTCACGCTCGCCCATCAGGCAGGCTCCGATGTAGGACATTGGCGTCAAATCGCCGGACGCACCGACCGAACCCTCGCAGGGAACTATCGGTGTTATGCCTTTGTTTAAGAAATCGGCCAGTTGCTGAAGGAGGGCAACGGATACGCCGGAATAGCCACGAGCCAGACAAATAATGCGGCACAACATGGCCGCCCTGGTTTCTTCAATGCCGATGGGCTCTCCCGTGCCGCAACCGTGAAAACGAAGAATGTTGATGCCGTTTTTTAAAGCTATATCCAGAGGCATGCGTTTGCCGCATGATTTTCCGTAACCGGTTGTCACGCCATAAACGGGGATTCCCCCGCGCATGGATTCCATAAGCATTTTTTGAGTTTTCTCCATCTTCTTTACGAAATTGCCGGATTTGCTGATTTGTACCGGAACCCCATATCGCGCTACTGAAATAATATCATTGAAGCTGACATTGCTGCCGTCTATAACTATGGCGGCTTTGCCGCTGTTCTTTTTCATCAGCTAAATTCTCCTTTCCTCGCCGGCATAATCTTTTCGCGCACGCGCGGTTTGTATGTGCCGTCTGTTTTTTCTTTATCCATCACTTTTTTCAACATCTTGAACATTTTATAATTTTGGGGTTCTTCTTCATAAAACTTATCCCAGGCGTAATAATAAAGGGACTGTAATTGTTCGGGAGTGAGTAATTTTGGCTGAAAAACAACTTTTCCGCAAGTGTAATCGTTCCAGTCGTAGGAAAAAATTCTTTTCTCGTTATGCAAATCGTCAAAAGTACGAGTGTGCGGAAAAGGAGTGAGCACGGTGAATTCCGCCATGTCCAGATCAATCTCCAGTAGAAAATCAACCAGCTTTTTTATGTAATCTTCGGTGTGATAATCGAGCCCGAGCAGAATGCTTCCTTCCACGGCAATGCCGTAATCATGATAGCGCTTGATACGGTCACGGATGAAATCGGAAGAATCGAAAATTGCCTGATAAACAAACCACGCACCGGCCTGCGCGGCCAGATCCAGCACCTTATCGTCATCTTCAATAGGGTGGCAACACCATTTCTTTTTCAGAGGAATCATTTCCCGAAACAAATCCATTTCCCAACTTTTATCCTGCGCCAGCGAATTATCCACAATAAAAAGCCTGTTGTTATTAATGCTGGCCATTTCTTCGACAACTTTATCCAAAGGTCGGGGGCGGAAACTTCTGCCTCCAAGAAAATTAACACAGCAGGGATAACAATTAAACCGGCAGCCGCGCGATGCGTGCACCAGATCAACCATCTGCACGCCGCGGTAACTGTACTTATCGCGGTCTAAAATACTGCGCCGGGCAGTTCCCACACTTTCAATTGCCGGGAAATTCTGCATATAGTTGTAAACCTTTTGCAGGTTGCCGTTTTTAAAATCCGTAAAGATCTGGTCCATCCGTCCTTCAGCCTCTCCCAGAAAAACGCTATCGGCGTGTTCCTGGGTTTCTTCGGCATGCAGCATGGTGGCGATGCCGCCGAACATCACTTTGATTCCTTTTTTACGGAAAGTGTCGGCTATTTCCCAGCCGCGTTTTATTTGCGCGGTCAGCATTACGGAAATACCCACAAAATCCGCCGCCTGATTGAAATCAATATCTTGTATGTTTTCATCAATAAATTCGACATCCACATAATCAGGCAGAGCGGCTGCAAAAACTACCGGTCCGTGCGGCGGCAGTGTAAACTGTGTCTGACGGTCGAGCTTTTCCCATCTTGGATAAATCAATTTAAAATTCATGCTTTGTCATTCTATAAATTCATTGATTAAATATTTATAATTGTTATGTTTACAATATTTTCTGATTTACGCCAATAAAAATTCTGCCTCAATTATCGCAAGCTTTTTTGCATTATTTGCCGAGAATCAAATACGCGTAAGTACCGCCGAAAGAAATACCGGCAAGAGCCGCGCTATTAATTTCCAGTTCTTTTTTCTTCCCGACAATAAACGGAAGCGGTTGCAGCGGGTTTATAAGTCCAACGACAGGCGGTAGAATATTTTTTTCAATAGACAGCGCCAAAGCGCAAGTCCTTATGCCGCCGCCGGAGAAACTCTCTCCCGTTGCTCCTTTGAACGACGTAATTAAAGGTTTTTTCTCCGCACAGTCAAATATTTCGGAGTACGCTTGAGCTTCCACTGAATCGAGAATTCTGTCGCCGTTGGCCGCCGCAACAATAGCCTGAATTTCGTTTGGCGCGTTGCCCGCGTTTCTCAACGCGCGGCTAAATGTCCGTTTTATGCCGTCAGTTTTCTCCGGCCAGCCCGTCGGTTTTGTCGGTGATGATCCCATACCCGCGCCTTTAATTTCACAATAGGGCTTTCGCCCTCTGGCAATTGCTGATTGCAGGCTCTCCATGCAAATTATTCCGCAACCTTCTCCGGCTATCACCCCGTTTCGTTCTTTATCAAAGGGTCGGCACGCCTCTTTACCCCCATCCCGGGGAGAAAGGCTGTGAAATTTTGCCAGTGATTCATAGTAAAATTTGGATAAAATGTCCACACCGCCGGCAAAAATAAAATCAACGGTGCCGCGCCTGATTTCCGCCGCCGCATAAATAATCGCGTTTTCAGCGGAAACAGCGAAATGTGTTATCGTTGTGTTGATGCCGCGAAATCCCAGCTCAATTGAAGTATGACCGGCGGCGGCGTTCATAACTGTGTTAGGCACCAGTATCGGATTGACAGAGGCAGGTCCTTCCGTAAACAGTGTTTCTAAAAATTGGGCGGTTACATCCGTAGCGCCGAATGCGGTGCCCAGCACAATGCCGATGCGATCGCGGTTCTCCTGTGTGATTTGAAGGCCTGCGTCTTCCAGAGCCAGACGCGCTGAAGCTGCCGTCATCAGGGATATTTTGTCCATTCGCCGAATGTTTTTCACGGAAATAAAATCACGCGGGTTGAAATTAGTAACTTCCGCGCCCAGATGCGAACCAAATGTACTCGTGTCGAAAGATTTTATTTCCTCAATGGCTGTTTCGCCTTCAAAAAGTCTCCGGCAAAACTCTTTCTTACCGGTTCCTATAGGAGTTACCATACCGATACCTGTTATAACCACACGCCTTGCGCTGTCTGTTTGCCGGTTATTATTCATGGGAAGCGCCCCTTTCGGAATACCTGCCGAAAATGAGTGTGGTGTTGTTTCCTCCGAAGGCGAATGAATTAGAAAGAACGGCGCGCAGATTGGCTTTTCTTGCGCCAGTGGTGACATAATCCAGATCGCACAAAGGATCGCTATCCTGATAATTGATTGTCGGCGGTATAAAACCATGCTGCAATGCCAGCACGGAAACAATGCCTTCCAGAGAGCCCGAAGCTCCTAATGTGTGTGCGTGCATGGACTTGGTTGAACTAACCGGAATTAAATAAGCGCGCCTGCCGAATACTTCCCTGATTGCTTTGGTCTCCATAACGTCATTGACAGGAGTGGCCGTGCCATGCGCGTTGATATAATCGATGTCATCAATGGAAAGGCCGCTGTCTTTGAGCGCAGCTTGCATGGAGCGCACAGCGCCGGAGGCCTGTTCATCGGGGGCGGTCATGTGGAAAGAATCGCAAGTAATGCCATAACCCAAAACCTCGCCATAAATTTTTGCTCCTCTGCCAAGAGCTGTCTCCATTTCCTCCATAACCATTATGGCCGCTGCCTCGCCAAGCGATAGCCCTGCGCGGTTTTTATCGAAAGGACGGCAGGTTTCCGGATCAACGGATTTCAGGGCGTTAAAGGCGGCATAAGTTAACCGGCACATGGGCTCCACGCCTCCGGCAAGCATGATAGACGCCTGGCCATTCGCGATTAAATCCCGCGCGTAGCCTATAGCGGTGGCGCCAGCGGAACAGGCTGTCATGAAAGTTGCTTTCGGTCCCGCGAAACCGAAAGCAGAGGCAATACGGTCAGCGGAAGATGCACAAAATAAAGATGAGAGCGTGGAAAACTTCGCGTTTCTGCCATTTTTTTTTAATAAGTCTTCGTAGAATTCTTCCGCTTCCAGAAGCCCGCCGGCACCGCCGCCAATGGCAAGGCCTATTTCTTCTTTGAAATCTTCCGGCGGGGGGTAGAGTCCGGCGTCACGCAAAGCTTCCAACGTTGCGGCAAAAGAAAGCATGTCCGCCCGCGACATTCTTTTAATAGAAAAATTCCGGGGAATATGATCGCACGCGATAAAATTTTTGATCTGGCCGCCCGTCTGACTGCGAAATCCGGCTGTATCAAAGAGGTTAATCATTCCTATGCCGCATGAGCCTTGCTGCAGAGCTCGCGCGAAATCAGGAACATTATTGGCAAGCGCGTTTAGTGTACCCATCCCAGTGATAACAATGCGTTTTTTCAAATCAAAGCCTTATCTTTTTTTTGTGAAAAATTATATTTGTTTAAACTTTCCGAAACTTAAATTGGCGCCGGTAAAAAGTCAAACAAATATTGCCGGCAGATTAAACCACATATGCTGTTGTTGATCAAAATTCCTTTGACATACGATTACAAATCCCCTATGACTTCTTTTTAAGGAAAGCAAGTTCTTATCAAACCCAAACCATGTCCTTTCGGGCAATATTTATCATAAGACCTACCTTAACAGAAGGCAGGCAGGAGGATCTGATTGCGCAGGAAATTCATGTCGGAGGCCTTCATTCGCATTCCCGTCATTATAGCGATGTTGTTCCTGTGGAGCAGTGGCGCTCTTGCTCAGGATAATCTCAAATTTGTAGACCTTGGTGATTATACTCTGGAAAATGGCCAGGTCATACGGGACTGTCGCCTGGCTTATCGCACCTTTGGCGTTTTAAATCCCGAAAAATCCAATGTAATACTGTTTCCCACCTGGCTTGCCGGAACAACTCAGGATTTGATCGATCTGGAATTAATCGGGCCGGGAAAAATGGCCGATAGCTCAAAATACTTTATTATAGCCGTCGATGCTTTCGGCAACGGCGTATCCTCGTCACCTTCAAACAGCAAAAGTCAGCCGGATCAGTCCTTTCCGCGATTTTCCATTAAGGACATGGTGAATGCGCAGCATCTCCTTCTCACCCGATATTTGGATTTGCCCAGTGTTCATGGCGTAATCGGCATTTCCATGGGTGCAATGATGGCTTATCAGTGGATGGTTTCCTATCCAGGCTTTCTGAATAAAGCCGTTGCCGTTGTTGGAACGCCTCGACTCACTTCGTATGATCTGCTTCTGTGGCAGTCCGAACTAAGTGCAATCGATGCCGACAGGGGAAGACCGCATGGGGAAAATACAGCCATGAAAACAGTAGGAGCCATCCATAATCTACATCTGAGAACACCCCATTACATTGAGAAACACACGACGCCGGAAGCTTTTCCGCAATTTTTTGCCGAAATGGAAAAAAGCTTTATGAAACGCAATGAATTCGATTGGGCATGGCAGCTCAAAGCCATCATGGATCATGATATCTACCGCTCCTTCGGAGAAGCGATTGATCCCGCCGCAAAAACCATACGTGCAAAAGCTCTCATCATTTGGGCACAACAGGATCTTACGGTCTATTCCGAACCGGCCCGGACGCTTGCAAGATTAATTAACGCCGATACTTTTGAGTTTTCCGGCGATTGCGGCCATTTGTCCTTTTTGTGTGAGGGTAAAGCGCTGCAAGACAAGGTCAATCGCTTCATGCAATGAATTTATTATCACAAAATTGTTGATAATATTATGTTTTTCATTGTTCATTGAGAGTTTATGCAAGTGTTTGTGATAATCTTAATATAGTTTGATACTTATAAGATTGCTTCGCTCATTAAATTCGCTTGCAAAGACACTGCAACACAACCTCGAAGTCCGGTATCCGGAACATATCGAAATGATTCCCCTCCATTTTTTATTGTAAAGAGTTAAATCGTTTATATTTTATTTAAACGGCTTTAATGTTTCATTAAAATAAATGGGTAAAACAAAGAATTCGTACCTTAAAGCACAGACGCCAACTTTACAAATAATCTATTATTTCCAATATTTATAATATTTTTGATGTCTGCGCTAAATATGGCACGATAATTTCAATAGTATAAAGACAAATACCTGAAAAGGAGGTAACAGATCATGAAAAAAACATTAAGAACAATAGCAGTAGCGGCGGCGGTTATTCTTTTAACGGCAACTTTTGGTTTCGCCGAGTATGCAGCAACTGGAGCAGCTAATTTCCCGTTCTTTCAATTGGGCTGCTTGATTATCGGCGGTTTGATTTTGATGACTCTGAAAAAGAAATACGAAAAGATGTACGTGGCGGAAATGGTTGGTGCCTTCGCTCTTTACACCATACTGATGGCTCTGTTCACCAACCCGGTTATTGAAGCAGTTAAGAACCTTGTAGCATAAGTAAACGGTTAACGAGATTTGTGGATTGAATAAATAGTTTAATTAACCGCTGCAAATAAAAACATGATCTGTTTATATAGTGGTTGCCCCCCTTGAGGCGAAGGCCTCAAGGGGGGTTTTTAATATAGACAATTATAATTATGACATATTCCACTTTAAAGGAAAAAGAAGTTATGTTAGTTTGATGATCAAACCTTTGTTAGAGGATATAAAAGAAGCTTTATCTATTATGAATGAACTAATCATTGCCCAAGCTGTAAAAGAAGATTTACCTATTATTCTTGATATACAAAGGAAATCATTTATGGAAGTGGCTAGATTTTTTAATTTAAAATCTCTGCCACCGATAGAACAAACACTGGAAAGTTTAACGGACGAATTTGTCAATAGTAAAATCTTGAAAGCATCTATCGCCAATACAATAATTGGATCTGTGCGTGCTTATAAGAAAAACGATACCTACCACATTGGCAAATTAGTCGTTCTTCCAGAATATCAAAACAAAGGAATCGGCAAGGCCTTAATGAATGAAGTCGAAAATCAGTATAAAGGCATTGTAAAAAGATATGAATTATTTACAGGTGTCCGCGATCCCAGAAACAGATACCTGTATAATCAATTGGGATACAAATCTTTTAAAACCGAAAAGCTTAATGATGAAATATCTTTCGTATATATGGAGAAAAGCACTCAATAGCGGTTGTTGTTGAAGCTTCCGCATCAGATTGGATTGCGCTGGCAAATATTTTATGAAAAAATAAGAGGATATGCACATTTAATTCATTATGAATTTTCTCGCACTTGATTTTGAAACGGCAAACTATTACTCCGACAGCGCTTGCGCCCTTGGCCTGGTGCGTGTTGAAGACAATGAGATTGTTGAAAAAGCGTCATTTCTTATCAGGCCTCCCTATAAGTATTTTGTGTTCACTTATATCCATGGAATAACATGGGAGGATGTTGAGGACAAACCAACTTTTGAGCAGCAATGGAAATCAATAAGGCCGTTTTTTGATAATATTGATTTCGCGGTAGCGCATAACGCGAGCTTTGACAGCAATGTCCTGAGCGCTTGCTGTGAAAGACACAAGATTATAAAGCCTGAAGTTGATTTCCGGTGCACAATGAAACTGTCCCGAAGGGTATTCGGTCTTTACCCTACCAATTTGCCCGCCGTTTGTAGAAATTTTAATATCGATTTACAACACCACGATGCCCTTTCCGATACTCTCGCCTGCGCCAAAATTATGATAGAAATTTTAAAAAAGACGAAAGCATAATATTATTTCATTGGAGTTCACGTAAGTGTTTGTGGCAATCCATTTTATCCAGTTTAGATAAGAGATTGCTTCGGTTGTTCTACTCGCTCGTAAAGATGGAGGGCATTGCTATTCTTTAATCTTTAAATTATTTTGTAGATAATTACTAAAATAATCGTAATCGTTTGTTATGGAAACAGCACTGCCCTTTCTTTGATCAATGTCTTTCATGCTCTTAGGCAATGGCCATGTTAATCCCAAAAGCTTTTGAATTTCTTCAGGAAATTTTGCCGGATGTGCGGTTTCCAGGCAGATGGCCAGTTTTAAATCCGGAGCTTTTTTAAAATATGCTTCCAGTCCGGCCCAGCCCACAGCTCCATGCTGTTCCAAAACGACATGGTAACGATTATAGACATTCCTGATAGTTTCTCTTGTTTGCTCATCCGTAACACTTACCGAGAAAATATTCCGCCGCATTTCTTCCAGGTCGGGATATCGATGAACCTGCCCCACACGGTCAACAGTGCCTCCGTATAATTCAAAAAAGCGCGCTAAATTGCTGGGATGCCCGACATTCATCGCGTTGGAAATACACGCCCGCGAAGGGGAAACCTTTTTATATTTTCCTTTCGCCAGAAAAATTGGGAATTCATCATTTTCATTGGTGGGCATGACAAGTTTGGCCACCGGCAAGCCCATCCGGCGCGCGTATTCACAGCCCAGAGCGTCGCCAAAATTCCCGGAAGGAACGGAAAAGATCACCTGCTCTTCCGGTCTGGCGAGCTGGGCATAAGCGTAAATATAATAAATTATCTGTGGAAGAATCCGGCCAAAGTTAATGGAATTGGCCGAGGTCAGATTATATTTTGCAAGTTGAGGGTCGGAAAACGCCTGCTTGACAAGATTCTGGCAATCATCAAATTTACCCTGCACGCAAAGTGCCTGCACATTGCCGCCAATTGTGTCGAGCTGCTTTTTCTGGCGGTTGCTTACTTCTGTTGCCGGATAAAGAATAGTAACGTCAATGCCCGCCACGCCCTTGAAAGCGTCGCCCACGGCGCTCCCCGTGTCACCGGATGTGGCGACAAGGATATTGAGCCTTTCTCCCCGCGGCCGGCAATTACTCATCAATCTGGCCATCATGCGTGCGGCAAAATCTTTAAAGGAAGCTGTCGGCCCCTGATCCAGGCGCATCACATAGGCTTTTGGTTTTACCTCTTCCAGAGGAACGGGATAATTATAAGAGTCTTTAACAACTTTTTTAAGAATTTCCAGTGGGAATTCATCGCTAAGAAATGCTTTAGCGACCAGTAACGCCGTATCCCGATAAGGCTTGCCTTTAAGTTTCTGAATTTCTTTTAAAGAAAGGACGGGAATGGTATCCGGCATGAATAAACCTTCATCCTGCGCCTGTCCTTTGAGCAGGGCTTCTTTAAAAGAGACCTTGCCGGTAAAAGGAGTAATTCCATCAACATTATTTAAATGACGATTTGTGCTGTAGTAGCGGATTGACATTACACTTCCTCATCCTTTTTTTTAGTATTGTTTCTTTAAACTTAAATGCGCAAAAAAATCAATTCAAAAAACTACTGCCTCCAAGATTTCATTGACATACAAGGCTGTTCCCCTTATAAAGTCTACTGTCAGAAACAAGTTTTCATAAAAGGAAGACATCAGTATAAAGTTGATAAATAATGAGTGATGAAAAATTATACATTGTTTTAATGGGACTTCCCGCGCGGGGGAAATCCACACTGGCCATGCGCCTGAGGGATGCTTTTCAGAAAAACAGCATTTCTTCCCGCATATTCAATAACGGAAATTTGCGCAGGATATATCGTCCGCTTGACGAAACGGCAAGTTCCGAATTTTATTCTCCGAAAAATTCAGCAGCCGTGGAGTTGCGGGAGGGATTCGCCCGTATGAATATGGAAAGGGCCAAAACTTATCTTCACAACAACGGCATGGTCGCGATTCTCGACTCGACCAACGCCGAGAGAAAGCGGCGAGCTGTAATTGAAAAATATCTCAATGATCATCCGCTTATTTTTATTGAGTGCCTCAACGACGATGAAGATATTCTGCGCCTAAGCATTCAGGAAAAGATCAAACTGCCCGAATTCGCTAAACTTAAAGATAAAGCGGCAAAAGAATTCTTAAAACGAATTGATTACTACCGCATGATTTATATGCCGTTAAAGTTAGAACGGAATTACCTCCGCATAGATTCTTTACAAAACATGATTATCGAGGAAAAACACAGCGACGTAATTCCCTTTTATGAAAGGCTGCGCGACTATCTTGTCACTGATGAAGTAAAAAATCTTTTTCTTATCCGGCACACCGAAACCGAATATAATGTCGCTAACAGAATCGGCGGCGACTCACATTTAACAAAAAAGGGCAGAGCGCAGGCAGAAGCCCTGGGACATTTTTTCAAGAAAAGGAAGATTTCCTACATTTTTACCAGTAGAAGAATCAGGACCATAGATACAGCCGGAGCGATTTGTAAAATGCAGGATGAATGCAGGATTATTTCGCTTAAGGAGTTTGATGAAATCAATGCGGGAATTTGCGAAAGAATGACTTACGAAAATATCGAGAAAAAACTGCCGCACGTTTTCAAAAAACGGGGGGCGGATAAATACCACTATGTTTATCCTGATGGTGAAAGTTACGAGATAATGAAGTCCAGAATCACGCAGGGAATAAAGAAGGCGTTTTTTCTAAACAGGCGCGCGAACAACATTATGATAGTCGGTCATCAGGCCGTCAACCGGATGATTCTGTCCCATTTCCTTTACCGGCGGGAGGATGACGTTCCCTACATTTACGTTCCCCAGGATCGTTTTTATCACATCGTTTCCACGCAAGACAAAAAACTTTTTGAACTCAAACGATATGACTAATTGTTGAATATAATTGCGGTCAATATTCCCTTGACATACTATACTGTTTTCCTTATATATTTTTACTGACAGAAGCAACCTTTTATCTAATAACGAAAGAAGAAGATAGCTTGCCACCCGGAATGCGCCGGGCAGGAGTTTGATAAAGTCAGATGTCAAAGAGGGGATATGGAAGAAAAAAAATTTGTTCGTTTAACACAGACAGTGCAGAGCGCGGGTTGAGCCTGTAAGATAGGTCCGGGAGACCTGTCCGAACTTATGCGCGATTTGCCGCTTATTCAGGATCCGAATTTGCTGACCGGATTTGAACACGCGGAAGATGCGGGAGTATATAAATTATCCGCTGATCTTGCTATTGTCCAAACAGTTGACTTTTTTACTCCCACTGTTGACGATCCTTTTGTATTCGGCCAGATTGCCGCCGTCAACGCCCTCAACGATATTTACGCCATGGGCGCTAAACCTTTAACCGCTATGAATATTGTTTGTTTTCCGGTAAAAACAATAGATATATCGGTGTTGCGAGAAGTTTTACGCGGCGGATTGGATAAAATGCGCGAAGCGGGTGTTTTGCTTGTCGGCGGACACAGCGTTGAAGATAACGAGATCAAATACGGCCTTTCCGTAACCGGAATTATTCATCCCGATAAAGTATTATTTAATCATGGCGCAAGGGCAGGTGATAAATTGATTATGACAAAGCCTTTAGGCACGGGCATCATCAGCACGGCTATAAAGGCACAGGAAGCGTCTCGGCAACAGTTGACGCAAGCAGTTTCCAGCATGATCCGGCTTAACAAAAAAGCATCGGAGATAATGGTTGCCGAGGGAGATATTCACGCCTGTACCGATATAACGGGTTTTGGTTTTTTAGGTCACGCTTGCGAAATGATTGAAGGTAGCGACGTCGGTCTGAACATAAAGTCCGCCTCAGTTCCGGTCTTTGAGGGAGTGCGCAAGTTGTTGGAAACCGGTTTTGTTCCAGGCGGTCTTTACCGCAACAAGAAATTCCGTATTTCACAGATTGAAGCGGCAGATACCTGTCCCCCGTGGCTTTTAGATATTTTTTTTGATCCGCAGACAGCGGGGGGATTGTTTTTCAGTCTGTCCGGGAATGAGGCGCAAAACCTTGTAGAGAAAATGCGCGGCGCAGGAATAAGCGATGCCACTGTTGTCGGCGAAGTCGTTAAAGATCATCCCGGTAAAATATTTGTTTATTAAGGAGGTGGATCTGTCAGTTTTATCCACGCTCGATCCATGAAAGTAGATTCCATTCCGATCAAGAAAGAGACAGAGCTTAATTTCAAAAAGCTTATGGAAATCGTTGTGCCTGATGATTCGTTATTATTGCTGATGCATGGCAGTCCTGATCCAGATGCTATCGCTTCGGCTATGGCACTGCGCGAAATTATCCAGCGGACAAAAGGCCTTTCCAAAAGCGCTTTTGTTTCCACGGAACCATTGATCAGACAGCAGAATATCGAATTTGTTTCTTGCCTGCGTCTTTGTATTCAATTAGCCAGTCAGGTGAATATTGATTCTTATCGCGTTATAGCTATTTTGGATGCCCAACCTTCTTTTTTTAATAAAGAATTAAAAGGCATAAAACCGCATATTGTTTTCGATCACCATCCCTGCGAAGGGCAATGGCAGGCGCTTTTGGAAGATATCCGGCCTGAATACGGCGCGTTATCCAGTATCTTAACCGAGTATCTGCTTTGTTCCCGCGTGAAGATTCCCCGTAACCTGCATACCGCTCTTCTTTATGGAATTAAAACGGATACAGACAATTTCAACCGTTCCGCTATCATCGAAGATATAAGCGCTTATACCTATCATGCAAAATACGCCAACATGCAGTTCATCCGCCGGATTGAACTTAATCAAACGCCCGACCGTTTTTTGAAATATTATAATTATTCTTATCATCACATGAATAATTTTCGCGGTCGGCGGGTTTGTTTTCTGGGAAATGTTGAGAGCGCGGATGTTTGCGTTCAAATAGCTGATTTTTACTTGCGTTTAATTGGCACTTATTATGTTGTTGTGGCCGGAATTATCGAAGACAGGTTCATAATTATTTTTCGTGGCGATGGTTACAGACAGAATTGCGGAGCTATAGCTCAAAGAGCCTTCGGGTGGATCGGTAAAGGCGGTGGACATCGGAGTGCCGCGCGTATGGAAGTTTCCCTGGATTTATTGAGAGACAATTTAGGAGATGATTTATCTCAAAGAAATGTTGAGAGATTTCTTTTTAGAAGCCTGAGAAGAGAACAAAAAACTGATCACGCCAAGGATTAATATTCCTAGAATACCAGGGAGGAAGACTTATGAGAGAAGTGGGATTTAAAAAAGAAATAACGACAGGATATTATCTTGATCCTTTTAACGGCTTTCAGGAAAAGAAAATTACTATTGAATTGCGTTATGATGAAATAACCGGAGTGGCGAGCCGCATTTTACCTTACCGCATCCGTCCTGCCCAAAAGCCTGATCTGGATTTATATCTGGAAAAATCGCCGGAATCGTTATGTTCTTTTTGTCCCGATCTTTTTGAGAAAACGACTCCCAGATTTACACCCAATATTATTGCGGAAGGAAAATTCAGGCGGGGAGAAGCATATCTGTTTCCCAATGCCTTTCCTTACGATCAAAACAACAATGTGGCAATTTTTTCGTCGCGTCACTTTGTCCCTATGAATGAATTGACCCCCGAGATGATGCGGGACGGTTTTGGCGTTTGCCATGATTATTTTCACCGCGTCGTTGAAATGAATTTGGGTTGTAAATATTGTTCGATTAACTGGAACTATATGCCGCCATCCGGAGGAGGCCTTATTCATCCTCATTTACAGACGATTGCCGGTTATAAACCCACAAGTTTAATGCAGCGGCTTTTGGTCAGCGCTCAAAATTATGCCGCGGTCGCGGGCGGAGACAACTTATGGAATAATTTAATTGCTTTGGAAAAGAAAGCGGATAAAAGGTTCATCGCCAATACCGGCTCTATCTGCTGGTTGACAAGTTTCGCGCCGAAAGGAATGGCCGGAGAAATAGATTTTATTTTTCGGGAAAAAACATCATTTTTCGATTTAACCGAATCTAATTTCAACGAACTTTTGACAGGACTATCCAGAGTATTCAACTATTTACATATTAATAATTTTGTAAGTTTTAACATGTCTTTTTACGCAGCAATGACAAACAATAATTATTTCTGGGTGCAGGGAAAGGTTGTTCCGCGTTTTGTTCTTAGTCCATTAGGGACGAGCGACTTGAATTATTTTGAAAAACTGCACAATGAAATTATTTGTCCGACTGTTCCGGAAGAATTGTGCCGAGAACTCAGGCCTTATTTTAAGGACTTAGTATAGGTATAAGTAATTTCGGCAGCCTGTTTTTGATTCGCCCGCCTGCAATCTGCAGGCATGGCTATATAGAATTCGACCTGCAAACTTCCGTGCGCTTTGAAGCTTGCAGATCTCATTAATCTTCTTTGCCGGTTTTAGCAACTTCAGTTTTTGCGGTTTCTTTGGTTACGGAACTTTCGCTTTGTTCTGTTTTTTTGGGTTTGGCCGTTGCCCCCGGTTTCTTTCCTTTGTAATCTGTTACATACCAGCCTGAACCCTTTAGACTGAAAGAGGACAAGGAAACCAGTTTTTGCACCTTGCCTTTGCAAAATTTGCAGCTTTTTAATTCCGGATCGGTAATTCCCTGAAATGCTTCGAATTGGTTGCCGCATTTCTTACATTTATATTCATAAATAGGCATATTGAAAACATCCTTCCCAAATATACAAAATAAGTATATCTAAATTTTAAAAATTGCTGCTGAAGCAATCCAACACTATTTCTAAATCATGGCCTCTGACAGGTTGCACAGCGGCTCTGGTCAAAGTGTCTACGATAACTTCCTCTTTTTCCTTTTCTTCGCAATCGGCGTTAAAATCAATTTCGCCTCTGTTAAAACGCAGAACATGAATCAATTCATGCACGGCAATATAAAGCATCAAAGGACTTAGCTTAATGAATGAATTAGCCCTTTGGACCGCGTCTAGAATGATATTGTCCTGCAGGCAGATTCGATAAAAATCAAAGTTATTTTCGCCGTTTTCTGTTGAACTGCTCTGTTTTTCATAAGAGTACTTGCAAAGATGGGCGAAAGCGCCCTCTTTTATTTCCTGCTTATCCAGATAAGCTAGTGTTTTTACATCATATTTATTTTCTTTAAATTGCCCCTCACTCAATCTAAAGTGACGCGATACCAGATTTTCGGCATCGTTAAAAGCCCTTTTTGCCATTGGCACCTGTGCCGCGTTAAAGTAAAGAGGCATAAAATCACCCAATCCTTTATCAATTCTAAATCAAAGCGTTATCTTTGTTGGCTTCGTCGTCAGCTTCCCAAAACGTTTGTTCATATACGTCTGCGGAGCCTCCTCCTTGCCTCCTTGATATCATCTTTGATTTAGGATGGATATCATATTTGATAGTAATATATGCCTGAAAAGAATCATTGTCAAGACAAGGGGACTTTAAATAAGCCGTATAATTATAGTAAGTTGCGGTAAAATGGCGCAGTTTGCTATTAGAAACTGATAGCCAAGCCCGCGTAAGGACCGTAAAAATCCATTTTGGCGTAAATATCGCTTACATTGTCAATTTTCAGGGACATTGCCCGGTAACCGCCGAAGATATTTAAAAATGGGAAGGGTGTTACAGAGATGTCCGCCATTCCGTCATAAAAGAAGCTTCCGGAATATCCCATGCCCGTAAACTTTGCCCGCGCCTCCAGAATATTGGCAAGCAGTCCGATTTTAGCGCCGAGGCCAATCATAGGAATAGGAACGTGGATATTTTCTTCATTATTTCCCGTAGCTGATGAGTTCATTTTTACTTCGCCATCGAAGTATTTAACTTTACCGATAATTCCAATAGACAGGCCGGCCAAAATGTTTTTAATGTTTAAAAGCTTATATTGATATTCGAAGTCAATCATGCTTGTTTTTAATTCTGATTCAACATAGGCGCTGGCATTGTATGTCTTGCCGTCAAACACAATATTTTTATTTATGTTCTGGGCTCCTGAAAGATCTACCTGTGAATACGACAGGCTTATTTCGTGATTGCCAATTCCGAAAAAAGCTTCCACCCCCGGGATATTTTCATTGCCGATTCCCAGATCATTCTGGAGGTTGATATCCGTGCCGGTAACCCCGTTTTTATCCACGCGCAAATCGCCATCAAAAGTGGGAATCCAATATTCGGCACGGGCGCCGAATTCCAAAGCGAAAACTGATGGAGCGTAAAATATTGTAAATAAAATTAATGTTCCCAGAACAGTGAATAAATTCTTTTTCATTGAGGAATCTCCTTGTTTTGGTCTTTGCTCTTATTTTTCGAACGCCGGAATCTTTAGCGTTCCAGCCTTTGAGGGCCTGAAAAGCGTATAAATTTATTTTGAGGTTTTGTAAAGATATTGATTCCATTTTGCGGACGATAAACGCACGGCAGAGTTAAAATTAAATTGACATCATTGCCGCTTGAGGCGTATATCCGATTACAATAACACAATAAAGAAATCCCCCCAATATATCAAAATAATATTTTAAGGATAAATATGGCGCGAAAAACAGGTTTAAAAAAAGCGGCGAAAATAAAAATAGGCGTTTTATACGGCGGCAGGTCGGGCGAGCATGATGTTTCGCTTTGCTCCGCCGCGTCAGTTTTTTCCGCCCTTAATCGAAAAAAATATGAAGTAACGGCCATCGGCATTGCGAGAGACGGCCGCTGGTATGTACAGGATAACCCCAAAATTATTCCCGATAAGGATTTTGGCAGGAAAATGGCTTTGAAAAAGCGCGGCACATGGCTGGTCAATCATTTCGAACAAAAAAACAAGCTGCACCTTTACAATATCAAAAACAAAAACCAGGAAGTTGTTCTGGACGTTGTGTTTCCCGTGCTCCACGGGACATTTGGTGAGGACGGCACTCTGCAAGGTCTGCTGGAGTTGGCGATGGTGCCCTATGTGGGCGCGGATGTCACAGGCTCGGCTGTGGGCATGGATAAAGATATTGCCAAAAGATTGCTCAAAGAGAGGGGTATTGGAGTCGTCCCTTCTGTAACTGTAAATAAACAGTTTTGGCAGGGAAATCCAAAAATTATTATGAAAAACGCGCTGACAAAATTGGGTCTGCCGCTTTTTGTCAAACCCATTTGTACCGGTTCTTCCGTGGGGGTAAAAAAGGTAAAGAAAAAAGAATTTCTTGGGGCCGCGATGGACTTTGCTTTTCAGTTCGACACGCGCGTGATGATTGAAAAGGCCATTGATTGCCGCGAAATTGAATGCGCCGTGCTGGGAAATGAAAAACCTGCAGGCTCGATATTAGGCGAGATAATTCCCAAGCACGAATTTTATTCCTATGAAGCCAAATATATTGATCCCGAAGGGGCCAGTCTTTTCATTCCGGCCGAACTTGAAAAATCACTTGCCGGTAAAATCAGAAAAACTGCCGTTGAAGGATACATGGCTTTAGGCTGTTCTTCCATGGCGCGGGTTGATTTTTTTCTGGATAAGAAAACCAATGAATTTTATCTCAACGAAATAAATACGCTTCCCGGCTTCACCAGTATCAGCATGTATCCCAAACTTTGGGAAGCCACCGGCATCAAATATGGCGAACTATTAGATAAGCTTATTGAGTTGGCGCTGGATAGACATAAGAAGAAGCTGGAGATTAAGACTGAGGGTATTTGATACGTCGGGACTGTTGAAAAGTACCGATCTGCGTTGTTGCGCTGCAAACCGCACCGCTCAACGTATGAAAATATACGCCTCGCGGTCCAGTTTTTGCGCGCCTTGCATCTGAACATTTTTGAACAGCCCCGAAGTTCGTATGTTTTAAAAAGTTTATATGCTAATTGTTATTTGATAGGAATTATATGGAAGAATCATCTGATAATTTAATGGGAATTTACTTTCAAAAAATACAGGGTGTTTTGTTGACGTTTCAGTTCATAGAAGAACTTATTCGAATGCATATATCCTACTGCTATCAAATAATTTACCTCAAGGTATCTAGGCATATACCATTCAAATACAATTACAAGGATTTGCAGAAAGATTCTTTAGGAACATTAATCTCTAAGTTTAAGAAGTTTAATAAAGATAGTTCGCTAATAACGAACATAGAAAATATAGTCAAAGACAGAAACTATTGTGCGCATCAAGCATATCTATTAACATATGAACAGCAGAGAAATCCCGAACATCTTATAAAAGAAGTCAAAAGAATTGACGAAATAATCGGCAAAGCAGAAAATTGTCTTGAACGATTGATGGCAGAAGGTAAGCAAATAGAGGGTATTTATAATAGTATTCGTGAAATGAAATCATAGAATGTCTATAATTTTATAGTGAATAAAAGCCAGTTTCTCGTGTTGGTGATAATATCATTGGCGAATTGTGTCGAATAAAATAAATTATTTTTAGGATGTAAATTATAAAACGACCTTCATCATTAGTCAACGATATTCCCCCTAAATAAAATCATTCCAATAAGTTATAAATCCCGCATTGACATTTAATCCGGCAGGGTCTATACTACGATATAGACCACAAAGGAGATTTGTTATGAATACAGCTAAAATTTTTACCAACGGCAGAAGTCAGGCGATCAGGTTGCCCAAAGAATATCGTTTTAAAGGTGATGAAGTTTATATAAACAAAATCGACGATATCGTTGTTATTATGCCGAAAAATAAGAAGATGGCATCGTTAATGAACACCCTTGATAAATTTACCGGTGATTTTATGGAAGAACGAAATCAGCCCTCTATACAGTCACGCGGGGATTGCCAATGAAATATATATTGGACACCAATATATGCATCTATCTTATCAAGAAAAAACCCGTTTCCGTCTTCAATCGGTTATCCAAAATAAAGATCAATGAAGCAGGGATTTCTGTAATCACGCTCAGCGAACTGGAATACGGAGCGGAAAAGAGTTCTTATCCTAATAAAAACAGAGTAGCCTTACTGGAATTTGCTTCCTTCTTCGAAATTTATAATTACGATGCCGCTGCCGCCAGCGAATATGGTATTATCAGAGCTGATCTGGAAAAAAGAGGAAAGGTGATCGGCTCGATGGATATGTTGATTGCGGCTCAGGCAAGATGTTTAAATCTAATTCTCGTAACAAATAACGAAAAAGAGTTTAAACGTATTCCGGGATTGAGAATCGAAAATTGGGTAAAATAATTTTAAGGAGGTAGAATATGAAACGTCCAGCTTCTTTAGTCGTTGGTATTTTCCTTCTTTTTCTGGCTTGTGCCCAGCTTTGCCGCTTCTTTCTTAAAGTTAATGTTATGGCCGCAGGAGTTGAAATTCCCCTCTGGCCAAGCGCTGTCGCCGCTGTTATCTTGGCTGTGCTCGGTATTTGGCTTATAAAAGAAAGAAATAATTAGAACGGAAACTTTATTTGACTATATCAATGTCTGTTGCCCAAAAGATATCAATTTGAGCGGCCATTGAAAACGTTTTGTTTAATAAATCTTGGCGAGGCGTAAGATCAGCGATTACAATTGTTTGAGCCGTAAGCGAGTTTTGTAATCGCCTGAAGCAAGCCTTAGATTTATACAAAACGCTTGCAGGCAGCGAAAATGATTTTGGGGCAACAGATCGCACTGCTATTGCTTTTATGATTCAACATCCCAAAGGAAAATCACACCGCTTGTAGGGAAAATCCATTCCTTGCCGGATATCTTGATGTCAATAGACTTGCCTTTTCTTTTCGATACAGTAGGCTGGGGATGCCTTCCTGAAAAAAAGCTCTCTTCCCTGACATTCTTTAAATCTGCCTTTGCGTAATTGAAGTTAATCTCCAATCCCCTTGTCGGATAGACAAGGTACACGGGAAAGATTTTGTTGTCCTTTGCCTGCCAGGTGGCAATTTCTATTTCAATTTTGACTTCACTGTTTATCTTTCTTTTTAGTTTCTCCGAGCCGCACCATACTTCGTAGCCGCGCTTCGTCTTTTTTGTTTCGACAATGGGAATATCTTCGTTGTCAATGCGTACCCGTTCGACGGTAAAATCGCGCTCCAGGGATAAATTTCTGCCGTCGCTCAAAAGCCAGCGGTATTCGCAGTGCGGATCTTCAAACAAAGCGGCTAGTTGTGAATGATTAGAGGCGCACCCGATCATAAAAATATTGTCGCGAATCGTCTTTTTATATTCAATATGCGTGCTGACACGGAAGTAATCTTTGGAATGCCCGGAGTTTTTTCCGGTTTTCGGCAATTGTCCTATGCAAATGTTGTAGCGGAAACCGGAACGCAGTTCGAGCCTGCGATCCTCCTTGCCGAAAAGGGTTTCAAACATTTCATAATAAATGGCGTTGCCCAGTTCCTCGTCACGTGCGCGGGTTTGCAGACAATGACGAATGATGTTGTCTATGCGGGAAACGGATTTTTCTTCGTCCGGAATGAATATCCGCCGCAGCCGGGGTTCCACAGCATCTGATTTTCCTTTTTGTAGAAAAACGCGGGGCGCTCTTTTCCCCAACGCGCAGAGAACTTCATAGCTGATGGTTCTGGCTTTATCGGCAATTTCATTAGCGCTTATATACTCCTTACCCTGTCTACCCAGAAGAACTACTTCATCACCAACTCTGCAATCGGGAATATGTGTAATGTCAATCGTGCACATATCCATCGAAATACGTCCGACAACGGGCGCTCGATGGCCGTGGATTAACGCCTCACCCTGATTGGAAAGAATGAAGGCATAGCCATCTCCGTAACCAACCGGAATTGTCGCTATACGCGTTTGCTTTGACGTAACGTAAGCGCTGTTGTAACCAATGCCGTAACCGGGTGGAAAGTCTTTGAGTAAAACAATACTGGTTTTAAAAGACATCACCGGATCAAGCCGGGCTTTTGATTGATTATCCGGCGACGGATAAATGCCGTAGGTCATGATTCCCGGACGCACCATGTTCAATTTAAATCCGGGATAATTTAAAATAGCGCCGCTGTTATCTATATGCCGGATAGGAATATCTATGCCTGAGCGCTTGATCTCGGCAAGTAAATCCGTAAAAAATCGCCATTGTTTATCATTGTGTGAAATTATTGTTTCGCTGGAAGCAAAGTGGCTGAAAATTCCTTCCAGTGTAATATTGGGTAACTTAGATATTTCGAGGATAAGTTTCATTGCTTCGCCGTGCATGGTTCCACCGCGCCCCATGCCGGTATCTACTTCAATATGCACAGGTAATTTATGACCCGATTTAGCGAGCGCATTATTGAGTTTTTTCGCGAAAGCCGCGTCTGAAACCGACGGAGTAAGGTTGTATTTGATTATTTGTTCTATTTCCGCGGCTGTTGACGGCCCTAAAATAACAATGGGCGCTTCTATGCCGCTTATTCTAAGTTGAACGCCTTCATCGGCATTGGCCACTCCCAGCATCCGCGCTCCATTTTTCAACGCGGCACGCGATATTTCTATGGCACCATGTCCGTAAGCGTCCGCCTTCACAGCCGGCATGAAATCAACTTTTGGCCCGATAAGTCTTTTTATTTCTTTCAGATTGCCGATAAAATTATCAAGATCAACTTCGACCCAGCTGCGATATTTTTGTTCCTTCTTTAATGGCATATTTGAGGATACTATCAAATCATCAATGAAAGTCAAGCCGTCTATGTTTTAAAAAAATCAGCAATTTAACTTGAAATTTATTTTTTTTTGGTTAGAATGAGGAAAATACCGGAGGGTGAATATTTAACCCCTCACAACGAGGAGGAGAGAAATGTCGAGAGCAAAGGCTGGAGATGTTCTGAGTTGTGAAGTATGTGGACTTGCCGTAATTGTAGATGAAGAATGTGGTTGCGCCACGATTGACCTTATTTGCTGTGAAGAGCCGATGGTAAATATTGGTCCGGCAAAAGCAAAGAAAATAAGTGCTGCGGCTGCGCCGAAAAAAAAGGCGGTAGTAAAAAAAGTAAAAGTGGCGCCGAAAAAAAATCCGGTGGCAAAAAAGAAAACTGAAAAAAAGGTTGCAAAAAAACCTATAAAGAAAGCTGTAAAAAAACCGGCAAAAAAGAAATAATTAATTTGCTGCACGCTAAATCTTTGACCAAAATGGAGCCTCGCTTCGTGCGGAGCTCTATTTTTTTAGCTTATCCTTCCGGGAATGCCCATTTTGTGCGAACACGAGTGAAAAATCATACATAAGAAACCTTGTTATTCTAGGCCTATAAGTTCTTAACTTGAAAAATTACACGAATTCTGATTAATCTTTTTCAAAAGGTTTTCCAATATGACAGATAAAAAGAATCCAGCTAAAAAAAGTGAGGAGATGAGTTCGTCCGCCCTTAAAGTGAATTTGGAAAGGACAGCCGCAACCATAGAAATTCCGGAACAATATTCTCCGCTGCTCAAGGTTGTGGAAAATCATTACGGACTACGGAAAAAGACCCGTGAACTTCTAACGGAGTTAAATCACCCTTTCGTTAACTGGGAATATGTTCTGAAAGAACTTAAATCCGTTTCCATCGGGGATTTCTATGTTTACAATAAGCATCAAGACGGACTTTCCGCCCTCTCCATGATGTTGCGTATTTATTTCGATGTTATCAAATCCTCGTCAAGTAATGACGTTAAAGACAGCGCGATACATTATTTGTTCGATTATATTGATACTATATATACTCAGAGCAGCGAATTTCTTCCGAGAAACTTATCTCTATTTCCAGAAATCATAAAATCACTCATGGATGTTGTTGATGAGGATGCGATTGTCTTTAAGAAGTGCTCATCTTACCTCAAAAGAATCATCAAGAACATTACAGAGAACAATATAGACATTCAAGCGCCCTTATTTGATGACCTGGTCTACAAAATTTTTAAAATTACATATCAATTCTGGCTTACCCAGCCGGATCCCTCCGGTTGGTTTGTTATAGGAAATGGAGAAACCCAGGAATCAATTAACGCATATAAGCAATTAATCCAGCCCCTAAGCCACGAATATCTCCACACGCTTATCGCAAAACTGGAAACTCTTCGCCCGGATACTCAGAAAAAAAGCGGAGATAATATAAAATATTACCTGGATATGCCGGATTATTTTCAGATAGTAAACGGATATTTGCTGGCCGCTGATCAACTGGAGAAATCTCAGGCGCATAAGGGCCGTCAGCATCTGGTAGCGTTACGCTTCCTGTTTAATATAATGGATATTTCCAGTCTTGCCGATATTCACGCCAGCGCTCTGCGGGAAATCAATCATTCTCTGAATATGGTTTTTAAAGAGGAAAAAAAAGAAAATCTTAATGACTTTGTGCGCAAGATATTCAGCTTTTTAAAAAAGAATAAATCCCAATTTGAATTCAGCGCCGCGATTTTTGATTGCATCAACACGACGGCGAAGGAAGTTTTTGCGCAAAACTGCCACCCCCTCGCGGATACCTTTATTGATGAACTGATTGCTTATGGTTTTCAATATCCTGAGATTAAAGGCTCAACAGAAGAATGGCAGGTAAAGGTTAATCCGGCCCATATCATCAACATACGTTCATGGCTCGAGATCATCGGGATGAAGCCCAGATGGACAAAAAGATTGATTTCAGCATTGATAATCAATTTGAAAATCGGAGGGATTTTTATTCGTGATACAGACCTCATTCAGAAAAATATTTCCGAACTGCTCAATGCCGATATCGCGCCGGCATACAGTCTGATAAAACAGCTTCTAAGAATTTTTCCTGTCTACTTCAGCGAAATCGGCGCTGAAGGAGAATTGAGGGATATTTCCACCAAGGTTGATGAGCTTTCCTCCCGTAACGATAAACTGGTATACTTTTTCCGGAAGCAATCGCATGTCGAGAGCAATAGTCTGCTCTTTAAATTTATTGAAGATATTTTTCAATACTGGAGTTCTGGAAATAAGGATTTCCTCCGCGCGCATCTTCCCGATGAAGTGTATGAGCAAATTGTGAATTCCGGAGAATATTTCGACGGAATGCACAAAGCGTTTAAACATTTCTTTTCGAAGGTTCATAATAACACCCTGAAATTTCTCGATTGGGACAAAGACAGAGTTTGCAGGGAACTGCATCATATAAAGGGCATTAATGAAAGAGATCAAGAGCGAATCAAAATCATGATACGCATTTACCAGTTGATCTATAAGAAATATTACCCGCAGTTTATTGATTTGTTGAAAGATCTGGAATCAATCAATGCCTTTCCCAAATCCGATATTATATTGCTGAAACGCGCTCTGAGCGTCAAGAATTATTATCGCAGCATTACTATTATCTTAAAATTTTTATCCATATTGAAAGAAAAAATTATTTCTCCCAAGAAAACGCAGTTTTATGAAAACATATATTACAAGAGGCATATCGCTGCAGGTATTCCCTCGATGTACGGAACCTACTACGAGAAAAAATTTGAGGCTGTCGGCTTATCTCTGAGACTGGAAACTTTGGCGACCATGCTTTTTGAAGAATTGGGTCAATCGCTTAATCTCAAATTTATTACCAAACATACTCTCTCCAAGATTCACACATACCTGTGGCTTTATATTGACGCGCTGGAAATTGAAGGCATTGCCACGGAAGGCCTGGCCACTAAAGTCAAATACGTGACAAACGCCTTGCCAATCAAGCAGTTTTCCATAGACCAGTATGTAGATATTTTCCGTTTTATTTCCAAGGATATTCAGGACATTATTCGTAATTATTATATTGACCTCCACAGTTTAAATATGTCCGTTATTATCGGGCAGCTTAATCAGCAAAACATTGAATCTGATACAGAATTCGGGCATAAAAAAAATGAAGAATCAATCTATCAGCACTCGGAAAATTTTATCAGAGGATTAATATCTTCCGCTTTCGGCATTCAGGTGTTGGATAATTTTGTCAACGCTGTTATTAAAACTCTGAACGCTGAGTCGGAAAAATTTAAGGACAACAAACAAATTTTGAAAGTTGTCATGGCTTATAACCCTGAGTTGACAGTTTCATCCTTTTACAAAAAGAACAAAAAACTGGATAATCAAATATTACTCGGGAACAAGGGATATTTTCTCAAAGAACTGGTATCTTTTGGTTTTAATGTTCCTCCTGGATTTATAATAACCACGGAAGTATTCAGAGGATATGAAGCGGTGTATGGTTATAAATATATCTTTAATGACCTTGCTGCCCGTGTAAACAAAGAAATAAGAAAACTGGAGAAGATAACCGGCCGTAAATTTGGTGATCGCCGTAATCCGTTACTGCTGTCAGTAAGAAGCGGCGCCACGGTTTCCCTTCCGGGTATGATGAAATCGTTTTTGAATGTGGGCATCAACGAATCCATAGCGGAAAATCTGGGCGAGAAGGAAAAGTTCAAGTGGGCGGCATGGGATTCGTATCGAAGGTTTTTACAGACGTGGGGTATGTTCCAGGGATTGAATCGAAACTTTTTTGATGCGATAATCGACGAATTCAAGCAGAAATATGACGTGGAAAGAAAGATACAGCTTCTGCCAGATCAAATGAAACAAATAGCCCTTTCCTACAAAAAAGGAATAACGGACAACGGCATTGAGTTCAAGGATAAACCTCTGGATCAATTGCGGCACGCCATTTTGCAGGTTTTTGATTCATGGTATTCTGAACAGGCGGAAATTTATCGCCGCCAGATGCATCTTTCCGATAAATGGGGAACAGCCGTAATTGTGCAGGCGATGGTCTTTGGGAATCTCAACGAAGACTCCGGTTCGGGGGTTATTTTTACCCGCGAACCCAAAAGCTCGTCTTCTGATGTGACCCTCTACGGAGATTTTATATTTGGCGTTCAGGGAGACGATATTGTGTCAGGCCTGGTGGAGACATATCCTATTTCGGAAAAGCAGCGCATGGTGGAATGCCGCTATCAGGAAATATCTCTGGAAGCAAAATTTCCTGAGATTTACGCTGAGCTGTTAAGGATTTCCGAAATACTTATTTACGAAAAAGGTTTCAGTCATCAGGAAATTGAGTTTACCTTTGAAGGACCAACCCGGGATAAATTGTATATTCTGCAAACGCGTGATATGAATCAGATAAAGACACAAAAATGGAGACGTTTTAAAGACACCGCGATATTGCAATCATCTGTTCTTGGAGCAGGTATAGGAGTTAGTGGCGGTGCTCTTTGCGGCAGAGTGGTTTATTCAGAATCGGACATTAAACGTTTCCGCAGCATTGAACCACAAACGCCTCTTATTCTGGTGCGTCCCGATACTGTTCCTGATGACGTTGGAGTTCTCCTGCAAGTTGAAGGGCTTCTCACAGCCAAAGGCGGAAGCACTTCGCATGCCGCCGTCACAATTCCGCAACTCAACAAGGTCGGAGTTGTTGGTTTTAATAAACTCAAGGTTTATGAGGTTGATGAATACGCAAAAATAGAAAACTATACTATTAAAGCGGGAGATTTCATAAGCATAGACGGCTGGAGCGGCACTGTCTATTCAGGGCAACATGAAAGCGGGACTGAATAAATGACCACGGACACCCATGACGTTGGTCATGAGCGTCCGTGGGGATAAACAACAACATTTATCTGTAATTGGCAAAAAGTTTTTTATAAAAGATTCTTATGAATGTAGACCGTCAGATCGCCCATTCTGTTTGTATAGCTTCCGTATTCATTGTCATACCAGCCGAATATCTTGGAATGGACAACAGGCACTTTCATTAGCTTTTCGGGAAACGCTTTTATAATTTCTACGGGACAATTTGGAATCTGAGAAATGTCCAGATTAATAAAAGCTGTCCGTGTGTGATTAAACTGGCCTTCAATGATTACCGCCGCGTCAACGCCGATAAGATCAGTGGGTACATTTTGTTCCATAGTGAATTTTATCAATTTGTCGGGATTGTTTGTGGCCGCTTTGCGATATATTTCGTTTACCATTTTTGTATTAATGGACATCTCCGTGCTTTGTTTATTCTTGCGGGTTTGAAAAGTCGCGTTTAAAACAATTAAGGACATAGTGCTGGTGGGCACTCTAATTGAGTCCGCCATAAACCCGATATGCTGAACCTCCGGAATTACCTCCGCTAATGCCTGGGCGGCATTGGTTGATGTCAGAATTATATTATTCAGAATACTTCTGTTTTTTCTGAAATCTTTTTCACCTGCTTTGGGTACGGTATCCAGTACGCTCTGAGTATTGGTAACGGCGTGAATGGTCGACATGGAGGCCGTGAGGATATTATTTGTTTCTTCGTTTTCCAGCAGCGGTTTGATCATGTGGGCAAGTCCCGTGGTTGTACAGGAAGCCGCAGAAACAAGCTGATGTTTCTTTTGATCGAAAGCGGTATGATTTATTCCATAAATCAGAGTCAGCGCGTCATTTGGCACGGACATAGCCTTATTCCTTATCTTAAAAGGAGAAGAATTGATGACAACCTTTGCTCCGCCATGTAAATGTCCGCGAATGGAACCGCTTTTATTATCTGAGGCAATGGTTGGATCCTTAAATTTCCCCGTGCAATCCAAAACGATGTCCACCCCGTATTGCCTCCAGGGAATATCGGCAGGATTTCTTGCTTCCCTGAGCACTGTTACGGGAATTCCATCAATCAACATTTTTCCCTGTTTTTCGTCTATAATCTGAATTAGTCGTTCTGATTTTATTCCATATAGAAATCTGTGCATCAGCCCATAGGTTGTATCTTTTTCAATCGCCTGAGCTATGGAGTCAAGGCCGGTGCCCGCTTCCCGTCCAAGATTGACGACGATTTCCTTAAAATACTTTCTATTGACATGGTGCCATAAACTTAATTTTCCTATTCTTCCCAGACTGTTAATGCCGAGTACCGGCGGTCTATTTTCAAATACCTGCACTTTTACCATTACTAAATTCCTCCTTTATTTGTGAAACTCCAATTTCCATAATGTGGTTTAGGAAAGTTGGTAAGTTTAATAATCCAGCAAAGTGGAGGGTATGAGCTCCAAGATTTGCTATTTGATTCATATCCGTGATTCCTGTCTTTGCAGGAAGTAAAATGTTGTTTGGGTTCTTTTTTATTGATGAAAAAAAATGCAGGGACACCCTGCGAAAGGAAAATGAGTTAAAACTATATAAAAACGGTTTTGTGGTGACCGGGATAACCATGAACTATCTCCCTTAAAAGGTCACCACTTACCTACAGGAAAGACGGAAAAAAGTCAATAGCGGAAGTGATAAATATTATCATATTCAGTCGTCGCGTTAGCGTAACTTATTTGTTTCTAAGAACAAATAAGTTTTTTTAAGATTTAGACTAATTTTTGAATCAAATATGAAAAAAATTTGCTTACAACTGCCTGAACCACTTGATCGTATTTAGAATGTGGAGTAATATTGATGAGTCCAAGAGAAGGAGAATTCAATGAGACGGAATTTATTGCGAATAGCGCTGGCATTATTTATTATTTTTACAGCTTCCGGTGTTTGGGCGGAAAGCTCTGTATGGGTGGTAAGTTCTTCCAGAGCAAATGTTTATCTTGCCGGATCTTTCCACATGCTGAGGGCGTCTGACTATCCTCTGCCTGCTGAATTTTTTACAGCTTATAATAATTCCCGTAAAATCATATTTGAAGCTCCGCTTGATGAAACGGCAGGTGCGGAACATACGGGAGAGTTTTTAAGCGGAGCAATTTACAATGACGGCACAACACTTAAAAATCATATTTCAGAAGCGGCTTATTCCAAAGTCGAAAAATTCTGCAAAGAACGTAATTATCCGCTGGACCAGTATCAGATTTTTAAGCCGGCTTTGTTTTTGACAATGCTTACGGCTTTGGAAATGAACAGAATCGGTGCTGATCCGCAGAAAGGGGTTGATTATTTCTTCAACGAAAAAGCTTTGCAGGATGGAAAAGCAACGGGAAGTCTGGAAACGGTTGATGAACAACTCAAACTTCTTCTTTCAATGGATGAAAGCATGGGAAGCGATCAAATCATCGAATCAATCGACGAATTCAAGCAAATTGAAGCAGAGTTGAATGAATATCTGGCTGTGTGGAGAAAAGGTGATCAGGTCAGGATGGAAGAACTTTTTATAAAAGATTTTAAAAGTTACAGGAAATTATATCAAACCCTGATTGTCGACAGGAACAACAAATGGATGACGGATATCACAAGTTATCTAAATGGTTCGGCAAACACTATGATTATTGTGGGCGCGGCGCATCTTGTCGGTCCGGACGGGCTCGTTAATTTACTGCGTAAACGCGGTTACAAAGTGGTTAAAGTGCAGAAAAAGTAAAGAAATTTTAGACAAGTATACTAACCCTGTTCACTCCATACATAGTTATCGAACTTAATATTTCCCGGCGATTTCTTTAATGATTCCCAGAAATCCGTCTGCCTTTAATGACGCGCCGCCGACAAGCGCGCCGTCAATATCCTGCATGGAGATTAAATCGCCGATGTTATCTTTGGTTACGCTTCCTCCGTATAGAATAAGAACATCATCGGCAGTCTTGCCATACATGTCTTTGAGGATGCCGCGTATGAAGGCATGCACGTCCTGAGCCTGTGCGGATGTTGCAACTTTTCCGGTTCCTATCGCCCAGACCGGTTCGTAGGCGATGACAATTTTGTCAATTTCTTCCACACCGTTCAAACCCTGTTTCACCTGTTTGCCGATAACATCCTGCGTAATTCCTTTTACCCGTTCTTCATCAGTTTCTCCCACACACATTATGGGAGTTAATCCTGCCGTCAGCGCTTTTTTTACCTTCAAATTAACTTCATTGTCTTGTTCGTGAAAATATTTCCGGCGCTCGGAATGGCCGATAATCACATATGAGCAGCCGATGTCCTTGAGCATGCCCGGCGATATTTCTCCGGTGAATGCTCCCTTGTCTTCGAAATACATATTTTGCGCGGCCAGAAATATGTTCGAGCTCTTAATTGTTTCGCTAACGTTGAAAAGGACGGTAAACGGCGGAGCTAAAACGATTGCTCCATTTTTAAAATTAACCACTCCATCTTTAATAGCTTTTGCCAAAGCAATTGATTCGGTAATAGTATTGTGCATTTTCCAGTTTCCGGCAACAATCCACTTTCTCATTTTTCATTTCCTCACTTTTCCAGCGCGGCAATTCCCGGTAAGGTTTTTCCTTCCAGCCACTCCAGAAAAGCGCCGCCGCCTGTGGAGATATAAGACATTTTTGCGCTAAGGCCTGCTTTTTTAATTGCCGTATCCGTATCGCCGCCACCGATGATGGAGAGAGCTCCGGAATTTGCCACGGTATTGGCCAGCGCGAAGGTTCCCTTGCTGAAGGGAGCAAGTTCGAACATTCCCAGAGGGCCGTTCCAGACAATTGTTTTTACACCTTGCAAAGCTTCGCTAAACAGAGAAATTGTAGCCGGACCAATATCCAAACCCATCATGTCCTTTGGGATTTGTTTTACACCGCAGACTATTGCTTCGGCTTCCGGGGTAGCGCTTTTGGCAATAACCGTATCCACCGGCAATAGAAACTGAACATTTTTCTGCCTTGCCTTTTCTACAATCTTTCGCGCCAGATCAAGCATGTTTTCTTCACAAAGCGATTTGCCGATTTCGTAACCAGCAGCTTTTAAAAAAGTGAAAGCCATGCCGCCGCCGACAATAAGTTTATCAACCTTTTCGATCAGGTTTTCCAGAAGGCCTATTTTATCAGAGACCTTTGCTCCGCCTATAATCGCCACCAATGGTTTTGCCGGATTTACCATGGCCTTTTTGAAATATTCGACTTCGTTTTTCAACAGGAAACCTGCAGCGCAGGTTTGCACAAATTGTGTAATGGCCGAATTGGAAGCTGCCGCCCGGTGCGAAACGGCAAACGCGTCATCTATGTATATGTCGCAAAGCGCGGCCAGTTGTTTGGCGAATTCCACGTCGTTTTTATCTTCGCCCGGATAAAAACGGAGGTTCTCCAGAAGAATTATGTCTCCTTCTTTCATTTTACCGACGGTCTGCTCCACTGCAATGCCCACGCAATCATCTAAAAACATTACTTCTTTTTGTAGCAGTTCCGACAGAACTTTCACCACCGGCCTAAGCGACAGCTCTGCAACTCTTTTCCCTTTCGGTCTGCCGAGGTGGGAGGCGATGATTAATTTTGCGCCTTTTTCCAGCGCGTAATTAATCGTCGGGATACTTGCCCGCACTCGCTTATCGCTGGTTACATTTCCATCTTTGTCCATAGGTACATTAAAATCCACCCGCAGAAAAACTCTTTTCCCTTTCATCTCTATTTGATCGATGTACCTCATCTTTTTTCCTTATCTTGTCTATTTCATTACAAAAGATAGCAATTCCAGCATTCTGTTGGAGAAGCCCCATTCGTTATCATACCACGAGAGAATTTTTACCATATTGCCGCCCAGGACATTTGTATTTAGCATGTCTACAATGGAGGAGTGTTTGTTGCCGTTAAAATCGATGGAAACCAATTCTTCCTCCGAACACATAAGAATCCCTTTCATGGCGCCTTTAGCATATTCTCTTAACTTATCATTTACTTCATTTTTATTAGTGCTTTTTGAGAGCGTTGCCACGAAATCAACTAAAGAAACATTAGGGACAGGCACACGGATGGCCAGCCCATCGAGTTTCCCCTTCATTTCCGGTATGACTTCAGCTATCGCCCGGGCAGCACCGGTTGTCGTGGGTATCATGGAAAGAGCGGCCGCGCGTGCCCTTCGTAAATCTTTGTGCGGTTCATCCTGAACCACCTGATCATTGGTGTAGGCATGAATTGTTGTCATGAGGCCGTATTCGACACCAAATTCCTCATGCAATATCTTGACGATCGGCGCGAGACAATTTGTGGTGCATGAGCCCATAGAAATAATATGATGCTTGGTTTTGTCATACTCTTCCTGGTTCACGCCGAATACAACAGTAACGTCAGGATTTTTAGCCGGGGCGGAAATAACAACCTTTTTTGCTCCTGCCTCGATATGTTTTCCGGCGCCTGTTTTGTCCGTGTATTTTCCGGTGCTTTCCAGGACAACATCAATGCCTAAGTCTTTCCAGGGCAATAATTCCGGTTCTCTGACGGAAAATGTCTTGATCTCCTTGCCGTCAACGATTATGCAATTATTCCCCACTTTAACTTCTGCATCCAGGATCCCATGAGTTGAATCATATTTAAGCAGATGAGCCAGAGTTTTTGCATCGGCAAGATCATTTATGGCTACAAATTCTAAATCTTTGTTTTTATATCCGGCTCTGAACACAAGCCGGCCAATTCTTCCAAAACCATTAACAGCAATCTTTACGGACATATCAACCTCCTCACCAAAAGATGAAGAAATTATTTAATTTAAAAGGGTTTTTTTGTCAACTGTTTTGCTAAATATCAGGTTAGTGTTCCTGCGGCCTCATTAGTTGCAAAAAACAGCGTAGTTTTCGATTTTGCTTTTTGGGCTCCAGTCCGGCAAATTTTTTATATACTACGTTAATTATTCATGATTGAACTATAAGAAGAACCGTCTTGCATGTCAATGGAATATTATTTACGAAGGCGAGGAGTGAAGTTAATGCTCGTTGCCGGTGGCCAGACATTCGGATGGATTATGTTCAACACAATGTGTCGAGTTTATGAGGGGTATACCGAATATTGAAAGAAAGACATTAAAAAAGCGATTATAGTATGTCGGGGCGAAACAAGATGTAAAATTAGTGTTTAAATGTACTCCTGAAAAGTTGGATCGTACATGATTGATTTGATATGGCCGGGCAGATCAGCAGGTTCAGGCATTTGGGTAAGTCCCCGCGCGAAGACGACTTTTGCTACAGCCACGGCAATATTGGCCGATACTTCGCGAATCAGCGCAAGCGATGGATAAATGCGTCCTATTTTCAAATCATCCGCAGTAACCTGTTGGACCAGCGATTTGGCTGCTGCTGTAAACATTTCATCCGTGACACGTGATGCCTCTGAGGCCAGCACTCCTAATCCGACGCCGGGGAAAATATACGCGTTGTTTGCCTGACCCGGCACAAAAGTCTGACCGTCTATCACAACATCCGGAAAAGGACTGCCGCTTGCAAAAATGGCACGTTTGTCAGTATGGCGGTAAGCTTCTTCGGCGGTGCACTCAGCTTTAGATGTAGGGTTGGAAAGCGCAAAAACAATCGGGCGGTCGTTTATCCTGCTCATTGCTTTGAGTATGTCGGGGGTAAAGGTACTGGGTTGACCCGATACGCCGATGATTGCGGTAGGTCTTACGGCCTCGACGGTCGAGAGGAGATCTTTGTGGAAAGGATAGTCATGGGCGTAGGGACGCTTGTGTTCTGCAAGATCAGTACGGCTGCCGACAACAAGACCTTTGGAGTCCACAAACCAGCAGTTGCGGTGAGCGGCATTCAGCGATAGCCCTTCTTCCATCATTGCTGAAGAAACAAGATTGCCGATACCGATGGCGGCTTCGCCGGCGCCTAAAAACAAGAGACGCTGATCGGACAGCCTGCCGCCGGTAATCCGCAACGCGGAATACAGTCCGGCCAGCGCGACCGAAGCGGTTCCCTGTATATCATCGTTAAACATGCAGTATTTATCGCGGCATGCCTCCAGCAGACGGAAGGCGTTTAAGTTTCCGAAATCTTCCATTTGAATCATGACACCGGGAAAGAGTTTCGCGGCCGCGGCCATAAATTCTTTTATCAGTGAGTCGTATTCCCTGCCCCGCAGACGTGGCTCCCGCAGGCCGATATAATCCGGGGCATTCAGCAGTTCCTGATTATTGGTTCCGACATCTATCGTAACCGGCAGACATAATTTCGGATCAATACCCGCGCATGCGGTATAAAGCGACAGTTTACCAACGGGAATTCCCATGCCGTTGGAACCGAGATCGCCCAGTCCCAGGATTCGTTCACCGTCTGTGACCACAATGACGCGAACATTTTTATGCGGCCAGTTTTTCAATATCTTTTTTACACTGCCGCAATCATATTTTGTAATGAATATGCCGCGTGGTTCGCTGAAAATCCGGCTGTATTCCTGACAGGCCTGCCCAACGGTCGGGGTATAGATAATAGGTGTCAGTTCTTCCATATTGTCAATCAGGACGCGATAAAACAGACTTTCATTGCGATTTTGTAAACCAGTGATGTAAAGGTACTTTTCGAGATCGTTTGCTTTGCGCCGGACATTATCGATTGCATGGCGAGCCTGTTCTTCTTGAGAGAAAATTCGCGGCGGGAGCAAACCGCCTAGCCCGAGAGTATCGCGCTCAGCCTCGTTAAAGGCCATTCCCTTGTTCAAGATGGGGTCGTAAAGGAATGTTTTTCCCCGGGGAATTTTTGCCGAGTGATCTTTAATTGTCCGGTTTGACATGATTTTTCTCCTTAATT